>CAZRNE010000004.1:0-151650 GCA_964601365.1 uncultured Opitutaceae bacterium | reverse complement strand
GTCGAAGCGCTTGAGCATCTGCTTGCGGCGCTCGGGCTGCTCACCGCGTTCCCGCATGTAGTTTTTGGCCGCGGCCTTCTCCTCGTCGCTCAGTTTGCCGTCGCCGTCCTTGTCGTATGGCCGGATGCGCTCCCGGGCGGCACGCTGTTTTTCCGACGATGCGGGTGTGGGGGTCTCCTGCGCGGCCAAGGGCAGGGTGGCGAGCAGGCTGAGCAGGCTGAGCAGGGCGGCGAGGGCGGGCTTTTTCATGGGCGATGGGGGTTGAATTACCTAGACGCGGGGTGGGGCGGGCGGTTACATCGGGGCGACCATGTATCAAGTCACGTTTTCCGAGCAGAGCATGCGCGAGCTCAACCGGCTCGACAAGCTTGCGCAGATGGAGGCGATCGAGCCCATCAGCCGGGTGAAGCCCTCCGATCTGGCGCAGCCGCGCGAACCGCTCGGAAAGTTCCACCGCAACGGCAAGGACTTCTACCGGCTGCGGGCGGGCGACTTCCGTTTCTACTTCGAGGTGCAGGACGACAAGCTCCACACCCATTACATCCTGCACAAGGACTCGCTTGAGGACTGGCTCTTCCGCATGAAGCTGCCGGTGTCGGAGCAGCAGTTGTTCGAGCAGCACTCCAAGTTCTGGAAATACCTCGAGAGCCTGACCAAGTAAAACCCGCCATGCCCGACCTGGAGCAGCGCGACAATCCCTACAACGTCACGCAGGCGAGCCGGATCTATTTCCTGCCGAACCTGATGACGGCGGGCAACCTGTTCTGCGGGTTCGTCGCGGTCATCAAGTGCATTCAGGCGCGGCTCATGACGGACGCGGGCGAATATGCCGCGGCGCACGTCGGGCTCACGGCGCTCGAGCTCTACACCCAGGCGGTCTGGTGCATCCTGCTGGCGGTCGTGTTCGACTCGCTGGACGGACGCCTGGCGCGGCTCGGCGGACGCACGTCGCTCTTCGGGGCGGAGTTCGACTCGCTGGCCGACGTGGTGTCGTTCGGCGTGGCGCCGGCGCTGATGGTGTTCTTCCTCATCCTCGCGCCGCGCGGGGAATACCAGTGGTTCCGCGAGCTGGGCTGGTTCATCGCCTTCATCTACCTGCTGTGCGGCGCCGTGCGCCTGGCGCGTTTCAACGTCATCACCAACCCGCTGCTGCACCGGGCCGAAGCGGAGTCGAACAAGGACTTCGTGGGCCTGCCGATCCCGGCGGCGGCGGGCACGGTCGCCTCCCTCGTGCTGCTGCTGATCGCCCTGGCCGAGCGCGAGCGCGACCTGCGCCAGTGGTCGCTCGGCCTGCCCTTCCTGCTCATGCTCGTGTCGTTCCTCATGGTCAGCACGATCCGCTACCCGAGCTTCAAGGAGCTGAACTGGGAGACCAAGGCCCGGCTGCGCAACTTCGTGCTCGCGCTGGTCGGCATCTGCCTGGTCATCGCCCTGCAGAAGATCGCCTTCTTCTTCCTGTTCCTCGGCTACATCGCCTACGGACTCTTCGCCCACTACCAGCGGGGCGTGCGCCATGCCCAGATGCGGGCCCTGCGCCGCAAGGTTGTGAAGATGCGCGAGGAAAAATCGGAATAACTTCCTGCTGTGAACAACCCGGCCCTTATTCGCACCTTTTCCGATCCGGTTCACATCCACCTTGGGTCCGGTTTCCACTCGGAGACGGCAGGTTATCCTCATCTTCGTTGCCGATAATAATACGGATACCTTTTCTCTATTGAACCCCTCTTCAATCAGACTTTGTTAGTTTCCTGCGTTCCCTCCCGATGAAATTCAAAATCAACCGCGATCATTTCAGCAACGGCCTCGCCCAAGTCCTCAATGTCGTCGGATCGAAGGCCGCCATGCCCATCCTCAGCAACGTGCTGATCGAGGCGGAGAAGGACCACATTTCCCTGACCACCACCAACCTCGACCTCGGCATCCGCTGCCGCATCAAGGCCGAGGTGAAAGAGGGCGGCTCCATCACCCTGCCGGTCAAGCGCCTTGCGACCATCGTCCGCGAGCTGCCCAACGTCGACGTCGCCTTCGATACCACCGCCAACCACCAGGCCAAGATCGCCTCGGGCGGATCCAACTTCCGCATCATGGGCATCGGCGCGGAGGAATTCCCCAAGCTTCCCGATTCGGCCGATGACAAGAGTTTCACGCTCCAGCAGGGCGAGCTGTCGGGGATGCTCAGCAACGTTTCCTACGCCCAGTCGACCGACGAGACCCGCTACATCCTGAACGGCGTCTATTTCAGCTTCAAGGACGGCAAGTTCACCCTCGTGGCCACCGACGGCCGCCGCCTCGCCCTCGTCGGCAGGGAGATGACCATCCCCGCCAACAGCGCCGGCGCCATCATTCTCCCCGCGAAGACCGTGGCCGAACTGCTCCGTCTCCTCGGCAAGGGCGAGAAGGTGAAGATCGCCTTCAACGAACGCCGCGCCACCTTCCAGATCGAGACCGGCAAGGACGCCGGCGGCCTTGTCGACTCCATCTTCCTGTTCTCGAAGGTCGTCGAGGGCAACTACCCCAACTACCAGCAGGTCATCCCGAAGGAGACCCACCAGCGCATCAAGCTCGAGCGCGAGCTCTTCCTGCACTGCGTGCACCGCGCCGCCCTCGTCACCTCGGAAAAGTCGAATTCCGTGAAGATGAAACTGTCCGCCAACCTCCTCGAGGTCATGGCCTCGTCGCCCGACTTCGGCGAGTCGCACGAGTCCGTCGCCGTGCAATACAGCGGACCCGACCTGCAGGTGGCCTTCAACCCCCAGTTCATCATGGACCCGCTCCGCGCGCTGACGAAGGACGAGGTTTTCTTCGAGTTGAAGGACGAGGTCAGCCCCGGCGTCTTCAAGACCCTCGACAATTTCATCTGCGTCATCATGCCGGTGCGCCTGAGCTGAGGCCGCGCGCCGCGCTGCGCCGCCATGCAACCGCCGCTCCACCTGATCGCCACCGCGGTCCCGCTGCTGGTGCTGCTGTATCTCAACCTGCGGCTCGCCTCGCCCATCCTCGCCATCCCGATCCGCTGGCTGCGGTGGGTGCTGTTCGCGCAGTTCGTCGCGTGGGTCAACGAGAGCGCGGGCCTCATCGACCGCTCGCCCTGGGTCGTGGGCGCCTCCGCTTTCCTCCTCTGGTTTCTCGCCGAATCGGTCTTCAACTGGCTCCGCGTCAGCGCCATCAGCCTCAGCCCGTTGCCGCTCTTCCCCAAGTTCACCGCCAACACGACCGGCGAGGAATGGCCCACCCAAAAGCGCCTGCTCAAGGTCCGCGACTGGCTCCGCGACAACCGCTTCACGCCCGTGCAGGCGCTCAAGGCCGAGGTCGGCGGCGGCATCTGGCTGCGCGTCTCGGTCTACCAGAGCCACGACCACACGTTGCGCCTGCAGGTCGCCTTCCTCCCGCAGGACACCGGCGCCATCACCGTCTGCTACAGCCTCTCGACCAACACCGCCTCCGGCCGCCGTTACGTCTCGGACAACTTCTTCCTGCCCTTCGGCGGCTTCTATCCCGAGCACTGGTTTGTCGAACGCAACCCCTGGCGCCGCGACCTGCCCGGACTCGTCGCCTGGCACCGGGCCCGCATGGCCCGGGCCGGCGAAACCCCCGTGGCCTGGGAGACCGACCCCCTGGCCGACATCAACCAGCAGCAGCAGCTCATGGAACAGGTGAACACCGAGCTCGGTTTCCTCCTCCCGCATGCCGACCGCGAGGAATACGGCAAGATCACCCCCGAGGGCCGCTACCGCGTCTGGAAGGAAGCCTGGCTTCTCGACTACTTCGGCGTCGCCGGCCGATACACCTAGGTTTGAGGCGGGATGACTTCGGACCCAGGCCATCATCGCGCGGGGACGAGGCTGCCTTATTTGCCATTGGTGGCGTTGCTGCTGGTGGTCTTCGGTTCTTCGATCGGCTACGACTTTGTCCTGTGGGATGATCCGGTCAACGTGACCCAAAATCCATTGATCACCGAACCGTGGTCGAAGGATTTGCTCGCAAGGTTGTTCACGGGGGAGATGGCGCTTCGGTTCAAACCCCTCCCTTGGCTCATTTCCCGCGCTACCCATGCGCTTTGGGGTTTCAACCCCGCCGCTTGGCACGCCGTGAGCCTGCTGCTGCACGTCGGCGCGACTTTGATTCTGGCCGGGTTGATGCAAAAGTGGCTGGCCGACCGCACACCGACAATCTCTCCGCCCCAAGCCGCGTGGATCGCCTGTGGCGCCGCCGCCCTGTGGGCCGTGCATCCGGCCCGGGTTGAACCGGCGGTATGGGTCACGGCGATGCCTTACCCGCTGATGGGCGCATTCCTGTTCGCCTCATTCCATTGCTACACACTTGCCCAGACGACCGGACGGGCGGAGGCCCGGAAGTGGTATGGCCTCTCGTGGTGCTTTGCGTTGGGCGGCCACCTCAGTTATCCTGTGGGGGTGACCTATGTGCTCTGGTTGCTCGCGGCGGATCGATGGATCTTTCGCACGGCGCCGGCAACGAAACCCCTCGGTCGCGAACAAATCTCATGGCTGCTGCGGCATGCGGCGTTTGCCCTGCCGGCCGTGCTCAGCCTGGTTGTCACATGGCAAAGCGCCGCCGCCGCCTCACCGCTCTATCCGGCCGCGCCCGGTCTTGACGAGGTTGGTCTGCTCGTGCGGGCCAAGATGGCGGCGGCAATGCTGGCGGCCGTATGGACCCACTTTTTCTGGCCGGTCGGCCTCACACCCAACAATCCCATGGTGGCGCCAGAGCAGATCAACGGGCCTTTCATCGCACTGTTGTCAGTGCTGGCCTGCATCTCTCTGGCCGGGGCGTGGCTGGTCCGGCACCGGTGGCCGGCGACTGCAGGACTGGTCATTGGTGTCGCGGGGTTGTGTGTGCCGGTGCTGGGCTTGACCCAATGGCCGTCATGGTCCGTGGCGGACCGGCATGTCTATCTGCCGCACGCGATTTTCGCCGGAGCGCTGGCCGTCCTGCTAGCGCGGTGCATTTCCACGGCATCAGCTGTGGCCAGGCGGAACCTGCTGGCAGGTGGCGCCGGATTGCTCCTCGGGGTTGCTTGGTTGGGACACGCCCAAGCCTCCATCTGGCGGAATACCGGCACGCTTTTTTCCTACATCGAAAGGCAGCCGGCCTTTGTCTGGGACGCGCGCCAGCAAGCGCACATCCACTCCATCTGGGCGGCCTATGAACAATCCCGCGCCCGGCCGGAAGAAGCCACGTTTCACCTGAAACGCGCCCACCGCGTCCTCGTGGACCGCTTGCTGGCTGCCCTGCAGGCCGGCGAAACCGATGTGTTCCTCGAATGCGCCGCCGATCTGGAGGGGCGCTTCGGGCTGCCGCCGCAGTTGCGCCGGGAGCGGGCGAGGATTCTCCTGAAGCAAGGGGCAAGAGAAGCCGCGCTCCGCGACCTGGAAATCGTGGTGCGGGCCCTGCCGGAGGACTTGGAATCGCAGCAATTGTGGCAGACCGCCAGGAAAGCACCATGACGGGCCGGCATCCGGGGGCCGATTCGCCAAAGGTTCGTTAATCCCGCCGCCACCCCGAAATTCGACTGGTCTCCCGGAATTTTCCGCATAACAGGTGGCGCATGGACCTCATCGCCGCCGGCTCCGCGCTCGACGCCATCAAGTCCGTCCCCCCGCAGACGTGGCTCAAGATCGCCATCGCCCTCGGGGCCGTGGTCGCGCTCGTCATCATCGGCCGCAAGGTGGCCAAGGCCAACAAGTTCATCCTCGGCCTCGTGCTCGTCATCGGCGGCAGCATGTTCTTCTTTTCCTGGATCTATAACCGCAATGAGCCGGCCTTCATGACCCCGATCATTGACAAGATCGCCCCCTTCTTTCCCAGCGCCAGCAGCAGCTATCAGCAGAAGCAGCAGCAAGCCCCGAAGGGTGCGCCGTAAGTTTTGTTGGGCCGCGCAGGCAGCCTAATACACGAAAAATCGTTTCGTCTTCGACTCTCAGCCGGGCATGATGCCGGCGTTATGCCCAAGTTTCATTCCGACATCGGGCTCATCGGCCTGGCCGTGATGGGCCAGAATCTCGCCCTCAACATCGCCGACCACGGGTTCCAGATTTCCGTCTACAACCGCACCACGGAAAAGACCGACCAGTTTGTCGCCGCCAACCCGGCGACCCCCGGCGGCCTCGTCGGCACGAAGACACTCCACGAATTCGTCGCCTCGCTGGCCCGGCCGCGCAAGATCATCATCCTCGTCCAGGCCGGCAAGGCCACCGACGCCGTCATCGACGGCCTCGTGCCGCTCCTCGAGAAGGACGACATCATTGTCGACGGCGGCAACGCGCTCTGGACCGACACCATCCGACGCGAGAAGGCCCTCCGCGAAAAGGGCCTCCGCTTCATCGGCTCCGGCGTCTCCGGCGGCGAGGAAGGCGCGCGCTTCGGCCCCTCGCTCATGCCCGGCGGCGACCCCGCCGCCTTCGCCGAATTGAAGCCCATCTGGGAGGCCATCGCCGCCAAGGTTGACGCCCAGACCGGCCGGCCCATCCCCGGCGCCGCACCCGGCCGGCCCGTGACCGGCGGCGTGCCCTGCACCGCCTACATCGGCGAGAATGGCGCCGGCCACTACGTGAAGATGGTCCACAACGGCATCGAATACGGCGACATGCAGATGATCTGCGAGGCCTACGCCCTCCTGTCCGGCCTCCTCGGCCTCAAGCCCGCCGAGCAATCCGCCATTTTCGCCGAATGGAACCGCGGCGCGCTCGACAGCTTCCTCATCGAGATCACCGCCGACATCCTCCGGCAGAAGGATCCGCAGACCAAGAAGAAGGCCTTCGTCGACGTCGTGCTCGACACCGCCGGCCAGAAGGGCACCGGCAAGTGGACCTCCGTCAACGCCCTCGACATGGGCGTCGCCGCGCCGACCATCGCCGAGTCGGTCTTCGCCCGTTGCATCTCCGCCATCAAGGAGGAGCGCGTCGCCGCCTCGAGGATCCTGAAAGGGCCCGGCAAGAAAACCTACCGCGGCTCCAAGAAGGCGCTCATTCAGGCCATCCACGATGCCCTCTATTGCTCGAAGATCTGCTCCTACGCGCAGGGTTTCCAGCTCATGCGCGCCGCGCAGAAGGAATACAACTGGAAGCTGAATTTCGGCGAGATCGCCCGGATCTGGCGGGGCGGCTGCATCATCCGCGCCGCGTTTCTCCAGAAGATCACCGAGGCCTACGCGCGCAACCCCGGCCTCGCGAACCTGCTCCTCGACCCTTATTTCAACCGGACGGTGAAGGCCGCGCAGGCCAACTGGCGCAAGGTCGTCTCCCTCGCCGCCGAGCACGGCGTGCCCGCCCCCACGTTCAGCTCCGCGCTCGCCTACTACGACAGCTACCGTTCGGCCCGCCTTCCGGCGAATCTGCTCCAGGCCCAGCGCGACTACTTCGGCGCGCACACCTACGAGCGCATCGACGCCCCCCGCGGCAAGTTCTTCCACGTCGACTGGCCCGACCCCGCCCGTCCCCAGGTATCGGTGTAGTTCCGCAACCGATTTTGTTTCCGGATAATTCAAAACGTCACTGGTGATAATCAAAACGTCACCAGTGACTATTGAATCGTCACCACGGAGAATTCAGTGGGCAGGGCACGGATTTGTCTTGAGAGAAGCCTTAATGAATTGGGCAGCAACGGTTAGCTTGATTCTTTCAAGGACGCCATAGGCCTTGTTCATGGTCGCGGTAGCCGAGTTGTGGTTTGCGCCATAAGCGAACGACGACGAGCGTTCTGGCGCATGCCCAAGCCGTCCACGGTCACCATCACGACCAAGGTTGTCACAGCAGAGGGGCTGTCGGCCAAAGACGCAGAGGCGTTCAATCGGCTCGGTTCCTTTTGGCAAACTGGAGTGAGTTTGGTCCGGGCGCGATGCCAGCGGACTGGGCCCTTGAATCGCAGCTACGCCGGCAGCCATTCAGTTGTGTCAGCAGAGGTGGGCATCGTCGTCACGGTTTAACCGCTCTGATCATCTCGTTTTTGCTGCGAAAGCGACGATAGAGGAACAGGGCCGTATCGCAAATGGCCCCGGCTGCCCCACCGGCGAGACCGCCTCCGGTCATCCACAACACATTTCCGTGCCAGTAAATTTCGGCAGCGAAGCCGAGCAACATCCCGCCTCCGACGCCCCACAGGGTCATGTCGGGTTCCCACCGCACCCCGCGAGAGGGTTTAGCTGCATTCCTCAATGCATGATACGCCCGAATGGGACGAAGGGTTTGGGCGCGGCGAGCAGGCGCAGGGCGTTGGCTATGACAAGCAGGGTCGCGCCGGTATCCGCCATGATGGCCAGCCAGAGGCTGGCGTGTCCCATCAGGGTAAGGAGGAGGAAGAGGGCCTTCAGACCGAGGGCGAAGGCGATGTTGAAATGGATGATGCCAAGCGTGCGTCGGCCGAGGCGGATCGTATCGGCGATCTTGCCGAGTTCATCCTGCATCAGGGCGATGTCCGCCGTCTCGATGGCGGCGTCCGTGCCGGCCGCGCCCATGGCGATGCCGACCGTGGCCGTTGCCATCGCCGGGGCGTCGTTCACACCGTCACCGACCATGCCGACAATCCCGTGTTTCTCACGGAGCGATTTCACGGCCTCCACCTTGTCGTCCGGCAACAGGTCGCCTCGAGCTTCGTCAATACCCACCTGCTGCGCGATATAGTTCGCCGTGCGCTGATTGTCACCGCTCAGCATGACCACTTGCTCGACACCGGCCGCGTGCAGTGCGGAGATCGCGGCCTTGGCGTGGGGTCGCAGCGTGTCACCAATGGACATGATGCCCAGAATTTCACCTTTGCAGTCGTCGTGCGGTCGATGGCCGACCACTATGACCGACTGTCCCCGGGCCTCGATCGCCGCCAACCGGGTTTCGACATTTTCCGAGCACACTCCGAGTTCGTGGGCGAATCGATGGTTGCCGACGAAGTAGGCGTGGCCATCGATCACGCCCTCGGCGCCGCGCCCGCCACGGGCCTGATAGTTGGACGCGCGCTCGTAGGGGATATTCTGCCCCCTGGCGTGGGCAACCACAGCCCGGGCCAGGGGATGAGAGGAATGTTCATCGATGGCCGCCGCAACGCCCAGCACCTGAGGCAGGGTCGCCGAATTCAGCAACTCAACGCCGAGCACCTGCGGTTTTCCCTCCGTGATCGTCCCGGTCTTGTCCACGGCGAGTGCCTTGAGGCGACCGACGGTTTCCAAGTGGGCACCGCCTTTGACCAGCACGCCGCGCCGCGCCAGCGCTGTCAGTCCGGCGACAATACTAACCGGGGTGGAAATCACCAAGGCGCACGGACAGGCGATGATGAGCAGCACACAGGCGCGATAGAGCCAGGTGCTCCAGGCACCGCCCAACAGCAGCGGCGGCACGAGAAACACCAACAGCGCCACGACGGTGACGGCGGGCGTGTAGTAGTGGGCGAACACATCCACGAAACGCTGCGTGGGCGCTTTCTGTTCCTGCGCTTCCGCAACCAGCCGGATGATTCGGGCCAGCGTCGTGTCGCCGGTTGTCTTGGTCACTGTGATTTCCAGCGCCCCCTCTCCATTGATGGTGCCGGCAAACACGGTGTCGCCCGGCTTTTTGTCCACGGGCACCGACTCACCGGTGATCGGCGCCTGGTTGACGGAGGACTCTCCCGCGACCACCACGCCATCGAGCGGGATGGCCATGCCTGACTTGGTCGCGATGGTCTCGCCGAGTGCGACCTGATAGACGGGCACTTCGACAAATTGTCCGTTGCGTTTCACGATGGCGATCTTCGGCGCCAGTTCCAGCAGGGCCTCGGTCGCCCGGCGGGCGCGGCGATCCGCCCACCCTTCCAGCCATTCGGCCACGCCGAAGAGGAAGACGACGGCCGAGGCCTCAACCCATTCGCCGATTGCCGCGGCGCCAATCGTCGCGATGACCACAAGCAGGTTGATGTCGGCTCGAAGCTTCCGAATCGCGCGCCACGCTTTCGGCAGCAGAAACCAACCGCCGGCGAACAGGGCGAGAATGGCCACTGCTGTCGGCAGCCAGGCCTTTAGCTCAGAAAACTGCCTGGTGACGAGCGCCGCACCGACCAAGAATCCAGATGCGACCAGACTGAGCGATTCTGCGCGATTTGATTCAGCCTCTCCACCACACGAGTCGCCGCATGCGCTGCAACCGCTACTCCGCTTCACCTTATTGTCGCCGGGCTCGCTCATGGTTACTTCGGTTCTACCGGATATTGCGCGTCGGGATCACCTGACTTCGCCGGCTTACGCGGGATGCCCAATCGGCACAAGGACAGCCTGGCGATACGCTCCCAAGATCCTTGGGAAGCGTATCGGTGTCGGCAGCGACGTGTCCAAAAAGCGCATGGGAACTAATTTCGCCTTCCGGCAGCGCTTGATTGCGCTGCCATTTCGACGGATGCACCCTTAGTCGCTACAGGTGCAGGCGTATTCCGCGCGCTTGCACTCCCCGCAGGTTTCCATGTTGAAATCGACGCGGAAGTTTTGCGGCTTCGCGTCGGCCTTCGTCCTCATCTGCACAACGACCCGATAAGGATCGCCTGCGGGCAGAGCCGTTTTCGATAGGTAGCCCGTGTCGGTCTTTTCCAGATCCAGCTTGACGCGACCGGCCGCCGGTTCTGCCGTCACGGCGACGACCTGTTCGCCAGGAGCTACTGGCTTGAGCACAGCGTCGTAGAATGTGATTTCGACTTTCCGATCAGCGGTGACAAAGAACTCCGCTTTCTGTCCATCCGCTTCAAGCAAGCGGCCACCTTTCGGACCACCGACAATTTTTTCGGCGGCGACGAGGGAAACGACGCTGCAAAAAGCAGCGACGGCAATGACGAACGATTTTAGTTTCATGATGAGTTGTGGCTGAAAGAATTTAGCGACAGATGCATTCAATGGTGTTTTGAGGGCCTTTGCCGTTCGCCGTCGGCTTGAAGCGCAGCTCGCGATGGCAGGTGAGATTGGGATCATAGACGCGTCCGTTCACCTTGGCCGCAACCGGTGGGTTCGCCTTTGCCAAGCGCGAACAGATCGAGCAAAGCGCCTCCGCTTCCTGCGAAGTCTGGATTGGTGAGGACTGCTTATTTGCCGGCTGTGCATTGGCAATGACACCTGCCATAAACAGGGAAATCAGCAGCGAAGCTGCGGTCTTGTGTAATGTATTCATGGTTGATCGGTGGTTGTGGTTCAGTTGAAACGGGCCGCAGGCACCCGTGAAAATGCTCTGTGATTCAGTGGGGACCCTCATGTGCGCGCACCTCGATGCGCGCAGTGCCGGCGGGGAGCGGGTCAAGCACTACCCGATAGCTGGCAGAGTCGGGCATACGCCGCCGCCGAGGGATTTGCCGCGGCTCGAATTGCTCGACCGTCTGGCGTAAGACCAGGCCAGCGCCATCGTAGAGAATGACATCAAGGTGGGTGCCGGTCGTGTCCGTCGCGTCAATGCGCTTACCTACGTAGCCCCTGATGACGAGCGGCCCGCCTCCCTTTTTCCGTTCGAGCCAGATTTTCGGCACAGTCACGACCGACGAATCAGCGACTCGCAATTCAATATGCGCTACATCAGGCGGGGCGCGAAAGGGTGTGACGCAGCCTGTAAGAGCAAGAACACTCGTCAGGACCAGTAACCCGGATTTGCTCATGGGCCGTCCTCCTGATTGTCGGAACCGTTTCGCCGGTCGCGTTCAACCCAATCGTAGAGGGCAGGCAATAGCACCAACGTCAAAAACGTGGCGCTCAGGATTCCTCCGATCACGACTGTCGCGAGCGGTCGCTGCACCTCCGCCCCCGCGCCTGTCGCGATCGCCATCGGCACAAACCCAAGGGAGGCGACCAGTGCGGTCATCAGCACCGGGCGCAATCGCGTCAGTGCGCCTTCCACCACCGCCTCCCGAACCGTGCGCCCTTGCTCGCGGAGTTGATTGAAGAAGCTAATCATCATCACGCCGTTCAATACCGCGACACCGGAGAGCGCGATAAAGCCTACGCCGGCTGAGATGCTGAACGGAATCCCGCGCACCCAAAGCGCGAAGACGCCTCCCGTGACCGCCAGTGGAATGCCGGTGTAAACGATGAACGCCTGACGGGCGCTGCCGAAACTCGCGTAAATCAGGGCGAAAATGAGCGCCAGAGCCACCGGCACCACAATGGCCAGCCTCGCACGGGCCGCTTGCAGGTTCTCGAACTGACCGCCGAACTCGTAATAGTAACCCGCTGGGACTTTGAGGCGCTCCCGCAACCTCTCCTGCGCTTCATGCACGAAACTCTCCGTGTCGCGCCCACGAACGTTGATGAGAATGGCGACGCGTCGTTGGGTGTTTTCACGATTGATCGTCCCAACCCGGTCCGCCACCGCGATATCCGCCAAGCGAGCAAGGGGAACTTGCAGGTGTTCCTCGGTCGTCACGGGCAATTCGCTCAAGCCCGCGAGATCGAGTCGTTGGGCCTCGGGCAGCCGCACGACCACCTCGAAACGCCGGTTACCCTCGACGAGCACACCCGCCTCCTCGCCCGCTAGCGCTGTGCCGACCACCGAATTGATTTCATCGGCGTGCAAATTGAGTCGCTGCAACGCATCACGCTTGGGCGTTATCTCCAACATGGGAACACGGCCGAGCGCTTCGAACTCAACGTCGCCGCCGCCTGGAATCTCCCGCAGGACATCGCGGGCTGCGGCAGCCAGCAACTCCAGCTCGGTGTAGTCGTCGCCGAAGATTTTCAACGAGAGGTCCGCGCGAGCGCCGGCCATGATTTCGTTGAACCGCATTTGAATGGGCTGAGTGAAAAGGTAGGTCTGGCCGGGAATCGTCGCGACCAACTCTGCGCGCATGAGTTCGATCAAGTCCTGTTTGGTCGCCAGTCGCCCGTTGATCTTCCGCCATTGTTCATGCGGACGGAAAAAGACATTAGTGTCGGAAACGTTTGGACCCATCGGATCGGTCGCGATTTCCGCGGTTCCGATTCGGCTGTAAACGTGACTGATCTCGGGAAACTTCTCTTTCAAGAGCCGCTCGGATTGTCGTTGCAGCTCCACCGAATTCGCGAGTCCGACGCTGTTGCCACGGATCATCTGAATCGTGACCGACCCTTCGTCGAGTTGCGGAATGAACTCGGCACCCAGCTTCAAGAAGAGCAAAATAGACCCGCCGAACAGGGCCAGCGCCACAAGCATGACCAGCAGGCGGAATTGTAACGCCCGTCCAAGCAGCGGCCGGTAAATCGCTTTCGCGCCGCGAACCAGCCAGCCGTCTTTTTCCTGGATCCGTCCGCCCAGA
The DNA here is from genome assembly GCA_964601365.1 of uncultured Opitutaceae bacterium. Taxonomy (GTDB): domain Bacteria; phylum Verrucomicrobiota; class Verrucomicrobiia; order Opitutales; family Opitutaceae; genus Didemnitutus. Next base: position 138,411 of record CAZRNE010000004.1, on the reverse strand, counting down.
AACCACGAGGAGAGCGCCGGCATGAGGGTAAGCGCCAAAAGCAGTGACCCGGCGAGGGCCAGCATGACCGAGAGCGCCATCGGCTTGAACATTTTCCCTTCGATACCCGACAGCGCCAGGATCGGAACATAGACAATGGTAATGATGATGACGCCGAAGAACATCGGGTTCACCACCTCACGCGCAGCGACGTTTACCTCATGTGCCCGTTCCTGCGAAGTGAGAACGCGCCCGAGCTTATGCTGCTTCTCCGCCAGATGGCGAAGGATGTTTTCCACCATCACAATCGCACCGTCCACGATGAGCCCGAAATCGATTGCTCCGAGGCTCATCAAATTGGCACTCAATTTGGCCTGAGCCATGCCCGTCAGCATGAACAGGAACGAGAGGGGGATCGCCAAGGTGACGATGAAGGCCGCCCGCCAATTCCCCAGCATCGCAAAGAGGATCGCTGCGACGAGGATGGCGCCTTCGAGGAGGTTTTTCTCGACCGTCTTGATCGTGTTCTGCACGAGAACCGAGCGGTCATAAACCGTTTCGATCACGACACCCTGCGGGAGCTTCTCCTGAATTGCCCGCAACTTCGCGACGGCGGCATGCGCCACGACGCGCGCATTCTCTCCAGCAAGCATGATGGCAGCGCCAACGATGGTTTCCTCACCGTCTTCCGTCGCTGCGCCCGTTCGCACCGCCGAGCCGATGCCAACTTCGGCGAGATCGCGAATAAGCAGCGGCTTGATCGCTCCGGGAAATTTCACCGGTAGATTGGCAATGTCCTCGGCCGTCCGTGCGCGTGTGTCCGCGCGCACCACGATCGCTTCGCCGCCAAGTTCGAGCACGCCACCACCGGTGTTCTCGGTGCTCTGGCGCACCACGGCAACGAGCCGCTCGAAACTCACGGCCGCATCCGCCAGTTTTTTCGGGTCCGGCGCAACGACGATCTGCCGCTCGTAACCTCCGATTGCGTTTACCTCCGCCACCCCCGGCGTAGTGCGAAGAAGCGGTTTAATCGTGTAATCGTGAATCAACCGGAGCTGACGCAGGCGCTCGCCGGAGTCTGCCGGCTTGTTCGGCGCGTCGTCCCGATACCGAACCGTGTAGTAAACAATTTCGCCAAGACCAGTCGCAATCGGCGCCAGCGCGGGAGTGACGCTGGCCGGCAACCGGTCCCGCGCCCGCGACAGGCGCTCAGTCACGAGTTGTCTCAGCAGATAAATGTCCGCGCCGTCGCGAAAGGTCATCGTGACTTGGGAAAGGCCAAACTTCGACAGGGAGCGCAGTTCCAGCATGTCGGGCAGTCCCGCCATCTCCATCTCGATGGGAGCGGTCACCGAAACCTCGATTTCCTCCGGTGCGAGCGCAGGCACCGAAGTGTTGATCTGGACTTGCGGCGATGTGATGTCCGGCACCGCATCAATCGCGACTTGCGATGCGGACCAGATCCCCACCGCGATGAGCATCAGCGACGCGAAGGCCACAAGGCCCCGGCGCCGCAATGCGAAATCTATGACGCGCTCCAGCATCAGTGTCCGTCGGCGCAGCCGACGCCTCCATTGACCGCCTGCAACTCCGCCATCCAGAGCGCTTGGGTGCCGTGCGTGACGATGGTATCGCCTTCGTAGAGTCCCTCTTTCACTTCGAACCAGCCGCCATCGTTCGCACCGATCTTGACCGGCGTCCGCAGCAACCAATCGCCGTTGGAAACATACACGAAGTCACCCTTCACTGTGCGTAAAAGCGAAGCGGCGGGAACCGCCGGGACTGACCTTGTTTCCCCGATGTCGCGGGAGCCCACCTCACCGGTCTTGAGTCCAATGAATTGGGTGGCCGTCGGAGTAAGTTGCAGCCCGTGCCCAGCCTTGTAGTGCGCGGCTGGTTTCGCCTCTGGAGCGACGCTGCTGATTTCGGCTGACGCACGGTTGCAGCCAGACAGACCAACGAGTGATAAGGTGGCGAGAAGCCCGATGAGAAATGTTTTCATTGACGTGATTCGATAAGGTTCAGTTCGAGACCAGTGAGTTGTTGCAGCTTCAGCCCGGCCTCCAGGGCTTCGCTCTGGGTTTCCAGCAATGCTTCGACGGCTTCGAGATAGCTGTTTTGCATCTCGACGTAGGTCGCGATAGGCACGGCCCCAAGCCGGTAGTGGCGGTCGGCCACCTCCGCGGCCTCCCGAAATTTGCTTACCGTGTCCGGTGACCAGCGACGCGTCTCGGCCGATTTCGTCGCATACGCATGAGCCGCGGTAAGAACGTCACGTTCGAGTTCGCGTTGAGCCACGAGGGCGGCCGCCTCCGCTTGTCGGCGGCGTGCTTCGGCAACATCGACACCGCTGCGCGTCCGACCTGTCAACGGTAGCGGAACGCTCAAACCGATTCCCACCGTGGTTTCACGATCACCGGCTTGTTCGCGCGAGTAGAATGGGCTCACGCTGATCGCGGGATACTTCTCGTTCCGCGCGAGGCGAACCTCGTAACCCTGTTGCTCCAGTTCGACCCGGCGCATCTTGAAGTCGAAATTGTTTTCGCGAGCCGCGTTCATTAGCGTGGCGATTTCGGGCGATTCCTTGAACGCGAAGTTCATTGTGCCCACTCGCAGTGGCTCGCTCGCGGCGACGCCGCGCAGTTGATTCAATTCAATGAGTGCGGATTGGATGGCGAGTTCGGCCTGGGTCGCGCGGCGTTGCAGCGAAAGCTCGCTTGCTTCGACCACGCGCGTTTCCAGCAACGGCGTAACGCCGGCGGGATCCCGAGCCAGAAATGTTTCCTTAAGGGCGGCAAAGCGCTCGGCGACCTCCCTGACTGCGGCGGCCTTGGCGTTGGCGGCGAACAGTCCATACGTGAGCGTCCGCGCTCGAGCGTCGAGCGCAGCGCGGAACCGGCTCAAGCCGAGTTCCGCAATCTCGATCTGACGATTGGCGATGGCCTTTCGCAGCGCGATGCGACCCGGCCACTCGAAAGTCTGTTGCACGCTTACAGACCAAGCGGTCCCTTCGCCGGCGAGCGCGCCGTTTGGCTCATGCACACGCTTGCGCCCGAGGTCGAGTGACAGCTCGGGATCGTTGAGTGACGCGGCTGCGCGCAAACCGGCCTTGGCCGCGCTGATTTCGGCTTGGTAAAACGCAAGTTCAGGATTCTTCGACAGAATTTCCTGAACCAACGCGGGCGCAGCGACGGAGGGCGGAGCCTCTTCGGCGGCAGCAAGGGCGGAAGCGCCGAGTATCGCGGCGACCAGAAGGTAAGATTGGGAAAGTGGAAAAGGCGAAAACTTCATATGCATGGATAAGGACGTGAGGTGGTGAAAGCGAAACGCAGCCAACCGTCCGTGGCTGGGCACGGTCGTGTGCTGGCAATCGCGACTAAAATCGCGCCGGCCCGACGCAGGGGCCGATCAGGCGATTAGACCGAAGGAGCGCGAGACGGCAGGGCCGCTCGCCGAACAAAATGCCAAGTTCGCTGGCGTTCGTCACGAGTGCCAGTCTGCATCCGCGTGACGCGCACGTTGGAATCTGCTGCTGGAAACTCGGGCCTCAGACAAAACTCGCACTGACAGAGCAGTGATTCGGCCGGGACCGGCGCCTTGATCTGTTCGTTCGAAATCTTGACTAGGCCGGTTTCGAGGTTGGCGCAGTCACTGCAATTTCTGTCGTCGGCACCTTTGCACGGAGACGCGCAGCCGAAGAATTCCAGACCAGGCAGCGTCTCAATCTCACAGCGCAGCGTCGCAGGTAGCCAGAGAGCCACCAGTGCTAGAGCGAGGAAATTGTAAAGGCATCGCACGATTGATAATGAGGCGCAGCTAATAGCATCGTGTGTCAATTTCAAATCGTGCTCCCTGCTGAGAAAATGTTCAGACGATGCTGCGCACACTGACTCTTACTCTGTTCATATCGTAAGTTCATATTGAACGGTAGAATCCGAATCCGATCTGGTCCTATTTCCGCAATCTTTCCGAGTTCGTCTTGCATCAGCGCGATGTCGGCTGTCTCGATGGCAGCGTCGGTGCCGATCACTCCCATGGCGTTGCCAACATAGGCCTTGGCCATCGCCGGGGGTGTCGTTTGCGTTGTCGCCGACCATGGCCTCCATCAGGTCGATTTTCCCTTCAAGCGGAGCCGGCGGCACCGCACCGGACTGGGCCGGCACGGTGGCCCCAGTAAGCGGCAAGCCGCTCAAAAACATGATTCTACGCATGTCAGGGATATTTGAAGGTATAGCTTTCGGACGCTTCCGCGCCGTCACCGACAAACAGGCTGAGTATCACCAGGTAATTGTGCGGCGGGCGGATGGTCGCCGGTGTGGCGAAAATGTCGCCCGCCTGCGTCAGCATGGCCTGCACGGGGTTCTTCTCGGCGGAGACCGTTCAGCCATGAAGCATGGTGAAGGCTCTCAGGAGCCGGTTCACCGGTAAACGAATCATGATTACCACTGCATAATGCCAGCGTGCATTCAATGCGCTTCACGGCGTCCTTCACCATTCGCACCTGGGTCTCAACCCAGTGCATTTCGAGTAAATCCAGGAAATCACCGGTCACACATATCACTGAGTATTCGGAGGAACGATCAACGAGCCAGTCGAACCAGGCTTTGTTCGCGTGAAAGTCTGTGCAGTGCAGGATGCGCACGGTTAATGCACTCCGTAGTTGATTTACCTGGGAGAGACTGGCGCCGCCCGCCGATCTTTGGGGCCTCTCTTCCGTAACGTCGAAAGCTGCACACATCGGTAGCGTCCTCGCAGGTAATCAACCAAGGCCGCCACGAGCATGTCAGAACCAGTAATAGGCACAAGACACACCAGGTGGCGTGTCCCTCTTTTGGTCCCGACCTGAAGACGTAGCAGAAAAAGGTCACACGTCCGCGTGCGCACTGGGTGCAGGCCCGCCCGAGATACCTCTGTAGGTCTGATGCTGTCACCAGCCACGGAATCAAGCGACGTGAATTGATTTCACTCATGATCGTTCTCCCCGCAGGTGTCTAAGAGAGGGGGTGATGCCTCCCAAGAGAGGGGTGCCGAGAGGGGTTTCACGACAAATCCTACGCGTCGCAGCGGGCCGCGGTGCGTCGTCGTCGATAGCGCTTCAGCCAGTCCTTCCACGGGGTTCTTGTCGCCGGCAGCAAATCGTGCCGCTTCAGTATGGCGTATGCCGTCGCAAACCAAGGGAATAGAATGCGATACCGCTGCTCGATCCGGCGCACCAACGGTGGAGTCAGATGCAATTCGACTATCATCCGCTCGGGCGTCATCACGGTGCCGCGGTTTGGGGTGCTCCGCGCAAGGGCGGCCTCCAGAGGGGCGAAATCCCGCAAGAACGTCCGCGGCGTGCCAGAGCAGGGCCTGTCCGGCCGCGGCTTGCTCCTTTCCTGTTTCAAGCCTTTCGCCCTCATTGCCCTTCTTTGCGGATGAGCTGATGTTTGTGGCGCTCCCACATCCGGTCGGCGAGCGCGCCGGCCGTGTTGGCGTCTTCAACGTCCATGCCGAACATGCGGTCGCCCATCGCGGGCACCTCAAGCGACGATCGAACACAGTCGATGAACGACACGTCACCATTGGTGAGCCGAACGAAGAGTTCGTTCGTTGGAACCGCACCCCACATGGAGCAGATGACGTAGGGGAACTCCTTGTCCGGGAAACCGCGCTCGAATTCAATCACCTGCCCTGCGGCGATATAGGCTTCGAGCCGTTCCGCCGCCGTCGGGGAACCGCCGGGCACCTTCTGCCCGGGGCGGGCACATTTGTCAGGATTCATTTCGTGTGAATCTCACACCATAGGTAGCGCGTGGGCGGCTATTGTCAACGTGTGATTCTCACACACCACTTCCGTGCCTAAGCGCTCATCGAAGAACACCATCGGTCCAACTATCCGGAAGCTCCGGTATGCGAGGCGAGTGCCGCTGAGTCAGGAGGCTTTGGTGGCTAAGCTGCAAATCCAGGGCGTTTCGCTGGATCGGTCGGCTCTGGCGAGGATCGAAAGCCAGGAGCGGCTGGTGCGTGACGTGGAGATCATCGCCCTGGCGAAGGCCCTGCGCGTTCCGATTGAACGGCTTTTCTGCTGAATAGGCCACACCACGTGCGTTTTTGGAGAATTCAATGGCCTCAGTTTCTCCTCTGGGGAGCCCTTATTGGGAGTGGTCTGGGAGAGGGCCCCATTCGGCTACTGATGGGTCTCCTTGGGAGGGGTATCCTTTTCTTGCTTGTCAGGCCTTCTTGGGAGGGGCATAGGCTTCCCTCTATGTCCGATCAAATGGATGCGATCATCAGGGATATTGAAGCTAAACGGGACAGTTTTGTTCGTCGCTGCAATGCCGCGATCGAGGCGCTCCGGGGCGGCGGGGACTCGATGGTGAGCCTGCGGAAACATCGGTTTGAGGCCAAGGTGGCTCCTCGACCGACGCGCGGAGCGGCCCATGGGGGCCGCAGCGCTCGGTCACGTTCTACAAAGGGTGTGCATCGGGCGAAACCGAAGGAGGCAAACGGATCCGCGGGGCTTGGAGCTGCGAAGTCGGTAAAGGACATCATTCGGGAAGCCGTGCGCTCGCAGACGCAGCCGTTCACGCTCCAGAACGTCAGGGACTACGTCGAAGAACGGTATCCCGCAGCGGCTGGTAAGATTGTCAGCGGTCGCTACAGCAAGGAGCTTTACCATCTCAGAGTAACCGAACGACTGTTCGAGATTTCCTCGAGGGGCGAGAAGGGAGGCGCCCACGTCTATAAGCTGAAGGCAGCATAACGGACCTTACAAAAGCAACAGGCCGACGGGTCGCTCGTCAGAATGAGCCGTCGGCCTGCCTAGAAAAGGACTTCAACCTGAGGTCCACCGCGTCTTGCGACGTGGCAGCGTGACGGGCTGAAACCGATTCGTCGGAGTTACGAGCTCCGACGGCTGGACGATGGCCCGGCACTATTGCGCAGTCAAGAAAACTGCGCGGACGGGCGCGCTTTCGGCCGGCAGAGATGCCGGGCCGGGTGGGCGCGCAACTTGAATAGAACTCTGTCCGGCCACGCTAAGTGGCTATAGGCCAATGAAAAACAAATATCGGTGTGACGGCCTTGCCGTTTTGCTCCGCCTGTCGTCATGAGCGGACGTTTCCATCCTTACTTTTTGGCGCGCGACTATGCAAAGTGCGTGGTCGCCAAGGGCAAGTGCCTGCTCGAGGCGCCACCACAAGAATATAAGCCACTGTTTACTGTAGTGGACTTTCCATCGTTCGGTTTCCGGACGATGTTCGGATCATGGATCGTGAACCGGGTAATGCACCCGGTATCCATCCCGGAATTCGACACAAACCTCATGTTCCACGCTCCGGGAATGGGGGTCGTGAATCTCGCGGAGCAGGTCGCCCTGGAACCGGCATTGACGCGCGAAATCGCGTTTGAGCTGCAGGTGAATCACCCGGCCGTCGCACATGGCGGGAAGAAGCAGGACATCATCATGTCCACCGACTTGGTTGTCACCTTCGAGCGACCCGGCGGCATGCTCCAGCGACAGGCTTATGCCGTGAAACAGGCCAAGGACCTCACGGAGCGGGTTATCGAGAAACTCGCTATCGAGCAGGCGTATTGGACGAAGCGACGCATCCCATGGTCGCTGATCCTCGATACCCGCCTGCCACGGCAGCTCATTGCGAACATGGAGCTGCTCATGGAATTCGCCGAGGCGGGCCGACTGCCGTGCGATGATCATGTTGTTCGTGACGCCACGGCATGGATCGTCCCTCACCTAAGCACTGGCGCACCCCTGCGCACGGTATGCTCGCGATGTGATGCCGCCCTGGGCCTGCCCCGGGGCACCGCCCTCTCTGTCGCTTACCACCTGACCCTTAAAGGAACCCTCCCACTGGATCTCCGTGGGGCCTACCTTCCCACTGCAACCATTGAGCCGCTGCGTGCGGTCGCTTGACCATGATTGACACCCTTCCCACCACCCCAGCTCGTATCACCCACCCCTTTATTGAAGGACAGGTCTATCGAGAGCGACGGACTGAGACCATCCTGATGATCGAGAACAGAATCCGGCAGGCCTATCGCGGGGCGAATAAGCAGCGAGTCAGGATGCCGAAGCGATTCTACCTGCGCGTGCTCGCGGTGATGAACGAACATGTGGTCGTGATTTCGACCGAGGACCCGCGCGCACGCGAATGCTTCTATCCGGTGGAGCAAGCAGCGCATTTCGTGGAAACAGGGGAGTGGTTGCTCACCGACGTGGAGCCGCTCGCAGTCATGCGCATCCCCGACGGCAAACTAACGCCGGCACAGGTCGCCCGGATGGATAAGAACACGCAACTAATCCAGCCGCTGATCGACCTGGACACCGAAGCCCTTCTCGCCAAAACGCGCTGGCCTGTCATCCGCCGTATCTCGCAAGAGCGGAAGGTAAAGCCCGCACACCTGTTCCGCATGTTCATCCGGTATCTGCAGGGCGGTATGTCGCCGCAGGCGCTGGCCGGGAGGTGGTTTCGTCGCCTCAAGGGCATTGGCCTGGGAGCCCGGGTGAACATGGCTACCGAAGCCGGTGTGCCGAGGAACCCTGCGGGGCGGCCGAGGCTGGACGGGAGGAAGGCCTACGTCGTGCTGGACATGGACGTGAAGAAGATCATCGCCGGGTCCCGGAAGTATTTCTTCGCAGGGTCAACGGCGGGGAAGCGGCGACGGGCGTGGAAGCTCACGGTAGGCAATCTGTTCCTCGACCTCGATTGCCGTGACGGAGTGCCCTCAGACGAGGAATTGGCCAGGTTTCCTCCAGGCAGCTACCCATCCTACAAGCAATTCTGCTATTGGTCGGAACTCGACGATGATTTCGAGATGCTCCTGCGGAGGCTCTATGGCGAGCGGAGATTCGAGCTTTGGTTGCGCCGCCGGCGGCAAAAGACCGCGTCGAAGGTAGGGGGACCTGGTGCGGTCTTCTTCGTCGATGCCACCCCGTTGGACTGGCATCTGGTCCACCAGGATACGCGGCTGCCGTTGGAGAAGAAGGCGGTCCTCTATCTGGTGACGGATGCGTTCAGCCACATGATCGTCGGCTTCTACCTCCATCTCGGCAACGAGAGCTATGATGCCGTGAGTTTGGCCTTGTTATCCGCGGCTGAGGACAAGGTTCAGCTGTGTGCCCGCTACGGCCGGAAGATCGGCCCCAACGAGTGGGTATCGGCGTGCTTGCCCACCCGGTTGGCTGAAGACGGTGTGGGCGCAAGCTACAAGCATGGTGTGCTGGTCAAGAAGCGGGTAATTCGCGGACTCACGATCGTGCCAGCCTTCCGGCCCGACCTGAAAGGCCTCGTCGAGGCCTATAACTCTGCGGTCACCAAAAAGGCCGAGAGCGTTCCCGGCCATACCAACGGGCCCAAGGAACGCGGCGACGAGAGCCCGGTGGCACTCGCGTGCATGGACTACTTCGAGAGCAATCGGCTCATTATCTCGTGGATTCTGCAGACGCACTACCACGTCATTAAGGACTATCCGCGCACCCCGGAGATGATCGCGGCGGGCCTGGTCCCATCGCCACGCAATTTGTGGGACTTTGGGCTCACGGACCGCGCCGGTCGTCGCAAGACCTGGCCCATGGAATCACTCATGCGGTGGTGCCTGCCGACCGCCAAGGCGGATCTGACCCGCGATGGAGTGAAATACGGGGAAATGTTCTATGAGCCCGTCCCCGGGACGCTGCCGAAATTCAATGCCTGGTGCGCGAATGCGGCAGAGAATGGCAGCTGGAGTGTCGATGTCACCTATCACCCCGCGAGCTATTCGTGGTTCTACCTCCACGACGGAGAGGATCTGGTGAAGATGCAACTGACGCCACGCTCCCAGCGATTTGCCACATGGAGTGTTGCGGACTACGAAGGGGAGAAGGCGACGAGCGCGGTGGCAAAGGCGGTCTATGAGGGCGAAAACGAGGTGCGTGACATTGCCCACGAGTGCGAGCAGCAACAGATCATCGAGGGCGCCATGGCGAAAACCAAGGCAGCGCGCGGCTCCGTGGCGAAACGGCGCCACGATAAATCTGATCGCGCAGAGAACCTGGCCAACCAAAAGCACCTGATCGCAGCGCAGGGTGTGACGCCGCCGCCGTCGGACGGCGGACAGCCTTCGGTCACTCTTGCCGAACTACAGGCCGAAGATGAGTCCGAAATCGCCGGGATGATGGAGGACGCCTCGTGAGCACTATCCCCGGTAAGATCCAGCCTATCGAAACGCCGGGCGAATACCTGAATCTGGATGACCCGATCGCCGCCTACCGCGGCAATCCACTCATCGGCGCCTTGGGACCGATCCGCACCAAGGAGCAGATTCGGGACCTGCTTACGGTGAAGCCGGCCTACGATCCGGCGGAACGCCGCCTTCCCGCACATCTCCGCCCGCACGCAGCGTTCGCTTTGCGCGAGTTCTTCCTGCCGGGGATCCCGCACATGGCTGCGGTCAAGGAAGTCGATCTGCTCATCCGACAAAGCTACAAGTATCGGAATCCGCTGGATCGAAAGTATCGCCGCCAAGTGGCCCGCGATCGGAAGGAACTCAAGGACTGGCGGCGGCTACCCGAGCGCTATGCGTTCATACCCCTGGGTGCCGCAGTTATCGGGCCCCCGGGCACCGGCAAGACTCTCTCGATAGATTTCGCCGCCAAGGACTTTCCGCCGGTGGTGGAGCAGGCCTATCTCATCAACGGGAATCGTGTCGCCTTCACGCAGATACCCTGCCTACGGCTCAACCTGTTCCAGGATGGTTCCCTGAAGTCGTTCGGTCGGGAGATATTCGATCAGGCGGAGCAGACCCTGAGCATCCCCTTGGCGCGCGATTGGGGCGTGGACCGGGCCACCGGCAACCGCATCCAGAGCCTCTACTTCCAGCTCTGCCAGGAATACAACGTGGGTCTGTTCGTGGTGGATGAGTTTCAGTTCATTCAGGCTGCACACGACGGCACCCGCCGCGCACTGAATTACTTCGTCCGGCTGATGAACTGCATCGGCGTTGCAGTGGTGGTGATCGGAACTCCGGCCACGGCTGGACTGTTGAAGGAGAACCTAGCTGCGTCGCGCCGCTTCCTGAGCCAGATTCCCCCTTACACACCGTTTGTGGCTGGTCAGGTCTGGGACGCCTTCTTTGGGCAGATGGCGCGTTACCAATACGTCGCGGAAATGGACCCCTTGGCGGGCCTCTCTGCAGTGGTGCTGGATCTATCCGGCGGCATTCCAGACCTGGCCGTGAAGCTGTTTATGCTGTCCCAGATGCGGCTGTTCGGGCGCAAGAAAGAGCGCCTTACGGCCGACGTTTTGAGGGAAACGTCCAAGCTCCTCTTCTACACCGTGCAGGACCGCCTGGTTGAGCTGAAGGGGAAGGCACCCGAGGCAAAGGACATCGCGACGGTGGCGAAGACGATGAATGAGGCGTTCAACGCCATAGCGCGCGTGGAGACCGAACGAGTCGGCGCCGAACCGATTGCGGGTTTGGAGCCGCCGCGCTCTTCCCCTGTCACCATTTCTGCAGACGTTGCAGAAACGGTGGCCGGGAAGATGAGGAAAGCGGCCAAGGCCGGCGACAAGCTGGCCGCACTTGAGGCCTTGGGGATTGTGGCCCATCCCGCATGATCTCGTATATCGAAGGGCCCTACGAGGATGAGCCGCTGTTCAGCCTGCTGGCGCGAATATACGGGGGCCTCATCGGCCCCAGCCGCTCGCAATTCGCCCAGCACCTGTTCGGGAATCCCCGGCTGGTCATGCCGTTTGATTTTCCGTGCGGTATCGAGGCCCTGACGAAGACGATCGGGACGCGGGTCGGGCTGACTGCCGAAGACCTCATTCAGCACCACACCATGTTTCCCATTGCGGCCTTTCTCATGCCCGCTGAGCTCGCTGAGCGGGTCAAGGTGGCCATGCGGGGTAATCGGGCGGTGGCGATGAATCTCCTCAAGTGGCATCGCGACCCGGCACAGGACGGACTCCGGCACCTCTACTTTTGCGCAAAGTGCCGTGACCGGGACCTGCGCCGGGTCGGCCACACCTGGTGGCGGCGCGTCCATCAGGTGCCAGGCGTCGTCTGCTGCCCGCACCACACGGAGCCGCTGGAGGTGTCGCAATTCGTGCCTGGCCAGTTTTGGAAGTTCGACTACCCGATGGCCGACGATGCCGTCAGCGTTCGCAGTGCCCCACTCCCCGATGGCATGGATGTCATCTATGCGCGCGACGTTCGGTGGATGCTGCGCAACCGTCCGCAACCGATCGACCCGGATCGCCTGAGGTGCCTCTATCACGAGCAACTTGACCGACGGGGGCTGCTTCGTGGCGGCCAACTTCGGCGGACCGACTTCCTGCATCAGTTCTATGCCCAGCGCAGCGAGCATGAGTGGGCACAGCGTCACCTGCTGTTCGACCCCGATGATGCCTCTGCCTGGCCGGCCCAGACGGTGAAAAACAAGGCCAATCACCGCTCGTTTCGCATGCACCTGCTCGTGATGCGGTTTCTGGATCTTTCCATCGCCGACATCCACACGCGGCTCGATGCCCTCGATATTCGACCCCAGGTAGATTCACAACAGACCGAAGCCAATCTCCGGGCACTGTTGCGCAAGCGGTGGTTCGATCGGGCCTGGACGATGAACGCCCTTAAGGCCGATCTCGGGATCGGAATCGTCCGGCTGCTCGGCTTGGCAACCAAGGAGGGGCTGCCGATCCCGCGGTTGCCGAATGCAGAGCGGATGAAGTCATTCCGAATCATGCGAACGCGCCACCGCAGGACGGTATGTCGTGGCAGGTCACGTGTGACATCGACCTGTTGGCATACCGCAGTCAGGTGGCTCGGACGAAACGACTACGCCTGGGTTCGCAAGCGACTCAACGCGCAGAAACGCCGCCGGGGAGGCGTGGTCGATTGGCGGGCGCGTCAGGAGGAATACATTGGCAAGCTGCCGCACCTCGCGTCGCGTATCAGGGCAGCACGACCATTCCGTCGGGTTTGCAGCGCCTCGTTTATCTCGTTCCTCCCTTTCGGCGCGTCGATGGGGACCATGATGTATGAGAAGATGCCTCTCCTTGTGCAGGAGATGCGCCGGCAGACGGAAACGACGGAAGAGTTCACCCTTCGGCGTATCAGGGTGATCCGCCAACTCCATCCCGACCTCCCGCCTTTTCGGGTGCGTGAGCAGGCGTCCGTTGCCAGAAACTGCCGGAATCCGACGCTCCTGCGGGCGATGGGATATGTGCTTGTGGGGACCCGATGGAAGTGCCCCGGGGGCGCAGATCACCCGTTGTATGGTTTGGCGGTGGCTACGGGGCCGAAAACCGATTGCGAGGCGGGCGACCGAGCCGCGGGTTAGAGTCCGGTGCGCGGCCTCCGCGCTTCTTGGCATCACGACGTTTAATGGACCTCGGTTGCATGCATCGCGCTTGCATCCTATACGTTTCTAACTTGAGCTAGGCGGATCGGGCTACACGTCGCGAACAGCGGCGGTGGCCTGCTTTGTTTTATCATCCGCCTGACAGAAGCCCCCAGTGCCAGCGAAATCCTCAGCGCCCAAGAATGGACACGCCTCCGAGGCCAGTAGGTTGTCGGACATGTATCTCAACGACAACGAGACCATCATTGACCTCATCCAGTATGGGCCGGTGGCGAAGTCCATTGTTGCGCTGCTAAGCAAGGCCCGAGGCAACCCGATAACCATCGGCGTCCATGGAGATTGGGGCGCGGGCAAATCCAGCGTGCTCGCGATGGTTCAGGAGGGTCTGAAAGACCAACCCAAGACGCTGTGCTTGCGGTTCAACGGCTGGACGTTTCAAGGCTTCGACGACGCCAAGCTCGTGATGCTTGAAGCAATTGTGACGGAAATCCGGGCGGCGCGGCCCGGAATCAAAAAGGTCGGTGAGCACGTCGAACAGCTCATCAAACGCATCGACTGGCTGAAGGTCGTGAAGCACGCCGGGGGATTGGGGTTTTCAATGGCTACCGGCGTCCCCCTGCCCGGGCATCTGGCGGCGTTGACGGGCATCGTAAAGTCGCTTGCCGCCGAACCGACCGGTGATGCTGCCGCGAAGCTGGTGGAACAGGCCAAGGGTTTTCTGAAGGAGGCGCCTGCTGACGCAAAGAGCAACGTGCCCGAGGAAATCCAAGGCTTCCGGAGCGAGTTCAAGAAGCTCCTCGGCGAGGCCGGCATCGAACGACTCGTCGTGTTGGTCGATGACCTGGATCGCTGCTTACCGGGGACGATTGTCGAAACGTTGGAGGCGATTCGGCTATTTCTCTTCGTCGATAACTCAGCCTTCATCATCGCGGTGGACGAGGCGATGGTCGAATACGCCGTCCGGCAGCACTTCCCGGACCTTCCCGGCGGCGTCGGGGCCGGCAGCTATGCCCGAAACTATCTGGAAAAGCTGATCCAGGTCCCTTTCCGTATTCCCGCGCTCGGGCCCGCCGAGACGCGGACATACATTTCGCTGCTGCTGTTGCAGGCGCAATTGCCGCCGGTGGAGTTCGAGCCTTTCCTGGCGGCGGCCAAGCAAGCGTTGGAGAAGCCTTGGGCATCGCGCGGCCTGGACCGGGCGGCGGTGGAGACGATCAAGGTCACGGACACGACGGTTGTCGATCAGGCGTTCACGCTCGCCACGCAGCTCACCGGGCTGCTGAACGATGGCACCAACGGTAATCCGCGGCAGGTGAAGCGATTCCTGAACTCCATCCTGCTGCGCGAGTCGATTGCTGAGGCGCGCGGATTCAAATCGGCGATTGAGCGGCCCGTGCTCGCCAAGATCATGCTCTTGGAGCGTTTTGCGCCGGACCAATACAATGACCTCGTGAAATGGGTCGCAGCCTCGGCCACGGGTGTGCTCACCGAACTCGACCAGCTCGAGAAGTCGATTGGCACACCCGAGGCGGCGGCGCCCAAAGAAACTGTAGGAACGATCACCCAGTGGACGAAAGAGCCGGCGGCGATGGCGTGGCTGGCATTGGACCCGAAGATCGGGGGAAAGGACCTGCGGCCCTACATGTTTATCACGCGGGACAAGCGAGCGTTCTCGGGGGCGGCAATGCCCCTGGGGCACTTGGAGCCGCTGATCGAGCGACTCTGCGGCGGTGAATTCGCGGCGGCGGGAGAGGAGTCCGCGGTTGCGAAGCTCCTCGGGCCCGAGGCCAAAGCGGTCTTCAACGAACTGCGGGATCGGGTTCTCGCGGCCAAGGATTGGATCACCCGCCCGGCAGGGATTTACGGGCTGAGCTTGGTGGCAAAGCACCATGTGGGACTCCAGCCGCTGATCATCGAGCTGCTCCGCACCCGACCCCTGAAGCAACTGGGCGCGTGGGCTCCCTCGGGCTGGGACAGTGCCATCTCCCAACCGGACGCCAAAGCCGCGTTCAGGAAGCTGGTTTCGGATTGGAGCACCCAAACCGAGAACAAGGGCCTCCAGGCCGCCGCCAAGAATCGCCTCCAGACGCTCAACTAAATCCGCTTATGGGCACATCCGCATCCTCAACGGGCCCCGGTGCTGGGACCCCGCTCGTTCCCTCGTGGGTTGAACCCGCACCGGGCGAAGCACCCATCCCACCCAACCAGGCACCGCTTCCGCCCGACCAACCGGTCCTGCCCCATCCCCCCGGTCCCCCAAACGTAGCGCCCGTTGCCCCCGCGCAGCCTAGCGTTCAGCCCCAACCGGCGCCGGTGCCACCTCCTATCGAGCAGCCTGCGGAACCCAAGCGATTCCAAAGCCCACGGGCGAGCTTTTCGGGCTATGCCCGAACAGGCGCCGGAGGAGGACTCGGTCGTGCCGTCAGACAGTATATTACTCGCTCCAGCGGCGGCTCCCGGACCGCAGCGCACCGGATGGGCGTGCCCCGACACACGGCCGCCAACCTTCTCGGGTTCGCCCAAGCCGCGGCGCAGTCCGGCACAGACGAAGCCCTTAAGAAGATCGGTCTCGAGCGGTTCGTGGACAAGCCGGTGGAAGAGGTCTGCGCCGAACTCATCGACGCGCTGTGTGCTCATGATGGCGGGTCGATTGATGAAGGTATTGCCCGAGCCTCCCTCGCAGAGGCCTTTGCAGAAATGACCGCTGGGCATGATGACAACCATAAGAAGCTCACAACCGCGGACCTCAATGAACTCGTCATCAACTTCGTCGCGCAGTCGATCCGGCACAGGATACTTAACGACATCGGCACCAAGGCCATCAGTCTGCCCAACAACATCGCAGACATCGAAACGCTGCAGCAGGAGGTTTACGACCTCATCAAGGGGTCCGTGCGCGACGCGGTCGGCACGCGATTGGGCAAACTCGGCAATTTCACACCCACGCAGCTCGATGCCGAGGCGGGCAAGATATACGAGTTGGCGCTCGAGGTGATCGTCAGCCGAACCGAGGAATAACACCATGAACCGACACCATATCGTCATGCAGCTCGGTGCGGGCGACCGCTTCTCGCCCAAGACGGGTGACGAACACGCGAAAACGAGCAAGGTTCGCTGCCTCGACGTTTACAAGTCGTTCGAGTTCGGCTTGGACAACTTGCTCGGTGCGGCCCGAGTCCGCGGCCTTACGCCCAGCGAGGCAGCCTTCGACTTGGCGCTCTTGGCGACGGCCGTCATGGGCACAGATACCCGGGTATCCCGCGTCGCGCACTCGCAGGATGGCTGGACGCGGGAGCTTCATCTCTATCTGCCGGTGAGCGACGTGGGGTTGTGGTCGGGGCAGGCTCCCTTGCTCGCGAGAATGCTCAATTTCCTGACCGGTGATCGCTGGGAGTTCACGTTCCGGCCGCGACCCGCCAAATACCGCAAGATCGTTGGTCCGCCGAATGAGTTGAACATGAATCCCTATTCGTGCGTGTCGCTGCTCTCCGGCGGGCTGGACAGCTTTATTGGCGCGATTGATCTGCTGGACGCCAAGGAGCGTCCGCTCTTCGTGAGCCACTACTGGCATGGCGTCACCAGCCATTACCAGAAGGCCGTTGTCGCCCTGCTCGAAGGCGAATTTGGGCAGAAGAACGTTGATTCGGTGCGGATCCACAGCGGCTTCCCGCACGGTTCCATAAAGGACGGAGGGAACGAGGACACGCAACGGTCGCGGTCCTTCCTCTTCTTTGCTCTGGCTGCGTTCCTGGCCACAGGAATCAACCGGCCGACGCGCGTTTTTGTGCCGGAAAACGGCCTGATCAGCCTGAACGTTCCGCTCGATCCACTGCGATTAGGTGCGCTCAGCACCCGCACGGCACACCCTTTCTATCTCGCCAGATGGAATGAGCTGCTCCGGGACTTGGGCTTGGATGTAACTCTCTTCAACCCCTATGCCACGCGCACCAAGGGCTGGATGGTCGGTCGGTGCGCTCGCCGGGAATTCCTGAAGAAGCACCTCAAGAAAACGATGTCCTGCTCCTCCCCGGAGAAGGCTCGTTGGAAAGGGCACGCACCGGAGCACTGCGGTCATTGTTTGCCATGTTTGATCCGACGGGCGTCCATTCTCAAGGGGCTCGGCGACGATCCCACCGACTACACTACCAAACTCTCCGGGCTGATCCCGTCCACCCATGCCGAGGGCGAACACATCCGATCGTTCCAGTTCGCGTGCCATGCCTTGAAGAAGAACCCAGGGCTGGCGAGGTTCGCCATCCACAAGCCGGGCCCCCTGACCGATGTGCCGGACTTGCTCGACGACTACGCGAAGGTATATCGGGACGGTATGAAAGAAATTGAAACGCTGTTGGCCGGGGTAAAGACGGCGCCTCGATGACGGCCGACGACATCCGCGGCGTCGATTTCCACTGCCATCTTGACCTGTATCCGGATTTTCCGGCGAACATCCAGGAGTGCGAGACGGCCGGTATCGCGACGCTTGCGGTAACCACGACACCCAAGGCCTATCTGCGAAACGAAGAGCTAACACGATCCACCGCGCACGTTCGCGCCGCATTGGGCCTCCACCCTCAATTGGTTGCTCAGCGGGCCGACGAACTCGCCCTTTTCGAGGAGCTCTTGCCGCGCACCCGTTATGTGGGGGAGGTTGGCCTCGATGCGGGCCGGCAATATTATGGTTCATTCAACCAGCAGACCGAAGTGTTTACGGCGATCCTTCAGCTATGCGCTCAGGCGGGAGGAAAAATCCTCAGCGTCCATTCGATCCGCAGCGCAGGTCAGGTTCTGAACCTAGTCGAGAAACACCTTCCTGTTGAGCGAGGTAGGGTCGTGCTCCACTGGTTCAGCGGAAGCGCCTCAGAGCTTCGGCGTGCCGTCGAACTCGGCTGCTATTTTTCGGTTAACGCAGCCATGCTCACCACCCCAGCCGGGCAATCGACCATATCCGCGATTCCGCTGGAGAGATTGCTGACCGAAACCGACGGACCTTTCGTGAAAATAGGCGGGAGGGCGGCCCACCCCAAGGACATCGTTACTTTAATGGATGGGCTTGCTGATAAGCGGCGGCTGGCCCCGGAGGCGGTGAGGGCCCAACTGGTGATGAATCTTCGGTGTTTGTTGGCCCCTTTCTGATTCACTTCACTAATCCGTCGTGGGCCCAGTATGACTTAGCAGTAGCGACAGGCCCAGAAACTGACCTCGGGCCAGCTGGCCATGGGTTTGGAGTTCGGGACCGCGGCTTTCATTTTGACACGCCTCGGCGCTCACAGGATACACGAGAGACATCCGCGGGGCCACGCGGCGATGCACAAAACCCAAGCCGCATCAGCGGCGCACATGCTCTACCACTATGCCCCTCGCCGAATGGTTCACGTCCTTTTGCGCCAATCAAACGGTCACCAAGGGAGAAGACATCTCCACCCGATACCATCGGATTACCCGGCGCCTGAACACCGACTTCTGGACAACGTTCTCCGACTCGGCGCATTCCCTCTACGTCGGGTCCTATGGACGGAATACGGCCATCAACGGATTCAGCGATGTGGACATGATCTTTGAGCTGCCAAACGCGCTCTACCACCAATACAACGCGCACACGGGAAACGGGCAGGCGGCCCTCCTGCAAGCCGTCCGGGCGTCTATCAAGGAAACCTATTCTGTCACCTCCATCCGCGCCGACGGACAGGTGATCCTCGTCCCCTTCGACGACGGGATAACCTTCGAGGTAGTGCCGGTGTTCGTGAATGACAGCGGTTCCTACACCTACCCGGACTCGAATGGCGGCGGGAGCTGGGGCACAACCGACCCGAGGAGGGAAATTGCCGCCCTCAAGGAGCGCAACGATGCGACCAACGGGAACCTTGTTCGCCTCGCCCGAATGTTGCGCGCTTGGAAGAAGACTTGGGATGTGCCGATCGGCGGCTTGTTGATCGACACCCTCGCCTACCAGTTCATCGAGAACTACCAGTATCGCGACAAGTCCTACCTCTATTACGACTTCTTCAGCCGGGACGTGTTCGACTGGATGGCCAATCAGGACAGCGAGCAAGAGTGGTGGCGCGCCCCAGGCAGCGGGGCTTACGTTTACGGGAAGGGTCTGTTCCAATACAAGGCACGCCGTGCCTGCAACCTTGCCAAGGAAGCCATCGCCTACGACAGTTCCAAGCAAGAGTGGTCAGCCAAGCAGAAGTGGCGCGAAATCTATGGAACCTCATTCCCAGACTGAAGACAGCCCACATTCGAGGGCGGTGCTGGAGGCGCAGTTGCGGGAGTGTTTCGGGCGCGTCGTCTATAGCCACAAGACGCACGAGAAATGTGCGGACATCCTGCTTGCCAGACTGAACCGCATCAAGGTTGCGCAGATCGTCCTGGCCGCCCTCACCACCGGCGGGTTCCTGGCCACGGTGTTCGGCGCCGGCAAGGTTCCCACCGTTATTGGCGCGTGCCTCTCAACGGCCCTCTTGGCCCTCAACGCTTACACGAAGAACTTCGACCATGGCGAGCTGGCTCAGAAGCACAAGCAGGCCGCAAGCGAACTGTGGCTCATCCGGGAGAAGTATTTCTCGCTGCTTACTGATTTGGCCATGGGTGAGAAGCCCATCGAGACACTCCAAGTGGAGCGAGACCAGTTGCTCCAGGATCTGCATACCGCGTATGCGTCGGCACCCCCAACCAACTCCGACGCCTACGCCGAGGCGCAAAGGGCGCTAAAGTTCCGGGAGGACCTCACGTTCACCGACGGCGAGATAGACGCTTTCCTGCCCAAGCCGCTCAAGCGCGATACCGGAAAGGGATAGACCCAACAAAACGTCACTTACCGCTACATTCGGAACGACGCTAAAGCCACCCTCTCGAATGCGCGCAAGATTCGCCACGACGCTCTGCCCAGCACGTCCCACCACCGGTTTGACTGCATTCGTTGATTGGGACGTATTCGATGGCCTGCTTCTGATGGTCTATTTCGGCAACGAAAGCTATGATCGCATTGAGGGATCGGCGGTCATGGTGGCCCCAGGTGTGGCACTCTCGGCCGCACATGTGATGGAAGAGTGGATCGCCGCCGTTACTCAGGGGAAGGCCGGCTGCATGTTGACCGGCTTCGTCAAGGGAGGGCAGACGTATTGGCGAGCCGTCGGCATTCGGGTGGATGCGGAAACCGACCTTGCTATCATCTCTCTCGAATTCGCTGGCGAGACGGCAAAAGCGAAAGCAGTCCGCCTGGCCCATGTGACTACGCGCACACCGGAGGTTGGGGAAGAACTGATGTTCTGTGGGTTTCGGGGCACGCGAGCGCGCTTTGAAAAAGGCGAGAAAGATGTCGAGTTGGCTGCAACGGGCTATATTTCCACGGGCAAGATCACCGCAGTTTATACGACGATGCGTGATCGTGGGCTGTATCGCTGGCCATGCTACGAGGTCGATTGCATAACGAGAGGAGGCATGAGCGGAGGGCCGGTTTTTGACTCCAAGGGTTACCTAATTGGGGTCTGCGGGAGCGGAATGGATACAAGCGAGGGAGAAACCACCCCCACCTACGCTTGGCCCACGTGGCCCTGCCTTCTTCAACCATTCAGGCCGATCTGGCCGCGCGGGATGTATGCGGGCGCTACTTCGTTGTTGGAAATGAAGCGTCAGCATTGCGCCGTTGAGCGCCCGGAGGCCGTAAGGGGTAATCAGCCGTTGGAGGGAGGGATCCTCGGAGTAGTCCATGAAATCTGGAGCGCAAGGTAATCACGTAGGGCAAAATTCTCAGTGATGTGCTATGGCTCGCCACGGCCCCAGCCCGCGCCCGGGTTTGGTTTTCAGGCATATTGGATGTGCTGATGAAACGATGCTTCAGACCGATTGCGGCGGCAATTTGTTGGCGTTCCGTAAATTGCGATGAGACCGGCTGGGGGAATGAAACGATAATTTGGCCAGCCACGGATCCGTAGATAACGACAGGCGACTGAATTATCCACTGGTGACGTTTCTATTCTCCAAATCTAAGGGCTATTGAATTCTCAATGTTACGGCCGCTCCCCTCTGGGGGAGGTGACGTTTTGAATTATCCAAAACCAGATTTTCCCCGGAAAAAACTTAGCTCGGAACGGGTTTGCGCCGGCCTTCGGTTGACAGCGTTTGCCGGTAAAACGCACGATGGCGCTCCGTTTCGTGAGCGCCGGCTCCACACCCGCCACCCCCGCACCCCGCAGCACCGTCCGGCTCTGGATATTCCGCGCCGTCGCCCTGCTCGGTGTGCCGGCATTGTTGCTTGTGGCGCTTGAGCTGGGGCTGCGCGTGACGGGCTACGGCCGGCCGGCTTCATTCCTCGTGCCCGATTCCCAGCCGGGACATTACCGCAGCAACCAGGAATTCGTCAGCCTCTTCATGCCGGCGAGCTTCGACCTGCGGCCGCTCAACTTCCGCGTCGCGAAGAAAAAACCGCCCGGCACGCTGCGCGTCGTTGTGCTCGGCGAGTCGGCAGCGCAAGGCATCCCGGCGCCCGCCTTCGGCTTCGTGCCGCAGTTGAGGGCCCAGCTCCGCGCCCGCTACCCCGGCCGCGAGATCGAGGTGCTCAACACCGCCATCGTCGCGATCAACTCCCACGTCGTCTACCAGATTGCGCGCGACGTCGCCGACTTCGCTCCCGATCTCTTCGTCATCTATCTCGGCAACAACGAGGTCGTCGGCCCCTACGGCCCGGGCTGCTCCTATCTCTCGGAAGCACCGCCGCTCCCGGCCATCCGTGCCAGCGTGGCCGTGCGCTCTACCCGCACCGGCCAGCTCCTCGCCGCTGCGCTGGCCCGGTTCTCCCGCCGCACCCAGCCCGCCGAATGGGGCGGCATGGGCATGTTTGTCGAACAGGCGGTGACGGGCGACGACCCGCGCCTCGAAACCGTCTACCGCAACTTCGAGGCCAACCTGCGCGACATTGTCCGCGTCGCGGAGGACGCCGGCGCCAAGGTGCTCCTGTCCACCGTCGTCGCCAACCTGAAGGACTGCCCGCCGCTCCTCTCGCGCCACCGTCCCGGCCTTGCGGGCGACGAACTCGCGCGTTGGCAATCGGCCTACGACCGCGGTCGCATCGCCTGGCGGCTCGACGATCCCGCCACCGCCCGCCCATACCTCGAGGAAGCCCGCCGCCTCGACCCGCAATATGCCGACACACTCTTCATGCTCGGCGACCTCGAACTTCGCACCGGCAACATCGCGGCGGCGCGCCGGCTTTTCGTCGAGGCGCTGCGCTGGGACGCGCTGCGCTTCCGGCCCGACCCCCGGATCAACGAGATTATCCGCCGCATCGCCGCCGACCACCCCGCCGCGCGCCTGGTGGACACTGCGCGCCTTCTCGGCGCGGATCCTGCGTCCGGCGCGCCCATCGCCGGCCGCGAGCTGCTCTTCGAGCACGTGCATTTCGACTGGGAAGGAAATTATCGCGTCGCGCGCGCCTTGGCCGAAGGTTCGGAGGACTTGCTCGGCCCGGCCCCGGCCGGCGCTCCGGCCTGGCTCGATTCCGCCGCGACCGCCGCCGCCGTCGGTTACACCGGGCGCGAACGCGCGGGCGTGCTGCAGAAGATCGGCCCGCTCATCCAAAGCCCGCCCTTTCCGAACCAGCTTACCTATCCGGAGGACATGGCGCGCTTCGCCCGCGAATCCGCCCAAGCCCGGGCCGCGGCCCGCGACCCCGTCGTGTTGCAACGTGCGCGCGAAGCCATCGCTGCTGCCATCGCGCGCGACCCCGGCAACATGTTTCTCGCCAAGATCGAGGATGAGATTGCCGACGACCTCGGCGACCTGCCCGCTGCGCTCGCGGCGGCGGAGCGCGCCCGCCGGTTGCAGCCCGATAATTATGCCGTCGCCGGCAATGTCGCCATCAAGCTCGCCCGAGTGGGCCGGCTTGCCGAGGCGGAAACCCTGCTGCACGACATGGCGGCACGCAGCCCGGTGTCCGAGCAGATCGCGCTCCTGCCGGCCTTCGCCGACCTGCACGCCCGCCTGAAGGCGCCGGAAAAGCACCGCGCGCTCCTCGAACGGCTGCACGCGGTGCGGCCGAACGACACCAATCTTCTCCTCGCCCGTGCCCGCTGGGCGGAGTCGCAAGGCGACACCACCGCCGCCGAGCGCGACCTGCGCGCCATTCTCGCCCGCGATCCCGGCCAGCAGATGGCGCTGGAGGCTTTGGTCGGCCTGCTGGCCCGCACCAACCCGGCCGCCGCCGAGCAAGCCGCGCTCGACTTTGCCGCACGCCAGACCCGCAATCACGCGAATAATCTCCGCGCCGCGCTGCTGGCGGAGCGACGCAACGACGCGGAGGCGCAGATCCGGTTTCTCCGGGCCGCGGAGCGCAGCGGCCCCGTGCCCGCCGGTCTGCAGATCCGGCTCGCGCGGCTGCTGATCGAACGAAACCAACCCATCGACGCCCTCGGCCATCTCGCCGAGGCCCGGCGCATCGCCATGGCCGAAGGCGACACCGAAACGCAGGCCGCGGTCGAGCAATACATCCGCCAGATGCGCGGGGGCGGGCCATGACCGCGATCCTCGGCATCTCGGCGTTTTATCACGACGCGGCGGCGGCGCTCGTGGTGGACGGACGCATCGTGGCCGCGGCGCAGGAGGAGCGTTTCACGCGCCGCAAGCACGACGCGTCCTTCCCGCGCCACGCCGTCGAATATTGCCTGCGCGCGGGCGGGCTCACGGCCGCGCAACTCGACCACGTCGTCTACTACGAGAAGCCGCTGCTGAAGTTCGAGCGCTTGCTCGAGACCTACCTCGCCTTCGCGCCGCGCGGCCTGAAATCATTTTTCCACGCCGCCCCTGTCTGGTTGCACGAAAAACTGCAGCTGACACGCGTGATGAACGACGGTCTCGGCGGCGCCTACCGCCGCCCCTATGTGTTCACCGACCACCACGAGGCGCACGCCGCCAGCGCGTTCTTTCCCTCGCCGTTCGAGGAGGCTGCGATCCTGACGGTGGACGGGGTGGGGGAGTGGGCCACGGCCAGCCTCGGCAGCGGCCGCGGCCGCAGCATCGAGCTGACCCACGAGCTGCGTTTCCCGCACTCGCTCGGCCTGCTTTATTCCGCGTTCACCTATTTCTGCGGCTTCAAGGTCAACAGCGGCGAATACAAGCTCATGGGCCTCGCGCCCTACGGCACGCCGCGCTACGCCGGACTGATCTTGGAGAAACTCGTCGAGCTGCGGCCCGACGGATCGTTCCGGCTCGCGCAGGAATATTTCGACTATTGCACGGGCCTGACGATGACCTCGCCGATGTTTGACGCGCTCTTCGGCGGGCCGCCGCGCCGCCCGGAGGCGCCGCTGACGGAACGCGAGTTCGACCTCGCCGCCTCGGTCCAGCAGGTGACGGAGGAGATCTACCTCCGCATGACGCGGCACCTTCATGGGTTGACCGGGCAGAAGAACCTCTGCCTCGCCGGCGGCGTGGCCCTGAACTGCGTGGCCAACGGCCGGCTCCTGCGCGAGGGGCCGTTCGAAAACATCTGGATCCAGCCCGCGGCGGGCGACGCCGGCGGCGCGCTCGGCGCGGCCCTGTTCACCTGGCACCAGCTGCTGGAAAACCCCCGCACCCCGCCCAAACCCGACGGCCAGCACGGCTCGCTCCTCGGTCCGGAAGTTTCCCCGGCAGAAATCGAAGCAGCGCTGAACGCAGCCGGCGCCGTCTACCACCGCACATCCGATGAGGCCGCATTGTGCGAGGAGACGGCGGCGCTGATCGACGGCGGCCTCGTCGTCGGTTGGGTGCAGGGCCGCATGGAATACGGCCCGCGCGCCCTCGGTGCCCGCAGCATCCTCGGCGACGCGCGCCGGCCCGACATGCAGGCGAAGATGAACCTGAAGATAAAGTTCCGCGAGTCGTTCCGCCCCTTTGCCCCCATCGTCCTCGCGGAGCACGCATCGGAGCACTTTGATTTTCCGCGCGGCGCCGAGAGCCCCTACATGCTCATTGTCACCCCGGTGCGCGCGGATCGCCGCCGCGCACCGGGCGGTGCAGCGACGGGATTGGCCCGCGTCAACGAGGTCCGCTCCGACCTCCCCGCCGTCACGCACGTGGACTACAGTGCGCGCCTGCAGACTGTGGATGCACACCGCCACCCCCGCCTGCACCGCCTGCTCGAGGTCTTCCGCCGCCGGACGGGCTGTCCGGCGCTCATCAACACCAGCTTCAACGTGCGCAGCGAACCCATCGTCTGCACTCCGGCCGACGCCTATCGCTGCTTCATGGCCACGGACATGGACGCGCTGGTCGTGGGCGACTTCATCCTGCACAAGGCGGAACAACCCGCGGCCAACCGCATCGAGGCGCGCGAACACCTCGGGCAATTCGAGATCGACTGAGCCATGGCTTTCGTCCGCATCAACCGCCACCCCAAGCCGCGCGAGCTCCTCGTGTTTGCGACGGCGTGGATGCTCGCCGTCGGCACAATCGGACTTTTCCAATGGCTGGAGGAGCACGCCACGGCGGCGAAGATCTGCTGGGGCCTGGCGCTGGCGGTGCCGGTCATCGGGGCGCTGTGGCGCGATGGTTTGCGGCGTTTCTATGTGGCGCTGATGTATGCTGTGTTCCCGATCGGGTGGGCCGTCTCCACGGGCGTGCTCGTCGTGTTGTATTATGGCGTGTTGACTCCCATCGGTCTTCTCCTTCGCCTCCGCGGACACGATCCCATGCAACGGACCCCGGCCGCGCGCGCGGACACCTACTGGCAACCGCGCCCGCCCCGCCGCCCCGCTGCCAGCTATTTCCGCCAATACTGAGCCATGAGGCCCCCCAACGAATTCGAGCAACAGGCCGCCCAAGCCCAGCGCGGGTTTTTCCGCGAGATGTGGGATTTCATGCGGAACAACAAGAAGTGGTGGCTCACTCCCATCATCGTGATTTTGCTGCTGGCCGGCGCGCTCGTCATCCTCGGCGGCAGCGGCCTCGCCCCGTTCATCTACACGATTTTCTGAACCCGACCCCATGAAACGCCTTGGCCTCGCCCTGCTCCTCGCCACCACCATGACCGCCTCCACTCCCGAACAGAGACTCGCCGAGCTCGGCCTCGTGCTTCCG
The DNA here is from genome assembly GCA_964601365.1 of uncultured Opitutaceae bacterium. GTDB lineage: Bacteria > Verrucomicrobiota > Verrucomicrobiia > Opitutales > Opitutaceae > Didemnitutus. The sequence goes on along the minus strand of CAZRNE010000004.1, from coordinate 112,037 downwards.
CCGGTCAGCAAGCCCGTCGCCAACTACGTGCCCGCCGTCCGCACCGGCAATCTGCTCTACCTCGCCGGCCAGATCAGCCGCGATGCCCAGGGCAAGACCATCGCCGGCAAGCTCGGCCGCGACCTCTCGGTCGAGCAGGGCGCCGAAGCCGCGCGCCGTTGCGCCCTTGCCATGCTCGCGCTGCTCAAGTCCGAGCTCGGAGAGCTTTCCCGCGTGAAGCGCATCGTGCGCGTCGGCGGCTTCGTCAATTCCGGCCCCGGCTTCAACCAGCAGGCCGCGGTCATGAACGGCTGCTCCGACCTGCTCGTCGCCGTTTTCGGCGAGGCCGGCAAGCACGCCCGCACCTCCGTCGGTGTGGCCGAACTCCCCGCCGACGCGGCGGTCGAGACCGACCTCGTCGCCGAGATCACCGACTGAGCCGGGCCGAAAGCCGGGAGCGCAACGAGCGACAAGGCTTTGACGCCGAAGGGGGCACGGCTAGGTTGCCTTGTTTCCATGTCGCCGCCCACTGCCACCGAACTCGAGATCGAGGCCGAGCGCCTGCTGCGCGCGCTCATGCACGTGGATTGCTCGCCCGGCCGACAGTGGAACCTCGACACCTGCCGCCAGCTCGCGCCGCTCACCCTCGAGATCAACCGCCTCAAGCGCGAAAAGGGCGCCGTCATCCTCACCCACTCCTACGTCGAGCCCGAGATTGTCTACGGCGTCGGCGACTTCAAGGGCGACTCCTACTACCTCAGCCTCCAGGCGCGCGAGGCCAGCGCCAACATGATCGTCTTCGCCGGGGTGGTCTTCATGGCCGAGACCGCCAAAATTCTCTCGCCCGCCGCCACCGTCGTCGTGCCCGACCGTGGCTCGGGTTGCTCGCTCGCCGACTCACTTACCGGTGAACAGCTCCGCCGGCTCAAGGCAGCCTACCCGGACGCCGCCGTCGTCTGCTACATCAACTCCACCGCCGAGGTGAAGGCCGAGTCCGACGTTTGCGTCACCTCCGGCAATGTCTACGACATCATCGCCCGCCTCCCGCAGCGGCGCATCCTCTTCGTGCCCGACCGCCTCATGGGGGAGAACATCCGCGCCGAATTGAAGCGCCGCGGCGTTGCCAAGGAGATCATCACCTCCGACGGCACCTGCATCGTCCACGACGTGTTTGATGCCGCCAGCGTGGCCGACGCGCGCGCCCGCTTCCCCGGCCTGCGTGTCGTGGCTCACCCGGAGTGCACGCCCGAAGTGGCCGCCGCCGCTGATTTCGTCGGCAGCACCGGCGCGATGATGAAATATGTCAAACAGACCACCGCGCCCTATTTCCTCATGCTCACCGAGTGCGGCCTCGTCGGCCGCCTCCAGGTTGAGGCCCCGGAGAAGCACTTCATCGGCGGCTGCCGCCTCTGCCCCTACATGAAGCTCAACTCCCTCGAGAAGATCCGCGACGCCCTCGCCGCCCCGCGCCCGGACCAGGTCATTACCCTTGACGATGATCTGCGCCGACGCGCGCTGCGCAGCATCGAGCGCATGTTCGAGATGACCGAACCCCAGCCCGCCGTCCGCGCATGAAATCCGCCGCCTCCGTCCTCAACCCCCGCACCCGGCTCCTCATCGATCTCGCGCTCGACGAGGATGCCGCGCGCCACGACGTCACCAGCCGCGCCATTTTCCCAAGAAACCACCGCAGCACGGCCATCATCGACGCCAAGCAGGACCTCGTCATCTGCGGACTGGAGATCGCCGCTGCTGTGTTCCGCCGCTTGGATCCGCGCCTGCGGGCCGTCCCCCTCATGCGCGAAGGCGCGCGCGTGCGGAAGGGCGCGGCCGTCCTGCGTGTCACCGGGCCGACCGCCTCCCTGCTGGCGGCCGAGCGCACCGCGCTCAATTTTCTCCAGCGCCTCTCCGGCATCGCCACGCAGGCCGCGCGCCACGCCGCCGCCGTCCGCGGCACGGGCGTGACGGTGGTCGACACGCGCAAGACCACGCCCGGCTGGCGCTGGCTTGAGAAATACGCCGTGCGCACCGGCGGCGGCCGCAACCACCGCGCCTCCCTGCGCGATCTCGTTTTGATCAAGGACAACCACATTGCCGCCGCCGGCTCGATCGCCGCCGCCGTGCGCCGTTGCCGCGCCGCCGCCACGCGCGGCCTCAAGGTCGAGGTCGAGGCCAAGACCCTCGCCGAGGTGCGCGCGGCCGTGGCCGCCGGCGCCGACATCATCCTGCTCGACAACATGACCCCCGCCCGCATCCGCGCCGCCGTGAAGCTCATCGCCGGCCGCGCCTTGGTCGAGGTGTCCGGCGGCGTGCGTTACGAGAATCTGCGCCGGTTCGCCCTGCCCGGCGTCGACCTCATCAGCATCGGGGCGCTTACGCACTCCGTGCCCGCCGCCGACCTGAGCCTGGATGTAAGGCCCATTTGCAAAAGGTAGGGCGAATCCTCCGGATGAGCCGCGGCTCGTCGGGACGACTCGCCCTACCCAATACTCTCCATGAAGACCATTTCAACCGACTGCCTCGTGCTCGGCGCCGGTCTCGCCGGATCGGCCTATGCCTGGCATGCCGCCCGCGCCGGGTTGCGCGTCGAGCTGCTCTCGCTCGGCGACCCGCTCGCGGCCAACAGCGACTGGGCGCAGGGCGGCATCATCTACGACACCTCACCTGATCCGCAGGCGCTGGCGCGCGACATCATGGACGCCTCCGCCGGCACGGCCAACCCCGCCGCCATCGAGCAGCTGGTCCGCGAGGGCCCGGCGGCCGTCAAGGAGCTGCTGCTCGACGAACTCGGCGTCGGCTTCGACCGCGAGCCCGGCGGCGCGCTGCACCTCACGCGCGAGGGCGGGCACCACGAGCGCCGCATCATCCACACCAAGGACACCACCGGGCACTCGATCCTCGGGGCGCTCGCGGCGTGCGTGGACCGCACCCCCGGCATCACCCGCCGCGCCGGCTTCGTCGCCATCGACCTGCTCACGCTTTCGCACAACGCGGCCGACCCCGCCCGCCGCTACGAACCGCTCACCTGCTTCGGTTGCTACGCCCTCGACACCACCACGGGGGAGGTTGTCGCCTTCACCGCGAAAAAAACCATCCTCGCCACCGGCGGGCTCGGAGGGATTTTCCTGCACACCACCAACCAGCCCGGCAGCGTCGGGCACGGCGTGGCGATGGCCTGGCGCGTCGGCGCGCGCGTGATCGACCTCGAATACGTCCAGTTCCACCCGACCGTCTTCTTCCCGCGCGACGGCGCGCCCTTCCTCATCACCGAGGCCCTGCGCGGCGAGGGCGCCGTGCTCGTCGACGCGCGCGGGCGGCGGTTCATGGACGCCGTGCATCCGCTCGGATCGCTCGCCCCGCGCGACGTGGTTGCCCGCGGCATCAAGCGCCACCTCGCGGAGACCGGGGACGCCTGCGCGTTCCTGGACCTCACCGCCCTCAAGGCGGATTTCATCCGCGAGCGGTTCCCCGCCATCCGCGCCCGTTGCCTGGCCTCCGGACTGGACATCACGCGCGAGCGCATCCCGGTCGTCCCGGCCGCGCATTTCTCCTGCGGTGGCGTGCATGCCGACCTGCAGGGCCGCACGAATGTGCGCCACCTCAATGCCATCGGCGAAACCGCCTGCACCGGCCTGCACGGCGCGAACCGCCTTGCCAGCACCTCGCTTCTCGAATGCCTCGTCTCCGCCCGGGCCTGCGCCCGTGCGGATGGCGCGGAACTTTCGGCTGCGTCTCCGACCGGGGCTCGTGACCCGGGCAAAGGCCACCCGCGCCCGCGGGAATGGCGGAGTCCCGCGCAGACGGCCGACCCGCTTCTCATCCGGCAGGATCTCCAGCAGATCCAGCAGACGATGTGGAATTACGCGGGCATCATCCGCTCGCCGCGCCGGCTCGATCGCGCGCGCCACATCCTGTTCGAGCTGCGCGAGGGCATCCAGGCCTTCTATCGCGACTGCCGGCCCACGCGCGAACTGATCGAGCTGCGCAATGCCGTGCAAACCGCGTTGCTCGTCGTGCATGCCGCCGCCCTCAACCCCGAAAGCAAAGGCTGCCACTACGTCACGGCGGAAGACTGATCCGCCCGGACGGTTCAATCGGTCCGCATCTGCTCAAGGGTGAGACCCTTGGTCTCGCGGATGTATTTCCAGGCGTAGAACGCCGAGAAAAGCGCGAAGGCGGCATAGATGCCGTAGGCGCCGCCGAGGCCGATGGAGCGCAGGAGCACCGGGAACGTGATCGTGACAAGGAAGTTTGTCCCCCATTGGCACAGGCCGGCGAGCGAAAGGGCCGCCCCGCGGATCTGGTTCGGGAACATCTCGCCAAGGAGCACCCACATGACCGGGCCCCAGGAAATGCCGAAGGCCACGATGTAGAGGTTGGCCGAGATGAGGGCGGCCGTGCCCGCGCCGGAGCCAAGCACGAGGTTGCCGTCGGCGCCGACCGTGGCGCGCGCGAAGATGAACGCGAGCGCGCCGAGAAAAACCGACATGCCGACCGAGCCGATGAGCAGCAGGGGTCGCCGGCCGAGCCGGTCCACCAGGGCGATGGCGATGAAGGTGGAGACGACGTTGATGGTGCCGCCGATGAGGTTGATCTTGAGCGCATCGCTCTCGGAGAAACCGGCCGCGCGCCACAGCACTTCGCCGTAGTAGAACACGACATTGATGCCGACAAGCTGCTGCAGGGCCGCGATGGCGAGGCCGACCCAGACGATGGGGTGCAGGCGGCCGGCGGAGCGGTCCCACACGTCGCGGAGCGCGGGCCGGTGGTCGGCGGCGAGCGTGCGCTTGATTTCGGCGACCGCCAGGCGGGCCTCGTCGGCGCCGGAGAAACGGGCGAGCACGCGCGCGGCCTCGTCCTCGCGGCCGGCGGCCACGAGGTAGCGGGGCGACTCGGGGATGAGGAAGAGGCCGAAGAAGAAGATGACGGAGGGGATCAGTTCGCCCCAATACATCCATTGCCAGGCCTGGTAGCCGAAGAACCACTCCGCGGCGGCGCCACCGGCGAATTTCGCGATGAGGTAGTTGTTGAGAAAGGCCGCGAAGAGCCCGAGCACGATGGCAAGCTGCTGCAGCGTCGCCAGCCAGCCGCGATGGGCCACGGGCGCGATCTCCGCGATGTAGGCGGGGCAGATGATGCTGGCCGCGCCGACGGCGAAGCCGCCCAGCAGGCGGAAGAGCACGAACTCGAGCGAGCCGGCCGCGATGCCCGAGCCCCAGGCGCTCACCGCGAAGACGACCGCGGTGACAATGAGGGTGTTGCGGCGGCCGAATCGGTCGGCGGTGCGCCCGGCGATGAACGCGCCCACGGCGCACCCGAGGAGCATCGAGGCGACGTTGAAGCCGGTGACGGCGGCGCTCGAACCGAAGGCGGCGGTGAGGGCGGCGACCGTGCCGTTGATGACGCCGCTGTCGAAGCCGAAGAGGAAACCGCCGATGGCGGCCACCGAGCTGATCAGCACAACCGGAGCAAGGCGGGGGTGGTTTTGCATGGGGTTCAGGAATTCAGGAGGAAGGCGAGAATCTCGTGGACGCGGGCGCGCCAGGCGACCTCGTTGTGGGCGGTGCCGGTATACTTGCGGGTCTGCCAGAGCGGGCCGGGCGTGTAACCGGCGGCGCGCAGCACAGCGTCGGCCCGCTGCTGGTAGGGTTCGTAAAATGCGTCCACCGTCTCGGTGCCGTGGTCGAACCAGAGTTTGTGCGCTCCGGGCGGGGGAAGTTTGCGCGCGAGGTAGTCGATCATCGCGCCTTCGCCGGCGACCCAATGGGTGGAAACGCAGCCGGCGCCGCCGAAGACCTGCGGATATTCGCAGAGCGCGTAGGCGGAGATAAGTCCGCCCATGCTCGAACCCATCACATAGGTGTGCGCGCGCTCCGGGCGGGTGCGATAGGTGCGGTCGATGAAGGGCTTCAGTTCCTCGACGAGAAATTTCAGGTAGGCGTCGGAGCGCAGCGTGTCGGCGGGCACGTCCGGCACGGTGGGATACATCGAGGTGAGCGGCGTGGTGACGGTCTTCTGGGGCATGTATTCGGCGAAGCGGGTCGCGCCCGAGTTCCAGACGCCGACAACGATCGCCCCGCGCGAGCGACCCTCGGCCATCAGGCGCTCGACGGCCATGTCGACACCCCAGGGTTCGCCGCCGTAGCTGGTGGCGGGATCGAAAAGGTTCTGGCCGTCGTGCATGTAGAGGACGGGGTAGCGCGCGGCGGAGTCGGCGTCGTAGCCGGGCGGCAGCCAGACGTCCACGTGGCGCGCCGCGACATGGATGGAGGCGAAATCCGCATGGCGCACGGTGCGGGCGGCGGAGGCGACGGCGGCCTTGACCGAGGTGACCGGGCTGAGCGCGGTGCCGGCGAGGTTGTGGACCTGCACGCGGTATTCGCCGGCATCGGCGGCCGTGGGTTTCGCGATGGTGTAGTTGGAACCCGTCGCGCCGGCGATGGGGGCGCCGTTGCGATGCCACTGGTATTCGAACGGCGCGGTGCCCTCCGCCTCGACGGAGAGCGTGAGCGGCGCACCCTCCGCGAGCGTGATCTCGGCGGGAGGGGTGCGCTTGAGGGAGGGCGTGCGCGAGCCGGCGATGCCCATCTGGGACTTGGTCGCGGCGATCTTGAGGCCGCCGACGCCGGCAGTGGCACGATGGCCGCGCAAATCATCAAAGGTCGCAAGGATCTCGAATTCCTCGCCCGCGGCGAGGTCGGCCGGCGGTGACCAGAAGACGCGGTAGGGGGCGTTGTCGTCCACGCCGAGCAGGTCGAACTGGCCGGGGCGCGAGGCGCGCCTGAGGACGAAGGTCATTTCGCCCACGCCATCGCCGCCGAGGACGTCGGCGCGCAGCTCGCGCCGGAGCGGGAAGGTGAGGCCGTCTACCTCACGCGTGCCGATCGGAATGGTGGCGCCGTCGCGCGGGTTGGAGAACATGACCTTGGCGCGCTCGGCGGGCGCGGCCAGCGGCAGGTCCGCGCGCCAGACGGCGAACTGCAGGGGTGCGAGTGTGACGGTGATCTCGCCGCGCTCATTCGTGGCGAGGACTTCGCCCGCGGGGGCGTCGGGCGAGCGCGAGTCGAAAAGCGGGCTCAGTCGCGCCCCGGCCGGCTGGCTGGTGGGCACAGGCGCACGCACGGCGCGCGTGCGGGAGTTGTTGAAAACGGCGACGTATTCGATGCGCTCACCACGCTCGATGCGCGAGAAAGCGGCAAGCGCCGGATCGGCCGTCAGCCGGGGGAGCATCGCCCCGGTGCGCAAGGCGGGGTGCGCGGCACGGAGGGCGGCGAGGCGGGAGAAGAACCGGTAGAAGGGATGTTGCGGGTCGAACTTGTCATCGGCCCCGGTGCGGGCGGTGCCGAGCAGGTCGGCGTTCTTGAAGTCGGGCGCGATGGCGCCGAACATGGTCTCGCGGGCCTGCATGTCGTTGCCGCCGGCGCCGATCATGCCCTGCTCGTCGCCGTAGTAGAGGATGGGCTGGCCGCGGGCGAGGAACATGAGGCCGTGGCCGAGCCGCACGAGGTCCTCCAGCTGCGCGTCACCCGCGCCGGGGTTGTCCTGCTGGAGGAAGTGGCCGAAGCGGCCGGCGTCGTGGTTGCCGAGGAATGTCGTGGTCGTGTGGACGTTGCTGTCGTGGTCGGTGTAGTAGTCGTCGCGGACGAAGAAGTCGTGCAGCGCGGCGGCGGTGCCGCCCTGCGACACGAATCGGCGGGCGGCGGCGAAGAAGCCGAAGTCGATCGTGGTGTCGGCGGGCAGGATGTTGGTGGAGAACTCGGCGAGCACGGCCGGGTCGCCGGCGTCGTTGTAGACCTCGCCGAACTGGACGAAGTCGGGGCGGCCGAGCGCGCGGGCCCGGGCGCGGATGGCGGGGTTGAAGGCCTGCCAGAATTCGTTGTTCACGTGCCGCATGGTGTCGATGCGGAAGCCGTCGGCGCCGAAGTCGACCCAGTGGGCGAAGATGTCGATCATGCCCTGCACGACGCGCGGGTGTTCGGTGAAGAGGTCGTCGAGGCCGACGAAGTCGCCGAGCGTGGAGCTTTCGCCCATGAAGAGGGTGTTGCCGCGGTTGTGGTAGTAGAGGGGGTCGTTGAGCCAGGCGGGGTTCTTGCTGTTCTTCTCGGCCGGGGGGACAACCGGGGTGAAGGGGAAGCTCTTTGGGCCGAAGGCGGGAAAGGCCTTGGGGTCGCCGAGGCCGTTGAAGGCGACCTTGCGCTCGTCGAACGCGGCACCGCTGGCGTCGCGGTAGGGGGCGAGGGCGCGCGAGCGGTATTCGTAGGGTTTCTCGGTGAACTCGATGACGTCGGCGGTGTGGTTGACGATGATGTCCATGTAGACGCGCAGGCCGCGCGCGTGGGCCTGGCGGATGAACTCGCGGTATTCGTCGTTGGTGCCGAGGTGCGGGTCGACGGAGAGGAAGTCGGTGATCCAGTAGCCGTGGTAGCCGGCCGTGCCCTGCTGCATGGGCTTGTTCTTGAAGGGCGGGGTGACCCACACGGCGGTGACGCCGAGGTTCTTGAGATAATCGAGGTGTTTGGTCAGCCCGACGAAGTCGCCGCCGTGAAAATGGCCGATCTTGGCGGGATTGAAGCCGTGGTCGTCAGGACCGCCGGGATAGCCGCCGGTGTCGTTGTCGGGCCGGCCGTTGGCAAAACGGTCCGTCATGACGAAGTAGAAGGTCTGGCCGGCGCCCGGATGGGTGAAGCGCGGCACGGCGACCGGTTCGGCACGCAGGATTCCAAGGAGGGGAAGCAGGCCGAGGCACTGCCGGAGGGGGCGGAGCAGGGGGCGCAACATAGGGGTAGGGCGGACGTTGCCGGAGGCGCGCGCCAAGTCAAAAGGGCCCGGCAGGAAAAATCTTAGGCCCGCTGGACAAAACTCGGGCCGGTTCCGCGCGGCCAAGTTTTTTCCCAGCCATCTCGGTTTTTTCCAAAACTTGGGGTTCGCGGCCCGGCGCAACGGGATAAGTTATGGAGCGACACACCGGGGCCTCCCGGCCCCACCCCCACACCCCGAGCGACGACCCCTGCTGCCCACGCACATGCCCCGGCGCCGCCGCACGGATTTCCCTAATCGTTACCATGCACACACCGCAAACCCTGCAGAACCGCCGGTTCCTTCGTAAACTGGCAACGGGCGCCTTGTTCACCCAAGCCGCCCTTCTGGCCGTCGCCCAACAGGCGCCCGCCACGGAAAACAAGGACGAGAAGAAGGACGACGTCGTCGTAATGGACACGTTCCAGGTCACCGCCGGCTACGCGGCCAGCCTCGCCGCCGCCGCCGAGAAAAAGCAGAACGCCCAGGTCATCACCGAGGTCATCTCGGCCGAGGACATCGGCAAACTGCCCGACATCTCGATCGCCGACTCCCTCACGCGCCTCACCGGCCTGACGACCCAGCGCACCAACGGCCGCAGCCAGGCCATCAGCATCCGCGGCCTGACCGGCGACTTCAGCACCGGCCTCCTCAACGGCCGCGAGCAGGTCTCCACCGGCCTCAACCGCGCCGTCGAGTTCGACCAATATCCCGCCGAGCTCCTCGACGGCGTGGTCGTCTCCAAGACCGCCGCCGCCAACGTCCTCAACCAGGGCCTCGCCGGCACCATCGACCTCCAGACCGTCCGCCCGCTCAACCGCGACGGCCGCGTCGTCGCCGTCAGCGGCTACTACTCCTGGACCGAGATGGGCGAACTGACCCCCGGCGTCGACGACAAGGGCCACCGCTTCAACCTCTCCTACATCGACCAGCTCGCCGACGGCAAAGTCGGCATCGCCCTCGGCTTCTCCACCTCGGTCAAGCCCGACCAGGGCGAGCAGTTCCAGGCCTGGGGCTATCCCCAGGACAACGGCGTCTATGTGGTCGGCGGCGTGAAGCCCTACGTCCGCAGCTCCAACCTCGACCGCACCGGCCTGATGGGCGTGATCGAGCTCCGCCCCAACGAGAACATCAGCGCCGTCATCGACGTCTTCACCTCGGACTTCGAGGAGAAGCAGTTCATCCGCGGCATGGAAATCCCGCTCTACTGGAGCAGCGCCCAGCTGCAGCCCGGCTACACCGTGACCAACGGCTACGCCTCCAGCGCCCGCTTCAACAACGTGCAGCCCGTCATCCGCAACGACGTCTTCGTGCGCGATGCCGACCCGCTCGCCTTCGGCGTGAACATCGAGATGGGCAAGAAGTCCAACTGGCCGATCACCTTCGATTTCGGCTACTCCCGCATCAACCGCACCGACCGCAACCTCGAGACCTGGTCCGGCATCGGCCACCGCGGCACCCCCTTCGCCTCGGCCGACAGCATGACGGTGCGCATCAACCCCGGCGACGTCCCGACCATCACGCCCACGCTCAACTACGCCACCGGCACCGGCGTGCGCCTCTCCGATCCGCAGGGCTGGGGCCCCGGTTCGCTCCCCGGCGGCGGCATGTATGGCTACGAGAAGTATTTCCGCTCCAAGGACGAGCTCGGCCAGCTCCGCCTCTACACGAGGCACAACTTCGACCGCCTCTTCTTCAAGAACGTCGAGATCGGCGTCGGCTACACCGAGCGTTACAAGCGCGACGGCGAGGGCCCGACCGGGTTCATCCACTCGCCCAACGCCACCGTCACCCTGCCGCTGCCCGCCAGCGTCGGCACGACCGACTTCAGCTACCTCGGCATCGGCCGCATCTACGCCTACGATCCCCTGGCCGCCCGCAGCGCCGGCGTCTACGGCTTCACCGCCAACACCGACGCCAACATCGTCGCGAACCGCTTCGACGTGAACGAGAAGGTCACGCAGGCCTACGTGCAGTTCGACATCGACACCAAGTGGGGCAACACGCCCGTCACCGGCAACCTCGGCTTCCGCGCCCTGCACACCGACCAGGCCTCGAAGGGGTTCTCGGCCAACGGCGGCAACCTCAACGCCGTCTCCGCCGGCAACACCTACACGCAGTTCGCGCCCAGCCTGAACCTCAACTTCCAGACCGGCGAGAGCACCTACGTGCGTTTCAGCGTCGCCCGCCAGATCGCGCGGCCCCGCATGTATGACATGCGCGCCTCCCGTTCGTGGGGTTACGATCCCACCCGCGCCTCCTCCACCAGCGTCGGCCAGAGCCCCTGGAGCGGCGGCGGCGGCAACGGCGACCTGCGCCCCTGGACCTCGAACTCGATCGACCTGTCCTTCGAGCGCTACTTCAAGAACAGCAACGGCTACTACGCCCTCGCCGCCTTCTACAAGGACCTGACCAACTTCATCTATGAGGCCAGCTCCGTCGCCGACTTCACCGGCTACCCGGTCATCACCGGCGTCAACCCGGCCATCCGCCAGGGCGTCGTCTCCCAGCCGGTCAACGGCCAGGGCGGCTCCATCCGCGGCTTCGAGGCCACGCTCTCGATCCCGTCTGAGATGATCAACAAGGACATCCGCGGCTTCGGCCTCGTGATCGGCGGCGCCTACACCGACAGCTCCATCAAGCCCTGGGGCCCGACCAACGCCAGCGCCCCCATCGCGGGCCTCTCGCGCAAGGTCGCCAGCGCCACCGCCTACTACGAGCGCCACGGCTTCTCCGCCCGCATCAGCCAGCGCTACCGCTCGGAAAACCGCCAATACATCACCACCTTCGGCATCCCCAGCCCCGGCGGTGACGTGAATCCCAACGGCGGCTTCTCCGTCGCGCAGCCCGAGACCGTCATGGACGCGCAGGTCAGCTACACCTTCGCCGACGGCTTCGCCAAGGGCCTCACGGTCTATCTCCAGGCCTACAACCTGAACGACGAGCCGCTGATCACCTACGACAACAACGATCCGCGCCGGGTCATCAATCACCAGCGCTACGGCGCCAGCTACTCGTTCGGCGCCTCGTATAAGTTCTGACCGTTCGCACACCCCCGACGGTAACAACCAACCCGCGGCCACCAGCACTTCACTGGTGGCCGTGTTTTCTCCGCCCTCCGGGCAACCACCCTGTGCGCCTTCCCGTGTGCTTGCTTGCCAGCGCGCTCCTCGTCGCGCCCGAACTCCCCGCCGCCGAGACCTCCGCCCCGCGCCCCCTCGGGGCCGTGGCGTCGGTCGAGCGCCTTGAGCGCGGCGTCCGCCTCGCCTGCGCCGACGGCGCGTCGCTCGCCGTCGCCCTCCTCGCGCCCGACCTCGTGCGCGTGCGCACTATCTTCCCCGGCCAGACACCGGTGAAGGATCACTCGTGGGCCATTGCGAAGACCGACTGGCCGGCGGTGGACTGGCAGCTGGAGCAGGCCGCCGACCGGATCACCCTCCGCACCGCCGAGCTGCACGTCGTCATCCGGCGCGACCCCGTGCTCGTCGAGTTCCGCGAGGCCGCCACCGGCCGCGTCATCAACGCCGACCACCGCCCCGCCGCGCGCGATCCGGAGACCGGCCGCGTCACCGCCGCCAAGAAGCTCGGCTTCGACGAGCACTTCTACGGTCTCGGCGAAAAGGCCGCCCGCCTCGACAAGCGCCGCGGCAAGTTCATCATGTGGAATTCCGACACCCCGGGCTACGAAGAGGGCAAGGATCCCATCTACCAGAGCATCCCGTTCTACCTCGGCCTCGAGCACGGCGCCGCCTACGGGCTCTTCTACGACAACGCCCACCGCAGCACCTTCGAGTTCGGCCACCTTTCGCAGGAAACCGCCGACTGGTCGGCCGACGGCGGCGAACTCAATTACTACTTCATCCACGGCCCATCCCTGAAAAAGGTCGTGTCGCGCTACACCGAACTCACCGGCCGCATGCCGATGCAACCCCTCTGGGCGCTCGGCCACCAGCAAAGCCGCTACAGCTACTATCCGGACAAGCTGGTCGAGCACATCGCCGCGGAATACCGCCGCCGCCGGCTCCCGCTTGATGTCCTCTACCTCGACATCCACTACATGGACGCCTACCGCGTCTTCACCTGGGACCGCACCCGCTTCCCGGATCCCGACGGCCTCATGCGCCGCCTCGACCAGCAGGGCCTCAAGGTCGTCACCATCGTCGATCCCGGCGTGAAGCACCAGCCCCCGCCGCCAGGCTTCAAGGACCCGGAGAAGGACCGCGACCTCGCCCCCTCCGTCCAGTCCTACTACGTCTACAACGAGGGCCTCGCCGGCGACTACTTCCTCCGCCAGCGCGACGGCAGCCTCTACATCGGCGAGGTCTGGCCCGGCCCGTCGGTCTTCGTGGATTACACCCGCGAGGACGCCCGCCGCTGGTGGGGCGACCTCCACCGCTCGCTCACCGACCGCGGCGTGGACGGCATCTGGACCGACATGAACGAACCGGCCGACTTCCTCGACCAGACCGGCAAGCGCCACGCGAACATCGTCTTCGACGACCTCGGCCAGAAAGCCGCCTACGCCGGCCACCGGAACCTCTTCGCCCTGAACATGGCCCGCGCCACCTACGAGGGCCTGCAGCGCCTCCAACCCGACCGCCGCCCCTTCGTCATCACCCGCGCCGGCTACGCGGGCGTCCAGCGCTACGCCGTCAAATGGACCGGCGACAACAACGCCACCTTCGCCGCCGTCGGGCTCAACATCCCCATGTTCGCCTCGCTCGGGCTGAGCGGGCAGGCCTTCGTCGGTGCCGATGTGCCCGGCTTCATCGGCCGCGGGGACGGCGAGCTGCTCGCCCGCGCCTACCAGGTCGCCGCCTTCGCACCCTTCCTCCGCAACCACACCGCCATCGACCAATACGACAAGGAGCCGTGGCGCTTCGGCCCGTATTACGAGGGCATCGTCCGCAAGTTCCTCGATCTGCGCTACCGCCTCCTGCCCTTCCTCTACACCACCCTCGAGGAGGCCCACCGCACCGGCGTGCCGCTCTTCCGCCCGCTGGTCCTCAATTTCCAGGACGACGAGGCCGTGGCCAACCTCGACGACCAGTTCATGGTCGGCGACGCCCTCCTCGCCGCGCCCGTCACCCGCGCCGCCCAGCGCGAACGCGAGGTCTACTTCCCGGCCGGGCTTTGGTATGACCAGTGGACCGGCGCCCTCGCCAGCCGCGGCGGCGAGACGCAGACCGTCCGTGCGCCCGTGGACCACCTCCCGTTGTATGTGCGCGGCGGCAGCATCGTGCCCTCAACCGTGGCCATGCAGCACACCGGCGAGAAACCGTGGAACCCCCTCCGCTTCGACATCTACCCCGACGCGCAGGGCGCTGCCGCCGGTTCGCTCTATGAGGACGACGGCGCCAGCCCCGCTCATCTGCAGGGCCTCTTCCGCCGCACCATGCTGACGCTCGACCGCACCCCCTCCTCCGCGCGCCTCCGCGTCTCCGCTCCCGAAGGACGCTGGGCCGCACCCGCGCGCAACTTCGAGTTCATCTTCCACGGACTGTCCGCGCCCGCCGTTGTCACCGTCGAAGGGACGGCGCTGAGCGCGATCCAGGAGTCGGACAGCGCGGCCGGCTGGTTCCGCCGCGCCGACGGGGCCACGGTCGTGCGCTTGGCCGACAACGGCCGCGCCCGCGAGATCCTCCTGCGCTGAAACCATGGAAGCACCGCCCAAAGTGTGGTTGGACACCCGCGCCGCCGGTGTGCTCGCCCACGTCTCGTCGCTCCCGGGTGATTTCGGCATCGGCAACCTCGGCCCCTCCGCGCGCCGCTTCGTGGATTTCCTCGCCGATGCCGGCTTCCGCTACTGGCAGATCTGCCCCATCGGCCCGACGGGTTACGGCGATTCCCCCTACCAGTTGTTCTCCGGCAGCGCGGGCAACCCCTACTTCATCGACCTGCAGGAACTGGAAGCCGCCGGACTCATCGACTCCGCCGCGCTCGCGCCGCTGCGCGGCCTGCCCGCCGACCGCGTGGACTACGGCAGCCTCTACACCCTGTTTTGGAAGGTCCTCGCCGGGGCGCACGACCGGTTTGCCGCCTCCGGGGCCGCCGGCCTGCCCGGCCTGGGATCCTTCGCCGATTTCCGCGCACAACACGCCTGCTGGCTCGAGCCCTTCGCCGACTTCATGGCGCTCAAGGCCCGCTTCGGCGGCCAGGCCTGGACCACGTGGCCCGGGGAATTCCGCCGCTGGACGCCGGGCCTGCGCGCGACGCTCCCGCCCGAAGTCCGGCGCGAGGCCGAACGCCATGCGTTCTACCAATACGTCTTCTTCGGCCAGTGGCAGCGCCTGCGCGAATACGCCGTGCGCCGCCACGTGGGCATCATCGGCGACGTGCCCATCTTTGTCGCGCTCGACAGCGCCGACACCTGGAGCAACCGCGAGGTCTTCCTCCTCGACGCCCAGGGCCAGCCGCGCTGCGTCGCCGGCGTGCCGCCGGATTATTTTTCCGAACTCGGCCAGCTCTGGGGCAACCCGCTCTACGACTGGGAGCACCTGCGCCGCACCGGCTACGACTGGTGGATCCACCGCCTCAAGTCGGCCTTCGAACTCTACGACATCATTCGCCTCGACCACTTCCGGGGCTTCGACACCTACTGGGAGATCCCGGCCGGCGCGCCCGACGCCCGCACCGGCGTCTGGCGCAAGGGCCCCGGCGCCGACTTCTTCCGCGCCGTGCAGGCCGCCCTGCCGGACGCGAAGATCATCGCCGAGGACCTCGGCTACATCGGCCCCGACGTCGTCGGCCTGCGCGACCGCTTCGGGCTGCCCGGCATGCGCATCCTGCAGTTCGCCTACGGCCACGACGCCAACAACGTCAACCTGCCGCACTACTACCCGACCAACAGCGTCGCCTACACCGGCACCCACGACAACGTCACCGTCCGCGGCTGGCTGGAGAGCCTCGGCCCCGCCGAGATCGCGCCCATCCAGCGCTACTTCCAGGTCAACGGCACGCGTTCGGCCTGGCCGATGATCCGCCACCTCCTCGCCACGGTCTCGCGCCTCGCCGTGGTGCCGATGCAGGACCTGCTCGACCTGCCCGCCGGCGCCACGCTCAACCGGCCCGGCACCAGCCAGGGCAACTGGCAGTGGCGGTTCACCGCCGCGCAGCTGGAAAAACTTTCGCAGGATCGCCTCGCCACCCTGCGCGAATGGATCACGCTCTACGACCGCACCGGCCGCCACGCCGTCCGCGATTACAGCGAACCCCTGGCCCACTGACCCCGCGTCCCGAACTCCCCGCCCCATGCAACCTCTCCGCCCGATGTCGCTGCCCGCGATCTGGAACATGAGCTTCGGCTTCTTCGGCATCCAGTTCGGCTGGGGTCTGCAGATGGCCAACATGAGCGCCATCTACGAGTTTCTCGGCGCCTCGGAGAGCGCCATCCCCATCCTCTGGCTCGCCGCCCCGCTCACCGGCCTCATCGTCCAGCCCGTCATCGGCTATTACAGCGACCGCACCTGGCACCGCTGGCTCGGCCGCCGCCGCCCGTATTTCCTCGTCGGCGCCATCTGCGCCAGCCTCGCGCTCATCGCCATGCCCAACTCCTCGGCGTTGTGGATGGCCGCGGGCCTGCTCTGGATCCTCGACGCCTCGGTCAACGTCAGCATGGAGCCCTTCCGCGCCTTCGTGGCCGATCTGCTCCCGCCCGCGCAGCGGCAGATCGGCTTCGCCATGCAGAGCCTGCTCATCGGCCTCGGCGCCGTGCTCTCCTCGGCGCTGCCGTGGATCCTCACCAACCTCGGCCTGGCCGGCGGGCACGAGGGCGAGGCCGGCATCCCCTGGTCGGTGAAGCTCTCGTTCTACATCGGCGCGGCCGTCTACCTCGCCGCCGTGCTCTACACCATCGTGACCACGCCGGAGTTTCCGCCCGAGCCGCGCACCGCCCCGGCGGACGCGCCGGCGCACGGCTTCTTCGGCGAGATCATCGCCGGCATCTCGCACATGCCCTTCGTCATGCGCCGCCTCGCCATCGTGCAGTTCTTCACCTGGCTCGGCCTCTTCTGCATGTGGATCTATTTCTCTCCCGCCGTGGCCAAGAGCGTGTTCGGCGGCGCGCCCGGCTCCCCCGAATACCAGCAGGGCATCGAGTGGGCCGGCGTCTGCTTCGCCACCTACAACGGCGTGGCCTTCGCCGTGTCCTTCCTCCTCGTCGCGCTCGCCAAGCAGGGCGTGTCCGCGCGCCTCATGCACCGCGTCGGCCTGGCCTGCGCCGGGGCCGGCCTGATCTCCGTCGGCCTGGTCGCCTCGCCCAAGCTCCTCCTCCTCTCCATGGCCGCCGTCGGCGTGGGCTGGGCCACCATCCTCTCGATGCCCTACGCCCTCCTCGCCAACTCCATCCCGCCGCACCAGATGGGCTTCTACATGGGGGTCTTCAATTTCTTCATCGTCCTCCCGCAGATCCTCGCCGCCACCCTCCTCGGCCCCGCCGTCGAGCATCTGCTCGGCGGTCGTTCCGTCACCGCCGTCATGCTGGGCGGAGCCAGTATCCTTCTGGCCGCCGTCGCCCTCTCGTGGGTGCCGGAGCAAAAGACCGGCGAGGCGAAAGCCTGATCAGCCCATTCCGCTCCCGCCAGTCTGCTTTGACCACGGATTTCCCAGATTAATACGGATGATCTGATGAATCCGATCCCATCCGAAAAATCCGTGGATAAGAAAACCCCCGTCCACCCTTTCGTTACCAATTCAATGAAATCTCTTCGCCACGTTTTCCTCGCCCTATTTTTCAGCGCACAACTCTTCGCCGCCCCGGCGCCCGAGCGCGAGAAGGCCTGGCCCAGCGCCCACCTCGACGCCGTCGGCCTGCCCGCCTGGGCCCGCGGCAGCACCATCTACGAGATCAACGTCCGGCAATACTCGGCCTCGGGCAAATTCCGCGCCGTCACCGCCGACCTCCCGCGCCTCCAGGCCCTCGGCGTGGACATCCTCTGGCTCATGCCCATCCACCCGATCGGCGAGCTGCACCGCAAGGGCACGCTCGGCTCCTACTACGCCGCGAGGGACTACCTCGCCGTGAACCCGGAGTTCGGCACCGAGCAGGACCTGCGCGACCTGGTGAAGCGCGCGCACGAACTCGGAATGCGCGTCATCCTCGACTGGGTGCCCAACCATGTCTCCCCCGACAACCCGCTGACGAAGACCCACCCGCACTTCTTCTGGCGCGACGACAAGGGCAACCTCGTGCCCCCGCACGGCACCGACTGGACCGATGTCGTGCAGTTCGACTTCGATGCGCCCGGCCTGCTCGATTACCAGGCGGAGGTCCTGCTCCACTGGGTGAAGAACTTCGGTATCGACGGCTTCCGCTGCGACGTCGCCTGGGGCCTGCCCACGAAGTTCTGGAACGAAAAGGTGAAGCGCGTGCGCGCCGTCAAGCCCGACGTGTTCTTCCTCGCCGAGGCCGAGCTGCCGCAGCACCAGGTCGCCGCCTTCAACGCCTCCTACGGCTTCGACCTGCACCACGCGATGAACAGCATCGCGCAGGGCAAGAGGTCCGCCAGCGGTCTCGACGAGGCCTACGCCAGATTCCGCGCGCACTTTCCCCGCGGCGGCGCGCTCATGGTCTTCACCAGCAGCCATGACGAGAACTCGTGGGCCGGCACCGAGTTCGAGCGCATGGGCATGGGCTGGGCGCCGTTCGCCGTGCTCACCTTCCTCCTCGACGGCGTGCCCATGATCTACAACGGCCAGGAGGCCGGCCTCGACCGGCGCCTCGAGTTCTTCGAGCGCGATCCCATCGTCTGGCCGGAGGAGACACACCCGGCCACGAAGCTCTACCAGGTGCTGACCCGGCTCCGCCGCGCGCACCCCGCCTTGCACACGGGCGCACCGATGCGCCGCCTCGACACGACCGACAACGCCACGTTCTACGCGCTCGAACGTTCCGCCGGCACCAGGAAAGTCGTCGGCATTTTCAACCTCACCGCCAAGGACGCCAAGGGCGACCTCTTTGATCCCGTGCTCGCCGGCCGGTGGCGCGACGCCTTCACCGGCGAAACCGTCACGCTTCAGCCGCGCGTTCCGCTCGACCTGAAGGCCTGGCGCTACCGCGTGCTCGTGGCCGAGTGATTTGGTGCGGCGGGGTCGCCAAGCCCCGCCCTGTCTTCCCGCCGAGCAAGGCGGGCGCCGGGCCGCTTGACAAGCCAAGCCGGTCATAAAGTATGACCGGCATGAGCATGGTCTCGTTCAAGCTGAACAAGGCGGAGAAACGCCGGCTGAACGCGCTCGCGCGGGCCGCCCGGCTGAGCGTCTCGGCCTATCTGCGCCAGGCCGCGTTGGGCGCGCCGGCCGTGGCGAAGCCACCGCGGGTGGTCTGGCGGCGCCACCCGGTTTCCGGCCTGCCTTATGACGCCGCGCCCGGCCGTCGGCGCGTCACGGCGGAGGAGATCGCGGCGGCGCTGGCCGACTACCCGGGAAATACCTGCTCGACGTGAACGCGCTCGTCGCCTGGGCGCACCCCGGATCGCCCCACCATACGGCGTTCCACCGCTGGGCGGTGGAAGCGGGGCTGAAAAACCTGCGCACCTGCGCGCACGCCGAGCTCGGGTTCATCCGGGTTTCGATGCAGGTCTTTCGCTACAGCCTGCCGCAGGCGCAGGCCGCCGCCGACAAGCTGCGCAATGCGGCGGGCGGTTTTGTCGACAGCGCCCCGCCCCCGCGCCTGCCGGCTTGGGCGGACCGGCCCGCCCGGACTTCCGATGGCTATCTGGCGCAACTGGCGGCGAAGAACGGCCTGGCCTTGGCCACGTTTGACGCGGGCATCCCCGACGCGACCCTCATCGCTTGAAGCGGCGTCCGCCTCGACCAGAAGGCCTGGCGCTACCGCGTGCTCGTGGCCGAGTGAGGCCGGGCTACCGGGCGGCCGCGGCGGGCCCGGCCAGCTTCTTCTTCGGCGTGCCGTGGGTGTAGTCCACGCGGTCGTGGTAGACCGTCTTCGGCTGTTTCTCCTGCTCGCGGCGCGCGGCCTCGAGCTGCGCGCGGAATTCCTGCGGTGTCACGCCCTTGTGCTGCTTGAACACCCGGGCGAAATACGCCGGGTCGGCGAAGCCGCTGGCGTAGGCGATCTCCGCCACCGTCAGCGTCGTCGTGTTCAGCGCCAGCACCGAGCCCTCGATGCGGATGCGCTGGATGTAGTGCGTCAGGCGTTCGCGGGTCTCGATGTGGAAGAGATGGGAGAGATAGTCGGCCGAGCAGCCGAGGACCTCGGCGACGTGCTGCACGCTCAGGTCGGGGTTGGCGAACTGCTCGCGCACGAGGCATTTCGTCTGGAAGACCTTGCCGATGTCGCTGTTCAGCGTGCCGGTGCCGGTCTCGACGATGTTGCGGAAGAGGCCGAGCAGGCCGAGGGTCAGGCCCTTGAGCACGGCGCCGCGCGCCGGCCCCTGGCTGGCGTGGGTGTGCGCGATGGTGTTGGCCAGCGTGAGGAAGACCTCGAGGTTCGGCGCGTCGAAGAATTCGATCACCTCGATGTCGGGTTTGCCGGGGCGGGCCTCATGCGCGAGGTGCAGGCTGAGGGTGTTGTTGTAGAAACCCGCCACGAGGTTGCGGAACGGCTGGCCGTCCGGGCCGGGTTGCACGACCTCGCCGTGCGGCACGCCGGCGGGGATGACGCAGAACTCGCCCGGCCCGAGCCGGAAACTCTCCTTCGGGAAGCTGAAGTCCGTCCAGCCGCGCACGCCAAGGAAGACCTCCGGCCGGTAGTGGTAATGCATCCCCCGGCGGTTTTGCACGGGCTTCGATTCGTGCGGCACCCGCAGCGTCAGCTGGTCGTGTTCGGCGAGACGGATCGCGTGCTCGAAAATCGTGCGCATCTCCGCCCGATTCTGGTGGGTCATCGAGCGGGCGGCGAACAGGGCATGGGGCGCGCCGGCGGCGGTCATGGGGTGTGCGGCCCGCAGGGGCCGGGTGTTGGGTGGCTGAACCAATGCCCCGATTGCCCCGAAATTCAATGGCAATCCCGGCTTGGACCCGTTGAATAACCGGCCGGGTTTCCACGTCCCATCCCCCATGAACCGCCTGCTTCCGCCCTGCGCCGCTCTGTTGCTCGTTGCCCTGCCGGCGCTTGCGCCCGCCCAGCGCCCTGGCCGCGAGCCGGCCGCGACCTTCTTCGAAAAGGCCAACTATCGGGGTGAATCCATGACCCTCTATCCCGGCATGAGCATCGACAACCTCGACCACTCTAACTTCAGCGAGGGACGCCGCGCCAACGACCGCATCTCCTCCGTCCTCATCGAGGGCGACGTCGAAGTCCTCGCCTATGAACACGCCAACTTCCGGGGCCGGGTCCTCCGCCTGACCGGCCACGCGCAGAACCTCGACCAGCGTCCGCTGCCCGATTCCGCCGGCACCTGGAACGACCGCATCTCCTCCATCGAGGTGCGCGAACTCCGCGGTCCCGGGCGCGGACGGGATCGCGAGCGCCCGCGCGAGGAGGACCCCGATGTCATCATCAAGCGCGCCTACCAGGACATCCTCGGCCGCGACCCCGACCCGGAGGGCCGGCGCCACTACCGCGGCCTCATCATCGACCAGGGCTGGACCGAGCGCATGGTCCGCGACCACATGCGCAAGGGCGACGAATACCGCGGCCCTGCCGTCGACCGCATCATCAAGCGCGCCTACCACGACCTGCTCAACCGCGATCCCGACCCGAGCGGACTCCAGACCTACCGCCGCCTCATCCTCGAGAAGAACTGGACCGAGCCGCAGGTCCGTGACGCCATCCGTGCCGGCGACGAATACAAGAACCGCGGCAAGCCCGCGCCTCCCTCCGTCCAACCCGTGCCCCGCGAGGAACGCCGCGATCCCGAGCACGGCGACAACCGGCCCGACCGGTGAGCCGCATCTTTGTTGCGTGATGGGGGCGGGGCGCTAGAACCGCGCGCACCCCGTATGCCCGTCACGCTTGCCGACATCCGCGCCGCCCGCCGCCGCATCGCCGACGGGGTCGTCTTCACGCCCTGTCCGCCGTCCATCCCGCTGTCGGAGATCACCGGGGCCGAGATCTACTGCAAGCTCGACAACCTGCAGCGCACCGGGTCGTTCAAGGAACGCGGCGCGCGCAACGCCTTGCTGCGGCTCCCGCCCGGCCAGCGCCGGCGCGGGGTCATCGCCGCCTCCGCCGGCAACCACGCCGCCGCACTCGCCTACCACGGCCGCCTGCTGCGCATCCCGGTCACGGTGGTGATGCCCGACTACGCGCCGCTCATCAAGATCAGCACCTCGCGCAGCCTCGGCGCCCGCGTGCTCGTGCGCGGGCGCGATTTCGCCGAGGCCCGCGCCGAGGCCGACCGCCTCGTGGCCGAGGAAGGCCTCGCCTATATTCACGGCTTCGACGCCCCCGACATCATCGCCGGCCAGGGCACCATCGGCCTGGAGATCCTCGAGCAGGTGAAGGATGTCGACGCCATCGTCTGTCCGGTCGGCGGCGGCGGCCTGCTCGCCGGTCTCGCCGTGGCGGTGAAATCGCTGCGGCGAAAAGTGAAGGTCATCGGGGTGGAAAGCACCGCCACCGGCAACCTCACGGCCGCGCTCAAGGCGCGGCGCCCCGTCCTGCGCCCGCGCCGGCCCACCCTGGCGGACGGCCTCGCCACGCTGACCGTCGGGGCCAACTCCCTCGCGCTCATCCGCGGTCGCGTCGACCGCGTCGTGCAGGTGAGCGAGGACTGGATCGCGCACGCCATCCTGCGCTTCGTTGAGCGCGAGAAGATCGTCGTCGAGGGCGCCGCCGCCACACCGCTGGCCGCCCTGATGGCCGGCCTGCTCCCCGAGCTGAAGGGCAGGCGCGTCGTGCTCGTGGCCTGCGGCGGCAACATCGACCCCGCCATCCTCAGCCGCATCATTGAGAAGGGCCTCGTGCACGACGGCCGCATCACCCGCTTCACCGCCGTCATCAGCGACCGCCCCGGCGGTCTCGCCCAGCTGACGCGCGTCATCGCCGACAGCGGCGCCAGCATCAAGGACATCGAGCACGACCGCGCGTTCAGCGGGCCCGACGTCTCCGCGGTCAACGCCGTCTGCACGGTCGAGACGCGCGACCGCGCGCACATCCGCGAATTGCACCGGGCCCTGCGCCGGGCCGGCTTTCCCATCACCTTCGCCCGCTGACCCCCTCAGATCCGCTGCGGCTGCGCGACGGTGCGCGCGCCGCCGGCGCTGCCAGTGTTCACCGTCGAGGCGGGCTCGAAAAGCATGATATGGCATTCCTCGTCGGCCACCGGCCGGTGCTCCACGCCGCGCGGCACCACGAGCATGTCGCCTTCACGCAGCTCGACCGTCTTGTCCCTGAACTCCATTTTGAACGACCCGCGCACGACGTAGAACAGCTCGTCCTCGTGCTCGTGATGATGCCAGACGAACTCGCCCTTGATCTTGGCGAGCTTCACGTGCTGGCCGTTCAGCTCGGCGATGATCTTCGGGCTCCAGTGCTCGGAGAACGAGGCCAGCTTTTCGATGAGATGGATGCGGTCGCTCACGCTCAGTTTGCGAAGGCCTGGATGCCGGTCTGGGCGCGGCCGAGGATGAGGGCGTGGATGTCGTGCGTGCCCTCGTAGGTGTTGACCGACTCGAGGTTCATGACGTGGCGGATGACGTGGTATTCGTCCACGATGCCGTTGCCGCCGTGCATGTCGCGGGCGAGGCGGGCGATGTCGAGGGCCTTGCCGCAGGAGTTGCGCTTGAGCATCGAGACCATCTCGGGCGCGGCCTGGCCGGCGTCCATCAGGTGGGCGAGGCGGAGCACGGCCTGCAGGCCGAGGGTGATCTCGGTCTGCATGTTGGCGAGCTTGAGCTGGATGAGCTGGTTGGCGGCGAGGGGCCGGCCGAACTGGATGCGGTCGAGGGTGTATTGGCGGGCGGCGTGCCAGCAGAACTCAGCGGCGCCGAGCGCGCCCCAGGCGATGCCGTAGCGGGCCTTGGTAAGGCAGCCGAGCGGGCCCTTCAGGCCCTTGACGTTGGGCAGGAGGTTGGCGTCGGGCACGGGCACCTCGTCCATCATGATCATGCCGGTGGGCGAGGCGCGCAGGGAGAACTTGCCCTCGATCTTCGGCGCGGTGAGCCCCTGCATGCCCTTCTCGAGGATGAAGCCGCGGATCTCGCCCTCGTCGTCCTTGGCCCAGACGATGAACACGTCGGCGATGGGCGAGTTGGTGATCCAGGTCTTGGAGCCCTTCAGCGACCAGCCGCCGGGCACCTTCTTCGCCCGCGTGGCCATGCCGCCGGGATCGGAACCGTGGTTCGGCTCGGTCAGGCCGAAGCAGCCGACGAGTTCCCCCGTCGCGAGGCGCGGCAGGAATTTCTTCCGCTGCTCCTCGCTGCCGTAGGCGTAGATGGGATACATCACGAGCGACGACTGCACGCTCATGACCGAGCGGTAGCCGGAATCGACCCGCTCCACCTCGCGCGCGATGAGGCCGTAGCAGACGTGGTTCACGCCGGCGCAGCCGTAGCCCTGGATGGTCGAGCCGAGCAGGCCGAGCGCGCCCATCTCGTTGAGGATCGCGCGGTCGAAGACCTCGTGGCGGTTGCCCTCGAGCACGCGGGGCATCAGCTTGCCCTGGCAGTATTGGCGGGCCGAGTCGCGCACCATGCGCTCCTCCTCGGTCAGCTGCTGCTCGAGGAGCAGCGGGTCTTCCCAGCGGAACTTGGCGGATTCTTTCTTGCTCATGAAGGTCGGGGTCAGCGGGCGGCGACGAGGGCGGGGTAGGAGCCGACCTCGCCGAGGCGCCGGGCGATGCGGCGGCGCTTGGCGATGGTATCGAGCGGCGTCCAGCGCAGCATCTTGCGGGCGAGGCCGAGCTGGAGCTTGAGTTCGTCGCCCTTGGCCATGGCGGCGAGGGCGTCGCGCGCGCGGTTCTCCATCCGGGCGACGCTGTCGTTGATGAATGTGAGGGCGAGGTCGGCGTGGATGGCGTCATGCGGGCCCTTGCCGCGGGCCTTGAGGGCGCGGAGGATGGCGCTCTCGCCGAGATAGATGTCGATCACGAGGTCGCTCAGCACTGCGAGCACCTCCTGCTCCTCGATGATCTTGTCGCCAAACTTCTGGTGCGCTGCGCCGAAGAGCAGAAGCACGGCCTTCTTGGCGCGCGCCAGCACGCTCTTCGCGGCGGCGAGCTCGTCGCCTGCCTGGTCCGTGTCCTTGGCGGACTGGGCCTCGGCGAGCGCGGCCATGGCGGCGGCCATCAGGCCGAGGCGCCCGCGCTGGGCGCGGCGGAAGATGTTGGTGGGGATGAAGAGGCGGTTGATCTCGTTCGTGCCCTCGAAGATGCGGTTGATGCGCGCGTCGCGTGTGGCGCGCGCGGGCTGGAACTCCTCCGTGAAGCCGTAGCCGCCGTGAACCTGCAGGGCCTCGTCGGCCACGAAGGTCAGGATTTCGCTGCAGGCCACCTTCACGATCGAGCACTCGAGCGCGAACTCGTCGAGCGAACGCGGGAAGGGCGGCTTGATGATGTCCATCATCTCGCCGGTGGCCTTGACCCGGTCGATCTTGTCGGCGGTGCGGTAGACGGCGCTCTCGGCCGCGTAGATGCGGGCGGCCATCTCGCCCAGCTTGTGCTGGATGAGGCCGAAGGAGGCGATGGGCCGGCCGAACTGCTGGCGCTCGCCGGCGTATTTGACCGCGAGGCGCAGCTGGTCCTTGGCGGCACCGGTGCAGCCCGCGCCGAGCGCGAAGCGGCCGAAATTCAGGATGTTGAACGCGATGTAGGCGCCCTTGCCGACCTCGCCGAGCACGTTGGCGACCGGCACCGGCGTGTTGTCGAGGATGACGCGGCGCGTGGACGAGGTCTTGAGGCCGAGCTTGTGCTCCTCCTTGCCGGTCGAGACGCCGGGGAAGGTCTTCTCGACGATGAACGCCGTCACGTGCTGGCCGTCGACCTTGGCGAAGACCACGAACACGTCCGCCCACGCGGCGTTGGTGATCCACATCTTGGTGCCGTTGAGGATATAGTTTTTCCCGTCGGGCGAGAGCACGGCCTTGCACTTCATGCCGAGCGCGTCGGAGCCCGAGCCGGTCTCGCTCAGGCAATAGGCGGCCATCCACTCGGCGTTGGCGAGCCTGGGCAGGTAGCGCTGCTTCTGCTCCTCGTTGCCGAAATGCGCGATCGGGCCCGTGCCGATGCCGCTGTGCGCGCCGCAGGTGATGCCGAAGCCCGCCAGCCGGCTCAACTGCTCGGCGATGCCCACGCCCGCGACCTTGCCGAGCCCGAGCCCGCCGTATTGCTCCGGCACCTCGATGCCGAGCAGGCCCAGCTCCGCGCCGGCCTTCTTGAACAACGCCACCGCCAGGCCCTCCTCACGGTGCTCGAGCGCCTCGAGCTTCGGGAAGACGTCCTTGTCCATGAATTTCTCCGCCGTGGCGGCCATCTCGCGCTCGTCGGCGGAGAGTTCCTCGGGCGTGAAGGTGACGGCGGGATCGCTGTCGGTGAACAGGAAGTTGCCGCCGATCAGGTGGGAGGGGAGGGATTTGGCGTCGGCCATGGCGGGTGGTGGTTCGGGTTTCAGTGTGTCCGGGAAATCGCGCGGCGCAAGCGGCTCAGAGCCCCAGTTTCTCGCAAAGCAGCTCGGCGAGGTCGGCGACGCGGGTCTCGCCGCCGTGCGCGGCGGTGCCGTCGGTCATCATCGTGAGGCAGAAGGGGCAGCCGGTGGCCACGGTCTGGGCGCCGGTGGCGAGGGCCTCCTTGGCGCGCTCGGTCGAGACGCGTTTCTTCGGGTCCTCCTCGAACCACATGCGGCCGCCGCCCGCGCCGCAGCAGAAGGTCTTGCCCCGGCAGCGGCCCATCTCGCGCACCTCGCCCTGCGGGCCCAGCGCGGCCTGCAGCACCTCGCGCGGCTGCTCGTGCACGCCGTTGACGCGGGCGAGGTAGCACGGGTCGTGGTAGGTCACCGGGCCGTTCACGCCCCCGCCGGGGGTCGCGGCCGGCAGGCGGCCCTCGTGGATGAGCTGCGCGAGCAGCTGCGTGTGGTGCAGCACCTCGTAGTTTCCGCCGAACTGCGAGTAGTCGCGCAGGAGGGCGTTCACGCAGTGCGGGCAGTGCGCGACGATGCGCTTCACGTTGTATTTCGCGAGCGTTTCGATGTTGGCCGTGGCCAGCTCCTGGAACAGGAACTCGTCGCCGAGCCGGCGCGCGGAATCGCCGGTGCACTTCTCCTCGGTGCCGAGGATGGCGAAGTTGACCTTGGCGTGCCGGAGCAGCTTGACCAGCGCGCGGGCCACGCGCTGGGCGCGGCGGTCGTAGGCCGCGGCGCAGCCGACCCAGTAGAGGATCTCGAAGGACGGGTTCTCCTTCACGGTCGGGGCGGTGGGCGCGGTGCTCATGGGTTCAATTCTTCACGGTTTCACGCCAGGCCGCGCGCTCGGCGGCGGGCAGGCCCCAGGGGTTGGCATTGCTCTGCATGCGGCGCAACGCGGTGGCGGCGGTGCCGCTCAGGCCGCCCTCAGCCACGAGGTGCCGGCGCATGCTGAGGATGAGCGAGACCTGGTCGATGCGCACCGGGCACACGTTCACGCAGGCACTGCAGGCCGTGCAGCTCCAGAGCGTCTCGGCGTGGATGGCCTCGCTGTGCAGCGCCGGCAGCTCCTTCGCGCCCGCTTGAAGCGCCACCGCGGTGCGCTCCATGAGCGACTTCAGATCCTGCACGACGGCCTTGGGCGAAAGGGGCTTGGTGGTGGCGAAGGCCGGGCAGGCCTCCTCGCAGCGGCCGCACTCCATGCAGGCATCGAGGCTCAACAGCTGCTGGGTGGTGAAATGCCGGATGTCGCTCACACCGATGCGCTCGAGCTTCTCGACCTCCTCCATCGTCACGGGCTGCATCACGCCGAGCGCGGGCTTGGCGAGGAAGATGTTCAGCGGCCCCGCCACGAAATGGAACAGCCGGGTGAAGGGGATCGACGCGATGAAGCCGAACACGAGGAACGCATGGATCCACCACACGGCGAAGTGCGCGCTCCGCGCCTCGGCCTCGCTCCAGGTGTCGAACCAGCCCGCCATCCACAGCCCGACCGGCGAGCACTGCGCGCCGATGCCCGTCGGCTGCTGCCAGACGATGCGCAGCGCCTCCACCAGGTAACCCGTGATGCCCATCGCGAGGAACGACCATAGCACATACCAGTCGGTCGCGCGGTGGCCGACGCTGGCGGGTTTCTGCAGGCGCCGGATGAAGAACAGGATCGTGCCGAGGATGAAGAGCAGCCCGAGCACATCGAGGGTGAACTCGTAGACGACGTAGTAGGTGCCGTGGTGGAACTTCCACGACTTCGAGATGGCCGACGCGATGTTGTCGATCTCGAGCAGCGTCGTGCCGATGAGCAGCGCGATGAAACCGATGTAGAGCGAGAGGTGCGCCCAGGTGGCGAGGCCGCGGCCGAGCACGCGCTGCTGGGCGCCGGCCTCCACCGCCACGCGCTTCACGCCGGGCCGGAACCGCCGCCAGAGCTCGCCGAGCCCGCCCTGCAGCTGCGCGCGGAAATCGATCGGCTGGCCCATCTGCCAGAGCCGCCACCGCCGCCAGCATCCCCAGCAAAACACCGCCATCGAGGCCGCCGCCAGCGCGTAGAAGGCGAGTTGCGACGAGAGCGGGATGTTGCCGAAGGTTTCGCGGGTCGGGGTCACGGGATGGAGGCCGGCAGGGCGAACCGTCCCCGGGGAGCCGCGGCTCGGCGAGGACGCCTCGCCCTACCTTTCAAATCGGGTGCGGCGGTTTTGTGGAGAAAAATTCACTTCTTCAGTTTTTGCATCAGCTCCGGCACGGCCTCGTAGACGTCGGCGACCAGCCCGTAATCCGCGACCTCAAAAATCGGCGCCTCGGGATCCTTGTTGATGGCGACGATGACCTTCGTGTCCTTCATTCCGGCCATGTGCTGGATGGCCCCGGAGATGCCGACCGCGATGTAGAGGTCGGGCGCGACGATCTTGCCCGTCTGGCCGATCTGCAGGGAGTTCGGCGTGATGCCGGCGTCCACCAGCGCGCGCGACGAACCCACGGCGGCGCCGAGCACGTCGGCCAGGCCGCCCACCAATTTCTCGAAATCCTCGGGATTCTTCAGCGCCCGGCCGCCAGACACGATGATGCGCGCCTCGGTGGCGTCGGGCCGGCCGGAGGCCTTGGTTTCGCGTGAGACGAACTCGATGCCGTTGGGCAGCGCCGCGGCGTCCACCGCCACGTTTTCGACGGGCGAAGGCGTGGCCGCCGGCTCCGGCGCGGCGAAGGCCGCGCTGCGCACCGTCAGGCAGCGCACGGCGCCGCCGAGCTGCACGGTGGCGATGACGTTGCCCGCGAACTGCACGCGGCGGAACACGTAGTCGCCGCCCTCGGCGCGCACGTCGATCACATCGCTGAGCATGCCGGCGTCGAGCAGGGCGGCCGCGCGCGGCAGCACGTCCTTCGTGAAGGTCGAGGCCACGCCGACCACGAGCGTGGCGCCGCGGGCCTTGGCCACATCGGCGATGATCTTGGCGTAGCGGTCGGCGACCGGCTGGGCGAGGGCGGGGGAATCGGCCGTGAGGACGGCGGCGGCGCCGCACCGCGCGAGTGCCTGTGCGGCCGCGCCGACATTGGCGCCCAGCACGAGGACCTCGAAGGGCGCGCCGGCCTTCCGGGCGAAGCCGGCGGCGGAAAGCGTGGCCTGCTTGAGGACCCCGTTGTCGAGTTCGGCGAGGAGGAGGATCTTGCCCATGGTGATGCCCTCAGAGGACCTTGGCCTCGGTGCGCAGTTTTTCGATCAGCTCGTCCACGGTCTTCACGCGGACGCCCGCCTTGCGCTTGGCCGGCGGCTCGAGCTTCAGCACCTTCGTGCGCGACACGGCCTGCACGCCGAGCGCGTCAAGGGTCAGCTCCTCGAGCGGCTTCTTCTTCGCCTTCATGATGCCGGGCAGGGAGACGTAGCGCGGCTCGTTGAGGCGGAGGTCGGCCGTGAGGACGGCGGGCAGGTCGACCTTCACGGTCTCGATGCCGGCGTCGGTTTCGCGGCTGCATTGCGCGCGCTTGCCGCCGTCGATCAGCTCCAGCTTGGACACGAAGGTGGCCTGCGGCTGCCCGAGGAGCGCGGCCAGCATCTGGCCGGCCTGGTTGGAATCATCGTCGATGGCCTGCTTGCCCATGAGCACGAGGCCGGGGGCCTCCTTCTTCACGACCGCCGCGAGCACCTTGGCCACGGCGAGCGAATCGAGCTCGCCGGCCCCCTTCACGAGGAGGGCCCGGTCGGCGCCCATGGCGAGGCCGGTGCGGAGCTGCTCGGCGCATTCGTCGCCGCCGATGGTGACGACGGCGATCTCGGTGGCCGCGCCCTTCTCCTTGAGGCGCAGCGCCTCCTCAAGCGCGATGGAGTCGAAGGGGTTGACGGAAAATTTCACGCCGTCGGTCTCGATGCCGGAGCCGTCCGCCTTCACGCGGATCTTCGTGTCGGAGTCGGGGACGCGCTTGAGCGGGACGAGGATCTTCATGGCGATTTGCGGTCGGAAAGTGGACCCGGCCCCCGTGCCCAAGGCAACCGCGAACGGACCGCCCGCCCCCGGCCAGTAGCAAAATTTGACCGCGGCGGGCGCCGGTTAATAGCCGCTACCGGCGCTTCTCCTGCGCCCGGCCGGTCATCGGCACGAAACGCACGTGCTCGGCGAATTCGCGCCGCACGCGGCCGGCCTCGTCCTTGCGGTAGACGACGAGTTCCTGGTCGTGCTCGCCCTCGGGCACGACGAGCCGCCCGCCGGGCTTGAGCTGGTCGAGCAGTGGCTGGGGCACCTTGGGCGGCGCAGCCGTGATGATGACGGCGTCAAAGGGCGCGGCCTCGGGCCAGCCGGCGTAGCCGTCGCCGATGCGGCAATGCACCTTGTCGTAGCCGGTGCGCCGGAGGTCGTCGGCCGCCCGCCGGCCGAGCGGTTCGATGATCTCGATCGTCCAGACCTCCGCGCCCAGCTCGGCCAGCACGGCGGCCTGGTAGCCGGAGCCGGTGCCGATCTCGAGCACGCGCGCGCCGCGCTTCACGCCGGCCAGCTCCGTCATGAGCGCGACGATGTAGGGCTGTGAAATGGTCTGGTCCTCGCCGATGGGCAGCGGGTGGTCGCCGTAGGCCCGCCGGCGGAATTCCGCGGGCACGAATTCGTGTCGCGGCACGGTGCGCAGGGCGCGGAGCACCGCGGGGTCCTTCACCCCGCGGGCGGCGATCTGTTCGCTGAACATGGCCTCGCGCATCGCCGCAAACCTATCCCCGTCGGCCGGTTTTGGCGAATCCGCAATCGCGGCCAGCAACGACAGGCCGCAGAGCATCAGGGCGGACATCTTCATGCCGCATAGGATAGCACGACTTGCGGGCCCCGCCAATCCGGCAGGACCCGCGGCGGCCGGGCAGCCGGTTCAGCGGCGGAAGAGCGAATCCACCGAAAACTTGCCGCCACCCATGATGAGGAGGGCCACCGCGATGCCGACGGCCAGCAGGTGGAACTCGATGCCTTCGCCCTTCTGGGCGCCGGACCAGTTCATGAAGAAGCCGTTGGACCAGTGCGTGGCCGCGGCCACCACCATGACGGCGCCCACGCCGAGGGCCGCCACCCGGGTGCCTGCGCCGGCGATGAGCATGAGCCCGCCCACCGACTCGGCGAGGATGGCCAGCAGGGCGAGGATCCACGGCGCGCCGAGCGAGCCGGTGAGCCAGCCCATGGTGCCGTTGAAGCCGTAGCCGCCGAACCAACCCAGGGTCTTCTGCAGGCCGTGGGGCAGGATCATGATACCGAGGGAAAGCCGCAGGAAGAGCGGCGCCAGCGAGTCGCCCGTGGCGACGAGGGAGGAGAGGAGGTTGGATGGTTGCATAGACAACCAAATCTTCCGATAAAAGTTGCATATGCAACTAAAAAATGCACCATGTCGCCATGAAACCGAACCTGCCCGCCGCCCACCTCGAGGCCTGGCGCCGCCACTACGTGTCCTTCTGGCGCGTCTGCAACGCCGTCGAGGCCGACCTCCAGGCCGCCGGCCTGCCCTCGCTCGGGTGGTATGACGCCCTCTACGAGCTCTACCTCGCCCCCGGACGCCGCCTGCGCATGAGCGAGCTGGCCCGCCACGCCCTGCTCAGCAAGAGCGGCCTGACGCGGCTGGTGGACAAGCTCGCCCGCGAAAAATTCATCGTGCGCCGCGACTGCGCCGAGGACGGCCGCGTGCAGCACATCGAGCTGACCGAGCGCGGGGTCGAGACTTTGCGCAGGATCTGGCAGGTCTACGGCGCGGGCATCGCCCGCCACTATGCGGCGCACCTCGACGAGGCCGACGCGCGCGCCGTTGCCCGCGCGCTCACCAAGGTCACCGACGCGCTCAACCCCGGGACCCGGCGCGACCGGCCGGAGGATTGAGCCGCCTCACTTCTGGCCCGGCGCGCGGATGACGATGCCGCGGCGGAACACCACCTCGTCGTCCACCGAGGCGCCCGCCGGCGCCGGGGTGCCGACCGGCACGGAGGGCGTGCTCCGCGAGCCGCCGATGTAGACCCCGCCGCCGGACGACATGCCGACGGTGGTGCCGCGCAGGAGGCCGCCGCCGCCGGAACCGGTGTCGCCCTCCTCGCCGCGCTTGTAGACCCAGACCTCGTCCTGGCCGCGGGCCAGCACCTCCAGCGGCTCGCCCAGGGCCATGCGCACCTGCTCGGCATTCATGCCCTTGATGGCCTTGCCGTCGAAGATCGCATTCTGCACCTGGATGGGCCACGAGTCGAACGCCGCCCGGTTGGCGTCGATCCGCTTCATGATCGAGCCGGCGGAGGTGTCCGGTCCGGACGACGTGGTGACACAGCCGACGAGCAGGAGGCAGAGCAGGCCGGGGACGAGCAGGCGCGGGGTTTTCATGGCGGGGACAATAGGCGGGAGGGTTGCAAAAGCCAGACCGCGAACCAGCCCGCCGGGTTCCGCTCAGCGGCCGGTCATCCGGGCGAGGTAGAAACGGAAGAAAGCGGCCGCCTCGGAGGCCGGCACCACGTCGGCATTGGGCTTCGCGCCGGCCACGGCGCGGGTCAGGCCGGGGTCGGTGATCTCGATGTGCATCGGCTCGGTGCGGGCGAGCGCAGGATCGCACAAGAGGGCGACGGGCAGGGCATCGTAGAGGATCGGGTCGGGCCAATGCCAGGGATTGGTCTGGGTCCAGATGGAGGTGAGCGCGGCGAGGGCGTCGGTCTCGGGACGGCCCGCCTGGGTGACGGGCAGGCGCTTGGAGCCGTCGAGCTTCAGCGTGATGGTGGCGTCGAGCGGGACCATCGTGATCGGCACGCCCGAGGCGAACACGGCGCGCGCCGCCGCCACGTTGCACCGGATGTTCCATTCCGGCTCGGGGCCGGATCCCTCGGCGTAACCGCGCCGGAGTGCGCCGCCCATGAGCACGATGCGCCGGATCTTCGCCCCCAGGCCCGGCTCGGACGCGAGCAAGGCCGCGAGATTCGTCAGCTCGCCCAGCGCGATGACGGTGATCTCGCCCGGCCGCCGGTTGATCTGCGCGCGCAGGAATTCCACGCCGCCCCCGGCGCGCAGGTTGGCCGCGGCGTAGCCCGCGGCCCAGTCGCACTGCTCCTGCGGTTGCGCGGCGCCGGAGGTCCCGGCGACCACCGGCACCTCGCGCCAGCGCCCGCCGCCCAGCGCGAGGAATTTGGCGGCGAGCTGCGCGCGCTTCGGGGCGTCGCCCGACACGGTCGTGACGCCGAGCACCTCCAGTTCCGGGCAGCGCATGAGCAACGCCAGCACGTAGGCGTCGTCCACATCCGTGCCGATGTCGGTGTCGATCAGGACGGGCTGTGGCGCAGCGGCGCAGAAGATCGCGGCAGCGCAGAACAGCAGGAACGAGAAACACGGATGAACTCGGAGACTCACGGACATGAAATTGGGCCGCTAGAGCAGGAATGCCGATCAGATTGTTTGCGGGCTTGAGCGAGCGACGCGAATCGAAACCATGCGCTCATGGCTTGGCGCATCGACGAGCACGTGATCCGCGGAGAGATCGATAACCGCGTCCGGGGGTGTGTGAAGGGGCGCATCTGGTTCGCGGGGCGCACGGAACCGGTCGTGCTCGAACTGAATGGCAATTGCTGGCGCGACTTGGCGGGGCGGCGGCTGGAGTTCACCAATCCGGAGCCGAAACCGGGCCTGCCGGAGAGCTTCGCAGCGCGACAGGACGGCGTGGTGGGCGACATCACAGCGTCGCGCAAAGTGAAGGTGTTGGAATTCCCGCCCGAAGACATGCACCTCTACTACAAGACGGGTCGCGAAATGCCGTGGCATTGGGGAAACTCGCTCTACTTGGAGTGGTTCAGCGCGCGCAACGGACGCATGGTGATCGAGACGACGAACTTTGAGCTGAGGATTGTCGGTGGCGCCGTCTGGGAGATGACCGAGGCCGAGGAGACGGAACAACGCCGGGCCAACGCCGAGGCGATGACGAGGTTTATGAACCGCTTGGCCGAGGCAGCCGGGGCGCAAGACCGCGAATTCGTGGACGACACACCGGGCGGGTGGGATCGGAAACCGCAGACCGAAGAAGAGGCCGAGGCCCAGCAGGCAAGGAGCGACAAACTGGCCGACCGCATCGAGGCCCGGTTGCGACGGGAAGGTCCGGACGCGGATTACGAGAAGATTCTCGGAGAGGAACTCGACCGGCTTGATCGCGAGGAGGGTCGACCGGAACCGACGCCGGAGCAACTTGAGCGCAACGCGGAGTGGATCGAAGAACTGAACCGCGCCGGCGAAGAGGCGTTGGAGAATCCGGATCCCGAACTCGAGGCGGAGCTGACCTATCGGCATCCGTTGGTGGAAAGAGTCACGCAGCTGGCCTTGACCATGAGGCGCCGCGCCATGGCGGAGGGTTGGCGACCGAAAGATGCGTCACCGGAACACCCGGTGGCCGAACTCCTGGATGCCATATTGATCGCCGGGCCAAAATTCGCGGGGGCGCTCAACGGCCGCCACTGGCCCCCGGGGATCGAATTCTGCGCGCACACGATAGTCCGGCTGAAGCGCGCGCGCAGCTATCTTGACGACGCACTGCGCGCCGCGGAGTCATGCCGGGAGGAAAATCTCATCGCGCCCGTGCAGCTCGATCCGATCGTCGCTGACCTCGGCGAAATTGCCCGCGAAACCGACGAACTGATCGCCGAGTTGCGGAAGAAACTGGAGCGCGGCACGGATTGAGACCGGCTTGCCCATGAATGCGGTTCACCATGCCGGGCGGGATGTCCAGATGCCCCGTGGCTTGGATGTAGGAGCGGCTTCACGCCGCGATGACTTTGGGATCGCGGGATAAACCCGCTCCTACAATCAATACACCTGTTCTTCCAGCAGGGCGAAGAGCTCGGCCTCGGTGATGCGACGCTGCTGCATCGAGTCGCGGTCGCGGAGGGTGAAGGTGTCACCGGGCTTCTCGATGGTGTCGAAGTCGATCGTGACGCACCAGGGCGTGCCCGCCTCGTCCTGCCGGCGGTAGCGTTTGCCGATGGCGCCGCCGTCGTCGTATTGCACGGCGTAGCGTTGCTGGAGTTTCTTGTAGAGGGCGCTGGCGCGGGCGGTGAGCGCCTCCTTGTTCTTGAGCAGCGGGAGCACGGCGACCTTGACCGGGGCGAGGCGGGGCGAGAGGCGGAGCACGGTGCGTTTCTCGACGTTGCCCTTCTCGTCCTTCACGTCCTCCTCGGCGTAGCCGGCGCAGAGCACGGCGAGGAAGATGCGGTCGACGCCCACGGCGGGCTCGATGACGTGCGGCACGACCTTCTGCTTCGTGGCCTCGTCGAACCAGGTCTGCGGCACGCCGGAATGCTTCTGGTGCTGCTGGAGGTCGTAGTCGCTGCGCGCGGCGATGCCCCACAGCTCCTGCACGCCGAAGGGATACTTGAACATGATGTCCACGGTGCGGCGGGAGTAGAACGCGAGCTTCTCCTTCGGGTGCTCGTAAAGCGAGAGGTGCGAGGCGGGCAGGCCGACGCTGCGGAGCCAGTCCTGGCACCACTTGAGCCACTCCTCGTGGCAGGCGAGCCAGTCGGCGTCGGGGTGGATGAAGTATTCCATCTCCATCTGCTCGAACTCGCGCGAGCGGAAGATGAAGTTGCGCGGCGTGATCTCGTTGCGGAACGACTTGCCGATCTGGGCGATGCCGAAGGGCAGCTTCACGCGCGTGGTGTCGATGACGTTCTTGAAGTCCACGAACATGCCCTGGGCCGTCTCGGGGCGGAGGTAGGCGACCGACGAGGCGTCCTTCAGTGCGCCCACGTTGGTCTCGAACATCATGTTGAACGCGCGCGGCGGCGTCAGGCTGCCGGGCTCGCCGGTGGCGGGCGAGGGGATGAGCGGGATCTCCTCCGCGGTGGCCTCCGTCATGTCGCGAATGGAACCCCACTCCAGTTGGCCTTGGAGTCCCTTTTTCCGCTTCAAACTAATGGCGGCGTCCTCAAGCACCTTCGCCGTGTCCTCGCTTTCCAACGCAGAGACGTAAGCGACCAGCTTTCCGTCTACCCGGACAGGCGCGAAGAACAGCTGGTCCGCGCGGTAGCGCTGTTTGCTCACCTTGCAGTCCACGAGCGGGTCGGTGAAGCCGGCGACGTGGCCCGACGCCTCCCAGACCTTCGGGTGCATGATGATGGAGGACTCGAGGCCGACGATGTCGTCGCGGCGGTGGACGAGGTCGCGCCACCAGCAGTCGCGGATGTTCCGTTTCAGCTCGGCGCCGAGCGGGCCGTAGTCGAAGAAGCCGTTGAGGCCGCCGTAGATCTCGGACGACTGGTAGATGAAGCCGCGGCGCTTGGCGAGCGACACGAGGGCTTCCATGAGGTTCGGGTTTTCGGCGGCGGTGGACATGGTGCGAAGGAGCGCCCCCAACTGGATGTGGGGAGCAGCCGCCGAGTGAAGGCCCGCCCCCGGGCGCGGTCAAGGCGGGGCTTGGCGCCCACTGCGCGCTTGCCGGCGGGGCGGGGCGGGGCAACGTTCGGCCCTCCCATGAAAGTCACCTTCTCGCCCAAGGAATACCGCCAGCTCCTCGAACTCGTCCACCTCGGCATGTGGGCGGTGACCGGCTACCAGGGCGACGACACGCCCGCGGCCAAGCGCTACCACGCGCTCGACCAGCGCCTCCTGCAGATGGCGGGCCAGTTCGGCTGCGGGGAATTCGCCGAGCAGACTCCCGACGGCACATGGCAGCCCTCGGCCAAGCTGGCCGAGGACGAGAAGGTGCGCGACCTGCAGAGCGAGTTCCAGAACGATGTCTTCTGGCACGAGTTGGTGCAGCGGCTGGCCGACCGCGAGCTGGGCACCGAAGCCGCGCGGCGCGGCCTCGAGACCCCGGGCCTCGAGCCGCCCCTGTCGAGCGACGACCTGCTCAAAAAGATCGAGGACCGCTACTGGAAGGAGTTCGAGAAAAACGACCTCGCCAACGTCGTCGTGCTGCGCGGCGGACGCGGCTGAGGGCGCGGTGCGCACCCGGGCCATCCGGCCCCGCCCGCCCGGGCCCGCGCGGGGGCAAAGCGAGCTTGCCAAGCCCGGTGCCCCCGCATGGTCTTGATGCGAATGAACACCCCAAAATTTACCCCAGTTGCATGCATTCTCGGTATGGCGTTGGTCGGCGGCCTCGCGTTGGCGGAAGACAAGAAACAGGAACGCCCCGACACCATCACCTACATCGTCAACGTCGCCGACAGCAGCGCGAGCAAGGCCGAGGCCGGCACCTTCGTGAAGGTTGACGATCCCGAGGCGGCCGAGCTGGCCAAGTTCGGCTCGCGCCTGATCGAGCGCATCGGCGGCCTGCTCGTCGCCGAGGTCAACCGCGAGCTGACCAACAAGGAGGTGGTCGACTCGATCGATGTCATGCACCTCAAGCAGCTGGAGCTGCCGAAGCCGTTGCCCGGCCAGCCGAAGGTCACCGCCATCAAGCGCACCAGCTCGATGCTGCGCGATCCGGCCAACACGCCCGACGCCGCCGATCAGGCGGCCCTCGACCGCATCCACCTGCAGCTCATGAACAACGAGGCCCCCGACAAGCTCATCGTCCAGAAGATCGAGCACAAGGACCAGCCCACCGAGTGGCGCGTCTACCGCCCCATCGCCACGACCCAGTCCTGCCTCGCCTGCCATGGCGACCCCGAGAAGTTCACGCCTGCGGTGCGCGAGCTGCTCAACCGCCGTTATCCCGGCGACAAGGCCATTGATTACAGCCGGCAGGAATACCGCGGCGTGCTCCGCGTGTCGCTGCAAGCGCCGGAGCCGGCCAAGAAGTAACCGCCGTGCCGCCCGGGCCCGCCGCTCCGCGAGCCGCGTCGCCCCCCGCCATCGGCCTGAGGGATGCACCGGACGTTCCGGCGGCCTTGCTTTTGTCCGTCCTCGCGGCGCTGTGCCTCGCCGTCCCCGCCGCCGCCGCGCCGCTGGTCGCGGAGAAGGTGGCCGGACCCGAGACCTGCGTCGAATGCCACCTCGACCAGATCCAGGTCTGGAAGCGCACCGTGCACAACCGGACCTTCCGCGAACTGCCGCGCCAACCCGAGACCGAGGCGATGCTCCTCAAGCTCGGCCTCAGCAAGATCAAGGGCGAGAAACAGTGCCAAGACTGCCACTTCACCGGCCAGATCATCGACGAACAATACCAGACCGTCTCGGGCATCTCCTGCGAATCCTGCCACGGCGCCGCCGCCGACTGGTATAAGACCCACGGGGACTACGGGCCCGGCCGCACCGCCGCGACCGAGCCGCCGGAGCACCGCGCCGCCCGCCTCGCGCAGGCCGACGCCCAGGGCATGCTCGGCCCCCGCACCCTCCACGCCCTCGGCAAGACCTGCTACGATTGCCACATCGTGCCCGACGAAAAGATCGTCAACGCCGGCGGGCATCCGGCCGCCAGCCCGGGGTTCAGCCTCCTCACCTGGTCGCAGGGCGAAGTGCGCCACAGCATCCCGCGCGAGGGCGACAAGGTGAACCCCGAGGCGCCGCTCCCGCGCCGCCGGCTTCTCTTCGTGCTCGGCGCCATCCTCGAGGTGGAATACTGCCTCCGGGCCGTGGCGGCCGCGACCGAACGCGGCGAATTCGCCCTCACCCTGGCCCGCCGGGCCGAAGCCGCCCGCCAGTTGCTGGAAAAAATCCAGGCCGCCGCGCCGACTCCCGCGATCGCCGAGATCGTGGCCGTCGCCAAATCCGCCCGCCTCCGCCTCAACAACCGCGCCGAATTGCTCGCCGCCGCCGACCAGCTCGCCCGGCTCGGCCGCGCCTTCGCCGACGGCACCGACGGCGAGAAGCTCGCCGGCCTCGATCCGCTCCTGCCCGGCCCCGACCAATACAAGGGTAAGGTGCACGACCCGGCGGTTCCCTGACCATGGCCCAGAACCCCAGCCGCTCCCCGCACAACTTCGGCTCGCAGCCGCCGCAGGGGGTCGCGCCGCGCCGCGAGGCCGCGCCCGAACGCTGGGACAAGCCCTTCAGCGCCGAGATGACGGACCAGGACGTGGACCGCGTCCTCGAGCATCCGCAGTTCAGCTCGCTCCAGCACACCCGGTTCCCCTCCGCCAACCCGCTCCGCGGCATCATCAAGAACGATGCGGCCATCCGGCGTTTCCAGCAGGGCGAGATCGTCGTCCGGCAGGGCGACTACGGCAACTCGGCCTTCCTCATCCTCCGGGGCGGGGCCTTGGTCTGCCTGCAGGAACCGAGCGGAGACCAGCTGGGCCGCCGCCAGCGGGTGCGGCCGTCCCTCTGGGGCAGCTTCCGGCGCTGGCTGCGGCAGCCCCGTTACGGCGAGGTGTGGTCGCAGCGCGGCAGCACGGTCTCCCCGGCCGCCGGGGCGCCGCGCATCTTCCTGCAGGACG
Organism: uncultured Opitutaceae bacterium; assembly: GCA_964601365.1. Taxonomy (GTDB): domain Bacteria; phylum Verrucomicrobiota; class Verrucomicrobiia; order Opitutales; family Opitutaceae; genus Didemnitutus. Next base: position 72,469 of record CAZRNE010000004.1, on the reverse strand, counting down.
CGCCCGGCGTCCTCGGACCCGACCGCACGATCCGGCTCGGAGCCGGCGAGCTGTTCGGCGAGCTGGCCGCGCTCGGGCGCACCCCGCGCACCGCCACCATCGTGGCCGAGGCCGAGACCGAGATGCTGGAGATCCGCTGGCAGGGACTGCGCGACATCCGCAAGTTTTCCGCCGAGTGGCGTCAGCTCATCGACCAGCGCTTCCGCGAGCGCAGCCTGCTCAGCCACCTGCGCGAGACCCCGCTCCTCCGCCACCTGCCGGCCGAGACTTTGCAGCTGATCGCCGACGCGACCCGCTTCGAGGCCTTCGGCGAGTTCGAATGGCAGCACACCTACCAGCGCGCCCGCGAGGCCAGCGACCGCGAGCGCCTCGAGAAGGAACCGCTCATCGCGCGGCAGGGCGACCCGGCGGCCGGCCTGCTGCTCATCCGCACCGGCTTCGCCCGCCTGAGCTGCCGCTACAACCACGGCGAGCGCACCGAAAGCTACCTCGGCAAGGGCGAGACCTTCGGCTTGGAGGAGCTGTTCGCCACCTGGCGCGGCACCCCCACGCCCCTCCGCCACAACCTGCGCGCCCTCGGCTACGTGGACACGCTGTTCATTCCCGCCGCGGTGCTGGAGGATCACGTTTTCCCCCTGTTGCCGCCGGACCAGCTCGCCCGCCTCGAACGCGCCGGGCTGGCCACGGGATCCACCATCCCGTGGCAGTCGTCCACCACCACCAACGCCTTCCTCGAGTTCATCGTCGCCCAGCGCTTCATCAACGGCCGCGCCACGATGCTCATCGACCTCGACCGCTGCACGCGGTGCGACGACTGCGTGCGCGCCTGCGCCGACACGCACGACAACAATCCCCGCTTCATCCGCCACGGCCCCGAGTCGGGCGGCGTGCAGGTCGCCAGCGCGTGCCTGCATTGCGTGGATCCGGTCTGCATGATCGGCTGCCCGACCGGCGCCATCCATCGCGCCGGACTTGAGGGCCAGGTCGAGATCAACCCCGAGACCTGCATCGGCTGCAGCGTGTGCGCGCAGAGCTGCCCCTACGGCACCATCCAGATGGTCGCCCTGCGCGACGAGGACGGCCTGCCCGTGATCGCGGAGGACACCGGCGCGCCCATCCGCCGGGCGACGAAGTGCGACCTCTGCATCGACCAGCCCGCGGGGCCGGCCTGCGTGAGCGCCTGCCCGCACGACGCGCTCATCCGCGCCGACATGCGCGAAGTCGAGGCCCTCAACCGGTGGTTGCAGCGATGAACACGCTCCGTGCCCGCCGCTGGTTGCTGTCCGTGGTCACCCTCGCGGCCGTCCTCGCCCTGACGGCGGCCTGGTGGCTGGGCGGCATCGCCCTGCGGCCCGTGGCCAAATACAGCGGCGAGCTGCTGGTGCTCCTCCTGCTCCTGCTCGCGCTCTTCAACGTCCGCAAGAAGCTGCCCTTCCTCCCGCTCGGCAGCGCGACCGCCTGGCTCCAGTTCCACATCTATGCCGGGTGGCTCTCGGTCGCCCTCTTCCTGCTGCACGCCGGACCGCAATGGCCGCGCAGCGCGCTCGGCTTCGCCCTCTGGTCGGTCTTCCTGTCCGTCGCCGCCAGCGGGGCCTTCGGCCTCTGGCTCAGCCGCTGGCTGCCGCCGCGGCTCACCCGCTCGGGCGAGAGCCTGGTCTACGAACGCATCCCGCGCCTGCGCCACCAGCTCGAGGACGAGGCCGGCAACCTCGTGCGCCAGGCCGAGACCGAGGCGGCCTCGAGCACGCTGGCGGACTTCCACCGGCAGGTGCTCGCGCCCTATTTCGCGCGCACCCCGACCCTGTTCTCGCCGCTGGCGGAGGACGACGCCGCGCACCACCGCGCCGGCCACGAACTCGCCTCGCTGCGCCGCTACCTCAGCGAGCGCGAAATGCTCATCGCCGACCAGCTGGCCGAACTGCTGGAGGCCAAGCGCAACCTCGACGCCCAATACGCCGGCCAGCGCCTGCTCAAGCTCTGGCTCTTCGTCCATCTGCCGCTCACCTACGGCCTCCTCGTGCTCGTCGCCGCGCATGTCTGGCTCGTCCTGCACTATTCCCACCGGTTCTGAGACCGCCCCGCCGTGCGCCGCCTGCTCCAAAGCATCATCTACAACCGCAAGCTCTACGACCGTCCGCAGGACAAGTGGATCTGCGGGCGCGCGGCCGAGGGTTGCGCCTGCATCTACGGCCCCGGCGAAAAGGGCGAGTGCCGCGCCACCGGCCAGTGCCTGCCGGCGAAGAAGAACGACCGCTGGGTCTGCACGCGCGCCATCTCGCTCGGCGCCGCCTGCGAGCCCGGCCCGCGGCCCGACGGCACCTGCGGCTGCCCCGTGCCGCCCTGCCGGCCGGTCCGCAGCCTGCGGTCGTGGCGCGGCCGCATCGTGCGCGCGGCGTTCGTCGTTTCCCTCGGCGCGGCCGGCCTGGTCTTCTGGAACCGCACCCGGCCGGTCCTCGCCAATCCCGGCCCGTTGACCAACCAGCACGCGGTCTCGGCCCAGCAGTGCAACACCTGCCACACCGAGGCGATGCGGGCGCCCGGCCAGAGCCGCGCCGCGCGCGCGGCCGAGCACGACCAGCTCTGCATCCGCTGCCACGACCTCGGACCGCATGCCACCTCGCCCCACGGCGTCGCCGAATCCGAGCTGGCCCTGCTGACGCGCCGCCCGCCGGCCGCGTCCGGTCCGCGCCCCGCCGTCCTGGTCGCCGCCACCGCATTGGGTCCGCCGGAACAGCTCGCCTGCGCGGCCTGCCACCGCGAGCACCAGGGCGCCGACTTCGACCTCAAGCGCATCGCCGATCTCCAGTGCCAGGTCTGCCACAAGACGCAGTTCCGGGCCTTCAGCGACGGCCACCCCGAGTTCTCCGACTATCCCTACGCGCGCCGCACCCGCCTCCAGTTCGACCACGGGTCGCATTTCCAGAAGCATTTCACCGACGCGCGCTGGGCCAGCGTCGCGCCGTCCTCCTGCGCGCAGTGCCACACACCCGCGCCCACCGGCGAGAAGATGCTCGTCCGCGGCTTCGAGGCGGCCTGCGCGGCCTGCCACAACGCGGAGATCGAGGGCCGCGACCGCGCCGGCGACAAGGGCCTCGTGTTCTTCCGCCTGCCGGCCTTCGACACCAACGCCCTTGAGGAGGCCGGGCACGCCGTGGGCGAGTGGCCGCTCACGGCCGAGGGCGGGCTGACCCCCTTCATGCGCTGGCTGCTGGAGGGTGAAGCGGACGCCCGCGCCGCCCTGGCCGCGCTCGGCGATCAGGATCCCGGCGACCTCCGCCGTGCCACCGCGGAGCAGAAGGCCGCCGCCGCGCGTGTGCTCTGGGCCGTCAAGGGCCTCTTCGCCGACCTCGTCACGCAGGGTCAGCCCGTCATCGTGCGCCGCCTCGCGGCCTCGCCCGCGGCACAGCTGGCGCTTTCCGCCGGCACCGGCCAGTTCTCCCCCGACGCCGCGCTCGCCGCCCAGCAGGCCTGGCTGCCCAACCTGCTGGCCGAGGTGGCCGCCCACCGCCGCGGCGAAAAGGTGGCGCGCCGCGCGCCGGTGGTCGTCGCCCGCACCACCTCGACCCGGACCGTGACCGCCGCGGCCGCGGACCCCGACGACCTCCTCATCGACCTGCCGACGGACAGGAAATCTTCCGCGACCGCGGCCAACGCCCCGGTCGCGCCGGCGACATTGAAATTCGACGAAGCCGACGCGCGCGTCGCCACCGGCGGCTGGTATCGGCAGGACGACACGCTGACGCTGCACTACCGCCCCGGGGGGCATGCGGACGGTTTCCTCCGCGCCTGGCTCGGCGGCACGGCGGGCCGGACGGAGCCGGCGGCCCAGAAGATTTTCGCGCAGCTCTCGGCCAACAACGCCCCCGGCGCCTGCCTGAAGTGCCACAGCGTGGACCACACGCCGTCCGGCACGGTCGTCAACTGGCTGACTTCGCGCCCGCAGCCGGAGGTGCGCGCCTTCACGCGCTTCAAGCACTCGGCGCACTTCAGCCTCATGGGCGACCAGGGTTGCATGACCTGCCACACCTTCGCCGTCGGCGCGGACTACGCCGGTTCGTTCGGCGCCAACCGCGACCCGGCGATTTTCCGCAGCAATTTCGCTCCCATGTCCAAGGCCTCGTGCACCAACTGCCACCAGCCCGCGCGCTCCGGCGAGAGCTGCCAGCAGTGCCACAACTATCACACCGGCGAGATGCAGGTCCTGCGCGCGCAGGCCGCCGCGCTGCCCCCGGTGAAGAAGTGAGCGCCCGGCGCGCGGTTCAATAGGCGATCTTCAGCCGCCGGTAGAGGAAGTGCAGCAGCCACGCCGGGCCGATAAGCAGGAAGACCACATCCTTGAAGAACGACGGTTTCCTGCCCTCGATCTTGTGGCCGATGAACTGCCCGATCCAGGCCGCGACGAAGAGGAGCAGGCTGCTTTTCCAGACGGGAAAGGGGCACTTGAGCGCATGGAACTCGATGATGCCGTAGCACAGCGCCATGAAGGCGAGCAGACCCACCGCCAGCGGCGGCGACAACCGGAGATAGAACGCGAGCGCGAGCAGCACGACGGGTTGCGTCCAGTTGAACCATTCGAGGCGCCCGTGGACGAAGGCCGGCACGGGGATCGACCAGACCAGGCCCATCACGCAGTAGAAGATGACGGGCACGCAGATCCAGTGAATCAGCTCGTTGGTGTGATCCTGGTGGCTTTCGCCGTATTCGGCGAACCACTGGTCGGCCGACTTGCGCGTAGTCATGGCTTGTGCGGGCCGAATGTGGGCGGGGCCGGCCCGCGTGGCAAGCAACCAAACCCCGGGTTTGCAGTCCGATGAAATAACTGTAACCTTCCCCCATGATGCCCGTCCGTCTGCTCCCCGCGCTCCTGGCGCTGCCGGCCGCCGTGCTGGCGCAGGAGGTCCGCCTCAAGATCGACAAGGCCCGTTCGTTCATCGACGTGGACGTCAAGGCCACCGTCGATTCGTTCGTGGGCCGCCTGGAGGGTTATGACGCCGTCATCCCGCTGGACCCGGCGGGCAGGATCAGGACGGCGCGGATCGCGTTCAAGTTCACCGACCTCAAGACCGGCAAAACCGGCCGCGACGCCAAGATGCTCGAATGGCTCGGCGGCGGCGTGCCCGAGGGGAAATTCGACCTCGGCACCCTCGCCCTCGCCCCCGACGGGCAGGGCGTGGCCAACGGCAACCTCACCTTCCATGGTGTCACCCAGCGCATCGAGTTTCCCGTCCTGATCACCAAGACCGACGACGCCACCACCATCGCCGGCGAGGCCACCCTCGACTACCGCAACTGGAATCTGAAGATCATCCGCCTGGCGATGCTCCTCAAGGTCGACCCGATGGTGAAGGTGAAGTTCAAGCTCATCGGCTCCCCGGCGGTGATGCCGCCCGGTTTCAAGTGAACTATCGTCGGTCCGGACGGGCGCGCGGCGGCGCGTGGCGCTTTTCGAGGACGGCCACGGTGTCGGCCAGGGAGAGTTTCCTGGCGCGGAGCAGCACGATGAGATGGTAGAGCAGGTCGGCGGCCTCGCCGGCGAAGGCCCGGCGGTCCATCCGGAGCGCGGCCAACGCGGTCTCGACGCCCTCTTCGCCGACCTTCTGGGCGCAGCGGGCCACGCCGTCCTTCACCAGACGAACCGTGTAGCTCGATCGGTCCTTGCTCTTGATGCGCGCCGCGACGATCCGGTCGAGATGGGCAAGAAAACCCGCACCACCGGCCTGCGCGCCGTCGCCGAAGCAGCTCACCGTCCCGCGATGGCAGGTCGGGCCCCGGGGTTCCGCTTGCACGAGCAGCGTGTCGTGGTCGCAATCAGCCTCCACGCGCACGACCCGGAGGAAATGACCGGAGGTCTCGCCCTTGGTCCAGAGGCGGTTTTTTGTGCGGCTGAAGAACGTGACCTTCTTCGTGCGCAGGGTCTTCTTCAGCGCCGCGGCGTCCATGTAGCCCAGCATGAGCACTTGGGCGGTGGCGGCATCCTGCACGATGGCGGGCACGAGGCCGGCGGTTTTCTTCCAGTCGATTCTCGGAGTTTTCATGGGAGCGAGGGATATAAAATCACCATGCGTGTCATCCTGAGCGGAGCGAAGGATCCAGGAAATGAACGCCGGCGAACGAAGCACTGGATTCTTCGCTCCGCTCAGAATGACAGGTGGCGTGGGTCATGGGCGCATGGAGATGCCGTCGGCGATGAGCTGTTCCTTGAGCTTGGGAATGGAGATGATGCCCTTGTGGAACACCGAGGCGGCCAGCGCGGCGTCCACGCCGGCCTCGCGAAACACGTCGCGGAAGTGCTCGGGCGCGCCCGCTCCGCCCGAGGCGACCAGCGGAATGGTGAGCACGGCGCGCACGAGCTTGAGCTGGGTGAGGTCGTAGCCGTTGCACTCGCCGTCCCGGTTCATGCAGTTGAGCACGATCTCGCCGGCCCCGAGCCGCTGCGCCTCGCGGGCCCAATCCACGGTGCGCCAGCGCGTGGCGCGGGTCTTGGCCGGGTCGCCGGTGTATTGCTTCACGAAGTAGTGGCCGCCCTCCTGCCGGCTGTCGATGCCCACGACCACGCACTGCGAGCCGAACTCCGCGGCCAGCCGGCCGAGCAGGTCGGGGTTTTCGAGGGCGGGGGAGTTGAGCGAGACCTTGTCGGCGCCGCTGTGCAGCAGGCGGCGGGCGTCGTCGAGCGAACGGATGCCGCCGGCCACGCAGAACGGGATGTCGATGACCCGGGCGACGCGAGTCACCCAGTCGGCCGACACGGTGCGGCCGTCGCTGCTGGCGGTGATGTCGTAGAACACCAGCTCGTCGGCGCCTTCATCGCGGTAACGAGAGGCCAGCTCGATGATGTCGCCCATGTCCACGTGGTTGCGGAACTGGACGCCCTTGACCACGCGGCCGTCGCGCACGTCGAGGCAGGGGATGATGCGGCGGGCTAACATGTGAGGGCCTCCCTCAGCGTGAACTTTCTCTCGTAAAGCGCCCGGCCGACGATGGCGCCGGCCGTGCCGGTCGCGCGGAGTGCGCGCAGGTCATCCAGCGACGCCACGCCACCCGACGCCTGGATCTGAAGCGATGGGAATTTCCGCCCGAGCGCGGCATAGAGCGCCGTGTTGGGGCCGGTGAGCCTGCCGTCGCGGTTGATGTCGGTGCAAAGAATGTGGACGAGGCCGGCGGGCAGATAGCCGGAGAGAAAATCTTCCAAGGCGACGCCGGTCGTCTCCTGCCAACCCCCCGCGGCGACGCGGGGCACGCCCGCGCCATCAAGCCGCACATCGGGCGACAGGACGATTTTGTCGGGGCCAAAGGACTTGAGCCAGCCGCGCACAAGGTCGGGCTCGCGCACGGCGAGGCTGCCGACGATGACGCGTTGCACGCCGGCGTTGAGGAAGGCGGCCACTTGCGATGCGGTGCGGATGCCGCCGCCGGTCTGGACACGCAGGCCGCTTTCGCGGACGAGTTTCTCCACGAGCGGCGTCTGGCGTTTGGCCGGAACCTTGGCGCCGTCGAGATCCACGACGTGCAGCCAGGTGGCGCCGGCAACTCGGAAACCTTTGGCAATGGCGAGCGGGTCGTCGCCGTAGGACTTCTCCTGGTCGAATTTGCCCTCGGTGAGCCGCACAACGCGGCCGCCGCGCAGGTCGATGGCGGGGTAGATGATCATGCTACGTCTCCTTCTGTCATCGCGAGCCCGGCAAAGCCGGGCGTGGCGATCCAACAGGATGGATTGCTTCGTCGCTGCGCGCCTCGCAATGACTGGAAATTGAAGACGCTCATGCCGGCATCTCCAGGAAGTTGCGGAGCAGCCGGGCGCCGGCGGCGCCGGAGCGCTCGGGGTGGAACTGCACACCCCAGAAATTGCCGCGCCGCACGGCGGCGGCAAAGATGGCGCCGTGAGTGCAGCCCGCGAGGGTGAACTCGTTCACCGGGCCGGCAAAGCTGTGGACGAAATAGAAGCGCGTGGTTGCGTCGACACCCTTGAGCAGGGGCGAGGCCCGGCGGACATCGAGCGTATTCCAGCCCATGTGCGGCACGGTGACGCCCGGTGACTCGGGCAGCAGCGCCACGCGGCCGGGGATGAGGCCGAGCGACGGGGTGTTGCCTTCCTCCGAGGCCTCGAACAGCAGCTGCATGCCGAGGCAGATGCCGAGCACCGGCTGTTTCAGTCCGCGCACGCAGTCCACGAGGCCCCTGGCCCGCAGGCGCTTCATGCCCTCCGGCGCCGAACCGACGCCCGGCAGGATGACACGCTCCGCCGAGCGGATGACCGCGGGATCAACGGTGAGTTCGCCGGCCACGCCAAGGCGCTCCAGAGCGAAACGCACCGAGGCGATGTTGGCCCCGCCGCTGTCGACGATGGCTAGCATGGGAGAAGGAAAGGGTGGAGCCCGCGCGGAGCGCGGGCTGAACCAGCGCGGAGCGCAGGTTCCCCCGGGTTGCCATGGACGCGCAGCCTCACAGCACCCCCTTGGTTGATGGGATGTCGCTCCCGGCGCCCCGCGCGACGGCGGGCCGCAGGGCGCGGCCGAAGCCCTTGAACAAGGCCTCGATCATGTGGTGGGTGTTGTCCCCCTTCACGGACATGTGCAGCGTCGCGCCGAGCGTGGTCGCGAGCGACTGGAAGAAGTGCGGGACGAGTTCGGTCGGCAGCTCGCCGACATTTTCGCGGGGGAATTTGCCCTCGAACACGAAGAACGGCCGGCCGCTGAGATCGATGGCGACCTCGGCCTTGGCCTCATCCATGGGCATGGTGAAGCCGTAGCGGCCGATGCCGCGCTTGTCGCCGAGCGCCTGCTTGAGCGCCGCGCCCAGGGCGAGGCCGACGTCCTCCACCGTGTGGTGCTCGTCGATCTCGAGATCGCCGTCGCAATCGACGACGAGGCTGATGCCGGCGTTGCGGGCGATCTGGTCGAGCATGTGGTCGAAAAAACCGATGCCGGTGTCGAACTTCGCCGGGGCGGATGCGTCGAGGTCCACGCTCACGGAAATCTTCGTCTCCTTCGTCTGGCGGGCGATGGTGGCGCGGCGCGGGGCGTCGGTGATCAAGCGGGCGATCTCGGCCCAGCCGAGTGCTGGCGGGTTGTAGCGCAGGCCCTTCACGCCGAGGTTGGCGGCAAGCTGAAGGTCGGTCTCGCGGTCGCCGATGACGCAGGAGGTTTCGCGCGACCACGAGGCGTCCTTGAGGTAGTCAAGCAGGAGCCCGACCCTGGGTTTGCGGCAATCGCAGCGGTCGGCGGCGGTGTGCGGGCACACGCGCACGGCCTCGAAGGCAATGCCCTGCGATTTCAGAATGCCGAGAAGCAGATTCTGCAGCGTCTCGAAGTTGGCGGCGGGAAACGACGGCGTGCCGAGGCCGTCCTGGTTGGTGACCATGACGAAGGTCCATCCGGCGTCGCGCAGGCGGCGCAGGGCGGGCACGACGTCAGGCTCGAGGGCGAACTTGTCGAGGCGGTCGATTTGTCGGTCGGCCGGCTCGGTGATGAGCGTGCCGTCGCGGTCGAGGAAGAGGATTTTTTTCATGGGCGGGTGATTCAAGTGGTCGGCAGCCGGCTTGCGGGTGCGGTTTGGGCGCGCGCCAGCGCGCTGACCCACAGACCGAAGAAGCAGGGGCCCTCACACACGGGACAAAACCTCCAGGGTCAGGTTGTTTTCCCCGGCAGTGCCGACGGTGATGCGGATGGCGTCGGGCACGTCCTTGCTGCGGTCGCGCCAGATGACGCCGGCGGCGCGGCCGGCGGCCATGGCGCGCGCGGCGTCGGCAACCTCGACGAGGACGAAGTTGGCGTCAGACGGCCAGACGCGCTTCACCGCCGGAAGCGTGGGCAAAACGGCCAGCAGACGCTGGCGTTCGGCGATGAGTTGGCGAATGGATTCGCGCGCGGCCTCGATGCCTTCGGGAGTGAGCGCGGCCAGGGCGGCGGTGAGCACCGGCGTCGGAATCGGGTAGGGCGCGATGACCTTCTGCAACACGGCGATGATGGCCGGGTCGGCGATGGTCGTGCCCACGCGCGCGCCCGCGAGACCGTAGGCCTTGGAGAGCGTGCGCAGGATGATGAGGTTGGGGTTTGCGGGAATCTCCGCGGCGAGACCCGGTCCGTCCGCAAAGTCGATGTAAGCTTCATCGACCACCACGACGGCCCGGCCGGCGAGTGCACGCACGACCGACAGCACCGCGGCGCGGTCGAGCAGGCCGCCGGTCGGGTTGTTGGGAGAGCAGAGGAAGATGAGCCTTGTTTCCGGAGTGGCCGCCTTGAGCACGGCAGAAGGTTCGAGCGCGTAGTTCTTCTCGCGCCGCAGCGGCACGCGAATGACTCCGGCTCCCTGAATCCCGGCGGCGACGACATACATGCCGTAGGTCGGTGGCGTGATGAGGATGCGGTCCTGGCCGGCGCGGCAGAAGGTGCGCAGGAGGAGATCGATGCCCTCGTCGGAACCGCGGGTCACGAGACAGTGGGCGGGCGCCACGCCGTAGAGTGCTGCGAGTTTCTCCAGCAGGCCGGCGGGTTGCGGATCGGGGTAGCGGTTGAGCAGCGGGCGGCGCTCCGCAGGCGTCAGCGGATTTTCATTCGCATCGAGCCATACGCGTCCACCCTTGGATTCCTTGCGGGCGGAACTGTAAGGCGTGAGCGCGAGGATATCGGGGCGCACGAGGGAGAGAACGGAATCGATGGCGGTCATGGTAGGAGCGGCTTTACGCCGCAATTCGAGCGAATAGCCATCTGTGGTTCGCGGGATAAACCCGCTCCTACAGCAAGGCTGTCCAACCGCACGTGCACGGCGCGCTGGTGGGCGGCGAGGTTTTCGGCCAGGGCCAAGCGTTCGACCACGGGGCCGAGTCTGCGCAGGCCGCGGAGACTGGCGGTCTGCACGGTCATGGAACGCTGGAAGTCGGCGAGGCCGAGGCCGGAGCAGGCGCGGGCCCAGCCGTAGGTGGGCAGCACGTGGTTGGTGCCGCTGGCGTAGTCGCCGAGCGACTCGGGCGTCCACGGCCCGAGAAAAACCGAGCCCGCGGTCGTGATGCGCGGCAGAAGCGCGCGGGGATTCTTGACCTGCAAAATGAGGTGCTCGGGCGCGTAGCGGTTGGCGATGCCGACGGCCTCGGCCGGAGCGGAGACGAGGAACACGCGGCTCTTTTTCAAGGCCTCGGTCGCGATGGCGCCACGCGGGAGCACGCGCCGTTGCCCGTCCAGTTCCGCCTGCACGCGGGCGGCGAATTTTTTCGAGAAGGCGACGAGCATCACCTGTGAGTCGGGGCCGTGCTCGGCCTGCGAGAGCAGGTCGGCGGCGACGAAGGCGGGACTCGCGGCGTTGTCGGCGATGACCATGACCTCCGACGGGCCGGCGGGCAGATCGATGATGGCGCCGGCGGGGTCGCGCGAGACCTGGAGCTTGGCCTCGGTGACGAAGGCATTGCCCGGGCCGAAGAGCTTGTCGCACTTCGGCACGCTCGCGGTGCCGTAGGCCATGGCCGCGACGGCCTGGGCGCCGCCGAGTTTGAAAACGTCGGTGATGCCGCAGAGACGCGCGGCGCAGAGGATCCACGGGCTGACCCGGCCGTCACGGCCGGGCGGCGTGCATAACACACGGACAGGATTGCCCGCCAATTGCGAAGGCACGCCCAACATGAGCGCGGTGGAAAAGAGCGGCGCGCTGCCGCCGGGCACGTAGAGGCCGACGCGTTCGATCGGACGGACAACTTTTTCGCAGACAATGCCGCGGGTCGTTTCCAGGCGCACCGGCCCCGGGCGCTGGGCGAGGTGGAATTTGCGCAGATTGCGGCAGGCGGTGCGCAGCGCGGCCTGGTCGCGCGCCGAGAGAGATTTTCCGGCGGCGATGAACTCGGACTCGCTCACGCGGAGCGAGGCGAGCCTCGCACCGTCGAACTGTGCGGTCAGGCGGCGCAGCGCCGCATCGCCCCCGCGCCGCACGGCGGTGATGATGTGCGAGACGAGGGCGGCCGTCCGCGGTTGCGCCTGCTGGGCCGGGCGGGCAAGGGCGGCGGCGCGTCGGGCGGGCGAGAGATTTTTCCAGACGAGGGTTTGCATGGTTGTCGCGAGCAAGCTCGCTCCCACAGGGGTCAGAGCATCATCTTCTCGATCGGGAGCACGAGGATGCTGGACGCGCCGGCGCGCTTGAGGGATTCGAGCGTCTCCCAGAAGACAGCCTCGGCACAGACGGCGTGGACGGCGACCTTGGTGTCGTCGCCGGCGAGCGGCAACAGGGTGGGGTTCTCGGAACCCGGCAGGAGCTTCTTGATCTCGGGCAACGCAGCCTTCGGCGCGTGGAGCATGATGTATTTGGCCTCGGCGGCCTTCTGCACGCCGTCGATGCGGCGCAACAGGATCTCCAGGGCGTGCGCCTTGCCGGCGCCGAGGGCCCGCTCGCCGCGCAGGAGCACGGCGGTGCTGGTGAACACGGTTTCGAGCGCGCGCAGGCGGTTGGCTTCGAGCGTGGAGCCGGTGGCGACGAGGTCGCAGATGGCGTCGGCGAGGCCGAGGCGCGGGGCGATCTCGACGGAGCCGCTCAACTGCACGACTTCGGCGGCGACGCCTTTTTCGGCGAGGTAGCGCCGGGTGAGCTGCGGGTAGGATGTCGCGATGCGCCGGCCGGCGAGATCGGCGAGCCGGGCGCAGGAGCTTTCCTCGGGCACGGCGAGGGCCAGGCGACAGCCGCCGAAGTCGAGGCGGCGCTCGACGGCGTAGGCGTGGCCGTTGCCGGCGGTGCGGCGCTCGAGCGCGGCCTCCTCGAGGACGTTGGTGCCGACGATGCCGAGGTCGCAGACGCCGTCCATGACGAGCTGCGGGATGTCGTCGTCGCGGACGAAGAGGACATCGAGCGGGAAATTCTCGGCGTGGAGCAGCAGCTTTTCCTTGGGCGTCTTGATCTTCAGGCCGCAACGGGCGAGCAGGTCGAGCGAGTCGGCGGAGAGCCGGCCGCTTTTCTGGACGGCGAGGCGGAGGCGGTCGGTGGAGGGCAGGGCGGGAGGCATGGGAAAGGGCGCCGCCGCGCGGGAGGGCTCGTGGCCGGGAAACGAAAACCCCGGCGGACAGTGCCAGCCGGGGTTAGAAATTCTTGTTTCATCACCAAGGAAGGCACCAACGAGCCTTCCCGGGCGGGAAGGCGGTCAGGTGTGGCGATGATGATGGAGGGCCATGTGGCGGAGGCGAAGGAGAAGGACGGGTGATACCAGCGCAAGGAGATTTTGACGCCGTTGCGTCATGCCGTTTTGACCGCATGCTGCCGGTGTGAGCGCGACAAGTCCGCCATCCCCCCGTGCCCGAATCGTTTATGCGGCGGCCTTGGTGGCGCTGACCTACTTCTTCTTCCTGATCTTCGCCCAGTTCGCCCTGCTCAAGCTGTCGGCCAGCGCCGGGGCGGCGCGGCCGGTGATGACCGCGCTGGGCCTTGCGGGCATCGCGGCAAGCGTGTTGGCGGCATGGCGCAACAAAGGAGGTCCGGCGCTCGCGGCGATAACGGGAGGCTTTGCCTTGTGTGCGAGCGGCGCCGCGCTGGCCTTGGCGGGTCGGACAACGGGGTTGCTTGCCGCAGCGGCGGCTTTGACGGGGGCCGGATTGGCATTTGTGACCGTGAACCTGCCGGCGACGCTCCGGGGAATCGCGGGACAGGAAAACTTGGGTCGCGCCATCGGCTGGGGCACGGGCTTGGCCTACGCGATGGCCAACATCCCAGCGCTCTTTCTGGCCCGCCCCGAGGCACAGACGGGCATCGCGCTTCTGGTGGCGGCGGGCGGTGTCCTGACCCTGTTTGGAAGAAAGTTAGGTTCCGGCCCCTGCAGCCCGGGACCACCGGCGAAGTCACCGGGAGGCGCGGCGTGCTGGGTGGCCGCGTGGCTGGGTTTGGTGGCCTTCGACTCGGGTGTCTTTTACCACATCCAGCATACGCCGCTCCTCAAGGCGTCTGCCTGGGGGGAACCGGGGCAGCTCTGGCTCAACGCGACGGCCCACCTCACGGCGGCCGTGCTCGCAGGAACCGCATTGGATCGCGGTCGGCTGCCGCAGGTGGCGCTCGCCGCCGCCGCCGGGCTCGGGGCGGCGACCGTTTTGATCTTCGCCGGCCAGGGCGGCGTGGGTGCACCGTTGTATGCGGCGTCGGTGTCGGCGTATTCGGCGGGATTGGTCTTCTATCCTGCGCGAAGCGGCGACGCGCGGCTGGCCGCGTGGGTTTACGCCGTGGCCGGCTGGGGTGGCTCGGCCTTGGGGCTCGCCCTGGCGGGAGCCGCCTAGTTTTCCGGCGCAGACCGAAGCGCCCGCTCAGAGGAGCGTCAGCTCGGTTTGCACTCCGCCGGGGCGGCGGAAGTGCGCGGTGCTGAGTTTTGGCTCGGCGCGGTTCAGTCCGGCGCGGCGGGCGGCCACCTCAAAGACGCGGCCGATCTGCTCGGCGAAGATGCCTTCGCCCCTCATGCGGCGGCCGAAGGCGGGGTCGTAGAGCTTGCCCCCGCGCAGGTCGCGGAGGCGCGCGAGGACGCGGGTCTTTTTCGCGGGTTCATGGGCATCGAGCCAGCGCTGGAAAACGTCCTTCACCGCATGCGGGAGCCGCAGGATGATGTAACCGGCGCGCTGCGCCCCGGCCTCCGCGGCGGCCTCGAGGATGGCGGGCAGCTCGTGGTCGGTCAGGCCGGGGATGACGGGTGCGACGTTGACGCCCACGGGCACGCCCGCCGCGGCGAGCATCCGGATGGCGCGGAGGCGGTGCTCCGGGCGCGCGGCGCGCGGTTCCAGCTTTCCCGCGAGTTCCGCATCGAGCGTGGTGATGCTGACAAAGACCGAGACGCAGTCGAAGCGCGCCAATTGCGCCAGCAGGTCGAGGTCGCGCGTGACGAGGAAGTTTTTGGTGATGATGCCGGCGGGCTGCCGGAACTCGAGCAACACCTCGAGGCAGGCGCGGGTCAGGCGGAAATGCCGCTCGGCGGGCTGGTAGACGTCGGTGATGCCGCTGAAGCCGATGGGCGCGGGTTTCCATCGGGGCGACGACAGTTCGGCGCGCAGCAGGGCGGGCGCGCGGGTCTTGACGAGGATCTTGGTCTCGAAATCCAGGCCGCTGTCCCACCCCAGATAGTCGTGGAAAGGGCGGGCGTAGCAGTAGGCGCAGCCGTGCTCGCAGCCGCGGTAGGGGTTGAGGCCCCAGCCCGGGCCGATGTCGGGACTGTCGTTGCGCACGAGGATGGACTCGGTTGCGTCCTCGTAGAACTGCGTCCGCGGGTGCGGGCGTTCGGCCGGCACGCCCTGCTCATCGAATTCGGCATAGTCTGCGTCCGGTTCGACGACGAGGCGCTCGAAGCGGTTCGCCGGGTGAAGGTCGGTGCCGCGACCGGGGAGCGGGGAGGCGGGCGGCGTCATGCGCCCAACCTTGCCGGCCGCGTCGCACGCGCCAGCGGAAAAACTACCGCAACCGAACTGGGGGAGCTTACGGCCGAGGAGGGGAAACGGCGACAGAGTCGCGCTCGAACCCGTCGTAGAGCGCGGGCAGCAACACGAGGGTGAGGAAGGTGGCGCTGACGATGCCGCCGATGACGACGGTCGCGAGCGGGCGCTGGACCTCGGCGCCCGCGCCGGTCGCGAGCGCCATGGGCAAGAAGCCGAGGGAAGCCACAAGCGCCGTCATGAGCACCGGTCGCAAGCGGGTGAGCGAGCCCTCAAGGGTGGCCTCCCGGACCGTGCGCCCGAGTTCGCGAAGCTGGTTGAAATAGCTCACGAGCATGAGGCCGTTCAGCACGGCCACGCCGGAAAGGGCAATGAAACCGATGCCGGCGGAAATCGAGAACGGTAGGTCGCGCAACCAGAGGGCGAAGATGCCGCCGGTAACGGCGAGCGGGATGCCCGAAAAGACGAGCAGCGCCTGCCGCAGGCTGCCAAAGGCGAGAAAAATCAGGAGGAAGATGATCGCGAGCGCCACCGGGACAATGACCGCGAGCCGGGCGCGGGCCTCCTGCAGGTTTTTGAACTGCCCGCCGAATTCGATGGAGTAGCCGGGAGGCAGCTTGATCGACTCGTTCACCTTGGCGCGGGCTTCGAGGACGAAGCTTTCCACGTCACGACCGCGGAGGTTCACCATGATCGCGGCGCGCCGCTGGCCGAACTCGCGGGCGATGGTGTTGACCTTGTCGCTGATGACGAAGTCGGCCACCTGGCCGAGGGTGATGACACCTTCCGCGTGCGAGGAGCGCAGGGGCAGGTGCTTGAGTTCGTCAAAGGCGGCGCGGAGATTCTCCGGGAGCCGGACCACGATCGGATACCGGCGGTTGCCGTCCACGATGACGCCGGTTTCGGTGCCGGCGAGCGCGGTGGCCACGGTGGCGTTCACCTCGCTGGCGTGGACATTGTAGCGCGTCATCGCATCGCGCTTGAGCTTGATCTCAAGCATCGGCGCCTTGCCGAGGGCGTCGAACTCCACGTCCGCCGCGCCGGGCACTGATTCAAGAATCTCACGGGCTTGGGAGGCGATCCGCTCGATCTCCGCGTAGTCGTCGCCGAAAACCTTCACGGCGATGTCGGCGCGGGTGCCTTCGAGGATTTCATTGAACCGCATCTCGATAGGCTGCGAGAAAAGGTGGGACTCGGCCGGCAATTGGGCGGCGAGCTCGGCCGCCATGCGGGTGGCGACCTCATCCTTTGTCGGCGTGTGGCCGTGCTCGTCCTTTGGCCACTGGTCGAAGGGCTTGTAGAAGATGTAGGTGTCCGCGACGTTCACGCCCATCGGATCGGTCGCGACCTCCGAGGTGCCGATGCGGGAGAAAGTGTAAGTGACCTCGGGGAACCGTTCCTTGAGAATCTTCTCCGACCGCTCCTGCATGGCGATGGCGGCATCGAGGCCGATGCTGGTCGTGCGAATCATGTGGGCCGCATAGGAACCTTCGTCGAGCTGTGGCACGAACTCCGCACCGAGCCGCGTAAAAAGAACGATGGCGCCGACGAAAAGGGCGATGGCGCCGCCGACAAAAAGCCAGCGAAGCCGCAGCGCCACATCGAGCGTCGGGCGATAAACGGCCTTCGCCGCGCGAACGAGGAAGTTGTCCTCCTCCGTCACCTTCCCGCGCAGGAAATACGAGCACAGCACGGGCATGAGGGTCAGCGCGAGGATGAGCGCGCCGACCAGGGCGAAGATGACCGTGAGCGCCATCGGTTTGAACATCTTCCCCTCGATACCGGTCAGGGAAAGAATGGGCACATAGACGATGGTGATGATGAATACACCGAAGAAGGTCGGGCGACCGACCTCCTTCGCTGCGGCGAGCACGGTGTGCAGCCGCTCCTCCAACGTCAGCGTGCGGTGCAACTCATGCTGGCGCACGCCGAGTCGGCGGACGATGTTCTCGACCATCACGACCGCACCGTCGATGATTAGGCCAAAGTCCACCGCACCGAGGCTCATCAGGTTGCCCGACACGCCGAAGCGCACCATGCCCGTGATGGCGAAGAGGAACGACAGCGGGATGGCCAGGGCAACGATCAGGGCCGCCCGCCAGTTACCGAGCAGGCCGAGCAGGACGACCACGACAAGAATCGCGCCCTCGAAGAGGTTTTTCTCGACCGTCGCGATAGTGCGGTCCACCAGATCGGTGCGATCATAGACCGTGGTGATGACCACACCGGGCGGCAGTTTTAGGGCGATCTCCTCGAGCTTCTCCGCCACGCGCTTGGCGATGACGCGGGAGTTTTCACCCGCCAACATGAGAGCTGCGCCGAGCACGGCCTCTTTGCCATTGTAGGTGGCCGAGCCGGTGCGGAGACTGCTGCCGATACCCACCTCGGCGACATCACGGACAAGGAGCGGATTCGCGGCGGCACCACGGAACTTGATCGGCAGTTGGGAGATTTCCGCTGCGGTTTGAACGCGGCTGTCGGCGCGGATCGTGATCTGCTCGCCTCCGAGCTGGACCGCGCCGCCGCCGGCGTTTTCAACGTTCTCCCCGATAACCTCGGCGAGGTCGCTGAACGTGATGCCGGTGGCGAGCAGGGCGTCCGGGCGGGGCTGGACGACAATCTGCTTCTCGTAGCCACCGGAGGCGTTGACCTCGGCGACACCCGGAACCGTGCGCAGGCCCGGCTTCACAACGAAGTCATGGATGAGCTTCAGCTCCATGAGCTGCGCCGTGCGGGTCTCGGGCTTGTTCGGGGCATCGTCGCGGTAATCGACAACGTAGTAGAAAATCTCGCCCAAGCCCGTCGTGATGGGAGCGAGCTTCGGAGTAATGCCGGATGGCAGCTCCTTGGCGGTGTTCAGCAGGCGTTCGCTGACCAACTGGCGGGCGCGGTAGATGTCGGCATCGTCGCCGAAAACGAGCGTGATTTGCGAGAGGCCGGTCTTGGAGAGGGAACGCAGCTCGGTCATGCCGGGCACGCCGCTCATCTCCATCTCGATGGGAAACGTAACGAGCTTTTCGATCTCCTCGGGGGCCAGGCCGTTGACCTCCGTGTTGATCTGCACCTGCACGTTGGTGATGTCAGGCGTGGCGTCGATCGGCAACCGCAGGGCGGCCCAGATGCCAGCGCCCAGCAGCGCGAGTGCGCCAAGCACGACGAAGGCGCGCTGGCGGAGGGAGAAATCCAGAATTTTGTCGATCATGGGTGGATCGGAAGAGGATTAGTGGCTGTGGCCGCCGCCCTTGGTGAGGCGGAGTTCGGTGAGCCATAGTTGTTCGACGCCGGCGGTTGCGACCACGTCGCCCGCATACAGTCCGTCGAGGATTTCGATATATTCGCCGTCGCTGGCACCGGGTTTGACCGGAGTGCGCAGGAGATTGGCGCCGTTAAGCACGTAAACGAAGGTGCCGGTGGCTGTGCGTAGCAGTGCAGAGCGCAGCACGGCCGTGCCCGTGCGGGACGGGCCGCGCAACATCAGACTGATCGTCGAACCGACGGCGGGATTTCCCTCGACGGCAAAGATGATCTCGACCTGCGACACGGCCGTGGAGAGTTCGCGGTGGATCGAAAGAATCTTCGCCTCAGCGGGCGGATGCTTTTCAAGGTCATCCGCGACCTCACCCGGCACAAGGGAGCTGGCACGGGCCGGAGGGCCCGCGTCGAAAACCGAGGCGGTCAGCTCGTAGGTGTGGCGAACGGCCCGCTCTTCCACCTCACCGGTCTTGAGCCTGAGGGCGGCGGAGGTTTCGGCCGATAGCTGCAAACCGGAGCCTTCCTTGAACTTCACCGGGTTTTCGTCTTCGGCGTGACTGTGGGCGCTGTGATCGTGGCCCTCATGTCCGCCGGTCGAGGCAGACTTGCTGCAACCCGAGAGGGTCAGCCCGCCGAGGAGGGGAATCGCCAGCCAGAGGAGGTGGGTTCTGCTCATGGCTGCGTCTCCACGGCGCTGAGTTCGAGACCGGTCAGGAGCTGAAGCGTCCCGGCGGCTTCCAGGGCTTCCTGCTGGGTCTCGTAGAGCGCTTCGATTGCTTCGAGGTAGGAATTCTGTAGCTCGACGTAGGTGGAGATCGGCACCGCTCCGAGG
Source organism: uncultured Opitutaceae bacterium (assembly GCA_964601365.1). GTDB lineage: Bacteria > Verrucomicrobiota > Verrucomicrobiia > Opitutales > Opitutaceae > Didemnitutus. The sequence continues at coordinate 53,020 of CAZRNE010000004.1, read as the reverse complement.
CGGTAGTGGCGGTCGGCCAGTTCAGCCGCGTCGCGGAACTTGCGGGCGGCGTCCGGCGTCCATTTGGCCGATTCCGCCAGCTTCGCAGCGAGACGGTGGGCAGCAGTGATGACCTCTCGTTCCATGTTACGCTGGGCCACCAGGACGGCGGTTTCGGCCTGACGGCGGCGGGCTTCGGCGCTGGCGACATTCGCGCCAGCGCGGCCGTTCACCGGCAGGGGGACGGACAGGCTGACACCCAAAGTTCGTTCCTTGTCGCCGGCTTTCTCCTGCGAAAGGTAAGGACTGACGGTGAAACTCGGTCGACCTTCATTGCGGGCGAGGGAGACGACTAGGCCCTGCTGCTCCAATTCGATTTTCGCGGCGCGGAACTCAAAGTTGTTCTCGCGGGCGGCGGACAGAATCAGGTCGAGATCGGGGGCCGAACCGAGCGCGAGCTTGACCGGCGCCACCGTGACGGGGGTGTCCACCGGCAGGCCCCGCAACTGGTTCAGCTCCACGAGGGCGGCCTGGACAGCGAGCTGGGCCTCGGTGGCGCGCTTTTGCAGCGTCAGCTCCTGGGCTTCGATCACCCGGGTCTCCAGCAGCGGCGTGATGCCGCCGGGTTCGCGGGCGAGAAACAGTTCGCGCAGCGCCTGATAACGGGAGGCGACTTCCGCGGCGGCGGCGGCACGTTCGTGGGCGGCATGAAGCCCGTAGGTGAGAGTGCGGGCCCGGTTGGCCAGCGCGGCCTTGAAGCGCGCCAGACCCAGTTCCGCGAGCGCGATGTCCTGATTAGCGATGGCCTTCCGGAGGGAAAGGCGACCCGGCCAGTCGAAGGTTTGCGAGACGGAGACCGACCACGCGGCGCCTTCGCCGGCTAGAGTGCCGGAGGGATCGGTCACACGCTTGCGGCCAACGTTCAGCGAAAGCTCCGGGTTTTCCCGGGTGCCGGCGGCCCGGCGGCCAGCCTTGGCGACCTCAAGCTCCGCTTCATAGAAGGCGAGTTCGAGGTTCCTGGCTACGATGTCGGCAACGATTGCGTCCAAGGCAGAGGCGCAGACAGTGGACGCGGTGAGAGCAAGAAATGGAAGGAGCAGAAGGAATTTCATGGTGAAACGGGCAAATAGGTTAACGGACGGGCAGGCGCGGCCATAGGCTCGCGGGCACGCAAGACGCGTGGGGGATGGAACACCCGACCCGGCAACACCGGGACACTGGGCGCTACCGCCAGTGTTACGGGGCGCGCGCGGGCGCGACGGCCCGGGCGAGGAATTGCCAGCGAACCGCCAGTTCAGGCGGGGTCGCGGTTTCAAACGGGAAAATCAGGATGACGGCGTGAGCCGGGCATGCCACGGCGGGCACGGCGCAGAAATGGCATTCGCAACCGTCAAGCGCCGGGGAGACCGTGACCGGCGAAGTGTCCTTGATCAGGTTCTGCTCGATGCTGGGGCAGATGGTGTCAGCGCAACCCTGGACGTCGTGCTCGCAGCATTCCGTCGCAGATGTTCGCAGGCCAGCAGCCTCGATCTGACAGTGCATCGTTGCCGGCAACCAGACGGCGAGCAGGGCGCAAGCGAGCAATCGGAGGAGGCGGGGCACGGGCGAGAAGATTGGTCGGTCGCGGAAAAATGCAAGCACCCGCTGGCCGTCCTTTCGACCCAAGTGCGCGGCGCCGATCACCAATGGAAACTCGCAGTGGCGACGAGGCGGGTGTTGCCGGTGCCGCCTTGGACGGGGGAGACCTGCGCAGCCCGGTCCGTCTCACCGAGGAGGCGAAGGGCGGAACGCTCGTTGAACCGCCAGGCGAACTCGATGCGCGCACCGCGCCAATGGTGGGCGTCCCCCTCCGGGGCCGAGGGGCTGAGCGGCGACAAGGCCCGGGTGTTTGAATGTCCGGCAAAGACACCGGCGGTGATCTCAAGCGGCACGCCGAGCATCGCGAGCGTCTGGGTGTGCGACAGCGAACCCGACACGCGCAACGCGCGCACGCGCGTCTCCCAGGTCAGCTCGAGTGCGCCGGTAAGGGCGAACCGGGGGCTGGGGAAGAAGTCCCGTTCCACGCCGAGCAGAAACTCGGCGGTGCGGCGGAGGGTCAAGGGGGTCCGGGCGTCGGGGTTGTATTTGTCCGCCGCGCCGAGCGTCCAGGTGAAACCCGGCGCGGCCTCCCACCCGTAGTCCAGGCTGGTCTCGATCTCACCGTCTTCATTGCGGTCAACGGGACGGTTGTGCCAGACCCCGAGTGTCCACGACCCGTATTCCACCGCCACCGCCGGCTGCCAGGCATCATGGGTCTGGGTCACGCCGCGCTCGACATGGCGGGTGGCGTAGGCCAGCTCGAATTGCCAGGCAAGGCCGGCGTCCTCGCCGGAGGAACCGGCGGCGTGGAGCAGGCCGGCGGCGGCCAGCAGCGGGAGAAAGGCAAGGGTTTGGCGCAAGGGGTTTCGCACGGAAATTATCGTGGTTGCCTGAACGATGGCGGAAAATGACTGTCTGGAGACAGCGTGTTATCCAGACCAAAAGGACTATTGTTCGCGCTGGCGGCCCTGCTGACCGCCGCGCCCGGAGCCGAGACCATGGCGGAAAAGACGCTGCGCGAGATCGTCGAGCGGCAGAAAGCGGCGCTGGCCCGGGCCGAGGCCGCCGGCGACGACCTGAACGAGGCGCAGTTCAAGGCCGAGATGCAGCAGATCGCCCTGAGCTATGATGTGCTCCTGCAGGGCAGCCCGGATTTCGTGCCGGCCTATGTGGCCTACGCGCAGTTGCTCGACCGCGTGGGCATGGCGAAGGAGGCGGTGGCCCTCCTGCTCAAGGCCAACAAGCTCGATGACCGCATCCCGCTGGTGAAAAACCAGCTCGCCAAGCACCTCGCCGAGGACGGCAAACCGGTGGAGGCCCTGCCCTGGCTGATGGCCGCGACCGACCTCGCGCCCAACGAGCCGCTCTACCACTACCACCTCGGCACGCTGCTGCACGAGGCGCGCGACGACTTCCTCGCCGCCGGGCAGTTCACGCGGCCGGCGCTCGACCGGGCGATGCTGGCGGCCTTCCGCCGTGCCGCCGAGCTGGCGCCGGACAATTTCGGCTACGCCTACCGCGCGGCGGAGGCGCATTACGACCTTGAGAAACCCGACTGGACCGCGGCCTTGAAGGATTGGGCAGCCCTGGAGGAGCGGGCCAAGCCGGGCGTCGAGAAGGAGACGATGCGCCTGCATGCCGCCAACGTGCTCCTCAAGCAGGGAGACCGCGAGCGGGCCGGGGCCATGCTGGCCCTCGTCACCGAGCCGGTGCTGGCGAAGCAAAAGCAAACTTTGCTCGACCAGCTGGCCGCGCCTCCCGCAAAGTAACGCCGTCCCATGCTCCACAAGCTCGAACGCCATCTCGGCTGGATGGCCGTCCCCAACCTCTCGCTCTGCCTCGTGGCAGGCCAAGTGGTTGTGTTCACCGTCGCGATGCTCGGCCAGTTCAAGGTCGAGCTGATGGCGCTGCTGCCGGGCTTGGTGCTGCAGGGCGAGATCTGGCGGGCCTTCACCTACCTTTTCGTGCCGCCGGTCACGGGCCAGCTCTCGGCCCTGGGCGCCCTCTTCCTCGCCTTCGGCTGGTATATGTTTTTCCTGATGGGCCGGTCGCTGGAGGACCACTGGGGCGACTTCCGTTACAACGCCTTCATCTTCACCGGCTGGCTGCTGACCACCGCGGTGGCCTTCCTCACGCCGGGGCAGTATGCGACCAATGCCTTCCTTGCCGGGAGCGTCTTCCTCGCCTTTGCCTTCCTCAACCCCGATTTCGAGATCTACATTTTCTTCATCCTTCCGGTGAAGATCAAGTGGCTGGCCCTGATCACGTGGATCCTCTACGGCGTCACGTTCGCCCTGGGCGGATGGACCTCGCGGCTCGCGGTGCTGGCCGCCGTCGGAAACTTCCTCATCTTTTTCACGCGCGACATCGTCGAACGCGTGCGCACGGGGCGCCGCCACATGCAGCAGCAGGCGCGGCGCACCGCGATGCGCGAGGCGGAGAACGAGGCCCGCCACCGCTGCGTCGTTTGCGGCAAGACCGACCTCACGCACCCGATGGAGGATTTCCGCTACGGTGATGACGACCAGTGCTATTGCTCGGAGCACCGCGGCGGGAAGAAGACCTGACGATGGCCGCGAGCCTCCGCACCTTGGGGCACTGGCTGGCGCGGGCGGAACGCGAGTATGCCCGGCGCGGTGTTGCCCTCGGGCAGGTGGCCGACAACGCCCACGATGAGGCGCTCTACCTGCTGTTGCGCACGCTCGACCTGCCCCTCGACAGCAAGCCGTCGGTGCTGAAGCGCGCGCTGACCAAGGAGGAGAGCTCGCGGGTGGCGGAGGTGTTCCGCCGCCGCATTGAGGAACGCGTGCCGCCGGGCTACCTGACGGGCGAGGCGTGGCTGGGCGGACTGCGCTTCAAGGTGGACGAGCGTGTCATCATCCCGCGCTCGTATTTCGTGGAGATCATCCCGCAGCTGCGCGACTGGTTGCCGCGCGGCCGCCAGGTCCGTCGCGCGGTGGATGTCTGCACCGGCTCCGGCTGTCTGGCCGTCCTTCTGGCCAAGGAATTTCCGCGGGCGCAGGTGGACGCCATCGAGCTGTCGCCCGAAGCCGCCGCCGTGGCGGAGGAAAACATCCGGTTGCTCCGGCTCGGGCGGCGCGTGCGGCTGTGGCGCTCGGATGTGTTCGACGCCGTGCCCCCGGCGAAATACGACATCATCCTGTCAAACCCCCCCTATGTGCCCACGCGCGAGCTGCGCGGCCTGCCGGAGGAATTCAAGCGCGAGCCCGCGCTGGCGCTCGACGGCGGGCGCGACGGTCTCGATGTCATCCGCAAGCTGCTGCGGCAGGCGCGGACGCGGCTTCAGCCGCACGGCATCGTCGTGCTCGAGGTGGGCGGACTGCGCGCGGCGATGGACCGGGTGTTCGCCGCGCTCGAGCCCCACTGGTTCCACACCGCCGACGGCGAGGATTGCGTGTGTCTTTTCCACGCCGCGCATCTGCGACGCTGGCGCGGGTGAACGGCGGGGTGACGGGCAAATTTCGGGTTGAAAGGCCCGGCAAGCGGAAATAGTCATCTCACATGACCACTACACAGATTCCCGTGACCCAGTTCAAGGCGCGCTGCACGAGCCTGTTGCGCCAATTGCGCGCGAAGCCGCGCAAGTTCCAGGTGACCAACCGGGGCAAGGTCGTGGCCGTGGTCGTGCCACCCGAGGCCGACAAGGTGGACACCCCGTCCGAGTGGCTGGGCTGCCTGCGCGGGACGGTGGTTTATCGATCGGGCTGGGACGCGCCCGAGCCGGACGGCTTATGGGAGGCCGGCCGTTGAAATACCTCCTCGACACTCACACGCTGATGTGGGCGGTGGACGCGCCCGGAGAGTTGTCGCCGAAGGCCCGCCGGCTGCTGCTCGACGGTCGCAACCATCCGCTCGGGGTCTCGGCGATATCGAGCTGGGAAATCGCCCAGAAGGTGGCTGCCGGGAAACTGCGCCTGGCAAAACCCGTGGCCGACTGGATCGCCGAGGCGACCCGGCCGCCGTTCGTGGCAATACTGCCGGTGGATGAGAAGGTGGCGGTCGAGTCGACGCTGTTGCCCGGCTCCTTCCACAAGGATCCCGCCGACCGCATGATCGTGGCGACGGCGCGCCTGCACGGACTGACGGTGCTGACCAAAGACGCCGATCTGCGCCGCTATGCCCATGTGCGGACGCTGTGGGACTGAAGCCGCGCGTCTGCGGCGGTGGTGTCGGCACGCGGGCCGGAGGGGTGCAAAGAATTGACCAGCTGGAGTGACGGAGGCGGGCGTTGGCGGAGGTGAGGGTGTGGCGCGAAGCCACTATTTTCCCGGAGGGGAATCGGAGATCGAGACCCGGATCAGGCCGCGCCATGATCCCGGGGTGTAGTCCACGGCTTGGTCGGCCGGGAAAAAGGTCTTCAGGTTGTCGGCTACACCGGCGCCCAGGTCCCCCTTGGAGCCATGGCAGACCAGGCACTGGGCGGGCGTGGCCAACGGCCGATAAACCCGCCACTCCGCAGGCTGGCCGGGAAGGGAGACCTTTTGCACCAGGAGCTTGGCAATGGGCTCACCGTCCTCCAGCTGGCGCTGGATTTTCCGCAGGGCGGCGAGGTCGGCCGCGTCGGGCGCGTTGGCTTCGCTGCGCACCCGCAGGCTGGTGCGGCGGACCGCGGTCACGGCCGGTTTTCCGGTCACGGCCGGCGGCAGCTTGAAGTCCTTCAGGTGCAATTTCGCCACGGCCAGAGCAGGCGTGTTGGTGGCGAGGGTGCGGCGCACCTCCGCCAGCAGGACGCTGCCGGCCTGGTCCACCACCCGCTCGCCCAGCCGGCGGACTTCCGCGACGGCGGGATCATCGGGGTTGAGGAACTCAAAGGACGGTTCCGCGGCGCGGAGCGAAACGGGACACAGGGCGACAAGGCAGCCGGCGGCCACGAAGACGCCCGAGGGGGATCGCGGGGTTTTCATGCCCCGATTCTACCGCGGTCAGGCCGGAAACACTTTGCAGATATTGCGATTAGGTCGGCACCGACGGCGAGGCCGGCAGCTCAACCAACACCACGAAAGTATGAATCGGCGGCGGTGGTGGAGGCGGCATGCTGCATCACGTCGCCGGGCCGGTTGCCCGAACCGAGCAGGAAGCCGCCCCAGGACATCCGCATGTAACCCGCGGTGAGGCGCAGCGTTTCCTGGAGCGGAGCGGCCAGCGCAGGATCCTCATCACTGAAGGAGCTGATGCCCCACAGGGTCTTGCCGGCCATCTTCGCCTTGAAGTCATAACCCGGGGCGCGGAGCCAACCGGACCAGTGGTCGAGGTAGAGCTTGGCGGCGGCGGGGAGGGAATACCAGTAGACGGGGGCGACCATCACGATGTCGCTGGCCTCGAGGGTGGCGCGGAGCAGGCGGCGGGCGTTGCCCTCCAGCTCGGGCTCCCACGGTGCCGCGGTGGCGTGGCGCTGGTCGAGGAAGGGCGGCAGCGGAAAATCGGCGAGACGCAGCCACTCCTGCTCCACGCGGGCGGGCAGGCCCGTGGCCGCCCGCCGGGCGAGTTGCTCGGTGTTGCCGTTGCGCCGCGCGCTGGAAACGACGAAAAGGAAGCGCCGGCTCATTTGCCGGCGGGGGGCGCGTCCGGTTTGCGGGTGGGCAGGCCGGCGGCCTGCCAGTCCTTGAAGCCGCCGGCGTTGGCGACCTTGTAGCCCTTGGCCTCGAGATCGGCGGCGACGGTGCCGGAGCGTTTGCCGCTGCGGCAGTAAAGGATGATGGTCTTGCCGGCGGCGCCGTCGAGGAAGGGGCGCCAGTCCTTCTTCGCCCCGTCGTAGTCGCTCTTGGCGAGGAGCAGGGCGGGCGCGGCCACGCCGGTCTCGTTCCATTCGGCGGCTTCGCGCACATCGACGAGCACGGCCTGGCCGTCGGCAACGAGCTTGGCGGCTTCGGCCGGCGAGATAGACGCCACCTCGGCGAACGCAGTGGCGGCGAAAGCAGCAATAAGCAGGAGATGTTTCATGGGGACAGCAGGCAAGATGGGCAAACGCCCGGGAAGCGCAAGCCGCACGCTCAGACCGGGGAGAGAAGGTTGAAGATCCATCCCACCACTGTGGTGCCGGTCAGCACCACGCCGGCGAAGAGGGCGAGCAACCGGACACGCATGACGCCCCGCAGCATGACCAACTCGGGGAACGACACACCCACAGCCGAAAGCAGAAACGCCAGTGCCGTGCCCAACGGCACACCCTTGGCCACGAAGGCGTCGAGCAGGGGCACTGTGGCGTTGGCGCTGACATAGAGCGGCAAGCCGGCGAACGAGGCCAGCGGCACGGTCCATGCGCCGGTGCCGGCGAAGAGTTTTTGGAAGAAATCGTCCGGCACGAAGCCGTGCATGCCGGCGCCGAGCGCGAGCGAGGCCAGCAGCCACGGCGCGATGTTGCGCAGGATGCGGACGCTGGTGACCGCAGCGTCACGCAAACGGGCGCGCCCTCCATGCAGCGGAGGGTCATCGTTCGCCGGGACGGGGTCCATCGCACCCGGCGTCAGCCAGCGCTCGGCCCGCAGGAGCGTGAGCACAAGGCCGCCGAAAACGCCGAGCGCGATGCCGACCCCGGCGTAGGTGAGGGCGAACCTCCACCCGAAGGTCGCACCGAGCAACGCCACGGCGATCTCGTTGACGATCGGCGAGGTGATGAGGAACGCGAACGCGATGCCGATGGGAAATCGCGCCTGAACAAATCCAAGAAAAACGGGCACCGAGGAGCAGGAACAGAATGGGGTGAGGGCGCCGAAAACGGCGGCGGCGGGATAACCCACAATGCGGCCGCCCGGCCGGGCCAACCAACCGCGGATTTTTTCCAGCGGCAGCACCCCGCGCACCAGCGCCATGACGAAGGAGATAGCGAGGATGAGCACGATGATCTTCAGGAGATCGTAGATGAAAAAGTGCAGCGCCGCGCCGGGGCCCTGCGCGGCGTCGAGGCCCGTGAATAGCACGGCCTGGTCGGCGATCCATGCAGCCCAGGTCCACATGCGGGAAGTATAGCCGAAATCCCTGAGTCAGCCGCGCAGATCTTGCTGCAAGCCGTCACCTGACCGGAGCCGGATCTGATGGGCGGGTCGGCCGGGCGTTTTCATGTGGACGGAGGCACCGGACATCGAGCTGCGGTGTTGCCCGCCGGCGGGTGGTGCGAGATTTCCATCATGTAGTAAAGCACCGGAACTGCAAACCTGCTGATGAGCAGGGAGGCGACCTCGCCGGCCATGAGGGAGAGGGCGAGGCCCTGGAAGATCGGGTCGGCCAAAATGACGGAGGCGCCGACGATGACCGCCAGCGCGGTCAGCAGCATCGGCCGGAAGCGCACCGCACCGGCCTCGACCACGGCCTCGGCGAGCGGGAGGCCCTGCGAACGGCGCAGCTCGATGAAGTCCACGAGGATGATGGAATTGCGCACCACGATGCCGGCTCCGGCCATGAAGCCGATCATCGAGGTGGCGGTGAAGAACGCGCCCATCGCGGCGTGCGCCGGCAGGATGCCGATGAGCGAGAGCGGGATGACGACCATGATGAGGAAAGGCGTGAGGTAGCTTTTGAACCAGCCCACCATGAGCATGTAGATGAGGATGCAGACGGCGGCGAAGGCCAGGCCGAGGTCGCGGAAGACCTCAAGCGTCACATGCCACTCCCCATCCCACTTGAGGGCGGGCTCGAGCTCGGAGGCGGGCTGCGAAAGATGATGGAGCGACACTTCCGGCCGGGTGCCGCCGAAGTCGCGGCCGTCGAGCTTGGCCAGTTCGCGGTTCATGGCGAAGAGCGCGTAGGCCGGGCTGGCGACCGCGCCGGCGACGTCGCCGGTCACATAGATGACCGGGCGCAGGTTCTTGCGGTAAAGGTTCCGCTCGCCGGCGGTGCGCTCGAGGGTGACGAGCTCGCCGAGCGGCACGAGCGGGCGCTCACCGGCGCGGATGATGTCGTCATGGTCGGAGCGGAGCTGGAGCGAGAGCAGGTCCTCGGGCCGGCTGCGGAGCGCGCGCGGCAGCTCGAGCACGAGGTCCACGTCCTCGCGCTCGAGCGGTTGGTGGAGCAGGTCCACCTTGGCGCCGGTGACGGCGGTCTGGATCGTGCGCGAGATGGTGGCGACGCTGATGCCGTGGAGGGCGGCCTTGGTGCGGTCCACGCGCAGCCGGACGGTGGGTTGCCGTTCCTCGACATACCAGTCGATGTCCACGACGCCCTCCGTCTGGGCAAAGATCTCCTTCACGCGGGCGGCGAGGGCGAGGCGGGATTCCCCGGTCGGGCCGTAGATCTCGGCGACGAGGGTCTGCAGCACGGGCGGGCCGGGCGGCACCTCGGCGACGGCGAGCGTGGCGTTGTGGCTGGCCGCGATGGCGGCGAGTTTCGGGCGGACGCGCTCGGCGATGTCGTGGCTCTGGGCGGAGCGTTCGCCTTTCGGCCGCAGGTTGACCTGGATGTCGGCGACGTTCGGGCCGCGCCGCAGGAAGTAATGGCGCACGAGGCCGTTGAAATTGAAGGGCGAGGCCGTGCCGGCGTAGATCTGATAGTCGCGCACCTCGGGTTCGGCCCGGAGCGCGGCGGCGAGTTCGCGGGCGACGCGCGCGGTCTCCTCGAGGGTGGAACCCTCGGGCAGGTCGAGGATGACCTGGAACTCCGATTTGTTGTCGAAGGGCAGCATCTTGACCTTCACGAGGCCGGCGGGCACGAGGGCCATGGCGCCGAGCAGCAGCACGGCGACGAAGCCGAGGAAACCCCAGCGCCACCGCCGCCGGGCGATCATCGGGTCCATGATCCGGTGGTAAAGCCGGGTGAAAAAAGTGTCGGGCGCCTGGTCGTGCAAGTCGGCGTCGTGGGCGGCGGAGACCTTGGGCAGGTGCCGCCCGAGCACGCGCAGCGCGGCCCAGGGGGTGACGGTGAACGCGACGACCAGCGAGAACAGCATGGCGGCGCTCGCTCCGATCGGGATCGGGCGCATATAGGGGCCCATCAGACCGCCGACGAAGGCCATCGGCAGCACGGCGGCGATGACGGCCCAGGTGGCGAGCACGGTCGGGTTGCCGACCTCGCTCACGGCCTCGACGGCGATCTGGTGCAGCGACTTGCCGCAGGCCGAGGGCAGGCGCTGGTGGCGCACGATGTTTTCCACCACGACGATGGCATCGTCCACGAGGATGCCGATGGAGAAAATCAACGCGAAGAGCGTGATGCGGTTCAGCGTGTAACCGTAGAGATAGAAGACCAGCAGCGTAAGGCCGAGGGTCACGGGGATGGCGAGCAGCACGACGAGCGACTCGCGCCAGCCGAGGAAGAAGAGGATGAGCAGGGCCACGCCGAAGACCGCGATGCCCATGTGCAGGAGCAGTTCGTTGGATTTCTCGCTGGCGGTGGCGCCGTAGTCACGGGTGAAGGTCACGCCAACGTCGGCCGGCAGCAGCACGCCGCGCAGGCGGGTCACGGTGTCCGCGACGGCGCGGACGACGGTCACGGCGTTGGCGCCGGGGCGCTTGGCGATGCTGAGGGTGACGGCGGCCTCCTCGGAATTTTCGATTTTCGATTTTTGATTCTCGATTGGGGGAGCGTGACCGCCGCGGCCGAAGAGAACATAGTCGGCGGGTTCGGCGGGACCGTCGGTGACGGCGGCGACGTCGCGCAGGTAGATCGGGCGGCCCTGCCAGGCGCCGAGCACGAGGCCGGCGACGTCATCGGCGTCGCGGAAATATCCGCCGGTCTCGACCAACAGGGCGCGGTTGGCGGTGGCCAGTGTGCCGTCCTGGCTGCGGGCATTGGCGGCGCGCAGCGCGGCGGCGAGGTCGTCGAGGGTGAGCTGGCGCGAGGCAAGATTCACCGGGTCCACCTGCACGCGAAGCTGGCGCCGCACGCCGCCGATGAGCGTGGTCTCGGCCACGTCGGGCAGGGCCTTGATGGCATCGTCCAGCTGGGCGGCCAGGCGGCGCAACGTGAGGTGATCGTGGGTGGCACTGTGCAGCGTGAGCGCGGCGACGGGCACGTCGTCGATCGTGCGCGGCTTGACGAGCGGGGCGCTCACGCCGGGCGGGATGCGGTCGTAGTTGGCCTGCAGCTTCTGGTTGAGGCGCACGAGGCTCTGCTCGAGGTCGGAGCCGACCTTGAAGCGGACGATGACCATCGAACTGCCGGGCCGGGAGGTGGAATAAAGGTATTCTACGCCCGGGATCTCCCAGAGGAGCTTCTCCATCGGGCGGGTCACACGGTTTTCGACTTCCTGCGCGGTGGCGCCGGGCATGGCGACGAGGACGTCCACCATCGGCACCTTGATCTGCGGCTCCTCCTCGCGCGGCAGCATGATCACCGCGAAGAGGCCGAGCAGCAGGGAGGCCGCGACCGCCAGCGGGGTCAGCCGCGAGTCGGTGAACATCTCCGCGAGCCGGCCGGCGAAGCCGCGGGCGGGGGCTGCTCCCGGATCACTCATGGCTGGACGATGACGGGCTGCCCGTCGCGCAGGGCGGCAGGCGGGGCGACGACGACCGCTTCGCCGGCATTGAGGCCCGAGAGGATCTCGAGGCGGTCACCCTGCGCGCGGCCGACCTTGACCAGGCGGAGGTGCGCGCGGCCGTCGGCGACGACAAAGACCCGTTCCATCTGCCCGTGGCGGGTCAGCGCGATGGCGGGAACGAGCAGGACATCGGATTCCCCGTGCGGCACGCGCAGCCGGGCGAACTGGCCGGAACGGGCCGCGGCGGAGGGCAGGGCCGCCTTGATCAGGACGGAACGGCTGACCACATCCGCGGCCCCGGAGATCTCCTCGATGCGGGCCAGGACCGGCGAGGTTTGGTCATCGAGCAGCACTTCGAGGGCATCGCCGGGCCGCAGGCCGGCCGCGGCGCGCTCGGGCACGGAGCCTTCGGCGCGGAGGTGCTGGGTGGACTCCAGCACGAGCAGGGGCTGGCCCGCGACCGCCAGGTCGCCGGTGAGGACATGCTTTTCCGTGACAACCCCGCGAAAGGGCGCCCGCACCGTGGCGAAGGCCAGCAGCGCCTCGGTCTCGGCGACCGCCGCTTGGGCAAAGCGCAGCCGGTCCTCCGCATCGCGCAAGGTCTCGGGGGCGTTGACGCCCTTGTTCACGAGAGTGCGGGTGCGCTCGACATTGCGGTCGGCCTCGGCGAGCTGGGCTTGGGCCTGACGCACCCGGGCCTCGACCTCGGGGACGTTGAGCGTGAGCAACACCGCGCCCGCCTCGACAGACTGGCCCAATCCGAGCGGGAACGAGGCGATCGTCCCGGTGAGCTTGGCGGAAATGGTCGCGCGTTCGGCCGGCCGGACCGTGGCGGGCGCCTCGATCACGGCGGGCTGCCGCTCCCGCACGACCGCGGCCGTGCGCACCGGCAGCGCGGGTTGCGCCTCCACCGCCGCGAGGTCGCGCCGCGCGCAACCGGCGAGCAGCAGGAGCGCGGCGGCGGGCAGCAAGAGGGCCTTCATGGGCGGATGCCGCCCCAGTGGATCACGTCCTGCGCGTCCACCCACCCCAGCTTGCGCAGAAGCAGGGTGGGCGGGCAGAAGCCGGTGAAGGCGGACTGGATGAGGTTGAAGCCGACGAAGGCCGGCAACAGCAGCCACCAGCGGTTGACCCAGAAGGCGAGGCCCAGGCCGAGCAGGACCATGCTGCCGGCGAGCACGCGGACAAAGGACTCGGTTTTCATATATGAGCATATAATTATATACTTGCCTTCCGGTCAAGCCCGGTTTTTTCTCCGCGCCATGCCCCGGCACGAGATCCTCTCCGAGGAAGCCCTCGAGATCGTGGCCCGCCGCTTCGCGGTGCTGGCCGAGCCGATGCGCCTGCGCCTGATCCAGGCCCTCTTCGGGGGTGAGAAGAACGTGACCGAATTGGTCGAGGCGACCGGGAGCACGCAGGCGAACGTCTCCCGGCATCTCCAGACGCTGACCGCCGCGCATGTGTTGGCGCGCCGCAAGGAAGGGCTGCAGGTCTTCTATCGCATCAGCGATCCGACGATTCCGAAGCTGTGCGAGCTGGTCTGCGGCAGCCTGGGCAAGACGTTGCAAAAGCAGGCCGACCATCTGGTCGGGGCCGGCTAGGCGGTCTCCTCGTTGGAGAAGACGGCCTGCACGTCGTCGAATTCCTCGAGCGCCTCGTGCAGGGCGGCGACCTTCTCCAGCAGGGCGGGGTCGGCGACGGGGACGTGGTTGAGGGGAAGGTAGGCAAGCTCGGCGGAATCCGGCTTGATGCCGGCCTGCTCGAGGGCGTGGGCCACCCGATCGAAGGCGCGCACGTCGCACCGCACCTCGAAGCCTTCCTCCGTGGCGATGACGTCGTCGGCGCCGGCCTCGAGGGCGAGCTCCATGAGGCGGTCCTCGGAGATTTTTTCACGGCCGATGAGGAACTGGCCGGCCCGGTGGAACTGGAAGGCCACGGCGCCGCTCTGCGCAAGGTTGCCGCCGTGGGCGGCAAAGGCGGAGCGCACGTCCTGGGTGGCGCGCTGCTTGTTGTCGGTCGTGCACTGCACGATGAAGGCGACGCCGCCGGGGCCGTAACCCTCGTAGGTGACCTCCTCGAAGACGACGCCGGGCAGCTCGCCGGTGCCCTTCTTGATGGCGCGGTCGACGTTGTCGGCGGGCATGTTGGCCTCGCGGGCCTTGAGGAGGAGGGTGCGGAGGCGGGCGTTGCCGGCCGGGTCGCCGCCGCCGGCCTTGGCGGCCATGGTGATGTCGCGCGCGAGGCGCGAGAAGACCTTGCCCTTGCGGGCGTCGGTCACGGCCTTGAGCCGCTTCACCTTGGACCACTTGTTGTGCTTGGCCATGGGGGAGGCGGAATTTTCGATTTTGGATTCTCGATTTTCGATCAGGACGGGCCTGGGCCGGCCGGAAGGAATCGCGGCGGGCCCAGCGGTCCCGCCCTGCCTCACTTCTTCTTTTTCGGCGTCACGTTCTTGGGCGCGACGCTTTTCGGCGCGGCGGACGCGCCGCCGTTGTCGATGGGCAGCTCGGGGTCGGGCATGCGGTTGACGACGAGTTGCTGGCCGATGGTGAAGACGCCGTTGACGGTCGAGTAGAGCGCGAGGGCGCAGGAGAAGTTGTAGCAGAAGAGGGTGAAGATCCACGGCATGATCTTCATCATCATGGCCTGCGCCGGGTCGGTGGTCATCACGGGCGTGATGCGCATCTGGATGATCATGGTCGCGCCCATGAGGAGCGGCATGATGTTGATCGGCAGGCCGAGGAAGGGATCGCGCCAGACGGTGTCGGGGGCGGAAAGGTCGGGCGCCCACAGGAAGGGTTCGAAGCGCAGCTCCGACGTGGTCTGGAGCATGCTGAAGAAACCGATGAAGAAGGGGATGGTGATGAGGATCGGCAGGCAGGAGCCGAGCGGGTTCACCTTGTTGTCCTTGTAGAGCTTCATCATCGCCTCCTGCGCCTTGGCGGGGTTGTCCTTGTATTTCTCGCGGATGGCGGTCATGTGCGGCATGAGCTTCTGCATGCGCTTGCCGGAGCGGGAGGCGGAGAGGGTGAGGGGCAGGGTGACGATCTTGAGGAAGAGGGTCGTGAGGACGATGGCCCAGCCCCAGCCCCAGGCGAGGTTGTCGCCGCCGATCCAGCGGTGGATCGTGGTCATGATCCAGAGGAGGAGCTTGGCGAACCAGCCGAAGAAGCCGAACTCCATGACGAGGTCCTCGTTGTGCTTGAAGCGGTCGGTGTTGGCGAGGCGGCGGTATTCCTTGGGGCCGGCGTAGTAGCCGGTGCCCCAGGTGGCGGAAGCGCCCGCGGCGAGCGGCTTGAGGTCGAACTGCGCGGTGCCGGCGACGCCGTAGGCCTGGCGCAGGCTGTCCGGCGCCAGCGGGTCCATCTTCACGCGCTCGACGCGCACGCCGGTGCCGGCCTCGTCGGGGGAGAGCACGGAGGCGAAGAACTGGTTCTTCACCACGGCCCATTTCACGGGCGCGGCCTTCTCGATGAAGGGCAGGTCGGTCTTGGAGCCGAGGCCGAAGTTGCTGAAGAAGCCGCCGCCCTCGAGGTCGCCGCGCTTGATGAAGTGGGAGTCCTCGCCGTCGTAGTAGCCGACGTTGAGGTAGAGGCCGTAGTCCTCCGGGCCGATCGGGAGGGCGGTGCCGAGGCTTACGTTGAGGCGCGGCAGGGCGAGGGGCTGGGCGGTGAGGTTGCGGAAGGTGGTCTCGTGGCGGATGACGTAGCTGTCGCCGCCGTTGGCGCTCGCCAGGGTGTAGCGCCGGATGACCTCGAGCTGGCCGGGCAGCTCGGCGCGGTAGGCGATCTCGGTCGGCGAGTGCGACACCAAGGCGTAGGCGGTGGTGGCGTCGAGCCCGGGGTAGCCGACGAGGGCCAGCGCGGGCGCGGCATGGATCCGGTTCAGGACGTAGAGGTCGTCGCGGCCCTTGACGGCCTGGTGTTTCTTGAGCGCGACCTGGTCGATGGCGCCGCCGAGCGAGGTGAAACGCACGGTGACGAACTCGTTTTCGAGGAAGGCGAACTCGGCCTTGGCGGACGCGGGCGGGGGTGTGGCGGTCGCCGGCTGGGCGGCGGTGAGCACGGGCTCGGCGGAGGTGGCCTGGCCGGGCGTGACCGGAGCGGTGGTGGTATCGGTCGGGACGGGCGCCGGCGGCTTGGGCGCATAGCGCGCGCTGATGATCATGCTCGCGATGGCGAGGATGAGCAAAATGACGCCGATCGTGGTGTTCTTTTTGTCCATGGAGAGGGTGGTCAGCGATCAGCCGTCAGCCTTCCGCCAGCGAGGGACGGGAGACGCGACGGCAGGCAAATACGTTGGCGGGTTCCGTCCTGCGCAGCTTCAGCGAAGCCGGAACCGGGTCCTCGCCGCCGCGGTGCCACGGCGTGCAGCGCAGGAGCCGGCGCACCGTGAGGTAGAACCCGCCGAAGAAGCCGTGGCGGGCGAAGGACTCAGCGGCGTAGTGCGAGCAGGTCGGTTGGTAACGGCAGAGGCAGGCCGGGCCGAAGAGCGCGGGCAGCGCCGGCGAGACCGTGAGCTGGTAGACGCGGATCAGGCCGCGCATGAAGAGGGCGGGCAGGGCGACAATTGTCATCGCGAGACCCGGGCGCACCCGAGCCGTGGCGATCCAGCTGGAACCAGGTGGATTGCTTCGTAGTCCCGCCTCGGCGGGACTCCTCGCAATGACCGCTGGAATTGTTTCAGCCTTCATTTCGCGGCGGAGAGTTTTTGGCAGGCCTGGATGAAGCGCTGCTCGATTTCGGCGAACTCCATGCGAAGGGTGGCGGGGCGGGCGGTGAGCACGACATCGAGGCCGGCCGGCACGAGGGCCTGGTGCTTGCGGAAGACCTCGCGCAGGCGGCGCTTGGCGCGATTGCGCTGCACGGCGCCGCCGACCGCGGCGCGCGAGGCGACGACGCCGACCCGGGTCTGCGGCGTGTCCGGGTGCGCGCGCCAGGTGAGGAGGAAGGCGCCGCCGTCGTGGCGACGGCCTCCTTCGCGGACGGCGCGGAAATCGGCATTGCGCCGCAGGCGCTGGGCGGCGGTGAGGCGCATGGGCGTGGCGGGACCCGGCGGCAACGCGCGCGGGCTCAGACGACCGTCAGGCGCTTGCGGCCCTTGCGGCGGCGGGAGCGGAGGACCTTGCGGCCACCGCGGGTGGCCTTGCGGGCGCGGAAGCCGATCTTGCGGGCGCGCTTCTTGCGGTGCGGGCGGAATGTGGGTTGCATAAATCCAGAGGGAAAAGAGGGTCCATGGCAGAGCAGGGCCCGGGGGGTGTCAAGCGATTGGTTTTCGGAGCGGAAACGGCGGGTTCGGCGCTCGCCTTGGCCGCGGACGGTGAACAACCTGCGCAAAAAAATCCTTTGCGTCGCGCCGCCCCCGCCGCGACGTTGGGCCCATGGCCGAATGCAAGACCCGTTCACCGGAAAACCGACCCACCTCGAAGGGCCCCGCCTCCCCGGCGCGGAAGGATGGGCCGCTGTTCTGGACGGTCACCGGGAACGACTTCGGGCGCTCGATCAACTGGGCGAAGCAGCGGCGCAATGCGGTATCCGCGCAGATTCAGACCGCGATCTCATCCTCGTCCAAGAAGACGAAGTAGGCCTGCTGGAAGCCACGGGTCCGGAATGGGCCGCGTTCGGCGACGCCATCCGCGCGTTCCGCCGCCGCCTGCCGGTCGTGCCGCTGGAGGACTTCGGGTTCCGCTCGGACCTGGACGATCCCTTCGAGGCCAATACGGCGCAGCTCGCGCGCATCGGCGGCGGCGTGGAGGCACTGGCCTTCGTCGACGGCCGGCGGTCGGTCTACAAGTTCTTCCATTTCCGCGAGGGCGGCGCCGTGGGCGCGACCTTCGACTTTGCGCCGGGCGACGGTGCGCTGCTCCACGCCGAGGCCGTGCCCGGCGACTACCGCATGCTGCTGGAAAAACTCCTCCTGACGCACGTGTTCGGGATCCCCACCGAGGTCGTCGCCATCACGCCCGAGGGCATCCTCGTGGCGAAGCAGACCCTCGGCCGCGCCCTGCCGGAGAAGACCGACGTGTCGGGGCTCGATCCCGCGCGGCTCATCCCCGTGCCCTCGCGCTTCCTGCGCACCAACCGCGACCACCCGCGCCTCGCCTTCCTCGACGGCACGCCGTGGCTGGTGGCCGACACGCACGACCGCAACATCGTCATCGCGGAGGACGGGTCGTGGCGGATCATCGACCTCGTCGGGGCGCCGTTCCCGCCGGCGTGGCTGGAAAGGCTGCCGTCGTTGCGGCAGTGGATCGAGCGCGCGCGGCACGATCCCGGCACACCGGCGCTCGCCAGCGTGGATGACAGCGAGCTTTGACTTTGCGCCGGGCGGCGGCGCGCGGCATCGAGGATCCATGACGAAGCACATCGGCATCCTGGCGCACAGCGCGGAGGGCGCGGCCCTTTGTTTCCTGACGGCCTGCCATGAGGGCATCGCCGCCCTCGGGCCGCACCTGCATCCCGAGATCACGCTGAGCATCCTGCCGATGGGATTGTCCATGCCCGCCTGGGAAGCGGGCGATCTCGCGACCGTGCGGAAGACACTTGCGGACACGGCGCAGCGGCTGGCCGACGCGCGTTGTGATTTCTGGGTCTGCCCGGACAACACCGCGCACATCGCGCTGGAGGAGTCCGGCCCGGACTATCCGCTGCCCGGCCTGCACATCGCGCAGGTGGTGGTGCAATCGGCCCGCGCCCGCGGCTTCCGCCGGCTGGGCCTGCTCGGCACCAACTGGACGATGACCGGTCCCGTCTACCGCCGCGCGGCCGAACGCGCGGGGTTGGAGATAAGGATCCCGCCCGCAGCCGAGCGGGGGATGGTGCACCGGGTCATCTTCGACGAGTTGTGCAACGGCAAACTGCTCGACACCTCGCGTGCCGACTACGTGCGCGTCATCGCGCGGCTGAAGGCGGAGGGCTGCGACGCCGTCGTGCTCGGCTGCACCGAGATCCCGCTGCTCATCACGCCGGACGTTTCGCCGCTGCCCACGCTCGACTCGACGCGCCTGCTGGCCGGGGCGGCGGTGGCGGTCGCGCTCGGCAAGCAACCGCCGCCTGTTTGGCGCGGCGGGCCGGTCCCTTGAGGCCTCAGGGGCCCGCGAGCCGGCCGTATTTCTTCAGGACCGCGCGGAGGCGGTCGTGCGGCAGGGCCTTGACCTCGCGGCCCTCGACGCCGGTCATGTCCTCCGCGGCGACGAGGGCGTTGACGATGGCCTCCTCGGTCGCCTCGACCACGCCGGTGAACAGGAGGTTGAGGTCCTCCGTGTTCATCATCTGCACGGTGCCGGGCTGGCCGCGGGTGGCGGGCACGGCGTTGGCGGTGGAGAAGGCGAGGAAGATGTCGCCCGAGCCGTCGCCCGAGACGGAACCCATGCGCCCGAGGCCGAGCGAGGCGCGGCGGGCGAGGCGCTTGAGCTGGTGCGGCAGGACCGGCGCGTCGGTGGCGATGACCACGATGATCGACCCGGTTTCGTCGCGGCGGCGCGCGCCCTCGGGAATCTCGCGGCCGACCGGCACGCCGGCAATGCGGAGCTGGCCGCGCAGGCCGTAGTTGGCCTGCACAAGCACCCCGACGGTGTGGCCCGCGGCGGTGACGCGCGAGGCCGTGCCGATGCCGCCCTTGAACTCGTGGCAGATCATGCCGGTGCCGCCGCCGACCGAGCCCTCGGCCACGGCGCCGCCCGCGGCGGAATCAAGCGCGGCGAACACGTGCTCCGGGTTCACATGGAAGCCGTTGATGTCGTTCAGCCAGCCGTCCCAGGTCTCGGCCACGACGGGCAGGGACCACCAGATCTCCGGCTTCGCGGCATGCCTGACCTGCCACTGGATGATGGCGTCGCGCACGACGCCGACGCTGTGGGTGTTGGTCAGGCCGACCGGGCCGTCGAGGATGCCGGCCTCGTCGAGCCAGGCGGTGCCCGTCATCTCGCCGTTGCCGTTGAGGGAAAACCAACCGCCGAAGACGGGCGCGTGGTTCGCCCTGCCGCGCGGGAAAATGACCGTCACGCCCGTGCGCACCGGGCCGGTGCCGGCGACGAGCTTGCCTTCGCCATGGATGAGCGTCGTGTGGCCGACCTCGACGCCGGCGACATCGGTGATGGCGTTGAGCGCGCCGGGTTTCCCGTCGAAGGGCACGCCGAGGTCGCGGGCGCGGGGCTTGGCACCCAGCGCCAGCGGCAGAAACAGGGCGAGGAGGAAAACGAGGGGGCGCATGGGGTAAAAGAAAAGGCGGGGCTTCCGCCCCGCCGGGGGTGATCCGCGTTCAGCCGCCCAGCGCGGCGAGGGCCTTGAGCACGTCGGCCGCCTGCTGGTCGGTGGAGGCCTTGTGGTCGGCCCAGACGATCTTGCCCGTCTTGTCGATGAGGTAGGCCTGGCGCGCGGCCAAGGCGCCCATGACCGGCACATCGCGCACGGGCACGCCGAAGGCCTTGATCACGGCCTGGTCCTTGTCGGCGAGCAGCGTGAAGGGCAGGTTGTATTTCTCGCGGAATTTCTTCTGCGACTCCGGGTCGTCGGTGCTGACGCCGATGACGGTGACGCCCTTCTTCGTGAGGTCGGCGTAGGCGTCGCGCAGCGAGCAACCCTGCTTGGTGCAGCCGGGGGTGTCGGCCTTCGGGTAGAAATAGACGAGGGTGTAGCCCTGCTTGTAGACCTCGCCGAGGGAGAGCTTGGCGCCCTCGTGCGTGAGCTGGGTGACATCGGGGGCGGCGGCGCCGACCGCGAGCGGCTCGGCGTGGGCTTTGGTGAAGAGGAACATGGCGGCAAGGATGACGGCGAGACGGGGGAGTTGCATGACGCGGGCACGCTAGCCAGCACGGGCGGCGACGCAAGCGGTGACCGACTGGCGCGCCCGCCGTGCGACAGGCCGTGCAAAGGGGTCTGCTCACCGCTTCGTTTTTGCGCCGGCTTTACAATCGCGCAGGAACCCGGGGCGCGGGCCGCCGGTCTGACGGCCCAACCTAACCGAACCATGAAAACCACACTCCGTCTCATCGCCGCGGGGGCGCTCGCGCTCGCCGTGTCCTCGCTTTCCGTCTTTGCCGGGGGCTACAGCCCGACTGTCGGCCGGGGCCTCAACGGCACCGATTACGTGAGCCCGACCTACCTGTGGTCCAACAACGACACCTTCGACTACAGCGGCGGCGGTTTCCGCCTGAACAAGACGCTCCGCACCGACCTGGACCTGATCGCCACGGCGGGCTTCACGCGTTCGCAGCGCGTCGCGGGATCACGCGCCACCTCGCGCGACTTCGATGTCGGTGTGCGCCTGCACACCACGGCGGAGTGGGGCCGGCCGTTCATGGAGGCGACCATCGGCTACAACTGGTGGAAATACGCCGGTTTCAAGGACAACTCCTTCACCTGGGCGGTCAACGCCGGCGCGGAAATCCAACTGACCGACAAGCTCTCCATCGCGCCGCTGGTCGGCTATGCCGACGCGACCGACTACAGCGGCAGCGGCGACTTCTACGGCGTGCTCCGCACCAACCTCTGGCTGAACGACCGCTGGAGCGTGCGCGTGAATTTTTCCTACAGTGAGGACGGCCACGGAATCGGCGCCGGCGTCGCGTGGGCGTTCTGAGCAGCGCATGTCATTGCGAGGAGCGCAGCGACGAAGCAATCCAGTGATATAGTTGGATTGCTTCGTCGGCCAGAAGGCCTCCTCGCAATGACGCACAGGTGTGCGCCGACTAACTCAATACCAGTCGGCAGCAAGATCGACCCAGTTTGGGTTCTGCGCTTCGATCAGGGCGATTTTGCGGGCGCGTGATCCATCCTTGATCTGCTTCTCGCGGGCAATGGCATCGCCAGGGCGAGCAAACTGCTCGAAGAAGACCAACCGCGTCAGACCGTATTTCGCCGTAAACCCCGGGATGGATTTGTTCCTGTGCTGCCAAACCCGGCGGTGCAGGCTGTTGGTTACGCCGGTGTAGAGCGTGCCGTTTCGTCGGTTCGTGACGATGTAAACGTAATAGGCCCGATCCACGGCACGCGTCTTTGCGAAGAGAGAAGCGACGAAGCAATCCAGAAGGGAAAGGATGGATTGCCACGGACCGCTGCGCGGCCCTCGCAATGACGCTAGACCGGCGGGTGGAAACCGGCGCTGGCGCCGACCCAGGTCTTGCCCTTGTTGAAGTCGACACCGTGCATCGCGCCCTTGGTCAGGCGCACGAGGTTGTTGACCAGCCGGGGCATGGCGGAGCCGTCGCCGGCGAAGAGGAGGCGCACCTCGGCCTTGGCCGGGCCGTCGGGCGTCTGCAGGACGGGGGCGTAGGCGACCTTGCGCTGCAGCAGCCATTCGCCGGGGTCGGGCAGCGCGGCGATCTTCTCGCGGGTGGGCGCGATGTCCACGCCGAGGCCGGCGAAGGAGTAGAGCGGCTTCAGCACGTAGTTTTCCAGATCGGCCGGGATGTTGCCGCCGAGCTGGCTGACGAAGCGGCAGTCGGGCACGTAGGGGCTCCGGAGGAAGGGCAGGGTGTGCTTGCTGATGCGGAAATACCAGTTGGGGTGGCCGGCCCATTGCACGTCGAGGTCGTCGGCGAAGGAGAAGCCCGCCTTGAAGTCCGGCTTGCGCTGCAGCTCGTCGAAGATGACGCGGTTGAAGATACGCTCAATGCGCACCTCGCGTCCGCCGGAAAAGTAGAAGAGTTCGCGCCCGCGCTTCTTCACCTTCGAAAGGCACATCGGACGCACGCCGAGGTAGGCATGGGTGCAGGCGAAGTCCACGCGCGTCTTCTGCTCCCCGGGCGTGATCTCGAGCAGCACCGTGTTCTCCGGCAGGCAGTCGCCGACCATCGCCTCGCGCAAGGCGGCGAGATAACCCTCCTCATCAAGGCCGCCGAAGTAGGGCGTGAAGTCGGCGGGGATGCCCGTGAAATGCCTGCGGTAGGAATTGGCCAGCAGCACCTGCCAGCAGGCGACGGTGGGGAAGCCCTGCAGCTCGATGAGCTGCGGCAGCACCCGGCCCTGCGCGTCGTGGCAAAGCGCGAAATCCACGCAGAGGAAGTGCGGCCACTCGGTCTCCTTCGGCACCTCGAGGCCCTTGGGGATCGCCGTCTTGGCGTGCGCGCGGAAGGCGGGCGTGGCGAGCTGGCGCGCGATGTCATCCGCCGCGGCGACGAGGGCGCGGGTGGCGTGCTCGTCGAAGAAGAGCGGGGTTTCGGCGACGCGGAAGTCCACCGGCCAGTAGACGGCCCTGGCCAGGTGGCGCTGGAACGCCGCATAGCGTTCCGCCGTGAACGCGGCGTTGTAGGCTTGGCGGAGGGCAGAAATCATCAGCGGAAGAATTGAACCACGGATTGCACGGATGACACGGATGGAGTCATCGGACTACGCGTTTCCAACGAAGGTCCGAATGCTTGAAGTTGAGTAATAGAGCGACCTGTAGACCGGTGATGTTGAGATAGCCGATCATCTGCGCAATATGGGTCTCACTGAATTCGGTCGCGACTTTGGGGTCTGCGATCACCGCATCATCAACGATCAGGTCCGGAACAAGAAGGCCGATCTCAATACCATCGTAGAAGACAGGGAATGGTTTTTGTTGGTCAATCTTGTGTCCACGTTTGCGGAGTTCGATGACGAGCGCGCGTTCGTAGAGTTTCTCATCCAAGCCCGGTCTGAGCGCATTCAAAACGGTCATCGCCGCCCCAATTATGCTCTCGGTGATTTTTTCGTGGAGCATGGGACATCCGTGATATCCGCGAAATCCGTGGTTAATAACTCAGATCAGAAACTTGCCCTTGGCCATGACCTGCTCGTCGTCGAGCCAGATGTCGAAGTCGCGACCGACGCAGTCGATGTGCGTGGTGCTCTTCCAGGTCTGGCCGGTGTGCTCGCAGTAGGGGTGGCCGAAGGCGATGTGGATGCCGGGCAGCTTCTCGTCCTGCAGGATGTGGCCGATGACGTGCGTGCAGGCGGTGTTGGTGCCGATGGCGAATTCGCCGACGCGGTTGGAGTTCTCGTCGGTGTGCACGTAGGCGTCGAATTCCTTGAGCAGTTCCTGGTTCGCGCAGGCGAGGCCGGTGATGCGGTTGTCCTTGATGTCGATGGTGAGCGGGTGCGCGCCGATGTCGCCCCACTTCTGGCAGAGGTAGTCGCCGACGACGCCGTCGACGACGAAGCGGCCGTTGGAGTTGAAGGGGGAGGTGAAGATCTCGCCGCCGGGGAGGTTGCCCCACTTTTCCGGGGAGATGATGCCCGCGGTCTTGACCCATTTCAGCGTGGGCGAGAGTTCGGCGACGTAGTCGGTGCCGGCGGCGGTCCGGCAGGTGACGCGCTTCGCACGGCGGCATTTCTCGATGAGCCGCTGGGAGAGGCGGTCGATCTCGATGAAGTCGGCGCGCATGCCCTCGAGCATGATCTGCTTGTTGATGTTCACCATGTGCCCGTGGCGGATGCGCTGCGGGTTGATGACATCCATCATCTGCATGCGGGTGCGCAGCTCGCCGGTGTGGGTGAGGGCGGCGAAGATGGAGACCTGCGAGCGGGCGAGGTCGTCGAGCACGGGCCGGGGCATGTCGCGGTGCGGGCGGGGGGCGTAGTCCTCGAGCACGTGGACGGCGTAGGCGGCGCCGGTCTTCTCGACCTCGGCGACGAGGGCGGCGGCGATCTCGGCGCTGGCGCGGTCGGTGATGAGGGTGAAGCGCTCGTCCGGCCGGAGCCGGAGGCAGACGTGGATCGCGTTGTGGGCGCCCTGCCGGAGGGCGGGGTCGAAGGTGGTGGGCAGGGAGGCGGTGGCGGGCATGGCGCCGGCAGGGGATGGATCAGAGATCACAGATGGAAAGATGCTATGGCCTGCCGGGAACTGCGGTGGGCGATGTTTTATCGGTGGTGTCAGGAGTGCCGGTCACTGGCGCAGTCACAGGGGCTGTTTCGAGCAGCTTACCTCTTTCTCGATCATACTCATCTTTGGTGAGTAGCCCGGAATCGAGAGCCGACTTTAGCTCCTTTAGTTTATCTACGAGTGAAGGTGACCCCACGGTTGTTTCTTTCTCTGCAACACGATTCTCCAATTTGACCATGCGCACAGATACCGGATTGGGTTTGAGGTCCTTCATCGCGCCCGAAAGTGCGTCAACGCCAGCGCCTATAAGGCCGCCAACAAGAACATTTCCAGCCATGCCCGCAGCACCTGCTCCAACAACTTGGGGTGTTACATTAACGGTAACAGTTTCGTAACCTTCCTTGGAAATAGTCACAACCAAGCTGTCACCACGCGATAATTTGAATGATGTGGGCGTTTTTCCAACTTGCCCTGTGCTCAAGCGAACGTCGGCTCCGGCAGGATCGCTTTCGACAACCAAGGTGTCTTTTGTGCCACGCGTGACCGTGGCACAGCCGCTGGCAAGGAGAAGAATAAGACCGACGATAATCTGGGGTATGATGCGTAGTTTATTCATGGCTTATTGAGGTTAGAAATACAGATAGGCTTTCTCGACAGTGATAAATATCATGCATTGTTAGTGTCCAAGTAAGCACTTTCACAAACTGAACTCGTCAGAGATCAAGGCCGTGGTGGGTTTCCTGGATGATGTAGTCGACGACGGATTTGAGATCGTTGGTGCGTTTGAAGACCTCGAGCTGGCGGTCGGCGCCGGTGCCGAGCCGCATCATCTGGCGGATGTAGTCGATGTCCTCGCGCGAGCCGAGCTCGTCCACCACGTCGTCGACGAAGTCGAGCAGCTCCTCGACGAGGTCGCGGGTGGGCACCTCGGCGGACTTGCCGAAGTCGATGAGCTTGCCGTCGAGGCCGTAGCGCGAGGCGCGCCAGCGGTTCTCGTTGATGAGCCGGGTGCGGTAGGTGCGGAAACTGAGGTTCTGCGTGAGGAGCTTGTGGAGCTTGGCGACGAGGGCCTGGCAGAGGGCGGTGAGGGCGATGGTCTCGTCGACGCGCATCTGGGCGTCGCAGACGCGGAACTCGACGGTGTTGAAGAAGGGGTGGAGGCGGACGTCCCACCAGATCTTCTTGGCGTTGTCGATGCAGTTGGTCTTCACGAGGAGCTTGAGGTAGTCCTCGTATTCGGAGAGCGACTCGAAGGGGTCGGGGATGCCGGTGCGGGGGAAGCGCTCGAAGAGCTTGATGCGGTAGCTGCGGAAGCCGGTGTTGGAGCCGAGCCAGAAAGGGGAGTTGGTCGAGATGGCGAAGATGTGCGGCAGGAAATACCGCGACATGTTCATGATCTGGAGGGCGACTTCGCGGTCGGGGATGCCGACGTGGACGTGCAGGCCGAAGATGAGGTTGGCGCGCGCGACCTGCTGCATGTCCTCGATGATGACCTTGTAGCGCTCGCCCTCGGTGATCTTCTGGTCGGCCCAGTTGGCGAAGGGGTGCGTGCCGGCCGAGGCGATCTCGAGGCCCTGTCTCTTGGCGAGCCGGAAGAGGTTCCGGCGCAGGCCGATGACGTCGCGGCGGGCCTCCTTGGTGTCGCGGCAGATGTCGGTGCCGAGCTCGACGACGGACTGGTGCATCTCGGGCTTCACGCTCTCGCGCAGGATCATCTTCCCGTGGTGGAGGATCTGCTCGATGTGCGCGCGGAGGTCGCGCGAGACGGGGTCGACGATCTGGAACTCCTCCTCGACGCCGAGGGAAAACAGCCCGCCCTTGGAGGGTGCCTTGGACATGGCGGGGCCTATTTCTTCTCCGCCGCCGCCGCGCCGGCGGCGTCGCGGACAAAGCCGCCCCAGGTGGTGTTGGCGGCGCGGCCGGGCTGGTGCTCACGGGCCTTGCGGACGAGCATCTTCGCGGCGGCCTCGACGACCCAGTTGAAGTTCTCCTCGCCGACGGACTTGCGGTCGGCGTCGGGGGCGGGGTTGCAGAAGTCGATGGCGTAGGGCACACCGTTGTTCACGCCGAACTCGACGGTGTTGAAGTCGTAGCCGAGGGCCTGGTTGAGCGTCAGCACGTCGCGGCGGATGCGCTCGAGCAGTTCCCTGGAGCCGGGCGGGCGGTCGACGACGTAGCGGAGGTGGTGGGGGTTGCGCGGTTCGTAGGGCATGATGCGCACGTCGGTGCCGCCGATGCAGTAGCAGCGGTAGTAGTCGTCGAAGTGGACCTCCGACTGGAGCAGCATGACGAGCTGACCGGTTTCGTTGTAGGCCTTGAAGAACTCGTCGGGGTTGCGGACCTTGTAGACGTTCTTCCAGCCGCCGCCGGCGTGCGGCTTGAAGTAGGCGGGCCAGCCGATGTAGTTGAAGATGCCGTCCCAATCGAGGGGGAAGGCGAGGTTGCTGAACGACTCGGCGCTGCAGTCCGGCGGCATGTCCTTGGAGGGCAGGATGACGGTGTTGGGCACGGCGACGCCGAGCTTGGTGGCGAGGCAGTTGTTGAAGAACTTCTCGTCGGCGGACCACCAGAAGGGGTTGTTGACCACGCAGGTGCCGTTGAGCGCGGCGTTCTTGAGGTAGGCGCGGTAGAAGGGGACGTCCTGCGAGATGCGGTCGAGGATGACGGCGTATTCGGTGGGCGCACCCTGCACGACCTTGTTGACGAGCACGGGCTCGGCGGAGATGCCGGGCTCCTTCAGCTCGTTGATGCGGGCGGCGAGCGCCTGCGGGAAGCTGCGTTCCTTGCCGTGGAGGATGCCGATCTTTTTCATGGTGCGGTGGAGGGGAGGGGGCCGGCGGGCCGCTCGGCGCGCCGGGGCATTGATGTCTGGCAAACGCGCGGCGGGGTCAAGGCGCGACCCGGCGGCGGCGGGCATAATAAGCGCGGCGTGTAAAAACCACTTGGCTATTCGGGGGGCGCCCTCTACCACGCGCGCCTCCAACACCTTGGCCCATCACGAAACCCACGTCCCCGGCGGCACCCTGCGCGTCCATCACCGCTTCCACTCGCGCGCCCTCCGCAACAGCCGCGACCTGACCGTGTGGCTGCCGCCCGGTTACGCCAAGGTGCGCCACCGCCGCCACCCGGTGGTTTATTTTCACGACGGGCAGAACATCTTCGATCCCGCCACGGCCTTCCTCGGCAACGCCTGGCACGCCGGCGAGGCCGCGGCGCGGCTGATCCGCCGCCGGCGCATCGTGCCGCCGATCCTGGTCGGCATCGCCAACACCGGCCACCGCCGCGTCCACGAATACGCCCCGACCCGCGCCGAGGTGAAGAGCTGGGACGACGACACCATGATCAAGGCCGAGGGCCTCGGCCAGCTCTATGCGCGCTTCGTGGTGAACGAGGTCATGCCCTTCATCGAGTCGCGCTACCTCGCGCTCACCGGCCCGCGGCACACCGCGATGGCCGGCTCCTCGCTCGGCGGCCTGATCGCCCTCTACCACGTGCTCTGGCATCCGCGCGTTTTCGGCGCCGTGGCCGCGCTTTCGCCGTCGCTCTGGTGGGACAACCGCGCCGTCTTCCGGGATTTCGCGCGCCTCGCGAAGAAGCCCGACGTGCGCCTCTGGCTCGACATGGGCACGGCCGAGCCCGGCTGGGAGGCCGCCGCGCTCTTCCGCGACACCCTCGTCGGCCGTGGCTGGACCCAGGGCGCCGACCTGCATTTTGCCGAGATCAAGGGGGCCGAGCACAGCGAGAAGGCCTGGGCCGCCCGCATCGGCGACGTGCTGGAGTTCCTTGTCGGCCGGGAGTGAAAGATTTGCGGAAGGCCGCGCGGCCCTCCGCATCGAAGCAGTGATCCCGCGACAGGATTAACCCGGAAACAGTTTGTTGTAGGGCGGGATCGCTGATCCCGCCAAGTTGTTGAGGGAGAGCCAGCTGCTTTTCATGCGGTTATTCATCTTACGCCGGCGCGATAGGGGCGGCAATGCGCGCTAGAACCCAGCGATTAGCGGAAATGCAACCACTCAACCAAGGCCCAAACCGGGTAATTTTGCCCTGCTACAATGAGCGCAGGTTGACGCCCCCGCCTCCTATAGAGCCCAAAAACCAACACCGCATCCGATTAAGCACAACCTCTCGCCAGACTCGCTGGGAACCACGGAAAGCCATATCGTGCGCAAGCCGCCACAGAAGCTACGAATACTGAACCACCCGAAGATTCGGTGGTGGGTGCCGTTGTTCGGTGTCACAGCTTACGTTGGAGGAGCGCTTTCAATGGGCAGGGAGAAAGCCGTGGTGGCGATTCTGACACTACTTGGCGGGTTGCTCTTGAAGGCAGCAGACAAAGGCGTGATCGACGATCCCGTCCTGCAAAAGAAGGTGAGTGGGCACGTGCCCACTAAGAAGCGCGGAAAGAAAGCTCTGCAATCTCGCCCGAGTAAGGCCAAGCCTCGGCCGAAGGCACCAAGCCGGCGCGAACAGGATTCTCGCGGACGTAGTGCCACTTTTCGGCGTAACTCTCCGCCGAGCGCAAGACATGGTCGAAAAACTCCGCCTGCCAAACGGGCGGCGATTCGATGCCACCGGCGCACAGCGCCTTGGTCGTCCATTTCTTCCAATCCCGCATGAAGGCGCTGAGTGGCTTCGCCCCTGGAGCGGGCATGGCGAAGAAATGCACATGATCGGGCATGATGACGTAGCGCCCCACGGTCCATCCATGCACACGAGGCGCGGCCTGCCAGGATTCGGTCAGCACGGCGGTGAAAGATGGGGAGGCCAGTATCTTTTGTCGCTTGGCGGTGCAAACCGTCAGGAAATAGAGCGGGTGCTCAACCCAGACATTTCTCAAGCGCTGTAGATGCTTGCGGTCAGGCATGGCGTCTTTTGCGCAGAGAAGTGGCGTTCACGAGCAGGAAGAGCATGGCGGGATCAGCGATCCCGCCCTACATCTCAAGTGTCGAGAGAGAACTTTCACCCCAAGGGCACCTTCATGATGAACCCGTGTCCCAAGACCAACCCCCGACCAACACCATGCTGCAACTACGCCCCAACTGCGAGTGTTGCGACCGCGACCTGGCGCCCGACACCCGCGACGCCTTCATCTGCACCTTCGAGTGCACCTTCTGCCGCGAATGCTGCGAGCAGAAGCTCCACCACACGTGCCCGAACTGCGGCGGCGAACTCGTCCGCCGGCCGCGCCGCCCCGAGGCCAAGCTCATCAAATATCCCGCCTCGAAGAAGCGCGTGCTGAACAAGGCGCTCTGCGCCCCGTGACGAGGCTGTAACATTTGCCGCCGTCCGCCCCGGCGGATTTGCCGCTCCTCCAGCCCGACATGGAGCGGCGGGCCGGGTGTTGCTTGCCTCGTCCGCATGAAACCAAAGCCGGCTGACAAAGACAGTCCCCAGGACACCTCGTGGTTCGCCTGGCTGGCGGCCATTTTCTCGAGCGACACCCCCTCGAAGCCCGCCGACGGCGGCAGCGGAGGTGAGAATCACGATGCCGGGTCGGGTGCCGACGCCGGTGACGGTGGTTCTGGTGGAGGCGACGGAGGTGGCGGTGGTGGCGACTGACGGCACCATCCAGGTCCGGAGACCGCCCGCCCGGAGCGAAACGCGTTCCCGGAAATCCGTCGCGCAATGGCTCTTCTTCGCGGCCATGGCCGCGGTCGGCGGCGCACTCGGCTATTTCGGCGCCCGCTACGGCATGGCGCTGTTCCTCCCCGTCTCCCACAAGCTCTACAAGCTCGCCGCGCTTCCGGCCCTGCCGCTGCTGTGGCTGGTGGTGGTGGGTTTCCACGAGTTGGGTCACGTCGTGGGCGGCTGGCTGGGCGGCGGGCGCTTTCTGCTCTGGCTGGTCGGTCCGTTCAAGATCTGGCGTTCGCCGGCCGGCGTGCGCTTCGGCTGGAACAGCAGCCTCAACCTGGCGGGCGGTCTGGCCGCGTGCCTGCCGCTGGACCCGGCGAAGATGACCCCGCGCCGCGCCGCGGTGATGATCCTCGGCGGACCCGTGTTCAGCCTCGTCCTCGTGGTGGCGACGCTGTGGGTGGCGGCGTGGCTGGGCGGTGCGCCCGGGGCCGTGTCCGACGCCCGCGCCGTGGCGCAGCACCTCGTGCTCTTCACCGCCGCCCTGTCCGCCATGATCTTTCTCGTCACCGCCGCGCCGAGCACGATGGGCGGCTTCAAGTCCGACGGCCGGCGTTGCTTCGAACTGCTCCGCGGCGACGCGAAGTCCGACCAAGAGGCGGCCATGCTGGCGCTCACCACCGCCGGCATCGCCGGGGTGCGGCCCGCCGATTATGACCCGGAGCTCGTGCGGCGCGTGCTCGCGCTGGACGACGGCTCCTTGTTCGACCTTTACGCGCATTTCACCGTCTATGCCCATCGCGCCGACCGCGGGGAGTGGGCCGCCGCGCAGGCGCACCTCGACCGGGTGCTGGCCGGGTCGGATTCGGTCATGCCCGCCGTGGCCGACATGGCGCGCTGCGAATACGCCTGGCTGCTCGCCACGCGCACGACGGACGCCGCGGCCGCGCGCGCCTGGCTCGATTCGGCCGGCATGATCGAGTTCGACCCCGCCACGCGCCTGCGCGCCGAGGCCGCCGTGCTCCTGGCCGAGGGCAGAGCCGCCGAGGCCGCGGCCAAGGCCCGTGAGGGACTCCACGCCGTCGAGCACAAGGCCCTTTCGCCCGCCAAGAACCAGTTCGCCGCCGAGGCATTGGGGGAAATCCTGCGCCGGGCGGAGGCGTCCGCCGCCTAGCGCGGCAGGTGCCGGTCGATCCAGCCGGACGCGAGCTGTGCGACCACGACCGAAAACGTGAACAGGTAGAGACCGGCGCCGATCTGGATCTTGGCGAGGCCGGCCGCCTTCATCGTCACGATGAGGATCCCGACGACCATCACGTCGAGCATCGACCACTTGCCGGTGGCCGCCACCCAGCCGTGCAGGCGGCGGATGCGCGCGAGGTCCTGGTCCCGCTCCAGCCAGATGAGGGACAGCAGGCCGAGCTTCACGCAGGGGAAGACGAGCGTGAACAGCGTCAGCACGACGAAAAGAAAATACTCCCCCTCGCGGAAGAGCGTGAAGATGCCGCCCACGACGGAGATGGCCTCCGAGAAGATCCAGAACTTCGAAACGTGGAAAAACGGGAAGAACACGCCGGTGACGAAAAGCGTGAAGGCCAGCACGAGCAGCGCCGGCACGGCCCAGGTGGAGTGTGATTTCGGTTCGGCCATGCGCGCGGTGTTGGCCGCGCCCGCCGCGCCGCGCAAGCCCGGAGACGCGGGTGCAGTTTTTGCGGAGCAGGGCCTGGGGCATGTGAGCAAGGCTGCATGCGCTTGAGGCTTGTGGGAGCGACCTTGGTCGCGACAGTCGCGTGCAAGCACGCTCCCACAACTTTCGTCGCCCCGGGTCATGGCCGAGGGCTTGGACCAAGTTGAAAAATGCCGCGACCCTCCGGCCGCGGCATGGAGTGCCGGGGAATGCGCGGGGGCCTTATTTCGCGTCGGCGTCGAAACGGGGCTCCTTGAACGTGGGCGTGCCGCCGATCCAGCGGGCGAGCCAGCTCTGGAACTCCCAGTTCCAGTGGAGCGAGTTCTGCGGGGTCAGGATCCAGTGGTTCTCGTCAGGGTAGATGACGAGACGCGCGGGCAGGCCCATGGCGGAGTAGATGCCGTAGAGGGCGGTGCCGTTGACGTAGGGCACGCGGTAGTCCTTCTCGCCATGGATGATGAGCATCGGGGTCTTGAAGTTCTTCGCGTAGGCCGTGGGGTTGTTCTTCTGCATGCCGGCGGCGTTGTCCCACGGCTTGCCGCCGAGGACGTTGCTGAAGCCGAAGCTCGTCACGTCGGCGCCGTATTGGGTGATGAAGTCGTTCACGCCGGCGTGGTTGATGATGGCGGCGAAGCGGTCGGTGTGGCCGGCGACCCAGGCGGCCATGTAGCCGCCGTAGCTGCCGCCGCCCGCGGCCATGCGCTTCGGGTCGATGTTCTTGTGCTTGGCGAGCAGGTAGTCGGTGGACTTGAGGATGTCCTCGAGGGGCTTGTCGCCCCACTCGCCGATGATGCTCTGGCAGAATTTCTCGCCGAAGCCGGTCGAGCCGTGGCGGTTCACCCAGGTGACGACGTGGCCCATGGCGGCCATGGCGTGGGCGTTCCAGCGGTAGCTCCAGGCGTCGCGGCACATCGTGTGCGGGCCGCCGTGCATCAGCTGCACGAGGCCGTAGGATTTCTTCTCGTCGAAGCCGGGCGGGTAGTAGACCCAGCCGTGCACCTTGTCGCCGGCGGCGCCGTCGAACCAGTATTCCTCCTGCCGGCCGAAGTCGATCTGCGCGAGGAGGTCGGCGTTGAAGCCGGTCAGCTGCCGCACGGCGCCGGTGGCCGGGTCGAGCGAGAAGAGTTCGTCGGGGCGCGTGGCGTTGTTGTTGAGGAAGACAATGGTCCCACCCGCGGCGCGCAGGCTGCCGGAGGAGCCGGCGCGGTGCACAGCCTCGAGCTGGCCGGTGCCGTCGCCGCTGAAGCGGAAGACCGGCACGACGCCCTTGTCCTCGGCGATGATCCACAGGGTCTTGCCGTCGGCCGAGAACGCGACCTCGTCGATCGAGTAGTCGAGGTGGTCGGTGACGGGCGTGTTCCGGCCGGTCGCGAGGTCGTGCCGCCAGAGCTTCTGGAATTCGCCGTTGTAGTAGGGCGTCTCCTGCCGGGTGAAGAGGAGCGACTTGCCGTCGGGGGCGAAGACCGCGCCGGAGTCGTCGCCGGGGTTTTCGGGCGTGAGGTTCTTCATCGCGCCGGAGCCGTCGACGGGCACGAGGTAGACGTCGTTGTTGAGGTAGCCCTTGAAGGGCGGCGGGGTGGAGTCGATGGTCACCGCGACGTGCTGGCCGTCGGGCGAGACCTCGAAGGTGAAGGTCTGGGAAATGTTGAAGCGATGGGCGAAGCCCGGCGTGAGGTCGCGCAGGGCCTTGGTGGCGAGGTCGACGTGGACGAGCCGGTTGGCGAGGTTCTCGGTGATCCAGTGGTCCCAGTAGCGGAAGGCGCGGTTCTCGGTGACCTTGGCGCTGATCTTCGAGTCCTTGCGGCGCTTGGCCTCTTTCTTCATCGCGGCGAGGTCGTCCTTGGCGAGCTTGCCGGCCAGCTCGGGGATGACCGTCGTGGCGAACACCAGGCCGCTCCCGTCGGACAGCCATTTTGGCGCGGTGATGGCGTAGGGCAGCTCGACGATTTCCTCGGCCTCGCCGCCGTCGAGGCGCAGCACGTAGAGGGCGTTGGCCTCGTCGTCGCCGCGCTTGGAGGTGAAGGCGACGCGCGTGCCGTCGGGGCTCCAGGCCGGGGCGCCGTCGCCGGCCTGCGCGGTCGTGAGCCGTCGCGGGGCGCCGCCCGCGAGGTCGACCAGCCAGAGGTTGGCCGTGCTCTTGTTCTTCTCGACCGACCATTCCTGCACCACGACGACCACCTTCCTGCCGTCGGGCGAGAGTGCCGGGGCGCTGACGCGTTTCATGGCCCAGAGGTCCTGGGGCGTGAGCAGCCGCTTCTCGGCGGCCGGGGCGAGGATGACGAGGCAGGCGGCGACGAGCGCGCCAAGGAGAACACGGGGTTTCATAGGCCGCCGAGGAGAGCGGGGTGGCGCGGCGATGTCAAAGCCGGCCCCGCTGGAAATCGGTGTTCCGTTTTCCAGCCGCGGCCAACCATCACCGGTATTCGATCCATTCGGGTGAGGAGTATTGCTCGGTCAGGCCGGCCAACTCGTCCTCATTCAGGTCGGGCCAGGGAGTCCCCTGTGCGTCCACGCGCAGCACCCGGGCCAGTTCGCCGGCGAATTTTTCCGCGAAGACCTCCCAGTCCACCGCTCCAACCGCGGACTTCTCGATCGAACCCTGGAGCAGCAGGCCGTGCTTGTTGCGCTTCTGCGCGGCACCGGCGATCTTCCGCTCCGTTCTCGGTTGCACCACGTCGAAGCGCTCGGCGCGGGTGAAGCAGACGGTGGGGCCGTCCGGGCAGGGCTCGCATTCCAGCTTCACCTCGGCGGGTTGGCCCAGTGCGGTGAGGGCGGTGGCGAGGGCCTCGTGCACGGCGCGGTAGCTCTGCGGGGCCGGCAGGTCGTAGAGCGCGTGGCCGCGGGGGATGACGAGCGTGTAGGTCCAGTCGTTGCGATGATCCACGATGCCGCCGCCCGTGGGCCGGCGGCAGAGGTCGATGTTGGATGAGTGAGGCAGCCCTTCCTTCGCCGAGGCTATGGCGGACAAGACGGAGGGCAGGTTGGCGCGGACGAAGGCGATTTTCTGGCTGAAACCGAAGGTGAACGCCTCCTTGCGCCACTCGTAGTGCCGGAAGCGCGGCGCCTCCGGTTGCGGGTAACGCTGCAACAGCAGGAAGTCCGTCGCCATGTTCTCGGCGGCGCCGCCGGTGCGCGAGGGCAGGACATGCAGGAATGGACGGATCATGGTTTGCGGTCGCCGAAGCCGCGCCACCAAAGAGGCAGCACCAGCCGGGCGACGGCATCCTCGAAGGACTCCGGTCGCGTCCGCAACTCCCGATCCAAGGGCGCGAGATCGAGCGTCAGGTCGCGCGGCCGCGTGGCGGTGAAGTCGGGCATCGCCGACCGCGGCACGGCCTCGATCCACGTTTCCGGGAAACCGAAGCGCGTGCAGACGGCCCGGCCCATCTCGTGGCGCGAGACCGGGCGCGCGCCGCTCCAATGCAGAAGGCCCGTGAGGTCGGGACGCGGCGCGAGTTCGAGGAGCGCAGCCGCCACGCTCTCGGCGCTGCACACGGCACGGACCTCGTCGGTGAACAGCCGCATCACGCGACCCGCGGCCCAGGCCTCGAGGAATTTCTCATGCACGCTGCGGCGGCCGCCCAGGCTGTTGCCGAAGAGCAGCGGGATGCGCAACACCGCGGCACCCGGGCAAGCCGCCAGCACGTGTTGTTCGGCCTCGGCCTTTTGCCGGCCGTAGAGGTGCAAGGGCTGGACCGGATCCTGGATGCGGTAGGGCGGATTTTCGCCGTCGAAAACCTGCTCGGTCGAGACCTGCAGCAACCGGGCGCCGTTTGTCGCCGACCACTGCGCGAGCGTCTGCGGCAAGGTGACGTTGATTTTTTCCGCCAGCGCCGGGTTGGCGTCGCAGGCCGCGGGCTCGGAGATGGCGGCGCAATTGATGACAACGGCTGGACGGGCTTCGCGCAGAAGCGCGTCGATGCCTTGCGGCCCGGTCAGATCCACCGACACCTGCCGGGCCACTCCGGGCACGGGCCGGGACCAACGCCCGACGGCGCCGATGATATCATGGCCGGCCGCGGCACCGAGCCGTGCCACGGCGGAGCCGAGCAAGCCGGAGGCGCCCGTGACGAGCAGGCGCATGGATCAACGGGCGCGCGGTTTCGGCGCGCGGAGGTTTTCCAGCACCTCGGGCAGGCCGTAGAACTGGGCGAAGGCGGCCACGCCCTGCACGACATCGCGCGGGGGCGGCGTGCGGGTGTCGCGCAGCACGGCCACGAGGACCGCGCCGACCAAGGCGGGCTTCAGGGTGGAAAGGTCGCGCTGGCGCACGGCTCCGCCCTCCAGGGTGTAGATGCGGCGATCGGGGCCGGCGTAGACGCGGATCTCCTTCGGCGCGGTGCCGGTGAGTTCGCGCACGGCGAGCGGGCGCTCCTTCGAGTAGGCGGCCATGCGCGCGAGCATCCAGTTGCGCATGGCGGCCATGCGCGCGAGCGAACTGCGCCGGATGAGCAGGTCGGCCGGGTCGACGCCGGTCGTGGCCCGCGAGTCGTTGAGGCGGTTCGCCAGCGCGGGGAAGTTCATCTCCTCGTAGGCGCGCACGCGGTCGCGGAGAAGCTCGGCCCGCCATTCGGCCAGGACGCGGCCGATGCGCTGGCGGGGCAGGCCGGGCTTGCCGGGTTCGGCGGGTGGCTCCTCCTCCAGCATGGCGCCGATGGCCGTCTGCGCGGCGGCGATCTGCGCCTCATCGCGCTTCTGCGCGTGGATGGCGCGTGAGGCGAGCTTGGTGATGATCACGCCCAGCACCGCGAGGCCGACGGCGAGCGCGACCTGCTTCTTCCAGCTTGTCGGCTTGGCGGGCGCGGGCGGGGGCGCGGCCGTGGCCGGTTCGGGCGCGGGCGGGTCGATGCGGTGGCCGGACTCAAGCGTCTGCGCCTCGAGCAGGAGGCGGTAGATCGGGATGGATTGGGTGATGTTCTTCAATTCGCGCGGGCCGAGGTTGGTGACATGGAGCGTGAGCTTGTTCTTCACCACGTCGTAGACGGTCTGGGAGATGCAGATGCCGCCCGGTTCGGCTTCCGATTGGATGCGCGCGGCGATGTTCACGCCGTCGCCCATGACGTCCTGCTCGCCGATGAAGACGTCGCCGAGATGGATGCCGAGGCGGTGGGTGAGCGCCTCGCCTTCGGGCAGGGTCTTTTTCTGCTCCGCGAAATGGCGCTGGAGCGCGAGCGCACAGGCCACGGCCTGCACGGCGCTGCTGAAGTAGAGCAGCAAACCGTCGCCGGTGGTCTTGAGGACGGCGCCCTCGTGCTGGGCGCACATGGCGCGCATGGTGGCGAAGTCGCGCTCGAGCCGCCGCAGCGTGCCGACCTCGTCGCGTTGCATGAGCGCGCTGAAGCTCACCACGTCGGTGAACACGATGGCGGCCAGCGCGCGCTGGCCGGGCTTCAGTTGGAGCGGGGTGTTGGATTCCATGGCGGGACGGAGCGCGGTCGCTAGCGTTTGGCGGTGTCGAGCAGCATGCGCACGGCGCGGAGGAAGGTGTGGAGCGGAAACGGCTTGGGAAGGTGCGCGAGGACGC
Organism: uncultured Opitutaceae bacterium; assembly: GCA_964601365.1. GTDB lineage: Bacteria > Verrucomicrobiota > Verrucomicrobiia > Opitutales > Opitutaceae > Didemnitutus. The sequence goes on along the minus strand of CAZRNE010000004.1, from coordinate 15,469 downwards.
GGGCGGGCACGCCGGGCAGGGTCGCGGCGGGCGGGTCGGGGTGGAGGCTGAGGATGCGCAGCAGCGGGTGGCGCGCGAGCAAGCCGTTCAAATAGGCCGCGGCCTTGGCGCCACCGAGGGGCAGCACCACCAGTTCGGGCACGGTCTGCGCCGTGGCGGCGACGGCGGCGGTCAGGCCGCCGGCCTCGCGCACGCGGTAGCCCTGGGCGGCCAGGAGCCCCTGCAGCATGCGGCGGAGCGCGCCGTCGGGTTCGATGAGCAGGATGCGCTCCTGGCCCCGCGTGGCGGCCAGCGGGGTGCCGGCGGCGGGCGCGAGCGACTCCTCGGTCTCGGCGGTTTCGGGCAGCCAGATCTCGAAGGTTGCGCCGCGGCCCGGCGCGCTCTCGACCTCGACGCTGCCGCCGGCGGCGGTGAAGTATTGCCGCATGTTGGCCAGGCCGAGGCCGGTGCCGTGCGGCTTGGTGGTGAAGAACGGCTCGAACACGCGGGTCCGGGTCGTTGCGTCCATGCCGACCCCCGTGTCGGCGACGATCAGCGCCACGCCGGCGCGGCCTTCCCGGGTCTTGTTGACGGTGCGGATGGTGAGCGTGCCGCCGTCGGGCATGGCGTCGCGGGAGTTGAGGCTGAAGTTCAACAGCGCGCGCTGCACCTGGGTGGGATCGGTGCGGACATTGCCCAGGCCGGTGGCGAGGCGCAGTTCGAGCGTGATGTCGTCGCCCAGCACCCGGCGCAGGATGTCGGCGACCTCGCGCACGAGGACGTTGAAGTTGACCACGCGGGGCGCGATTTCGCGCCGGCGGCTGAACTCCAGCAGCTGCCGCGCGATGTCGATGGCGCGCTGGCCGGCGCGGTGCACCTCCTGGAGGTTGCGCTTGGCCTCGGCGGGGTCGTCGAGATGGTTGATGGCCACCTCGCACATGCCGTTGATGACGGCGAGCAGGTTGTTGAGATCGTGGGCCATGCCGCCGGCGAGCTGGCCGACCGTGTCGAGCTGCTGGGAATGGGCGAGCGCCTCCTGCAGGCGGTGCTGGTCGGTGAGATCGCGGTAGAGCCCGAGCATCCAGTTCCCCTCGGCCAGCGGGGCGAAACGCCATTCGCCGAAAAAGGCGCTGCCGTCGCGCCGGTGCAGCCAGCCCTGGCCGCGCAGGCCCGTGCGCGCAAAATCCGGATGCTCCTGCTGGAGGAGGCCGGGCTCGGTCCGCGCGCCGAAGAACAGCCGGGTGTTGCGGCCGGCCAGCTCGGCCGGCGCATGGCCGGTGAACGTGCACCACGCCGGGTTGGCGGCGATGATGTCGGCCCCGCCTTGGTGCCACCGCGGGGCGGCCAGGACGATCGGGTCCGGCCAGGCGGCCACCAGGTCACGCAGCAGCTTGGGCGGAGCGGAAGCTTTTTTCGGTGTCGCGGAGCGGGCCATCGCGGGCCGCGGACTTTTGCCGCCCCGCCGGGGGGTGTCCAGAGTCATCTCGGCCCCGAGGACAGGGTTCGGGCTTTTCACGGGCGATTCACCCGGCTACCAACCGGGGCGATGTCGCCCGCCGCCTACCTCGCCCGTCACGAAAACGACCTGGTCGCCCTGCTGCAAAAACTGGTGCGGTGGCGCACGGTCAACCCGCCCGGCGAGAACTACGGCCCGATCACCGCGCTGCTCGCCGCCGAGCTGCGCGCCCTGGGTTTCCGGGTGCGGCGCGTGCGTGTGCCCCGCCGCGAGCAGGCCCAGACCCAGCCCGGCCAGCTCGCGTATCCGCGATGGAATGTGATCGGTTTCCTCGACGTGGGCGCGGAAAAGACCGTGCACTTCAACGCCCACTACGACGTCGTGCCCGTGTCCGGAAAATGGCGCCACGGCGGCGCGTTCAATCCCGTGGTCGAGCGCGGCTGGGTCTACGGCCGCGGCACGGCCGACATGAAGGGCGCGATCGCCAGCATCCTCCTCGCGTTCCGCGCCCTGCGGGCCACCGGCACGCGCCCGAACTTCAACCTCGAGGTCTCGTTCACCGCCGATGAGGAGACCGACAGCACGCTCGGCGCCGAGTGGGTCATGAAGCACGAGAAGCTGCGCGCCGACTTCGCCATCGTGGGCGAGGGCGGCGACGGCCCCGCCGTGTGCTGCGGGCACAACGGCGTCGTCTGGCTCGAGGTGCAGGTGCTCGGCAAGGCCGCACACGGCTCGATGCCCGAGAAGGGCGTCAACGCCCTCGAGAAGATGTCGGCCCTCGTGCTCGCGCTCGATCGCTACAAGCGCGTGCTTGCCCGCCGCCGGTTCCGCACGCCCGAGGGGAAGATCATGGTGCCCACGCTCAACCTCGGCGGCGTGCTCAGCGGCGGCGAGGGCGGCAAGGTCAACACCGTGCCCGCGTTCGCGTCGTTCACCATCGACCGCCGCGTGCTGCCGGTCGAGAACGTGCCCGCGGCCGAGCGCGAGCTGCGCGCGTTTCTGAAAAAAGCCGCGGCAAAGATCCCCGGCTGCCGCATCCGGATCGTGAAGATTTCCGACAATCACTCGTGTTATCGCGCGCCGACGCATCCCTTCTTCGCCGCCATGCGCGGCAGCGTTGCCCGGGTGCGGCGCCAGCCGGCGCGCTTCATGGTCTCGACCGGGTTCAACGACATGCATTTCTTTGCGCAGGTGAAGAAAATCCCCACGCTCGGCTACGGCCCCGGCGGCGTGGACTACCACGGCGTCGACGAACGCGCCCCGGTGAAGGAGCTCGTCGAAGCCGCCCGGATCTACTGCGACCTGCTCACGACGTTCAAAGGCTGAGCTTCAAGACGACGCGATACGGAAGCAAAAGACCGGCTCGGGAACATTCTTGAGCGACTTGGCCCCGAGCGGTTGCACGGAGAACGGAGCGCCGGCAAGGCCCTCGACGACTGCCGCACTGGCTACAATCTCCCCGCTGCCCGCTTGACCCAGCAGCCGCGAGGCGATGTTCACGGTGCTGCCGAACACATCACCATCCTTCGATCGCACGATCTCGCCAGCGTGCAGGCCGAAGTGCAGTGGCAGAGGCGTAAGATTTTCCGCAGCACATTCCGCGGTGTAGGCGGCCTGCAGGGCGCGCGAAACGGCGACGGCCTTTGCCGCATCCGGACTCTCCCAAAGCACGGCATCACCAAGGGTCTTCACCAGACGGCCGCCGGAAGCCATCGCCGTCCGCCCGGCCTTGTGCAGGGCGGAGGCATGCGTGAGGGCGGCCTTTTCATCCTGCGCGGACAGCGCGGTGTAACCCGAGAGGTCCACGAAGCCCACCACGGCGTTCGCGCGCTCCGCGCCGGCGAGGGCGGAGGCCGGCAACCATTCCTCCAGCTTGGCGCCGAGCCAGCCTTCCAGCCGCCGGCTGATAGGGCGGAACGTGACCGCGGTCAGGCCCACAAAGACCCACGTAGTCGAGTGCTTGGGTAGGTTGAGCTGATCGAGCAGGCCGTGCTGGATGAAGCGTTCACCTGCCAGGATCAACGGAGGCAGGGCGATGCCGAATAGTCCGATCACTGACGTGCGCGAGATGGCCAGCCGCGGGTCGAGGGCGCCTTGGAAGAAAATCGCGAACGCCAACGCCACGGTGGTGAAAAATATCCCCGCGGGGATCCCCGCGGAAAAACTGCCGATCGTGAGGAAATAAGCACTCTCAAAACCAAAGACAGTCGCGGCCATCGCCGCCCAAAAGAAAACCACAGGGCCCCACCACGACACCACGGCGCCCCAGCAAATCCAGAAGATCTTCCGGCGCTCCGCCTCCGTGCCGGTGCTCAGGCTCCAGCGCAGGGGCTCGACAATCCAGACTAAGTATAGAATCGCGGGATAAAACAGCCCGATGATCCCCAAGGGCAGCGCGACCTTTTTGAGCGCGGGCAGCTCGGAGCCCAGGCGGATGAGCAGTGTGCTCAGGGCGAAGAGCGCGCCGAAAACAATCACCCCCCGGACTGAAAGCAAAATGGACACGACTCGACCCGCATTACGCTCCCGCCAGTTAACCAGCTTGTCGGTGGTTGAGGCTCCAATCTTGCGATAGCGATTCAGCCAAGCCGGCAGTTTGCCATCCTTCACTTCCTGCTGGGCGCGCGCCCATTGATGCATGGCGTCCAAGTCGACTGAACGCGGGAACACAGAACCGAAGGCCAGCAGGCTCTGTAGCAACCACGCCAAGAGGAATCCGCTGGCGACATCCGTCGCGATAAGAATACTGGATGACCAAAGTCCCAGGGGAATCACGAAAGACCAATAAGCCAGGAGGGCAGCACAAGCGCCCGTCGCGACCGCCAGGTGGGCCGCCGGACGGTTTTCACTGCCAGCGCGCAGCAAGACCAAGGAGAGTGTTCCGGTGCCGGCGATAGCGGAGGCGATGGCGAGCCAGGAAACGGGATGCACCCAGGAGGGTTGCAGTTTCAGCAATAGCCCCACGGGCAGAAAAGGCGTCGTGCCGGCGCCGGGGGGCAGTGGACCAAGAAACAAGGACCAGTGCATCGCCGCCCACCCGAGCAGGGCAAAAGCAAAGGTTGTCAGAATCAGCACCGCCGCCTTAGGGTAGGTGGGCACGGATTTCATGCGAAACGCGCCGGATAAATTAATCCGGCGTATTGCTGGCAAGCCCAGAGACGCCGCGGAGTAAGTGCTAATTCGGCAGGTTGGCGAGGACGCGGCGGGCGACGGCGCCGATGATGTTCCGGTTCTTCGAGTGTTCGCGGCCGTCGGTGAAAGTAACGATGATGACGCGGCCGCCATCGGGCAGCTCGATCAGCGCGGCGTCGTGACGGGCCCACGAGACCCAGCCGGCCTTCGACCAGAGTTTCATGCCTTCGGACAGGCCGGGGCCGGTGAAGCCGACGCCTTCGTAGTCCTCGGGATCGTCAGCGGAGGGCGGGGCCTTCTTCGGGTCGCGGGCGATCAGCGCCAGCATCTGCGCGGAGCGGGCGGGCGAGACGCAGCGGCCGGTGGCGATTTCCTCGAGCAGGCGCGCGGTATCGTTGGTCGAGAGGAAATTCCGTCGCGGCGGGTTCGCGAGCGCGTCCTGCAGCTCGCGGCCGTAGGGGCCCTCGGCCCAGGTCTTGCGGACGGCGAGCACGTTCCGGTAGCCGAGCGACTCGAACCAGCGCGTCGGGGCCATGCGTTTCTCGTGCCACGCGGCGAGTTCGGCCGGCGGCAGCTCGGGTCCGCCCGTGGTGCCGGTGATGTAGTCCACGACGGAGGCGGTGGCGTCGTTGTAGGATTCGACGATCATGTCCTTGAGCGCGCGTTGCAGCTCGGGCGTGTCGGCGAGGCGGCCCTGTTCCATCAGGTGGTGCGCGTAGGCGAGGAAGAAGAGCTTGATGACGCTCGCGGGATAGATGCGCTCCTCGCCGCGGTAATGCGCGCGCACCGGCTGCGCGCCGCGCAGGTCGACGACGGTGACGGCGAGCTGGTCGGCCTTGAGTTCCGGGGCGGCGAACTCGGCGCGGGTGTCGGCGACGGCGCGGTCGAGGGCGGCCTGGAGGGGTTCGGCGTGGACTGCGGCGGGCAGCAGCATGGCGAGGAGGAGGGCGGGTTTCATCTCAGGAGCGGAAGCCTTGGCGGATCATGCTCACGGCGATGGCCGCGAGCAGCATGGAAATGATCTTCGAGATGGCACGCATGCCGGTGGGGCCGACCTTGCGGCCGAGCCATTCGCTGTAGTGCAGCGCGAGCACGACGAGCAGGAGGTTGGCGGCCAACGCGGCGAGCGTGACCGCGACCCCGAGCGACTGCGCGAGCAGAAGCAGGGTGGTGATGGAAGCCGGGCCGGCGATGAGGGGCATGCCCAGGGGCACGACGCCGAAATCGGGCGGCAGCTTCTCGGGCTCGGCGACGGAGTGGATGAGGTCGCGCGCCGCGAGGATGAAGAGGATGAGTCCGCCCGCGATCTGGAAGTCGCCCACCGAGATGCCGAGGGCGGAGAAGATGCTCTGGCCGAGGAAGAGGAAGCCCAGCGCCACGGCGCCGCCGGTCCACACGGCCTGCCGGGCGATGCGCTCGCGCTCCTTCGCCTCCATCGTCGGCGCCAGCCCGAGGAAAATCGCCGCCAGCCCCACCGGATCGATGGCCACGAACAGGGGGATGAACGCCTGCAGGAATTTCTGGAGCCAATCCAGCATGTGCGGACGGTGACGCGCGGAACCGGGCGCGTCGAGCCTGCAGGCTTCAGTCGGGCGTTCCGGTCAGGTCGGCCAGAGCCCCGGCCAATTCCGGATGACGGAACCGGTAGCCCGCCTGCCCCAGCCTCGCCGGGAGGCAGAACTGCCCCTCGAGGATCAAACCCGGCTCGGTGCGCAGGATGAAGCGGGCGGCCAGGCGGATGGCGAAGGCCGGCGCCGGCGGCGCCCACGGCCGGCCCAGCGCCGACCGCAATGCGCGCATGAAGCCCGCGTTGTCCACCGGTTGCGGGGCGCAGGCGTTGTAGGCGCCGCGCATCGTGGCGTCGGTGCAGGCGCGCGCGAGGATTCCGGCGACATCGTCGAGATGGATCCAACTGAAACCCTGCCGGCCCGAACCGGCCGCGCCCCCGAGGAAAAACCGCGTAACGCGCGCCAGCGGGGGGAAGGCTCCGCCCTCGCGGCCGAGCACGACCCCGAGGCGCAGCACCACGGGTCGCACGGTGGCCGGGCAGGCACGCGCGAACTCCTCCTCCCATTGCCGGCAGATTCCGGCGAGCGCGTCGCCGCCGGGCGGAGAATCCTCGGTGCGGATGTCCGGGCCGGTGCCATAATAACCCACGGCGCCGGCCTGCACCCAGACCGGCGGTGGCCGGGCACATCCGGCCACGGCCGCCCCCAAGGCCCGCACCGAATCCAGCCGCGACTGCAGGATTTCGCGCCGGTTGACCTCGTCGTGCACGCAGTTGATGGAGCGGCCGGTGAGGTTGACCAACGCCGCGGCGCCGTCGAGTTCCCGCGCCCATGCGCCGGCGGTGCGCGCGTCCCACGCCACCTCGCGGATGCCGTCGGCCCGCGGCCGCGGCCGGCGGGTCAGCACCACGACCTCCCAGCCGAGAGCGCGCAGGTGCTGGGCCACGGAGCGGCCGATGAATCCGCTGCCACCGGCGAGCACGGCCTTGTTTGACATGCGCGCAGGCTGGCCGGGCTTGGCATTTTTGCAAATCCCCGCCTGCTTGGTCCCCGACGTGGCAACCCGGCTCAACTTCTTCGATTTCACCCGTCCCGACCTGCTGGCCTGGGCGGAGCGGGCGGGCTTTCCGGCGGTCCACGCCGCCAGGCTCTGGAGTTACGTCTATGTCTCGGGCGTGACCGACTGGCAGCGGATGCCGGACCTGCCCGCACGGTTCCGCATACGGGCCGCGGACGCGCTCGATTTTGCGATGCTGGCGACGGCCGCGGAGACGCACAGCGCCGATGGTTTCACGCGCAAATACCTCCTCGCGCTCGCCGACGGCCGCCGCATCGAGACGGTGCTCATGCGCTACACCGGGCGCGTGACCGCCTGCATCAGCAGCCAGGCCGGCTGCGCGATGGGCTGTGTGTTCTGCGCCACGGGGCAGATGGGGTTCGTGCGCCACCTCACGGCCGGCGAGATCGTCGCCCAAGCCATGCACGTCGATGCCACACTGCGCGTCACGGCGTCGCACGCCGCGTTGGCCGACCGTGCGCACGCCTCGCCCCACGCGCGGCACGAGCGCCTGCGCAACGTCGTCCTCATGGGCATGGGCGAGCCGCTGCACAACTACGACGCGGTGATGCGAGCCGTGGACATTTTGCGCGATCCCAACGGCCTCGCGCTCGGGGGGCGCAAGATCACGCTCAGCACGGTGGGCGTCGTGCCCGGCATCATCCGGTTGGCCGACGAAGGCCGGCCGGTGCACCTGGCCGTCTCGCTGCACGGCGCCACGCAGGAGGAGCGCGCCGCGCTCGTGCCCGTGGCGAGGAAGTGGCCGCTCGATGAACTCATGGAGGCCTGCCGTTACTACATCGAGAAGCAGCAGCGCCGCATCTTCTACGAGTGGACGCTGATCGAGGGGAAAAACGACACGCCGGCGCAGGCGCACGCGCTCGGACGGCTGCTGCGCGGACAGATGGCGCAGGTGAACCTCATCCCGCTCAACCCGACCGACGGCTACGGCGGCGCGCCGACCGGGCGCGGGGCGGCGAGGAAGTTCCAGGCGATCCTCGCGGAATACGGCCTGCCCAGCACCATCCGGCAGCGCCGCGGCATCGACATCGCCGCCGGCTGCGGGCAGCTCGCGGTCTCGATGCAGCCCTAGATCTGGTCGGCCAGCGCGCCGACCCCGAGCAGGATCGCGCTGTCGCCGCGCAGCCAGGTGAGCGTGCGTTCGCGCACGGCGGCATCCTGCGGCAGGCCGAGGGTCTTCTGGCGCGCGAGCACGGCGGCGGCGGCGAGGCAGGGCAGGGTGTCACCGAGGGCGAGCGGCCGGTCGTCGAGCGCGACCTCGGGGCGGTGTTCCGGGGCCAGCGCCTCTTTCTCGACGAGGAAGAGGCCCAGCGCGGCGTCGAGGGCGCGCAGATAGGCGCAGGGCTGCGCCGGCGGTTGGTAGACGAGGCCGTTGCCCGCGGGCAGCGGGGCCCATTCGAGGTAGGTGCGGAGCAGGCCGTAGAACTCGCGCAGGGTATCGTTCGCGGTGGCGGGCGTCCAGCGCGTGGAGAACTTCTTCAGTTCCCGGAAGCCCTTCACCTCCCAGATGCGCATCTGCAACTCGTAGTCGCCCGCCTTCTCGTGCACGGCGCCGGCGATGATGTAGTCCACGCCGCCGCCGGCGTTGGCGAGCTGGCCGAGCGCCTCGGGCGTCCACTCGCGGCGCAGCGGGGCGAAGGCGCGGCTGCCGTCGAGCGCGTAGGCGGCGACCGCCTCCCAGCCGGCGCTGAATTGGAAGGTCTCGGCGAGCCAGAGCGGCCAACCGCGGCTGAAGGTCAGCGTGTCCGGCGTCGGCTCGTCCTCGCCGGGCAGGGCCAGCGGGACGAAGCACGCGCGGCGCACCTTGCCGGATTTCTGCCCGGGCAAACCCGGGGCGACGGCCTCGAGGCCGTAGAACCAGATGGGCTTGCTGATGGTGACGAGGTCCACGCGCACGGACCCGGCGTGGGCGGCATCGCGCGCGTCGGCCTCGCGCATTTCCTGCAAGGCCAGCCCGAAACCGGCCAGCTTCTCCGCGACTCCCGGTCCGCGGAAACCGCGGAGCACGTCGAGCAGGTGGATGGCGCTGTCCTCATCGCGCACGGCGAGGTAGGCCTGCAGCAGGTTGAGGCCGGGATTGGGACCGTGACGTTCGGGATCGTAACGCGGCGCGACCAGCTCGATGAGTTCGCGCACGGCTCCGTGCGAGCCGAGGTCGGCGGAGAGGGCTTCCAGTTCCACCGCGCCGTCGCGGCCGGCGGCAAGCATCTCCTCATACAGCGCGAGGGCACCGGGGACGTCCTTGGCCTCCAGCCGGGCCCGCGCCGCGGCGAGTTGGGGCGGAGGGCCCTCCGGCCCGGCGGGCTTGGTGTCGGAGGGGTCCGGCTTTCTGCCGCTGAAACGGTCGAAAAATCCCATGGGGCGAGGAAAGGGGGCGGCGGGTTGGTCCGCAAGACGGATGGACGGGGGCGCGGGCAACTGCTACCGTGCCGGCACCATGAGCCTGTTCCGGCGGCCCGGCCGCATCCTCCTCTGTTTGTGCGCGCTGCTGGCCGGGGTTTCGCTCGGGGCCCGCGACGTCTTCGTGATGCTGTCGGGCGGCGCGTCGCCGACGGCCAACAACTACTCGCAATACCTGCAGGCGCGCGCCGTGGCGAAGTTCTTCCGCGACCGCTACCCGGCGGACTCGGTGTGGACGTTCTTCGGCGCGGGCAACGTGGAGGGGCAGCCGGCGGTCTTCGGCGACGTGCGCAAGCAATACAAGCAGGACGGCCTCATCCTCGAGTCGTGGCTGCCCGGGCCGCTGCCGCACAACCGGCCGGCGAAGCGCGAGACCGTGCTGAAGGCCCTCCGCGAGGAGATCCTGCCGGCGGTGCGCGACGGCGGGACGCTCTACCTGTTCGTCGGCGACCACGGCTCGACGACGCGCACGGGCGGCTACGACACGACCATCGACCTCTGGGGCATCGACCCCGATCCGGCGTCGCCGCGCAAGTGGAAGAGCGTGTCGAACGAGAAGCTGACGGTTGCCGAATTGCAGGCCGAGCTGGCGCAAGGCCTCGGCCGGGGCCGCGTGGTGTTCTGCATGACGCAGTGCTACTCGGGCGGCTTCCATTTCCTCGGCGTGCCGCGCGCGGTCGCGCCCAACAGCGCGTGGTTCGAGGGTTTCGTGCCCGACTGGGCGATGCCCGGCGAGGACGAGAAACTGCCGCGTGCGGCGGGCTTCAGCGCGGCCGACCACTACTCGCTGGCGGCGGGGTGCGACCCCGACCCGGATCCCGACCGCTGGGCCGGCTACGAGCGCTTCGCCGCGGAGAACCTGCTCGGTGTGGACCTGTTCACCCTGCAGGCGGCGGGGAAGGCGCGCGGCTCGTTCTTCGAGGCGCACATCGAGGCCACGCTGGAGGACCAGACCATCGACAAGCCGCACAGCACGTCCGAGCGCTACCTCGAGCGCTGGGCGGCGACGATTGAGAAGCTGGAGAAGGAAACCAACCTCATGCCGGTGGCGCGGAAGGCGGCGGACAACTACGCGAAGGCCGTGGACACCGGCAGGGTGAAGACCCGCGACGCGGCGCTGCGCGAGCGACAGAAGCTGTTCGAGCGATTCACCAAGCAACTGGCGAAACAGGCCCCGTCCGCCGGACAGACCCTGCTCAAGGGCAACCGCGCCGCACTGGATAAGCTGGCTGGCGCCCTGCCGCCGGGCGCAAATTTCGAGCGGCCGGCCCAGCCGGAGCGCAGCCCGCGTCAGCCCAACGCAGAGAACGTCAGGCTCTGGCAGGAGACGCTGCGTCCGGCGTGGAAGGCGGTGGTCGAAGCCGGAGAAATCCCGGCCCTTGCCCACAAGGGAGCCCTGGCCTTCGAAATGAATCTGCTGGCCGCCGATGAGCGCTCCCAAGAAGCCAAGCGGCCGAGCAGTGCGAGCAACCCGCCGACCGAGGCGATCTTCTGGGCGACGGGCGCCCACGATCCGGCAACCTACGACGCCATGGGTGCGGAAGCTGTCGCCCGCTGGGGTGCGCTGCGCCGGCGTACCATCGCCGAGTGGGCGCGTCAGTCTGAAAACGCCGAGGTGAAGGCCGCGGCGGAAAAACTTTTTCCCCAACGCCGTCGGGACAATCCGCCCGCCGCCCAACCGGCCCAGACGACCGCGCCCTCCCGCGCGAATCAACCGGCGGCGAACCGCGGCCCGCGGCCCCTGCAGCCGAAGATCGCGGCGGAGCGTGTGCTGCTCTACCGTCGCGTGCTGGCGGCCTGGGCCTTCCTCCTCGAGGTGAAGGAACAGGGCGCGCTCAATGAGGTGCGGGCGCTCACGGAGCTGGAGCGCACGCCGCTGCCGAAAGCGCGCAGTTAGTATCCGGCGGCGTGGCCGTCCTTGCGGGACTCGGAGGCGCCGACGTAGGTGCCGTTCCGGGCGTCGCGGTGGATGGCCTGGTAGCCGCCGAAGCCGCCGTTGCCGATGCGGACGTTGTGGCCGCGGCGCTGGAGTTCGCGCACGCTTGCATAGGGCACGCCGCTCTCGACCTCGACGTAACCGCCGTCGGTCATCCTCGGGTTGTCGTAATCGCTGGAGCCTTCGTGCTGCCAGCGGGCGGCGTCGCCGGCCTCCTGGAAGTTCATGCCGAAGTCGATGAGGTTGCAGACGATCTGGACATGGCCCTGGGGCTGCATGGCGCCGCCCATGAGGCCGAAGGAGAGCCACGGCGCGCCGTCCTTCATGATGAAGGCGGGGATGATGGTGTGGAAGGGGCGCTTGCCGGGCGCGTAGCAGTTGGCGTGGTTTTTATCGAAGACGAACATCTCGCCGCGGTCCTGGAAGGTGAAGCCGGTGCCGGGCACGGTGATGCCGCTGCCCATGCCGCGGTAGTTGCTCTGGATGAGCGAGACCATGTTGCCCTCGGCGTCGGCGGTGGTGAGGTAGATGGTGTCGCCGTCGTGCAGGGCGGGGTTGCCGGCGTCGTAGCTGCGGCCGGCGCGCTGGGGGTTGATGAGCTGGCGGCGCGCGGCGGCGTATTCCTTGGAGAGGAGGCCCTTCAAGGGGATCTTCGAGAATTCCGGGTCGGCGTAGAATTTCGCGCGGTCCTCGAAGGCGAGCTTCTTGGCCTCGATCATGAGGTGCAGCGCGTCGGGCGAGTTGTAACCCATGGACTTCAGGTCGTAGCCCTCGAGGATGTTGAGCATCTGGAGCGCGGCGATGCCCTGGCCGTTGGGCGGCAGTTCGTAGACGTCGTAGCCGCGGTAGTTGACCGAGACAGGATCGACCCAGGTCGAGGTGTGTTTCTCGAGGTCGACCTTGCGGAGCCAGCCGCCGTGCGCGCGCATGAAGGCATCGATTTTGTCCGCGATCTCACCGCGGTAGAGGGCGTCGCGGCCCTTTTCGGCGAGCGCCGCGTAGGTGGCGGCGAGGTCGGGGTTGCGGAAAATCTCGCCCTTGGCGGGGGCTTTCCCGTTGGGCGCGTAGGTGGCTAGGAAGGCGCCGGGGAGCTGGTCCGCCTGGGCGTTGCGCACACCGATGGCCCAGAGGTAGGCGATGTATTCGGTGAGCGGGAAACCTTCGCGCGCGTAGCGGATGGCGGGGGCGAGCACGTCCTTCATCGGCAGGCGGCCGAATTTGCCGTGCAGCTCGAACCAGCCGTCAACGGCGCCGGGCACGCTGATCGGCAGGAAGCCGCGGGGCGGGATGGTGGTGCGGCCGAGCTTTTTCAACTCGGCCTGCAGCTGGTCGTAGCTGAGGCCCAGCGGAGAACGGCCGGAGGCGTTGAGGCCGTGGAGTTTTTTCGCCTTGGCGTCCCAGACGATGGCGTAGAGGTCGCCGCCGATGCCGTTGCCCGTGGGCTCCATGAGGCCGAGCGCGGCGTTGGCCGCGATGGCGGCGTCCACGGCGCTGCCGCCGGCCCGGAGCACGTCGAGCGCGATCTGCGTGGCGAGCGGGTGCGAGGTGGCGGCCATGCCGTGCTGCGCGATGACCTCGGAGCGGGTGACGAAGGGCCGGCCGGTGGGGCGGTCGATCTGCGCGGGCAGGGAGGCGCAAAGAAGCGTGGCAAGGATCCAGAATCCAGAATTCAGTATAGGACGAGCGGGGAGGGAGCGCATGGCCGGAAGCTAGGTGCTTCGCCGCGCCGGGCAAGCACGGGGCTCAGGCGATCTCGATGACCGTGCGGGTGGGGCCGCGGAAGGCGGCGAGTTCGTCGAGCACGGCGTTGATGGCCGCGGCCTCGAGCGGGACGCGGCGCGTGACGACCGGCGTGAGGTCGAGGCGGCCGGCGGCGGCATGGGCCAGCAGCTCGGGGATCTCACGCGCGAGGTGGTCGGACACGCCGATGACCTCGGCCTCCTGGTTGATGAGCTCGGCGTAGGGGTTGAGGCCGAAGGGTTGCTGGGTGAGCCCGGCGAGGGCGGCGCGCCCCATCTTGCCGAGCACGCGCACGCTCTGCTGCATGGTGAGCGGCAGGCCGATGAGCTCGAGGGCGACGTTGACGCCGCGGCCGCCGGTGAGGCGGAGGATTTCCGCCACGGGATCGCCTGCGCGGGCGTCCACGGGCACGGCGCCGGATTTTTCCGCGAGGGCCAGCTTGGCGGGATCGAGGTCGACGGCGTAGACGGCGGAGGCTCCGAGGGCGCGGGCGAGTTGCACGGCGGAGGCGCCGAGCCCGCCGACACCGAAGACCGCCACGGATTCGCCGGGCTGGAGGCGGGCTTTGCGCAGGGCGTGCAGGGCGGTGGCCGATGAACACATGAGCACGGCGCCGTGCGCGAAGGAGATGGCGGCGGGCAGGACGAACACGCTGCGGGCGGGCATGACGATGAATTCGGCCCAGCCGCCGTCGCGGTGCTTGCCGATCATCTGCCCCGTGCCGCAGAACTGCTCGGTGCCGCCGGCGCACCACGGGCACGAACCGCAGGTGGCGAGGTAATGCACGCAGACGCGGTCGCCGGGGCGGCGGCCGGTCACGCCGGTGCCGACGGCCTCGACCACGCCCGCGACCTCATGGCCGAGCGTGACCGGGGCGTTCACGGGCGACACGCCGTCGCGGTAGTGCACATCGGAGTGGCAGATGCCGGCGGCGCGCACGCGGATGAGCACGTCCTCGGGCCCGACGGCGGGCGCGGGCACGTCGTGCAGCTCGACCGGGCGGCCCGGCGCGACAAGGCGGATGGCTTTCATGCGGAGGAAATCAGAGCAGAAAGATGATGACGAACCCCGCGATCAAGAAACCCGTGGCGAGCGTAAAGGTGTAGGCGATGAACAACACAAAGGCCTTGGCGAAACTGAGGAGCCAGCCTTGCGCAAAGATGCGGCGCAGCATCAGCACCGGGTAGAGGATCAACCAGAGGTTGCAGACGAGCCCGAGGCCGCGCGCCAGGCCGGAACCGGCGAAGCCGGCGAGGAAGGTCCAGCCGTCCCGGCAGAGCACCCAGAGGAAGATGAAGGTGTGGAAATGCAGCGCGACGACGAGGTGCTGGAGATAGGCCTGGCCGGATTTCCGCCAGAGCAGGCGCGTCCAGAGCGCGAAAAGCGGAAGGCAGAACAGCAGCAATTTGGGCAGGCTGTGCAGGAAGGTGACCGTCATTTCCCGCTGCACGGCGGGGTCAAGCGCGCGCCGGCTGCGTTCTTCGAGCCGGCGTTGCCAATCCGACTGGCCGGCGGCCGGCGGGGGCGCGGGATCCGGGGCCTGCGCTGCCGGAGGTTCGCCGGGCTGGCCGGAGAGGGCCTCGGTGATGGTGGCCGGCCGGCCGTCGACCGTGATCTGGGCGGGCGCGCCCCGCTGCGGTCCGAGCTTGAAGGCGCCGGCCGTGTTTCGGTCGAGAAAGGTCAGGCCGAAGAAGGCGAGGCTGACGAAGAGATAGAGCCGGAAGGGCGGCATCTGCGAGGCTCGTCTGCCGGCATTGAAGTCGACGCTGAGGCGGCCGGGCCGGAAGAGCAGCGTGACGACGTTGCGGAAGAACTTCCCCTCGAAATGGAAGAGGTTTTCGAGGGCGTCCATGAGTGCGTGTCCGAACGAACGGTGGACGTCGAAGTCGTGCTGGCCGCAGGCATGGCAGTAGGGCCCGGCGAGCTTGGTGCCGCAGTTGAGGCAGTGTGTGTTGCCGGCGGTGTGGCGGGAAGGGGGTGACGGCTCCACAACGCCCGGGGCGGCGACCGGCGTTATCGCTTCGGGTGCAGGTGCGGCGGGCGATCCGGCAGGCAGGGGTTCTTCAGCCACGCGGGGAGCAGAGCAGGTTTCCCCAAAAAGAAAAGCGCGGGACGTGACGCGCGCGCCCAGGCAGGTCACCGTGCTTTGCGAAGTTTCAATCCGCACGCCCCGCGCGGGGCGTGACATCGGGTCCAACACTCCAGCGGCAAAAGCCTTTGGTTTCAATCCGCACGCCCCG
>CAZRNE010000003.1:0-157031 GCA_964601365.1 uncultured Opitutaceae bacterium | reverse complement strand
GCTGCGGCCGTGGGGCGTGTCAATGTCTCACTAAACAGCCTTGAGGAGAGAATCGTCTACCATCAGTCGGACGCTGCAGAATTCATCAAGGCACCGCGCAACTTCTATGATTTGGTGGTCATGAACCCGCCGCTCTTGCCGATCGCTGCGGATCTGGCGTTCCCTTTTGTTGGCGACGGTGGTGAGGATGGACAAAAATTGACAATGGTCGTGCTGGAGCACGCACGCAATTTATTCTGTGGCGACCGGAGCCGCCTCGTTATTGTGGGCCTGACGCCTCGGCGTCGAGACGAGGTCGTCATTGTTGAGGAGCAATTGCAGAGAATTTGCGCCCTCAAAGGCCTCAGGGCTAAACTATTCCTACTAGGGCACCATCCGGCCGAGCCTGGGGGGCGTTTTTTTGATAGCTACGTGAGAGCGTTGCAGATCTATAATTCGGAATTGGCGCAGCCGGACGAGGTTGTCATTCGGGTGGCCGAGTATTTAAGGAGAAACCGCATCAAGTCCATGGATCAGTATGTGGTCATTGTGTCACCACAGGGCAATACCAGCAGTCCGCAGCTGGAAACTAATGACCTTGGCGCCTGCGGGTTTCCGGATTGGTTCAGCTGAGCAGACGCAGCGGCCGGTGCTGCTATGCGGTTCGGCGGGCGGGAAGCGCAGGTAACCGCCGTTATTTCGCGTTCCAGATTTCCATCGTGTCGGCCGAGCCCTGGGCGCGGACGCCGTTGTCGTTGAGCACGCCCTCGGTGGCGTCAGCCATCTCCTTGCGGCGGAAGACGAGCGTCTCCTGGTTGGCGCCGACGAAGCTGAAGCGCAGGAACTCGTCCTGCGAGTCGCGCAGCACCTCGACGAGGTGCCGGAGGTTCTTGATCGTGGTGCCGTTGACCTTCTCGATGACCTGCCAGGTCGGGGGGCCGTAGCCCTTGACGAGGCGGTGCGGGAAGAAGGGCGAGGGCACCACGACCAGCTCCTCGCCGGGGAAGGCGGGCTTCTGGCCGCGCCGCGAGACGAGCGGGCTGCCGTGCGCGGCCAGCAGGTTGAGGAAGCCGACGTTGTTGACGCCGCCGGCGAGCTGCACGGTGGCGGTGGAGAAGACCATCGGGCCGTAGATGAAGTAGGACGGGTAGCTGCCGCGCAGGTCGCGCAGGAGCAACGGGCGGGTGGAGGGCACGGGCACCTCGATCGTGAGTTCCTGGCCGTCGCGCAGGACGGTGAGCGGCACCTTGCCGTCCTTCACGATGCGCTGCACCTCGTATTGCATGAAGACACGGAGGTTGTCGCCGAGCTTGATCATGCCCTCGTTGTCGATGGGGGCGGCGCCGATGCGCGTGACCACGTCCCAGCGCTTCAACGGGTAGTCCGGGTCGTCGTTCTCGGGGTTGAGCACGGCGATGCCCTCGACGGACTTGTCGAGGCGGAGGAAGCCGCGCAGCGCGGTGTTCTCGAGCTTCTGGAACTGGTCGAAGAGGGTGGGCTTGCCGTCGCGCCGGCCGTCCGCGACGTCGGCGAGGAAGAGGTCGATCTCCTCGTTGGGGATGATGTAGCCGATGTTGTCGCCGCCGCCGAGGCGGCTGAAGGCGAGGCCGATCATGCGGTCGCCGACGAGGGCGGGGCCGCCGCTGTTGCCGGGGTTGATGGCGGCGTCGATCTGGATGCGCAGGCCGGAGAGCGGGTAGTTGTAGGGGGCGAACTCGATGCGCGAGACGATGCCCTTGGTGATAGAGAGGCTGTTGCCGCCGGTGGGGTAGCCGTAGGCGAGCACGGTGTCCTTGATCTGCGGCAGCTCGCGCGAGCGCACGAGCGGGGCGCGGGTGTCGAAGAAGGACTCGTCCTCCAGCTTCAGGATCGCGAGGTCGATGTCGGGCGCGACGAACTCGACACTGGCGGAGAGGCGGTCGCCGGACTGGTGGGCCTGCACCTGCACCTCCTTCGCGTAGAGGACGACATGGGCGTTGGTCAGGATGCGCCGGCCCTCGATGACGGCGCCGGTGCCGGTCTGCTCCGACGGGGCCTGCCGCGTCCAGGGCTTGAAGACATCGGGATACTGGACGGTGGAGAAGACCTTGACGACGGAGTTCTCGATGGCAGGCGCCTTGGCCGGGGCGGGTGCGGCGGCCGGCGGAGTGGGGGCTTGCGCGAGGACAACCGAGGTGAGGACGAGACAGGGCAGGAGGCGGGACAGGGAGGACATGCGAAAGCGTCAGAGCTACGCAGGTTCGCGGCGCGGGCAAGGGCGGATTGGCGGAGCGCACCGCCTTTGCGACGGACGCCGGTCAGTATTTGACCTTGTCGGTCTTGCCGGCCCAGCCCCGGAAGGTCGCCTGCGCCTCGTCGCGCAGCAACGGGCGCATGGTGATGGCGCGCTTCTCCGGCGGCAGCGGCACCTGCTGGTAGATGAAGTCGTCGTCGAAGCCGATCGCCGCGGCGTCC
Organism: uncultured Opitutaceae bacterium; assembly: GCA_964601365.1. Classification (GTDB taxonomy): domain Bacteria; phylum Verrucomicrobiota; class Verrucomicrobiia; order Opitutales; family Opitutaceae; genus Didemnitutus. Next base: position 154,598 of record CAZRNE010000003.1, on the reverse strand, counting down.
TGCCGCGTGTTGGCGTAATAGACCTCGGGGATGCGCGCCCAGTAGATGGCGGACAGGCACATCGGGCACGGCTCGCAGCTCGTGTAGAGCGTGCAGTCAGTGAGCTGGAAGGTCTCCAGCGCCGCGCACGCTTCGCGGATCGCCACGACCTCGGCGTGCGCCGTGGGATCGTTCGCCGAGGTGACACGGTTGTGGCCCCGGCCGACGATTCCGCCCTTTCGCACGATCACGCAGCCGAATGGTCCGCCGCGCCCCCCGCGCATGCCGGTCTCGGCGAGGCGGATCGCCTCACGCATGTAATCCTCGTGCTTCATCCGGCGCAGGGTGAATATCGTGCTGACACCTGACAATGCCATAACCACGCTGCCGGCATGAGTTATCCCACGATTGGCGGCCTCGAGATCCGGGGTCCGATGAATCCCGGTTACGCCGGGATCCTCACGCCCGAGGCCTGCGCCTTCGTCGCAGACCTGGTCGACCGCTTCGGACCGCGGCGGCTGGAGCTGCTGGCGAAACGGGTGGAGCGCCAGCGCGAGTTCGACGCCGGCAAGTTCCCCGATTTCCTGCCCGAGACCAGGTCCATCCGCGGCGGCGACTGGAAGGTCGCCCCCATCCCGCCCGACCTGCTCGACCGCCGCACGGAGATCACCGGCCCCGTCGACCGCAAGATGGCCATCAACGCCCTCAACTCCGGCGCGCAGTGCTGGATGGCCGACTTCGAGGACGCCAACGCGCCCACGTGGGAGAACTGCGTCGAGGGCCAGATCAACATGCGCGACGCCGCCCGGCGCACCATCACCTACACCTCGCCCGAGGGGAAAAAATACGCGCTGAAGGAAAAGACCGCCGTCGTCCTCGCGCGTCCGCGCGGCTGGCATATGGAGGAGAAGCACGTGCACCGCCGCGGCCGGCGCGTGCCCGCCTCGCTTTTCGACTGGGGGTTCTACTTCTTCCACAACGCCAGGGAGCTCGTCGCGCGCGGCAGCGGCCCGTATTTCTACCTGCCGAAGATGGAGAGCCATCTCGAGGCCCGGCTCTGGAACGACGTGTTCCTCCACGCCCAGGCCGCGCTCGGCCTCCCGCGCGGCACCATCCGCGCCACGATGCTCATCGAGACGATCACCGCGGCCTTTGAGGCGGAGGAGATCCTCTACGAGCTGCGCGAGCACGCCTCCGGCCTCAACTGCGGGCGCTGGGACTACATGTTCAGCATGGTGAAAAAATTCCGCAACCACGCCGCCTACACCTTCCCCGACCGCACGCTCATCACCATGGAGGTGCCCTTCCTCAAGGCCTACGTCACGCACGTCATCCGCGTCTGCCACCGCCACGGCGCCTACGCCATGGGCGGCATGGCGGCGCAGATCCCGATCAAGAACAACCCCGAGGCCAACGCCGCCGCCCTCGCCAAGGTCCACGCCGACAAGGTCCGCGAGGCCAAGGCCGGCCACGACGGCACCTGGGTGGCGCACCCCGGCCTTGTGCAGACCGCGCTCGACGCCTTCGCCGCGCACATGAAGGGCCCCAACCAGCTGCACGTCATCCCGCCCGGCGAGACCACGGCCGCCGAGCTGCTCGCGCCCCTGCACGGCCCCATCACCGAGAAGGGTGTGCGCTGGAACCTCCATGTCGGCATCCGCTACCTCGAGGCCTGGCTCGGCGGCTCCGGCGCCGAACCCATCCACAACCTGATGGAAGACCTCGCCACCTCCGAGATCTCCCGCTCGCAGCTCTGGCAGTGGCTCAAGTTCGGCGCCAAGCTCGACGACGGCCGCCCCATCACCGCCGCGCTCTACGACGAGCTGCTCCAGTCCGAACTCGCTTCCATCCGCGCCGACCTCGGTGCCGAACGCTACGACGGCGGACACTTCAAGGAGGCCGTCGAGCTCTTCATGCGCATGTCCAAGAGCAAGGACTTCGACGAGTTCCTCTCGTTGCCCGCCTACGAGCTGATGCCGTGATGGATTTGAACCACAAAGACACTGAGGCACAAAGGGTGTCATTCTGAGCGAAGCGAAGAATCCATGCCTTTCTCGGTGTCTTCGTGCCTCTGTGGTTAATCCTTGAATGCCCACCTCCCTTAATCATCTCAACACCGCCGATCAGCCAGCCTTCACCGCCGCGCTCGGGCATCTCTTCGAGCATTCGCCGTGGGTCGCGGAAGAGACATGGACGAAGCGTCCCTTCGCCGGCGCCGAGTCCCTGCACACCGCGCTCTGCGCCACCATGCGCGCCGCCCCGCGCGAGCGGCAACTCGCCCTCATCCGCGCCCACCCCGATCTCGCCGGCCGGCTCGCGCAGCAGAGAAAGCTCACCGCCGATTCCACCCGCGAGCAGGCCAGCGCCGGCCTTGACCGGCTGACGGACGCCGAGCTGGCTGAGTTCACGCGGCAGAACGAGGCCTACCGTGCGAAGTTCGGATTCCCCTTCATCATCTGCGCCCGCCTCAACGCCAAGGATGCCATCCTCGCCGCCATGCGCACGCGCCTGAACAATACCCCCGACGCCGAGTTCGCCACCGCCCTCGGCGAGATCGAGAAGATCGCCTGGCTGCGCCTGCAGGATGTTTTGAAGGCCCATTGACCGCGGATTACGCGGATGGACACGGATGATTTAGCCCCTAATCTGACTTTATCCGCGATCATCCGCGTTATCCGCGGGGAATTTTCCTCCCATGTCCAAGCTCAGCACCCACGTCCTCGACCTCACCACCGGCAGGCCCGCCGCCGGCATGCGCATCGAACTCTGGAACCTCGACGGCAAGCCGCACCAGCTGAAGGCCGTCACCACCAACGCCGACGGCCGCACCGATGCGCCCCTGCTCGAGGGCGCCGAGATGGTCGCCGGGCGCTACGAGCTGCTCTTCTTCGTGAAGGACTACTTCGTCACGCACCACCGCGACAGCCCCTTCCTCGACCGCGTGCCCGTGCGCTTCGCCATCGCCAACCCCGCCAACTCCTACCATGTGCCCCTGCTGGTCACGCCCTGGGCCTACCAGACCTACCGCGGGAGCTGAAAGGGAGCTTGTCGAGTCCGCCGCCCCGGCTATCGTCATCCCATGAGCCAGAAGGTCGAAGCAGTTATCGATGAGAAGGGCCAGGTCCGCCTGCTGAAACCGATGCGGTTTCCGTCGGCCCGCCGTGCCGTGGTCACGATTCTTGACGACGACCCGCGCGAAACGGCCCGGATGAGCGAGCCGGTTCTTGCCGAGGATTGGAACCGGCCCGAGGAGGACGCCGCGTGGTCGCACCTGCAGCAGGATCGGTAGTGCTGGTGCCGTTTCCCTTTTCGGATCTGAGCCGCGCCAAGCTGCGTCCGGCAGTGGTGTTGGCGGATGCCGGACGCGGCGACTGGATTCTCTGCCAGATCACCAGCAAGTCCTATGCGGACCCGGCGGCGATATCCCTTCGGTCGACAGATTTTTCATCCGGTTCGCTCCGGATCGACAGCTTTGCCCGGCCGGGCAAACTGTTCACCGCCCACCAAAGCCTGCTCTCCGCCGAAGCCGGCCGTCTGAACTCCGTGGCCTTGAGTCGGGTGCTCACCGCCGTCATCCAACTGTTCCAAGGCTCCCTGTAAGGTGATCCAAGCCAATCAATCTACGCCCCCTGTGTTTGTCACACCCTTGAGCCACCAGACCTACCGCGGGAGCTGAACGCCGATGGCCGCCGTTTCACGACTCGTCCAGATGCTTAAGGAACTCGGCCGGGTGACCGACGAGCCGGGCCGGCTCACGCGGACCTTTCTGTCGCCGGGCATGAAGCGAGCGAATGCGCTCGTCGGTGGATGGATGAAGCAGGCCGGGCTCAAGGTGCGGGTGGATGCCGTCGGAAATCTCATCGGGCGGCTCGAAGCTTCGGTGGGCAGCCCGCTTGCGGGCGCTTCGAGGGCGCGCGCAAGCGTGCTGGCCCACAAGACTCTGCTGCTCGGTTCGCACCTCGACACCGTGCGCGACGCGGGCAAATACGACGGTCCGCTCGGCGTTTTGCTGCCCATCGTCGCCCTGGCCGAGTTGAAGCGTCGCGGCGTGAAGCTGCCTTTCACCGTCGAGGTGATCGGCTTCGCCGAGGAGGAGGGCGTGCGGTTCACCAAGGCCTACTTGGGAAGCAAAGGCTATTGCGGGAAGCTAACCGAGACGGATCTGTCGTTGCGCGATGCCGATGGTGTCTCCGTGGCCGAAGCCATCGGAAGGTGGAACGGCTTATCCCCAAGCCGTTCAAAGCGCCTTGGGGTCAAGGCGCTCCACCTCAAGCCCGCGCGCCGGCGCGGCGACCTGCTCGGCTATGTCGAGGTCCACATCGAGCAGGGGCCGGTGTTGGAAAAAACCGGGCTCGCCGTGGGGGTGGTGTCGGCCATCGCCGGGCAGAGCCGATTCAAGCTGACCTGGACCGGCCATGCCGGCCATGCCGGCACGACGCCGATGCATCTGCGCCGCGACGCCTTCGCCGCCGCCGCCGAGTTTGCCGCCGGGGTCGAGGCCATCGCCCGGCGCACGCGCGGCCTGGTGGCAACCATCGGCACCGTGCAGGTCGAGCCCGGCGCGACCAACGTCATTCCGGGTCGCGTCACGCACACGCTCGATGTGCGGCACGCCGACGACCGGGTGCGCCGCGCGGCGCTCATGCAGATCGGCCGGCTGGCCACGCGCATCGCCCGAAAGCGCGGCGTCGCCTGCGCCTGGCAGCGCACGCAGGAGAACGGCGCCGTGGCCTGCTCGCCCCGGCTCACCGCCGCCTTGGAGCGCAGCGTGAAGGCCGTGCAGGGCCGCAGCCTTTCGCTCGTGAGCGGGGCGGGCCACGACGGCGTGGTGATGTCGTCGCTTTGCCCGGTCGCCATGCTCTTCGTGCGCTGCCGCGCCGGCCTCAGCCACCACCCGGACGAATACGCGTCACCCCGGGATCTCGGCGTCGCGCTCGAGGTGATGGTTGATTTTCTCAGAAAACTCTCCGCGGAGGTCGCGGATAAGCGCGGATAACTTTTGCCTTCATCCGCGACAATCGGCGTGATCTGCGGAGATCCTAAATGAGCAGCCAGATTGACCTGATCATCCGCGGCGGAAACGTCGTCACGCCCGAGGGCGTGGCACGCGCCGATGTGGCCGTGGCCGAGGGCAGGATCGTGCGCGTGGCGGCAAATATTGCCGAATCGGCGGAGAAGGAAATCCACGCGCGCGGACTGCATATCTTCCCCGCCGTGCTCGACGCGCACGTGCATTTCAACGAGCCCGGCCGCACGGGGTGGGAGGGCCTGGCCACCGGCTCGGCCGCGCTGGCGGCCGGCGGCGGCGCGTGGTTCTGCGACATGCCGCTCAACTCCACGCCGCCGGTGACCGACGGTGCGACCTTCGCGGCGAAGCGCCGGCTGGCGGAGGAGAAGTCGCTGACGGATTTCTCGCTCTGGGGCGGGCTGGTGCCCGGCAACCTGGACAAACTCGGCGAGCTGCGCGACGCCGGGGCGCTGGGGCTCAAGGCCTTCATGTGCGGCAGCGGCATCGACGACTTCCAGGGCATCACCGACGCCGCCACCCTGCGCGCCGGCATGAAGCGCGCGGCGGAGCACGGTCTCCTCGTGGCAGTGCACGCCGAGGACGAGGCGCTGGCGAAGAAGCTGACCGACGCCGCCCGGGCCCGCGGTGCGACCGACGCGCGGTCGTGGCTGGCGACGCGGTCCGTCGAGGTGGAGGCCGCCGCCATCAGGCTCGCGCTCGAGCTGGCCGGCGAGACCCGCTGCGCACTCCACATCGTCCACGTCAGCTCGCCGGAGGGTCTCGCGCTCATCAGCAACGCCAAGCGCGCCGGCGTGGACGTGACCGCCGAGACCTGCCCGCATTACCTGCTCCTCAACGAGGGCGCCGTGATCAAGCAGGGCGCGCCCGCGAAATGCGCCCCGCCGCTGCGCCCCGAGGCCTCGCGGCAACGGCTTTGGCAGGCGCTGCGCGGCGGCGGCATTGACACGATCGGCTCGGATCATTCGCCCGCGCCGCCGGACATGAAAACCGCGGCTGATTTCTTCGCCATCTGGGGCGGCATCTCGGGCATCCAGCACGGGTTCCCGCTGCTGCTCTCGGAGGCGATGAAAGAGGTAGGGCGAGGCGTCCCGCCGAACCGCGGCGAAGACAACGGCTCACCGGGACGGTTCGCCCTACCACTGTTGGCCAAGCTCCTCGCGGAGAATGTCGCCCGGCGCTTCCGCCTGCCTGGCAAGGGCCGCATCGCGGAGGGCAACGATGCGGACTTCGCCCTGCTCGACCTCGAGGCGGTGCATGAATTGAGCAATGACGACCTGCTCTATCGGCACAAGCAGGGGCCGTATCACGGACGGGGCTGCGAGGTCCGCGTCGTGCGCACCTTCGTGCGCGGCGCCGAGGTGTGGGCGGAAGGGAAGTTGACGGGCCGGGGTGGCCGGGCAAAGTTCCTGCCACCCCACCGCGCATGAACATGCCCTACGGCCAGACCCGCACGCGCGTCGCCGCGCGCCACGCCCTCATCGCCCCCGACGGCCACGTGAAGAGCAATGTCCCGGGCATCACCGGCGCGGCCGCGGTCATCCTGATCAACCCGGCGATGGGCGCGCGGTTCGCGCAGTTGCTGGTGACCTTCGAGAAGGGCGGCCGGGCGGTCTTCCGGCAGGGCGAGGTCGAGACGGTGGGCTATTGCATGAGCGGCGGTGCCACCGTGCAGGTGGGCGGCCGCAAGGCCAAGGTGGAGGCGGGCGACTATTTCTTTTGTCCTGCCGGCATGGTGGCGGAGATTTCCGCGCCCTCGGCCGGCTCGCAGTGGACGTTTTTCCAGAAGAAATACGAGCCGCTGGCGGGCACGCCGGCGCCGCATGCGATCATCGGCGATGCGCGCAAGGTGAAGGGCGAGCCCTTCCTCGGCGATCCCGACGCGCGGCTGCAGGTGCTGCTGCCCGACGAGCCGGCCTTCGACCTGGCCGTGAACATCTTCACCTACCAACCGGGCGCGACGCTGCCGTTCGTCGAGACGCACGTGATGGAGCACGGCCTGATCATGCTCGCGGGGCAGGGTGTCTACCGGCTGGAGGACTCGTGGTATCCGGTCGCCGCGGGCGACGTGATCTGGATGGCGCCCTATTGCCCCCAGTGGTTCGTGGCCATGGGCAAGACGCCGGCCAGCTATCTCTACTACAAGGATGTCAACCGTCCGGCCCTCTGACATGCCGCCCGCGGGCGCGTGGACCACCGGCGCCTGCGAGCTGATCGTCAACGGCCGCGTCGTGCGCGCCGCCGGCGTGGCGCCGACCACGACGCTGCTGGAATGGCTGCGGTCGCAGGGACTCACCGGCACGAAGCGCGGGTGCGACGAGGGCGATTGCGGCGCGTGCACCGTGGCGCTGGTGGACCGCGATGCGCAGGGCCGGCCGACCTACCGCGCCTTCAACAGCTGCATCGCGCTGCTGCCGATGTTCGCCGGGCGCGAGATCGTGACCGTCGAGGCCCTGGCGGAGGGCGCCGCGCTGCACCCGGTGCAGGACGAGATGGTCCGGCACTACGGCTCGCAATGCGGCTACTGCACGCCCGGCTTCACCGTGTCGCTCTTCGAGGCCTACTACCGCGGGGACTGCCGGGCGCCCGCGCAGGTGAGCGACCAGCTCTGCGGCAACCTCTGCCGCTGCACCGGCTACCGGCCGATCCGCGACGCCGCGGACGCGGCGCTCGCCCGGCGCGGCGACGCCTCGTTCCAGGACAGGTTCGCCGAGCGCCTGCGGGCGCCCGTGTTGCCGGTAGGCGCGCTGCGCTTCGAGCACGGCGACGCGCAATTCTTCCGTCCGACCTCGCTCGCCGGCCTGTTCACGCTCAAGGAAACCTATCCCGACGCGCAGCTCGTGGCCGGCGCGACCGAGATCGGCGTCGAGCTGAACAAGAAATTCAAGGCCTTCCCGCGGCTCATCTCCGTCGAGGCCGTGCCGGAGCTGACGCGCATCACCATGACGGAGACGGAGTGGCGCATCGGCGCCGGCGCGACGCTGACGAACGTCGAGGAGGCGCTGGTGGGGGAATACCCGTCGGTGGCGAAGATGCTGCGGGTCTTCGCTTCGCGGCAGATCCGGAACCGGGCCACGCTGGGCGGCAACCTCGTGACGGCATCGCCCATCGGCGACAGCGCGCCGGTGCTGCTCACACTCGACGCCTCGGTCGTGCTCGCCTCGCCCCGCGGGGAGCGCACGGTGGCGCTGGCGGATTTCTTCACCGGCTACCGCAAGACGGCCCTGCGCCCGGACGAGATCATGCGCGAGGTCGTGCTGCCGCGCGGCGGACCGGAAGCGGGACTGACGCGGCGGGTGGATTTCCTGAAGGTGTCCAAGCGGCGCGAGCTGGACATCAGCATCGTGGCGGCGGCCTTCCGGGTGGACCTGGATGCGGACGGCGTCGTGCGGGCGGCGCGGCTCGCCTACGGCGGCGTGGCGGCGCTGCCCAAGCGCGCGCTGGTGGCCGAGACCGCGCTGGTCGGACGGAAGCTCGGGGACGCGGCCGACGACGTGGCCGCGGTGCTGCGCGAGGAATTCCAGCCCATCGACGATGTGCGTGGCGGCGCGGAATACCGCCGCGGTCTGGTCGTTTCGCTCTGGGAGAAATTCGTGCGCGGCGAGACGAGCGACGCGCAGGACGGCGAGCTGGGTTACGACGCCAGCGTGCCGTGGCCGGTGGAAGACACCTCGCGGGCTTTGCGGCATGAAAGCGCGGTGGGGCACGTGACCGGCCGGGCGATGTATGTGGACGACACGGCGCAGCGCCGGCCGATGCATGACGTCTGGCCCGTGTTGTCGCCCCATGCCCGGGCGAAAATCACGAAGCGCGACGCCGCGCGGGCCCGGCAGATGCCCGGCATTGTCGCGGTGCTGCTGGCGGAGGACATCCCCGGTGAGAACAATGTCGGCGTGTCGCGCCACGACGAGCCGCTGCTGGCCAAGGATGAGGTTTGCTACCACGGGCAACTGGTCGCACTGGTCGTGGGCGAATCGCCGGCGGCCTGCCGCGCCGCGGCCGCCAAGGTGGTGGTGGAATATGAGCCGCTGACACCGATCCTGGGGATTGAGGCTGCGATCGCGGCCGGCAGCTACCACACCGAGCCGCACACGCTGGCGCGGGGCGATTGCGCCGCGGCCCTGGCGGCTTCGCCGCTGCGATTGGACGGCGAATTCGAGTTCGGCGGGCAGGAGCATTTTTATCTCGAGACGCACGCCGCCTGGGCCGAGCCGGGTGAGGACGGCGCCGTCACGATCCATTCGTCCACCCAGCACCCGTCGGAAATCCAGACCATCGTCTGCGAGGTCATGGGCAAGCCGCGGCACAAGGTCGTCGTGCAGGCCCCGCGCATGGGCGGCGGCTTCGGCGGCAAGGAGACGCAGGGCAACGCCTTCGCCGCGCTGGTGGCGCTGGCGGCGGAGAAGACGGGCCGCCCGGTGCGCTGGCAGCTCGACCGCGATCTCGACATGCAGATCACGGGCAAGCGCCACCCGTTCCGCGCGAAGTTCTCAGTCGGCCACGACGCCGAGGGGCGCCTGCTGGCGGCGCACGTCGAGCTGGTGTCGGACGGCGGCTGGTCGCTGGATCTCTCGCAACCCATCCTCGACCGGGCGCTCTTCCACCTCGACAACGCCTACTACATCCCCGCGGTGCATTTCACCGGCCGCGCGGCCAAGACCAACGTGACCTCGCACACGGCGTTCCGCGGCTTCGGCGGGCCGCAGGGCATGCTGGTGATGGAGGAGATCATCGACCGCATCGCGCGCCGCACCGGCCGCCGGCCGGAGGACGTGCGCGCCCTCAATCTCTACCACGGCACGGGCGAGACCAACCGCACGCATTACCTCGAGGACATCGGCGACAACCGCATCCCGGAAATCTGGAGGCAGGTGCTGGAGTCGTCGCAATTTGCGGAGCGCCGTCGCGAGGTGGACGCCTGGAACGCCCGCGGCGGGCGGGTGAAGCGCGGGCTGGCGGTGACGCCGGTGAAGTTCGGCATCAGCTTCACGCTGACGCACTACAACCAGGCCGGCGCGCTCGTGCACATCTACCAGGACGGCACGGTGCAGGTGAACCACGGGGGCACGGAGATGGGGCAGGGCCTGCACACGAAGATCCTCGGCGTGGCCATGCGCGAGTTGGGTCTGCCGGCGAAAAACATCCGCCTGATGACGACAAGCACTGACAAGGTGCCGAACACGTCGGCCACGGCGGCGTCGAGCGGGGCGGACCTGAACGGCGCGGCGGTGGCGGCGGCCTGTGCGACCTTGCGCGAGAGATTGGCCGCAGTGGCGGTCGGGATGCTGGGGGTGACTTCCTCAGTGGGAGCGAGCTCGCTCGCGACTGTCGCGACCAAGGTCGCTCCCACAAATTCCGACCTACAGGACATAGTTTTCAAGAGCGGCGAGGTGTTCGCGAAGTCGAACCCGCTCGAGAGCGTGCCCTTCGCCAGGGTCTGCGCGAAGGCCTACACGGAGCGCGTCAGCCTGTCGGCGACCGGCTATTACAAGACGCCGGGCATCCATTGGGATTGGAAGACGGCGAGCGGACGGCCGTTCCACTATTTCGCCTGCGGCGCGGCCGTGGCCGAGGTGGAGGTGGACGGCTATTCCGGCATGCACCGCGTGCGCCGCGTGGACATCATTCATGACGTGGGTGATTCGCTGAACCCCGGAGTGGACCGCGGGCAGATCGAGGGCGGTTTCGTGCAGGGCATGGGCTGGCTGACGCGCGAGGAATTGAAATGGGATGCCAAGGGCCGGCTGCTGACGCACAGCGCCAGCACCTACCAGATCCCCGCGTTCAGCGACGCGCCGGTGGACTTCCGCGTCACGCTGCTGCCGCGCGCCACGCAGCCGAACACGATCCATGGCAGCAAGGCGGTGGGCGAGCCGCCGTTGATGCTGGCCTTCAGCGTGCGCGAGGCCATCCGCGACGCGGTGGCGGCCTTCGGCCCGCCCGGCGGCGAGGTGCCGCTGGCCTCACCCGCGACCGGCGAGGCGATTTTCTCCGCTATTCAGCAGAGAATGAATCTTCAATCATGACTTCGGGAGAGCCTGGGCGAATCAGCACGATAAGTCATCGAGCATCGCTTTCGACCACAGATAGCGCGGATGAAACCGGATCACGCTGATCCGAAAAATCCGCCCTCATCCGGGCAATCCGTGGTTAAATGATGCGCGACTTGTCCCTGATGCTCACGAGCTGCGCGGCGATGCTGAGGGCGATCTCGTGGGGATGGTTGCTGCCGAAGGGCAGGCCGACGGGGCAGAAGAAATCCTTGGCGCGTTTGGCGGGCAAGCCGTCGGCGATCATCTCCTTCCGGAGCACGGCGGCCTTGGCCTTGCTGCCGATGACTCCGACATAGGGGAAGTTTCTTTCCGCGAGGGCGCGTTGGAGCACGGGGCGGTCGCTGGCGTGGCCCTTGGTGAGGCAGAGCAAAAAGGCGTTGTCCGGCATCTCGGGCACCAGATCGGCGGGGCTGTCGTGCGCGATGACGCGCAGGTGGCGGGCGCGCGGGAAGCGGTCGAGCCATTCGCGGCGCGGGTCGACGACGGTGAGCGAGCAGGGCAGGGGCAACAGCACCGGCACGAGGGCCTGCGCGACGTGGCCCGCACCGAAGATCCAGATGGGCCAGTCGGCGCCGTTGCCGCCGGCGGGATGCGGCTCGAAGTAGAGTTTCACCGAGCCGCCGCAGGTCATGCCGACGTCCTTGCGCAGCGTCCAGGTGACGAAGCGGGGTTTGGGTGCATCGGCGGCGAGCATTTCCTGGGCGAGCGATAGAGCCTTGGCCTCGACCTTGCCGCCGCCGACGGTGCCGGCGTGCAGGCCGGCGGGGGTGACGAGCATCTGCGCGCCGGTGTCCTGCGGCGTGCTGCCGAGGGCCTCGACGAGGGTCACGAGCACGCAGGCCACGCGTTGCTGCTCAAGGGCGAGCAGCTCCTCGTAGATCGAGCGCGGGCCGGTGGGATCCATGGAGGCAGGATGCGGGCGCGCGTGGTGGTGGGCAAGCTTGCGCACAGGAGTGAAGGCGCGCGCGAGCGCGCTGGCCCACAAAAAAGCGGGGTTCGCTGCCGGCGGCCCGCCTAACAGCGCGGCTCCTTCGGAGAAGTCGTCCTACCTAAACGCACTCAACCGACGATGGAGCGTTTGTTGCGGGTTCGTTCCTGCCAGCGTTCGCGGCCCTTGAACAGGGGGAGCGAATCGGTCACGGGATCGTCGCGCTCAAGCGTGTAATAGTCCTGGAAGAGGGCGTCGGCCTCGCCCCAGGCAAGGCCCCAGGGCGGACCGTCCTTGAGGGCGGTTTTTTGGAAATAGAAGAAACCGACGAGACGGCCGCCGGGCTTGAGCAGCTCGGCGGTGCGTTGCACGTAGGCGCGACGGTGCTCCGGGGGCAGGGCGCAGAGGAAGGTGCGTTCGTAGATGAGGTCGAAGCCGGCGGTGGCGAGGCGGTCCTGGAAAAAGTCGGCGAGAAAGATGCGCTTGGCGATGTCCGCTCCCGCATTCTTGCGCGCGAGATCGACCGCCGCGGGGGAGATGTCGAGGGCGGTGACCTTCCAGCCGGCGTCGGCGAAGGTCCGGACCTCGTAGCCCGCGCCGCAGCCGGGGATGAGCACGCGACCGGTCTTGGAGTTGCGCTTGAGGAAGGAGGAGACGGCTGCGGGCACGCCGCCGAAATCCCACGGTGTTTGGCCGGAGGCATAGCGGGTGTCCCAAAACTGCGGTTGGGAAGGGTGCTCGGCCATCAACAAAGGCTGTCTAGCTGCGGTCCGGAAGCGGTGAACGCAAGCCGACTTTTGGAAAGTCGCGCAAAGCGGGGCTGGTCCGGGGTTTCGCGCGAAGGATTTCCCGCGGGCTCAGATGAGACCTAGCTTCATCTTTCCCTCTTCACTGATCATCGACTGGTTCCAGGGCGGCTCCCAGGTGATGCGGACATCGGCGGCGGAAACACCCGGCACGAGGAGGATCTTGCCCTTGGCGTCCTCGGCGAGGACCGGGCCCATGCCGCAGCCGGGGGCGGTGAGCGTCATCTGCACGTCGACGCGGTGGCCGCCGTCGTCCTGCTTGGAGATGTCCATCGAGTAGACGAGGCCGAGGTCGACGATGTTCACGGGAATCTCGGGGTCGAAGACGGTGCGGAGCTGGGCCCAGATGGCCTCCGGGTCGGGAGCGGCGCCGGTGGCCGGTGCCGCCGCGGCCGGCGCGGCCTGCACCTGTTCACCGAGGGCGTCGGCGTTCTGGCCGGAGATGCGCATGAGGCCGATGTCAGTCATGACGGTGTAGCTGCCGCCGAGGACCTGCGTGATGAAGACGCGGGAGCCGGCCGAGAGGGTGAGCTTGTCGCCGGAGGGGATCTGGTGGGCCTCGACGTCGCGGGAGAGGATGCGTTCCTTGTTTTGCATGGCCTTGGTGGTGGCGAGGAGTGGGGGAAGGTGCGAACAGGTGGATTCTTCGCTGCGCTCAGAATGACAGGAGCGGACTACTCCTTGAACTTCACGCGGATGATCTCGCTGAGGCGGTCGTGCAGCTCCTGGTTTTCGATCTTGCCGAGCACCTCCTCGAAGAAGCCGAAGACCAGCAGCTCGTCGGCCTGCGCCCGGGCGATGCCGCGGGACTGGAGGTAGAATTCCTGTTCGCGGTCGATGCGGGCCGTGGTGGCGCCGTGCGTGCAGCGGACGTCGTTGGCCTGGATCTCGAGGCCGGGGAGGGAGTTGGCCTCGGCCTCGTCGCTGAGCATGAGGTTGCGGTTGCTCTGGTAGGCGTCGGTCTTCTGCGCGTCGGGGTCGACGACGATGAGGCCGGAGAAGATGGTCTTCGCCCGGTCGAGGAGGGCGTTCTTGTAGAGGAGGTTCGAGGAGGTGTTGGGGGCCTGGTGGATCTGGAGCGTGCGCTGGTCGAACTCCTGCGTGCCGTGCGCGATGGTGAGGGCGAGCATCTCCGAATGCGCGCCGGGGGCCTGCAGCTGCGAGAAGGACTCGTGGCGCGACTGGCGGCCGCCGGCATGGAGGTTGATGGAGAGCACGCGGGCGTCGCGCCGGGCGACGGTGGCGCTGAACTGGAAGGAGAGCGTCTGGCGGCTCCAGTTCTGCTTGGCAATGTAGGTGACCTGCGCGCCGTGGCCGGCGTAGACATCGTTGCCGCCGCAGGCGAACTGGGCGCCGGCGCCCGTGGCGGAGCGGTAGAAGTCCGCGACGGTGAGGCGGGAGTTCTCCTCGGCGACGATGAGCGTGTGGGGGAAGAGGGCGGTGCCCTGGCCGGAGGCGTAGTGGAAGAGCCCGACGGGGAGCTCGACCTCGACACCGCGGGGGACATGGATGAACACGCCGTCCTCGAGGAAAGCCTCGTGCAGGGCGGCGAACTTCTCGGAGCCGAGCTTGGAGGGCTGCTTGAGCAGGTGGGCCTGCACGACGTCGCCGTGGCGGAGGAGGGCGTTTTGGAGCGTGTCGAAGACGGCGCCGCGACCCGAGGCGGTGGCGGCGAGCTTCTGCTCGGCGACGAGGCGGTGGTTGGCCAGCACCAGGTGGCCGGCGCCGGTGACGCCGAGGTCGCGGTGGGTCATCTGCTCGAAGCCGATGGGCACGGGCAGGCGGAAGCCGTCGAGGGAAAGGCCGGAGAGGTCGGAGAAGCGCCAGCCCTCGTCGGTGCGGGCGGGGAAGGGCAGGGCGGCGAAGCGCTCGTAGGCGGCGCGCTTGCGGTCGAGCCACCACTTCGGGAGATGGGCGCAGCGGATGAGGTGCGACTCGAAGACCTCGCGGGTGAAAGCGCCGACCAGGGACTTGGGCTCAGCGATGGCGGTCATGGGTCAACCGACGCTCCCTTCCATCTCGAGGTCGATGAGGCGCTTGAGTTCGACGGAGTATTCCATCGGGAACTGGCGGGCGAGGTCGTTGATGAAGCCGTTGACGGCGAGGCTCATGGCCTGGCCCTCGGTGAGGCCGCGCTGCTGCATGTAGAAGATCATGTCCTCGTTCACCTTCGAGACGCTGGCCTCGTGCTGCGTGGCGTTGCGGTCGCCGCGGACGGAGATGGCCGGGTAGGTGTCGGTGCGGGAGTTGGTGTTGATGAGGAGGGCGTCGCACTCGGTGTTGTTCTTGCAGCCCTTGAGGTGCTTCGGGATGTGGACGATGCCGCGGTAGGTGGAGCGGCCCTGGCCGACGGAGATGGACTTGGCGATGATGTTGGAGGTGGTCTCGTCGGCGGCGTGGATCATCTTGGCGCCGGTGTCCTGGTGCTGGCCGTCGTTGGCGAGGGCGATGGAGAGGACCTCGCCGCGGGCCTTGCGGCCCTTGAGGACGACGCCGGGGTATTTCATGGTGAGGCGGCTGCCGATGTTGCAGTCGATCCACTTGATCTCGGCCTCCTCGTGGGCGACGCCGCGCTTGGTGACGAGGTTGAAGACGTTGTTGGCCCAGTTCTGGACGGTGATGTATTGGATCTTGGCGCCCTTGAGGGCGACGAGCTCGACGACGGCGCTGTGCAGCGTGGAGGTGGAGAACTTGGGCGCGGTGCAGCCCTCCATGTAGGTGACCTCGGCGCCCTCGTCGGCGATGATGAGGGTGCGCTCGAACTGGCCGAAGTTCTCGGCGTTGATGCGGAAGTAGGCCTGCAGCGGCTGCGCGACCTTCACGCCGGGCGGCACGTAGATGAACGAGCCGCCGGAGAACACGGCGCTGTTGAGCGCGGAGAACTTGTTGTCGCCGGTCGGGATGACCTTGCCGAAGAACTTCCGGAAGAGGTCGGGGTGCTCGCGCAGGCCCTCGGTCGAGTTGACGAAGATGACGCCCTGCTTCGCGACGATGTCCTTGATGTTGGAGTAGGCGGCCTCGGAATCGAACTGGGCCTCGACGCCGGCGAGGAACTTGCGCTCCTGCTCGGGGATGCCGAGGCGCTCGAAGGTCTTCTTGATATCGTCGGGCACCTCGTCCCAGGTGCGCTTGGGTTTCTGGCCCTGCGCGAGGTAATAGCGGATCTTGTCGAAGTTGATGTTGTCGAGGTCGCGCGTGGCCCAATGCGTGGGCATGGGCTTGCGGAGGAAGGTCTCGAGGGCCTTTAGGCGGAACTCGAGCAGCCACGGCTCCTCCTTTTTCACGGCGCTGATGTAGCGCACGACCTTTTCGGAGAGGCCGGTGCCGGCGTCGAATTCGTAGGCGACGTCGTATTGGAAATCGCCCTTGGTCTGGTCGATGCCGGCGACGGGGTTGTCGACGGCGGGCGTCTCGATCTCGGAGGGGGGCTTCATGGCGGGGGGCGCGTTCAGGCGGCGAAGGACTTCTTCACCCACTCGTAGCCCTTCTCCTCCAGCTCGAGGGCGAGGTTCTTGTCGCCGCTCTTCACGATGCGGCCGTCATACATGACGTGGACGAAGTCGGGCACGATGTAGTTGAGGAGGCGCTGGTAGTGGGTGATGAGCAGGACACCGGGGGAGGCGGGGCCGGCCCGGAGGGCGTTGACGCCCTCGGCGACGATGCGGAGCGCGTCGATGTCGAGGCCGGAGTCGGTCTCGTCCATCAGGGCGAACTTGGGTTCGAGCATGGCCATCTGCAGGATCTCGCAGCGTTTCTTTTCGCCGCCGGAGAAGCCCTCGTTGACGGCGCGCGAGGTGAACTTCCGGTCGATCTTGAGGAGGTCCATCTTGGCGTAGAGGCGCTTGTAGTAGCCGGTGGCGTCGAGTTCCTCGCCCTCGGCCATGCGGGCCTGCACGGCGGCGCGGAGGAAGTTGGCGATGCTGACGCCGGGGATCTCGCTCGGATACTGGAAGGCGAGGAAGAGGCCGGCCCGGGCGCGCTCGTCCACCTCCATCTCGAGCACGGACTTGCCGTCGAGGCGGACGTCGCCGCACGTGATGGTGTAGTCGGGGTGTCCGGCGACGGCCTTGGCGAGCGTGCTCTTGCCGGTGCCGTTCGGGCCCATGATGGCGTGGACCTCGCCGGGCTTGATGGTGAGCGTGACGCCCTTGACGACGGGTTTGTCGCCGATGGCGATGTGCAGGTCTTGGATCTCGAGTTGGGACATGAGGAAGGTCAGTTGAGCGAGGGTTGGGAGGCGTGGGCCGAACCGCGGATTGTCAGCTCGATGGAATGGGCGTCGAAACCGGCGGGGAGCGCGGCGCGGATTTTCGCCAGCAGCTCGGGCGACAGGTCGATGTCGTGGACCGCGCCGGACTCGCGGTCGTGAAAATGAGCGTGTTCGTGCAGGTTGGGGCAGTAGCGCGTGGCGCCGCGTTCGAGCGTGACCTGCCGGATGAGACCGCAGCCGACGAGAGTCTCCAGGCAATTGTAGACGGTGGCCAATGAGATGCCCGGCATGCGGGCCTTGGCGCGCGCGAAGATCTCGTCGGCAGTCGGGTGGTCGCGCTTGCCGAGGATGAGCCCGTAGACGAGTTCGCGCTGGGGAGTCAGGCGCACGCCATTGTCGGCGAGCTGACTCACGATGCGTTCCCGGTCTGGCTTGGCTTTCGGCATGAAAACGAAGCGGCAACAGAAACCCGGCACCCTCCGCTTTCAAGTAGGAATTAGAATAATTCCAAACCGACGCGCAAACCATTCTCTGCCAGCATCAAGAACAGCATCAGTTCATCTATTGTGGAACCAGTGCCAGGGCTCGTAGCCGATGCGGTGGGGATTGCGGCGCGGATAGGAGAGGCGGAAACCGAAGCGGTGTGCATGCTTCTTCAGCCAGCGGAATTCGGGCGTGCGGTCAAAGTCCTCCTCGAAGTGCCGGCGGTTTTTCGGCGAGCCGATGTCGAGGGCCCGGCCGGTGTGGTGCTCGCTGCAACCGGGTGCGGCCACATAGCGCAGCAGGTCGTCGAGCGGGCGGCCCTTGGCGAGGTTGGTGCGGATGATGCGCGTCTGCCGGGCGATGCTGCGGAAGCCGGACAAGGGGAGCAGCGTCACACCGTCCTGCGCGGCCGCATCGCGCATGCGCCGCCACGCGATTGCGGTGCGGGGCGCGAGGCGCACGGGTTTGCCGTCGTCGGGTGCGCGCCCGACGAACACGAGGCGCGCGGCCTCACGTTGGATGGGCATGCGCCGCGCCTGCGCATAATCCGTGGGGATGCCCAAGCGGGTCCAGAGTCGCCGGAGTTGACGGTTGCTCACGGTAGGAGCGGCTTTATGCCGCGATGCACCGGGGCGTCCAGTCTGCGCCAGGGTTTCGGCTGCCGATGAGGCCCCTCCTGCAACTCAGCCGCCCTTTTCCGCGAGCCAGCGCTCGGCCTCGATGGCGGCCTGGCAGCCCATGCCGGCCGCGGTGATGGCCTGCCGGTAATGGTGATCGGCGCAGTCGCCGGCGACATAGACGCCCGGCGTCTTGGTCTTCACCTGGCTGTGGCCGGCGGGAACAAAGTAACCCTGCTCGTCGGTATCCACGGCGTCCTTGAACGGGGCGGTGTTGGGGATGTGGCCGATGGCGACGAAGATGCCCTTCACGGCGAGCACGGACTCGGCGCCGGTCTTGACGTTCTTGATGCGCAGGCCGCTGACCGCGCCCTGTTCGACGCCCTCGACGGCGACCGGCACGCTGTCCCAGACGGGCTGGATCTTCTCATGCTTGAGCACGCGGTCCGCCATGATCTTCGAGGCGCGGAGCGTGTCGCGGCGGTGGACGAGGTAGACCTTGCTGGCGAAGCGGGTGAGGAAGAGCGCCTCCTCGGCCGCGCTATCGCCGCCGCCGAGCACGGCGACGTCCATCTTGCGGTAGAAGGCGCCGTCGCAGGTCGCGCAGGTCGTCACGCCCTTGCCGCCGAAGAGCTCCTTTTCGCCGGGCACGCCGGTCATGCGCGGGGATGCACCGGTGGCGACGATGACGGTTTTGGCGCGGATTTCGCGGTCGGCGAGCTTGAGGGTGTAGGGCCAATTCTTGGTGTCGAGTCCGGTGACGGTGCCGCTTTCGTAGCGGGTGCCGAACCGCTCCGCCTGCTTGCGGAGGTTCTGCATGAGCTGGAAGCCGTCGATGCCTTCCGGGAATCCGGGGAAGTTCTCCACCTCGGAGGTGGTGGTCAGCTGGCCGCCGGGCAGGGTGCCCTCGATAACGAGCGGTTGGAGGTTGGCGCGGCCGGTGTAGATGGCGGCGGTGAGGCCGGCGCAGCCGGTGCCGACGATGACGACGTTTTCAATTTTGGCGGACATGCGGGAAAGACGCGCAACGAAGCCCAACATCGCACCCGGCGCAACCCCGGAGATGCCCGTAGGCCGAAAGAACCCCTTGCCGCCGGTCAGCGCCCGTCCGTAGCTTCACCCGATGTCCGCGCCCGGCCCGCACGACGGGTTCTTCACCATCGACACTCACATCGACACGCCCACGGCGTCGCTCATGCGTCCGGGCTGGGACTTCGCCGCGCGGCATGACCGGGCCGCCGACCGCTCGCAATGCGACCTGCCGCGCATGGCGGAGGGCGGGCTCGACGCACTGGGCTTCGCGGTTTTCGTGACGCAGGCCGCGCGCACGCCGGCCGGCTACGCCCGGGCGCATGACAGCGCGCTGCGGGTCATCCAGCGTGTCCATGAGGTGGTGGCGGCGAACCCCGGACTCTGCGCCCTCGCGCTGCGGGCCGACGACGGCCCGCGGCTGAAGGCCGAGGGCAAGCGCGCACTCTACCTCGCCATCGAGAACAGCTACTCGCTCGGGCTCGACGCCGCTAACGTCGCGAAATTCCACGGCCTCGGGGTGCGCATCCTCGGCCTGAACCACATGCTCCACAACGACCTCGCGGATTCATCCACCGATCCGCGCGGTCCGGAGTGGGGCGGGCTCGGGCCCTTCGGCCGCGAGGTCGTGTCCGAGTGCAACCGCCTCGGCATCGTCCTCGATGGTTCGCACGCCTCGGACGACGCCGTGTGGGATCTGCTGGAGCACTCGCGCACGCCGCCGTTGCTCACGCACACGAGTTGCCGCGCGCTTTGCGATCATCCGCGCAATGTCGGTGACGACCTGCTGCGCGCCCTCGCGGCCAAGGGCGGCGTCATCCAGATCAACGCGCTTCCCATCACGGTCACCCACGTGCCCGAGGACGGCCGCTACGCCGAGCTGGACGAATTTCTGCTTCGCCTGGTGGACATCGAGATGACGCCGGAGATGCGCGGGGTGCTCGCGGCCGAATGGCGGCGGCTCGACGAGAAATATCCGAACCCGCGCTGCACGCTCGACGACTACATCCGGCACATCGAGCACGCGGTGGCCGTGGCGGGCATCGACCACGTGGGCATCGGATGCGACTTCGACGGGGGTGGCGGGTTCGAGGGACTTAACGAGGTGAGCGACTATCCGAAGCTCACGGCGGCGTTGCGGGCGCGGGGCTGGACGGAAGCCGATCTGGCGAAACTCTGGGGCGGCAACACCCTGCGCGTGCTGCGGACCTGCGAGGCGGCGGCGGATTGATCAGCCCACGCGGGCGATCATGCGCTCGTGGACGATCTCCTGCAGCTCCTGCACGGAAAACGGCTTCTGCACGAGACGGTCCACGCCGAGCCCGGCCAGGGTGCCGCGCAGATCGGGGGTGTTGAATGCGCTCATCATCACGATGGGCGGGGCGTCGGGGCGGTCGCGCAGGCGGCGGGCGAATTCGAGGCCGTCCATCACGGGCATTTGCACGTCGCAGAGGATCAGCCGGACCTCGTGCTTGTAGTTCTCGAGCATCGTGAGGGCTTCGTCGCCATTGAAGGCCTGCAGGGCCACAAAACCCAGGCGCCGGATCACCATCGCGCAGAACTCGCGCACGTCGGCGTGGTCGTCGACGATGAGCACGCAGCCGCGGCCGGACGGCTCCGCAGGCCGCGGGCGGGAGCTGCGGCGCTTCTCGAGGAGGGAGACCGCCGAGGCGGCCAGCTGATGGAGCGCCATCACCTGGTCGGTCTGGAGCAGGCGCGGATGCCGGTCGAGCACGCACAGGGTGCCGACCGAGGTGCCCTCGCGCAGGCGCAGCGGCACACCGGTGTAGAAACGGAAGCCGTCGGGCATGGTCACGAGCGGGATGCTCCGGAAACGGGGATGCGATAGCGCGTCCTCGACGATGAAGGTGCCGCTGCTCTGGAAAGCATAACCGCAGAAACCGGCCTCCCGGGGAATCTCCGGGCTGTCGAGACCGACGCGCGCCTTGAACCAGCAGCGGTTGCGATCGACCAGACTGATGGCCGCAACCGGCACCTCGCAGATGGCAGCCGCGCGGCGGGTGATCTCGTCGAATTCGGGCTCCGGGGGAGTGTCGAGGATTGCGCAGGCGCGCAGCGCTTCCAGATGGGGTTCGTCCGCGGCGGAACTCATGGGGTATCGGGTGGGGATTTCTGCGCGGGCCCTTTTGAAATATCAACCCAATACAGAGCCGGACGGCCCTATCGAAAAACTATGGCAGAAAGGATTTTTCCTATCACCGCGTGCGGCGAATTCAGTCCGTGGCTTTTTCCGGTGCCGGCGCGCTGGCGTGGAAATCGCGCTGCACGCGTGCGAGATACTCGGCTTGGAGCTGCTCGACGCGGGCGTAGCTGGGCGAACGCCAGACGAGGCCGACATGGTGCCGCTTCCGGTGCCGGATGACGACCTCCGGTTCGGCGAAGACGGAGAGGTCGGGCCATTCCTGGCGCGCGAGCGACATGAGCAACCCGGCGTAGTCTTTGCGCCAGGGGGGCACCTCGTAGTCCTCCTCGCGGCACTCGACCTTGGCCCATTCGCGCCAGAGGTTGAGGCCGGTGGCGGTCTCGATGAGGTCCATGATGTTGGCGCCGCCGACGCGCGCCGAGGTTTCGAGGAAGTGGAAGGTGCCGTCGGGGGCCTTGATGAACTCGGTGTGCGAGGCGCCGCGCACGTGGCCCATGGCGCGGAGCACGGCGGCGTTGGCCTCGATCAGCGCGCGCTCGTCGGCCGAGCCGTGCTCGCAGATGACCGTCGAAAAGATGCCGCCGCCGTGCATCACCGCCAGCGGGGGCGCGCCGTAGCGGCAGGCGATGGAGAACACGACCTCGCGGTCGTTCACGATCGAGTCCACGTGGTAGACCTGCCCGGGGATGAAACTCTCCATCACGTGGAACGACTGCTGGTCGCCGAGCTTCTCCAAGGCCGGCCAGAGATCGTCGGGCGTGTTGATCTTGCGGATGCCGAGAGCCGAGGCCGAGAAGCGCGGTTTGAGCAGCCAGGGGCCGGGCACATCGCGCATGAACTCCCGCAGCGTGTCGTGGTGGATGACGGGTGTGAAGTCGGGCACGGGGATGCCGGCCTCATTGGCCTTGAGGCGCATGGCGAGCTTGTCGCGGAAGTAACGCGCCGTGGTGTCGCCCATGCCGGGCACGCGCAGATGCTCGCGCAGCGCGGCGGCGGTCTCGACGTCAAAGTCGTCCAGCGCGGCGATGCGGTCGATGCGGCGGTCCCGCGCAAGGTAGCTCACGCCCTTGATGGTGTCGTCGCGGTTCCAGACCTTGTCGACGTCGGGCATGTAGAAGATCTCGTCCACGGCCTCGCGCGGCCACTCGGCGCCCTCGAGGGATTTGGAGGTCAGGAGGTAGACGGTCCAGCCCTCGGCCTTGGCCTGGCGCAGGAACTCGTGGCCCTTGTGAAACGAGGCCAGGCAGAGGATCGTGCGCGGGTTGCTCATCGGGGTGGGCAAGCGTGTAGGCGCACCGCGCGGTGCTAACGAGCAAAATATGTGCGGACGCTCAGCGGCCCAGCAGCCGGCCGAGCAGGCCGCGGGGCGCGCCCGCGGCGCGCGCATCGGCCGCATTCTGCTCGGGAACACCGAGGACGGGCTCGAAGTGCCCGGCCTTCTTGTAGAGGATGACCACATCCTGGATGCCCCAGGCCTCCTCGAGGTAGGCGCGCAGGATCATGTCCGGATAGCGCTGCAGGGTGCGCATGACCCACTCCGGCGACGTGAGCGTGAGCCCGTAATCTTCGGTCTCATTGCTCTCGAAGTAGCGCTGGTAGGCGAAGCCCGACCGCGCGAACTCCGCCAGCAGCGGCGGCTGGTCGATGTTGGCGGCGATGTCGTGCCGGCCTTTGGCGAAATGGCTGGCCACGGTCCGGCCTTGCACGGTGAACACCAGCACGCCGCACTCCTTCGTCCACCGGACGAGGCAGTCGAGCGTGTCGAGCCAGCGGTCGCGCCGCAGGTGGGTGAGCAGCGAGCCGACCCAGATGAGGTCGAATTGCGCCGTAAAGGGCAGGCGGTGCAGGTCGATCTCGGAGTAGACCGGTTTGGCCCGGAACTGCTTCGCGCAGAAATCGACGCCGTCGCGGTCGAGGTCGCAGGCCGTGATCTCGGCGTAGCCGTAGTGGGCGCGCAGCCAGCGCAGCACGCGGCCGTGGCCGCAGGGCAGGTCGAGGATGTTCGGGTAGTGCGGCTTGTCGCACAGCTCCGCGGAGAAGTGGATCAGCTCCAGCGCCCGGCGCCCCAGGTCGAGGTAT
This sequence comes from uncultured Opitutaceae bacterium, assembly GCA_964601365.1. Taxonomy (GTDB): domain Bacteria; phylum Verrucomicrobiota; class Verrucomicrobiia; order Opitutales; family Opitutaceae; genus Didemnitutus. Next base: position 131,224 of record CAZRNE010000003.1, on the reverse strand, counting down.
TGCTCCACGTTGCCGGCGTTCACCATGCCGTCGCGCGGCGCCAGGGTGCGGTCGACCTTGAGGTGGCTGAAATCGTAGAGCGGCTTCATGCGGCGCGCGCCCAGCAAGGGCGGTCGTGCGCGTGGCGTCAACGGCGGCCTATGACGCGGCCGGGACAGGCCGGCATTGACACGCGCCCGGCCACCGGCCTTTGTCGCGCGCAGTGAACCGCCCCGCCACCTATTCCTTTTTTGCGTTCGCCGGCTTTTTTGCCCCGCGATCCACGGGCGGCCTTTCCGATTAACCTGCAACGACAGCCTTAACCTCCGGAAGCCGCCCCCTCGGGCGGCTTTTTCATTTCCCGCCATGATCCTCCCCAAGTCCAACCGCCTCACTCCCGAACAGGTCGCCGAGATCACCGCCATCGTCGCCGAGTTCGGCTGCAAGATCCAGCCCATCGTCGGCGAGATGCGCACCATCTATGCCATCGTCGGCGACGAGCGCGACGAGCTGATGATCAACCGCCTCGAGGGGCTCGCCTACATCGACCGCATCGACCGCATCCAGTCGCCCTTCAAGCTCATGGACCGCCGGTCCGACCTCGCCACCGGCCGGCTCAAGCTCGGCGGCGTCACGCTCGGCGAGGAACTGCTCGTCATCGCCGGCCAGTGCACGATCGACCCGAAGAACGGGAACTACTTCCTCGAGACCGCCCAGGCCGTGAAGGAGGCCGGCGCCCAGGCCCTGCGCGGCGGCGTGTGGAAGCCCCGGACCAACCCCTACAGCTTCCAGGGCGACGCCCGCTCGCTCGAGATCCTGATGGAGGCCTCGCGCCGCACCGGCCTGCCCGTCGTCACCGAGGTCATGGAGCAGGAGCACATCAACCTCGCCCTCGACGCCGGCGTGCACGTGCTTCAGATCGGCGCGCGCAACGCCCTCAACTACTCGCTGCTCCGCCAGGTCGGGCGCGCCATCGCCGGCCGCCCCACCGCCGTGCTCCTCAAGCGCAGCATCCACAGCGGTCCCCTCAACGAATTCATCTCCGCCGCCGAATACATCGTCAGCTTCGGCAACCCCAACGTCATCCTCTGCCCGCGCGGCACCGCGCCCAGCATCGACGGCTACCGCAACACGCCCGACGAGGGCATCACGCCGCTCCTGAAGGAAAAGACCTGGGCCGCCGTCGTCGTCGATCCCTCGCACTCCGTCGGCAAGGCCGCCTACGTGCCCGCCTGCGCGCTTGCCGCCGTGGCCTACGGCGCCGACGGCCTCTGCCTCGAGGCCCACGTCGAGCCCGCCCACGGCATCGGCGACGACCCCAAGCAGGCCGTCACGCCCGCCGTGCTCGCGGAAATTGTCGCCAAGGCCCGCGCCCTCCACACACTCGTCCGCCAACCCGCCGCCGTCGCATGAAGAAACAACTCGCCGCCATCCGCACGCGCATCGACGCGCTCGACGAGCAGATCGTGCGCCGGCTCAACGAGCGTCTGCGCCTCGCGCAGCGCATCGGCGAGATCAAGCGCGGCGCGCGCGGCCGCATCTACGTGGCGGAGCGCGAGGCCGACGTGCTGCGCCGGGTCGCCGCGGCCAACCGCGGCGGCGTGCTCCAGCCCGCCGCCCTGCAGGCCATCTACCGCGAGATCATGTCGGCCGCCCTCGCGCTGGAGAAGCCGCTCGTCATCGCCTACCTCGGGCCCGAGGCCACCAACACCCACGCCGCCGCCATCCGCAAGTTCGGCGCCAGCGTCGAATACCGCCCCATGCCCGCGCTGGCCGACGTCTTCGCCGCGGTCGAGAAGGGCGAGGCCGACTACGGCGTCGTGCCGATCGAAAATTCCACCGAGGGCTCCGTGCGCGATTCGCTCGACCTCTTCGTCGAGACGCCGCTGAAGATCGTCGCCGAGCTGCAGCTCGAGATCGAGCATGCGCTCCTGTCCAACGAGCCGCTCAAGCGCATCCGGAAAGTCTATTCCAAGGACCAGGCCCTCGCCCAGTGCCGCCGTTGGCTCGCGCGCCACCTGCCGCACGCGCAGCTCGTCGATGTCGACAGCACCGCGCTCGGCGTGCAGCGCGCGGCGAAGGAGAAAGGGGTCGCGGCCGTCGGCCCGCGCCTCGCCGGCGAACGCTATGGCGTGGCCGTGGCCGCCCCGGCCATCCAGGATCAGAAAAACAACACCTCGCGCTTCGGCATCCTCGGCCGCGAGGCCTCCGGCGCCGCCGGCCGCGGGCGCGACAAAACCAGTTTGCTCGTCTCCCTCCACCACGAGCCCGGCGCGCTGCTCAAGGCCCTGCAGCCCTTCGACCGCCGCAAGCTCAACCTCACGCGCATCGAGTCGCGGCCCAGCCGTCTGCGCCCGTGGGACTACATCTTCTTCCTCGACGTGACGGGTCACCACGACGACCCCGCCATGCAGGCCGCGCTCAGGGACCTCCGCCGCCAGTGCCCGCTCGTGAAGTGGCTCGGCAGCTACCCGGCCGCACGCGGCTGAAACGGCCGCGCTGGTCGCAGCCGGTCCGCGTCCTGCCGCTCTGCGCTCGACGCCCGCAGCCGCCGGCAAATACTCGCGGCGTGAACACACCGGTGTGGGACGACGGCCAATGGGCGCCGCTGCCGCGGCTCGAGGGCGCGGTGCGGGCCGACGTGTGCGTCGTCGGCCTGGGCGGTTCCGGCCTGGCCGCGTTGGCGGAGCTGCAGGCCCAGGGCGTCAGCGCGGTCGGCCTCGATGCGAGGGCCGTGGCCGCGGGCGCGGCGGGCCGCAACGGCGGCTTCGTGCTCGCGGGCTTGGCGAAGTTTTTCCATGAGACCGTGGCGAGATTCGGGCGCGGGAACGCCACCGCCCTTTACCGCGCCACGCTCGACGAGATCGCGCGGCTCGCCGCGGAGCATCACGGCGCGGTGCGCCTCGGGGGCTCGCTGCGGCTGGCGGCGGACCCCGCGGAGCTGGACGACTGCCGCGCGCACCTCGCGGCATTGAAGGAGTGCGGGTTTCCCGGCGAGTGGTATCGCGGGCCGGAGGGCGAAGGGCTGTTGTTGCCGACCGACGGCACGTTCCAACCCCTGCGCGTGGCGCGGGCGCAGGCCCGGCGGCTGCGCGAGGCCGGCGTCCTGCTCTACGAGGCCTCGCCGCTCCGGCGGATCGTGCCGGGTTCGGTCGTGACCGACGCCGGCACGGTGTTCTGTGACAGCGTGATCGTGGCAGTGGACGGCCGGCTGGAGGCCCTGCTGCCCGAGCTGGCGGGCCGCGTGCGCACGGCCCGGCTGCAGATGCTGGCCACGGCGCCGGCGCCCGAGGTGGATTTCCCGCGGCCGGTCTACTGGCGCCACGGCTACGAGTATTGGCAGCAGCTGCCGGACCGGCGCCTCGCCCTCGGCGGTTTCCGCGACCAGGCCTTGGAGGAGGAATGGACGAAGGACGACCAGCCGACGGACCGCGTGCAGGCGCTGATCGAGCGTTTCCTGCGGGAGCAGATGAAGGTGAAGGCGGCGGTCACGCACCGCTGGGCCGCGTCGGTGGGCTACACGGAGGACGGGCTGCCCGTGCTCGGGGAGGTCCGCCCGAAGGTCTGGGCCTGCGGCGGCTACAACGGCACCGGCAACATCGTCGGGCGGCTCTGCGGCCGCGCGGCGGCCCGGCTCGCCTGCGGCGGCGCGAGCGACTGGGCGGAACTGCTCGCGCGCACGTCCCGCCGCGGATAATTTGCTGGGCAGGGGCCGGGGCATCGCCTTTTGTCGCGCGGTGCGACCCCTGAAGATCCTCTTCGTCACCCCCGAGGTGGAGCCGTTCGCCAAGGTCGGCGGTCTGGCCGACATGTGCGGGGCGCTGCCGAAATACCTGGCGCGCTCGGGCCACGACGTGCGCCTCGTGGCGCCGTGCTACGGCTCGGTCAAGCGCGTGGGCGAGTGGCGCGCGCGCGAGGAGCCGCTCGGCGTCGAGGTGGGCGCAGGCGCGCACTGGGCGCGCACCTGGGAGACCACGCTGCCGGGCGCGGCCGTGCCGGCGTATTTCCTCGAGTTCAACGATTTCTTCGCCCGTCCCGAGATCTACAGCGAGGGCCGCGACAACGCCCACCGCTTCGTCTTCCTCTGCCGCGGTGCGCTGACACTCTGCGAGCAGCTCGGGTGGACGCCCGACGTGATCCATTGCCACGACTGGACCACGGGCCTGCTGCCGGTGATGCTCAACACCACCGTGCGCGACACGCCGCTGGCGCGCTGCGCGACGGTGTTCACCATCCACAACCTCGAGCACCAGGGCCTGAGCCACGAGAGCGTGCTGCCGTTCGCGCGCATCCCGTGGAGCGAGTTCCGCGGCGACAGCACCGAGAGCTATGGCGCGGTCAACATGATGAAGGCCGGGCTCTACCACTCGACGAAGATCACGACGGTCAGCCCCACCTACGCGCAGGAGATCCGCACCAAGGACGGCGGCTTCGGCCTCGACCACGTGCTGCGCCACCGCTCGGGCGACCTGATCGGCATCCTCAACGGCATCGACAACGAGCTGTGGGACCCGGCCACGGACAAGGCGCTGCCGGCCAACTTCTCCGCCGCCGACCTCTCCGGCAAGGCCGCGTGCAAGGCCGCCCTGCAGGAGCGGATGGGCCTGCAGGCGGACCCGAAGGTGCCGCTCTACGGCGTTGTGGCGCGGCTCGCGCACCAGAAGGGCCTCGACCTGCTGGCCGAGGTGCTCGGCGAGATCATGGGCCGCATGCCCGTGCAGTTCGCCCTGCTCGGCAGCGGCGACGAACAGACGGAAAACGCCTTTCGCTGGGCCTCGCACGCCTTCCCCGGGCGCGTGGCGGCCAAGATCGGCTTCGACGGCAAGCTGGCGCGGCTCATCCAGGCCGGCGCGGACCTCTTCATCATGCCCAGCCGCTCCGAACCCTGCGGACTCACGCAGATGTATGCCATGCGCTACGGCACGCCGCCCATCGTGCGCGCCACGGGCGGGCTGGCCGACACGGTCTGGGACTACGAGGGACTGGAGGGCGGCACGGGCTTCGTCTTCCACGCACCCAACAGCGCCGCGCTCTACAGCGCCATCGGCCGCTCCTGTGCCGTCTACTACGACCACCCGCGGGAATTCCGCGCGATGCAGCTGCGCGGCATGGCGCAGGATTTCTCGTGGACGCGCCGCGCCAAGAACTACGAGGACGTCTACCGCTGGGCCGTCGAGTCCCGCACGGGCGTTTACCCGGGGTAAGGCAGGGCGGGTCTATAAATTCAGAGGAACGGTATTGAGTATCCGGCCGTAGCCTTGGCGCAGACTGTGACGACGCGGTTGGCACTTATCCTGCCCGCACTCCATCTGTTTTTGACCACGGATCTTCCGGATATTCTCGGATGCGACGGATCGGTGTAATCCGTGTTTATCCGCTTCGTCCGTGATAACCAAGACGCTCGAGCGTGGCAGAGGTTTGAAATTCCGGGGCGGATAGGGCTCGTGCCGAGACGCGGAGTATTCTCGGTGGCGGCATCCGCCTGCGCCGCGCTTCGGCGAGACAAGAGGTCGCTGCCCAGCACTGTTGGCAAAGGGGTTTCTCCATATGCTTCTGGAGCATTCTAAAGGATCAGTGTGGCCATAACTGGTAGGGCGAGGCGTCCCCGCCGAGCCGCGGCTCGCTCCGTTATCCATGTCTTCGCGGCCTTGCTTCCGTGGTGTAAACTTTGTTTGTTGGCCTACGGCTTGATGAAGAACCTGGCGTGGGCGACGAGCTTCAGGCGGTGCACGGCGTTGGTCAGGTCGGCGAAGGTCGCGAGCGTGGCCTCGTCGGGCGCTGCCGTTTCCATGCGTTCCTGCATCCGATGGAAACGCTCGCCGAGGGAGCGTTGCTCGTCTTCGTCGCCGAGCCGGCGCAGCAGTCGCCGCACGCGGTCGGCCTGCCGCCGGGCGCGTTGCACGAGGCGCAACGCGGCGGCGTGCTCGAGTCGGCCGGCCTCCGCCTCCTTGAACACCATGCACTCGTAGGTGCGGCACTGCTTCGGGCGGTGCGCATAGGCGCGGCAGGTGCGGTCCTGGCACAGGGCGGCGCAGGGCTGGGGAAAACGGGCGACGGGCTCCTGGCTGCGGGAAAGGGTCACGGGCAGGCCCAGTGACTTCAGCCGCTTGGCGTCGTCGCCGGGTTGGAGCACGACGTTGTCGAAGAGCGTGCCGTCGCAGCACAGCCCGCAGGCGAGGCAGAGTTGTTGGGTGAAGCTCAATGCTGCAGCATCCAATGCGGACGGGGTGAGATTCAACCACCAATGGACACGAATCTACACGAATGAAGGATTGGGCGCGCGAAGCGCGGCCGCGTGGTTTGTCCAGTCACAGGGCGACAAGTAATCCGGGCTAGGTCCGTTTGATTCCGTAATCGGGGTGACGCTGGTTGTGCCGCACGACAAGGATACGAACAGTGTCGCCGTAAATCCGGTAGAGAAAATGATACGGGAATCGGGAGAGGTTGGCCCGGCGCAGGTCGCCATCCACGGGATGAAATCGCGCAGGATTTTCGAGCACCAAGCCGACATAGGCCATCAGCTCGGCAAAGAACGCATCGCCCAAGGCCGGGCCACCGACTTCATCGTAGTGCGCCAGCACCGCGGAGACGTCGCTCTGGACGCTGCGGTGATAGATCAACTTCATCGCTTCCGGGCGGCGCTGATGGCAGCGTGAAACTGCTTGTCGGTGAGGCCGACAGTGGGATTGGCGTCCAACTCAGCGTCACGGCGCTTCGCCTCGGCCACACCGCCGTCGGTGTCGGCGAGGACCGGGGGCAGGGAGGCGAGCAAGCGCGAGGCAAGGGCGGCACGCTCGTTCTCCGACAATTGACCGGCTTGTTGCTCCAACTGTTGCAGGCGGGTCATGAGGGTAGAATAGTCAGAGTCGGTCTGGTGCAAAGCGGAAAGTCATGGACTGACTGCCACGCCACCGGCTCCGGAATATCTCTCGCCAAGATGCGGAATCGCGAAGAGCGCGGAAACGCGGAAGAACAGATTTTTTTGACCGCGGATTACGCGGATATTCTCGGATGATACGGATCAGCGTCATCCGTCTTCATCGGTGTGATCCGTGGTGATGAAAACTACGGAGTGCGGCATCAGTCGCGTTGTGCCCGGAATCGCGGGGTGAAAACCTCACGCAGAAATGCGGAGATGCTTCAGTCTTCGGGCAGGAATTCCGCGTCGGTCAGTTCGAGCGTGAAAACGCGCAACGGCCAGGGCGGCTCCTCGACGGCGGTGAGGCGGCCGTAGACGCCGACCACCACGGGCGTCTTGTCCTTCGGGTCCTTCTGTGCCGGCAGGGGTGACTTCGTGCCTGGCTTCAATTGAGCCACGACCCGATAGCGGGCCAGCTCGCTCTTCTGATCGGCGAATTCCAGTTTTCCGCTGGCGGCATCGTAGGACTTCACCGGGCCGGAAAACCGGTAGGGCTTGTGCTGCCATCGGTTGTAGAGCCGCTCGCGCTGGATGTTCTTCACGATGTCGTTTTTCGGCCGGTAAATGCCGGTGGACTGGTTTTGCGGCGCGGCGACCTGGCTCGGGTTATCCTCGATCCACACCGCCCGCAGCAGCTCGGCCGGGTCCAGCAGCGGGAAGGCCGTGGCCAGCACGGGGCGGATCCGCGTGTCCTGTCCGTCAACCACCGTGGCGGTGACCTCGAGCGGAGGGAAATCCTTCAGCTGCAGCGTCAGCTTCTTCGGTCCCGGCGCGATGGGGTCGAAGAAGAGCGGTGTCTGCTTGTAGGTCTTGCCCTCCAGCACGACCAGCGCCCCCGCCGGGAAGCTGTCCACGGTCAGGCGCCCGTGGGGCAGGCGCACGGTCGCGGCGGCCTCCTGGTTTTCCATGATGGTCGCGGTATAGGGGACCGCGGGCCAGGACGCGTATTCGAGCGTGAGCGTGATGTCGCCGACGGGCAATTGCGGGACGGTCAGCGGTGTTTTGCCGAGGACGTGGGACTTGCCGAGCTTCACCGTCGCGCCCGTCGGAGTGGAGTCGAGCTTGAGCGCGCCACTGGGGAAGTTGAGCGTAAGCTCGGCGGTCTGGCCGGCCGTGACGGTCGCCTCGCCGCGCGCTTCGGGCCAGCCCTCCTGCGTGGCGGTGACAGTGTATTTGCCCGCAGCCAGCGCGGCCAACGGCTGGTTGATGGCTCCTTCGCGGACGGCGCCATCGGCGCCGGCAACCTTGATCGCGGCGGAAGCCAGGTTGGACTTCACGACGAGCGTGCCGGTGGAGCGCACGTGCTCCGCCTCGGCGCGGGCCTTGGAGATTTCGGAGATCTTGTCGCCCGCCGAGGACACCGCGCACTTCGCCAGCAGGAAGACGATGAGCAGCGCGCCGCCGACCGCCGCCGGACCATATTTGCGCTGGGGTGAGTCCGGCGGGAACAACGTGTTGTAGCCGGCGAGCGCCTTGGCCGGGAGGCCTGCGGGACCGGTCTTGGGCGGGGACGACTCAGGGCTGGACGGAGCCGGTTGGGGAGGGTTGTCCATGGGAGTGGGGCGCGTCCACTGTCTGGCTTCACGGCCAGCCGGGCAACGGATTAATGGTCAAAATAACATCAAGCGGGGAAGGCAGGGGACGGAGGACAGGTGAAGGAAGAAAGAGGAAGGAAGAAGGAAGAGGACGGAGGACGGAATACGGAAGGCGGAGGAATTAAACACAGAGATCACTGAGTAGCTGACTGACTCCGTGTGCTCCGTGGCCTCTGTGTTTAATTTTTCCTCAACCGCGGATCGCGGCCTTGATCTTCGCGATGTCGATCTTGTCCATCTCCATCATGGCGGCGAAGGCGCGCCGGGCGGTCTGGCCGCCTGCGGCCATGGCTTCGGTGAGGACGCGCGGGGTGATCTGCCAGTTGATGCCCCACTTGTCCTTGCACCAGCCGCAGTAGCTGGGCTGGCCGCCGTGCTTGATGATGGCGTTCCAGTAGCGGTCGGTCTCCGCCTGGGTGTCGGTGGCGACTTGGAAGGAGAAGGCCTCGCTGTGTTTGAAAGCCGGCCCGCCGTTGAGGCCGATGCACGGGATGCCGAGGACGGTGAACTCCACGGTCAGGATCTGGCCCTTCTTGCCCGACGGGAAGTCCGCCGGGGCCTTGTGGAAGGCCTTCACCCGGCTGTTCGGGAAAATCTTGGCGTAGAACCTGGCCGCTTGGAGGGCGTCCTTGTCATACCAGAGGCAGATCAGGTTCTTGGGGGCTTTGTGCTTTTTCATTACCATAACAACGAATAGAGGCCGCGACATTGGACAATCGGAACGCTCTTTCGACAGATGGTGCAATTTTCACGTTTCATGCGTTCACTTGAAATCGATTAGTCTGCAATGGCCCTTTTCTTTATGCGCTTCCGTATGAAAATGGCCATGTTCTCCGCGTGACTCGCGAAGATGTGGCCCGGGAAATTTGATGATGCAGAGATTGTTTCGGGGCGAGAAAAGGTTGGGCACGGGTGTGTAAAAGTTGGCCTGTGGATCGGGCTGGATCCCGACGGGGAGCGTCCCGGTGTTACTCGGCCCGGAGGGCTTCGATGGGATTTACCCGGAGAGCACGGATCAGGGGGACGACCGAGGCGAGGAGGACGGTGACGATGATGATGCTGGCGGCGGCGAGGAGGGTTGGCCCGTCCACGGGGTCCACACCGAAAAGGAGGCTCTTCATGAGGTCGGCGAGATGCAGGGCGGCCACGGCGCCGATGGCGCTGCCGAGGAGGGAGAGGCGCCCGGTGCGGCCGAGGACGAGTCCAGCCACATGGGAGCGCGAGGCGCCGAGGGCGATGCGAATGCCGAATTCGCGCGAGCGTTGAGCGACCGAATACGCAGTGACGCCAAAGAGGCCGACGCCGGCCAGCACGAGCGCGAGGGCGGCGAAGGCACCGACCAGGCCGGCGGTAAAGCGCGGGAGCGCCACCTGGCTCGCGAAGCGCTGCTCCATTGTCTCGATGAAATACATCGGGATGGAGGGATCGATCCGGGCGAGCTCGGCGCGCACGAGGGGGGCGAGGCTCGCGGCGGCCGCGGTCTTGACGACGGTATACATGCCGCGCTGGTAGAATTGCGCCTGTGGCACGAAAACCTCGGGCAGTGAATCCTGACGAGGGCCACGGTGTTTCATGTGCCGAACGATTCCGACAATCGTGCGGACCTCGGCCGCATCGCCTTCACCAAAGCGCATGGCCTGTCCGACGGCTGCGGCCTCCGTCGGCCATTGGCGCCGGGCAAAGGTATCGTCCACGACCGCGACGAGTGGCGAGTCGGCGCGATCGGTCGCGTCGAGCAGCCGTCCGTGGAGGAGCGTGATGCCAAGCGTGCTGAAGTAAGGTCCGCGCACGACGCGCCAGGCGACCGGCGACCCGGAGCCGCCGGTCAACGGCGTGGCGACGTTAAACTGGGATTCGCCGCTGAGCGGGAGGTAGGAGACGGCCGCCACCGCCGACACGCCAGGCAGGGCTTCGAGGCGGGCGGTCAGCTGCTCGTAGAAGCGGTTGGCCCGTGCGAGGTCGGGATAGGCCGAGGGCGTGAGGTTGGTTTTGAAGGTGAAGAGCTGCGTCGTGGCGAAGCCGATGTCGTCGTTGAGCAGCCGGCTGAGGCTGCGGAACGCCAACCCGCCACCCACGAGCAGCATTACGGCCAGCGCAATCTCCACGACTGTCAGTGTCTCCCGCAGGCGCACGGCCGACCGGTTCTCGGTGATGCGGGTCGTCTGCGAGAGGTCAACTGGTGCGCGGGTTCGCGCGAGCGTGATGGCCGGCGCCAGGCCGACCACGACAGTGACGACCAGCAGGACGCCGGCGGTGAAGGCCGCAATGGGGCCGTTGATTGCGACCTCCTGTAGCCGGGGAATCTCGCCCGGAGGAAAAGCCTTCAGGATGCTAATGCCGATGACCGCCATGCCGAGGCCCGCGGCGGCGCCGAGTCCGCACACCACGGCGCTCTCGGCGATCAGCTGGCGGATGATGTGCCAGCGCGAGGCCCCGATCGCGAGGCGGATCATCATCTCGCGGCGGCGCAGGGCGGCGCGGAGCAGAAACATGATCGAGACGTTGACGCAGGCAATGAGGAGCACGGCGGCCGCGGCGGACATCAGCGCCCCGAGCGGGGCGAGCATACGGCCAAACTGGCTGTGTCGGAGAGACTCGGCATGCAGCGTCCAGCGGAGGCCGGGTGGATAATCGCTGGGCTGGTCCGCCTGCAACTGGCGCGCAACGCGGGCGAGGTCGTCGTTCACGGCGCGTAACGAGAATCCCGCGGCCCGACGGCCCACGGTGGAAAGGAAGCGAGCATCGCGGTCGGTGTCGCGCGGCGTGAGGTCGAGCGGTTTCCAGATGCCGGTGCCCGGTTCGCCCAGTGAAAAGGAAAAGCCCGCTGGCATCACGCCGACAATGGCGTGTTCGACGCCGTTGAGCCGCAGGGTGCGGCCGAGCACCTCGCCCGCACCGGCGAAGTGACGTTGACGGAATTCGTCGCTGATGATGATCACACGGTCGTTGCCCTCGGTTTCCTCATCCTCGCGGAAGTGCCGGCCCTGCGCCGGTTGCACGCCGAGCAGGGGAAAGAGATTGGCGGTGATGCGTGTCTGCACGACGCGTTCGGCGCCGTCGGCGAGGCCGAGCGTCACGCGGCCGATCGAGTAGGCGCCGAGGCCGACGAGGCTGCGTTGGCGTGCACGGTAGTCGCGCAGTTCGGCCGGCGAGATCCGGCCGTCGTTGGCGGCGGTCTCGCCGAGGTTGCGCACTTCCACGAGTTCAGCGGCTTGCGGAAAGGGCAGGCCGCGCAGGACCACGCCGTAGAGCACGCTGAAAAAAGTGGTGTTCGCGCCGATGCCCAGGGCGAGGGTGAGGACGGCAACAAGGGTGAAGCCCGGGGATTTGAGCAGGGAGCGGAGCGCTGGGGTCATGTCAGCGTGGAGGGGTGGGCGGGCTGTTCGCATGGGGCGTGCCAGAAAATGACGAAGTTCATTACTCAGGGTGACGCAGGGGCTTGGGGATAATCGTGGATCGACCTCGGTGCGGGCTGACGGTTCGTCGCTGGAACCAAGGTATCCCGGTAACGGGACGAGGGCAATGGCGCAGTCGCAGCGTGTCCGCCGTCGGCCCGTGAGGGGCTTCCGCCTTTGGCGGGTTTCGGCCCGACGAGTGGGTGCGGATCGTGCGGTCGCGAGGGACAGGCGAGGAGGACAGAGGATCGCGTTCGCCAAGGCCGGGTCCGTGCCGGCTCAGGTTGCGGCCGGCGAGCCGGGGGGCATCAGGTGGAGCCGCTTGCCGATCGGTCCGCGCCAGGGGAGGAGCATCGGGACGACGCGCTGGTAGGCGCGATAGCGGTCGCCGAACTCGGCCACCAGGTCGCGCTCCTCCCAGAACGAGCCGGCCACCAGCCACGCGGTCCAGAGCACGTTGAACAGCAGCCGGTCGGCGCTCACGGGCGGATTGCCCCACATGAGCACGAACATGAAGAACATCAGCGGATGCCGCATCCATTCGTAGGCGCCGCGCACGACGAGCTCCGGTTCCGGCAGCGTCTGTCCGCGCAACCGGGCCGCGATGGGCAACCGCCCGAAGGTGTCGAAGGTCCCGAGCGAGCGGACGCCCCACACGAAGCCGGCGATCGCCAGGAGGGCCGGCGCCCGCAGCAGCCAGCCTGCGGGGCCGTGCAGGTCGAAGCAGACCGTGCCGGAGCGTTGCCAGAACACCAGGGCGACGGTCAGGGCCACGCCCGAGGCGAGCGCATAGAGGGCCCCGTGGAAATCGCGCGCGACGCGCCGGGCGAGCCAGTCCTTGAACCAGCGCCGGACCATCAGGCTGTGCTGCGCGAAGAACAGCAGGGAGAGGAAGGCGTCCCAATACAGCACGCCGCGCTCCGGGATATCCAACCGCACCGCCACCACCGGGCCCGCGAAGACAAAAATCGCGAAGAGCACCAGCGACGCACCGCCGCAACCCTCCGCGAGCACCATCAACAGATAGGCAGACGTCCGTTTCATGGCCGAAGGTTTTGGATCCGATCCTACCGCATCCGCCCCGGGGTGTCGAGGGCCCGGTGCGGAGGAGGGTGGCGGGCCCTTGGATCCTTCGCTCGGCTCAGGATGACGGCCAAAAGAAAGCGCCGGGCTTTCGCCCGGCGCCGGAAGATTGGCTTGAAGCCGTCCGCTTATCGCTGAGAGCTGCCGGGGCGAGGGCGCCCCGGCCCCATCAGCGATACTCCTCGTTCGTGTTCGCGTTGATGATCTTGAAGTTCTCCACGTGGTAGTTCGGGTCGGCGCGGAAGGCCAGTTTCACGCCGTAGGTCTTTTCCATGCGGAGGAGGAGGTCGGCGTCCTCGGCGCGGAGGCGTTCGAGGATGCTCGGGTGCACGTGGACGCGGAGCGAATACTCCTTGTTGTCCTTGCGGGCCTGGAGGCGGCGGCAGACGGAGCTGAGGCGGCGCTGCAGTTCGACCGACATGGTGGTGGCGCTCTTCACGGAGCCGCGGCCATGGCAATACGGGCAGCCGGTGTAGAGGTTGCTCGAGAGCGACTCGGACTGGCGCTGGCGCGTCATCTGCATGATGCCGAGCTGCGAGATGGGGAGGATGTGGGTCTTGGCCTTGTCCTCGGCCATCAGCTCGACCATCTTGTCGTAGACGGCCTGGCGGTGGCGCCGCTCCTTCATGTCGATGAAGTCCATGATGATCAGGCCGCCGATGTTGCGCAGGCGGATCTGGCGGGCCATCTCGACGGCGGCCTCCATGTTGACCTGGAAGATGGTGTTCTTCTCGTCGCCGGACTTGGACTTGTGCGAGCCGGTGTTGACGTCGATGGCGATGAGGGCCTCGGTCTCGTCGATGACGATCTGGCCGCCGGAGGGCAGGGCGACCTTGCGCTGGAAGGTCTGCTCGATCTGGCGCTCGATGTTGTAGCGCTCGAAGACGGGGATGCTGTCCTTGTAATAGACGATCTTGCCCTTGGAGCGGGAGGAGATCTGGCCGACGTATTCCTGGGTGCGCTTGAAATCGCCTTCGTTGTCGACGAGGACGCGGTCGATGTCCTCGGTGAGGAAGTCGCGCACGGTGCGCTCGACGATGTCGGGCTCCTGGTAGAGGCAGGCGGGGGCGCGCTCGGTGTCCATCTTGCGCTGGATCTCCTCCCACTTCTTGAGGAGGAGGTGGAGGTCGCGCACGAAGTAGCGGGACTTCTTGCCCTCGCCGGCGGTGCGGACGATGACGCCCATGCCCTCGGGGATGGTGAGCTCGTTGATGAGGGCCTTGAGGCGCTTGCGCTCGTGGGGGTCCTCGATCTTGCGGGAGATGCCGCAGCCGTCGGAGAACGGGGTGAGGATGAGGTAGCGGCCGGGGAGGGAGAGGTTGGTGGTGGTGCGGGGGCCCTTGGTGCCGATGGGGCCCTTGGTGACCTGGATCACGATCTCGGTGCCGGGCGGGTAGAGGCCGGGGATGTCCTTGACGGTGGGCTCGGCCTTGCGGGGGCCGGCGTCCTTCTTCTTGTTCACGCGCACGACCTCGACGGAGGAGTCGGCGGCGGCGGGGATCATGTCCCAATAGTGGAGGAAGGCGTTCTTGGCGTAACCGATGTCGACGAAGGCGGCCTTGAGGCCGGGGTCGAGGTTCTTGACGCGGCCCTTGTAGATGCCGCCGACCATGCGGTTGTCGGACTCGCGCTCGATCTCGAAGCGGTCGAGGACGCCGTCGACGAGGAGGGCGACGCGCTTCTCGAGCGGCTCGGAGTTGATGACGAGCTCGCGGAAGGTGGACTTTTCCTTGCGGAAGAGGCCGAGGATTTTCTGGAGGATGGGGCGGTCGGCGGCGCGTTCCTTGGCGTCGGCGCGGAGCTGGTCGTTGGAGAGGGGCGAGCTGTGCTTGGGCGGGGGAGGGGAGGCGAGCTCTTCCTCAAGATTCGGGTTCGGGCCGGCGGGGCGCGGGGCGCCGCCGGGCGTGGAGGTCGGGGGTTGATCGTGCATGGTGGGGGTTGTCCCGGGTGGTGGTGTTGGCGGGGGCCCCGAGGGCGGCATGCGGCGCGCAGGAGATTCCGGCAGAGCGGTCGGTATCGATGGGGAGGAGTGACATGGGGTCAGTTCTCCTTCCGGAAGCGATAGACGCTTTGAACCAGTCCTTGCAGCAGGCAGCAGCTGAGCACAAAGGAGCCACCGTAGCTGATGAAGGGCAGCGGGATGCCCGTCACCGGGACCAGTCCGAGGGTCATCGCGATGTTCACGAACACATGCACCGCGAAGAGCACCGTGACGCCGAGGGCGAGCAGGGTGCCGAAGCGGTCGCGGGCGAGGCCCGCGATGCGTATGCCGTTGAACAGGATGAGACCAAAGAGGCCGATGACGGTTAAGCTGCCTAAAAATCCTTTTTCCTCCGCGAGAACGGAGAAGATGAAATCGTTGTGGGCGACGCCGCGCGGCAGGTAGCCGAGCTGGGCCTGGGTGCCTTGCGTCCAGCCCTTGCCGGCGAAGCCGCCGGAGCCGACCGAGATGAGCGACTGGCGCTGGTTCCAGCTGATGCCCATGGGGTCGATCAAGTCGGGCGCGACGAAGGAGAGGATGCGGTTGCGCTGGTAGTCGTGCAGCGGCAGCCACGAATGCGGGTCGTAGGCGCCCAGATTGGCGGTGTAGGAATAGTTGTTCGCCTCCATGAAGCGGCTGTAACGCCAAACATCTACGGCCACGAGACTTACGAGGACCACGAACACGCCCAAGGCCGCCGCGAAGAACCGCGTCGAGAGGTTGGAAACGTAGAGCATGGCAAAGACCATGGGGGGGAGAACGATGGCCGACTTGAAGTCGGGCTGCGCCAGAATAAGCAACCCGGGGATTCCCACCGCAAGAGCCAATTTCCCAAGGACGGCGAGTGAGTCCTGCACCGTCCCGAGCTTCGCATGCACGAGGATGGAAGCGGTGATGAGGAGCACGGCGACCTTGGAGGGTTCGCTGGGCTGGAAGGTGAAGAACCCGAAGTTGATCCACCGCTGGGCCCCGCCGCGCTCGGTGCCGATGCCGGGGATCATGACGAGGATGAGGAAGAACAGGCAGGCGAGGTAGAACCAGTGGCCGGTGCGCAGCCAGAAGCGGTAGTCCACCAGCGCGACGGCGCAGTAGACGACGGTGCCGGCGCCGAGCCAGACGAGCTGCTGCACCCAGGCGCGGCCCCCGGTGGCGTATTGGGCGCTGTAGATGAAGCACACGCCGATGACCGCCAGCAGGGCGATGCACAGCGGGTTGACCCAGTCGGCCTTCTCCTTGGTCGAGAACTGGAAGAGGTCGGCGAGGTCGTTGGCGCGGGCGAGCTTCACGGGGAAGGATGCGCGCCACTAAACCCGCCCGGGCCCGGCTGGCAATGGCGCAGTCGGGGCGGATTTGGGCTTTAAGCCCGGGGCTGACGGCTTAGAGCTTCCCCCATGGCCAACCCGAAGCTCCTCGAGACCTTCCCGAATCCCGCGCCGCACCGCGACTACCTGATCGAGCACACGCACCACGAGTTCACCTCGCTGTGCCCGATGACGGGGCATCCGGACTTCGCCGACATCGCCGTGCGCTACGTGGCGGACAAGCGCTGCGTCGAGCTGAAGTCGCTCAAGCTCTACTTCCACGCCTTCCGCAACGAGGGCATCTTCTTCGAGGCCGCCACTAACAAGATCTGCGACGACCTCGGCCGGGCCCTGCAGCCGCGCAGCCTCACCATCGTCGCCGACTGGAAGGCGCGCGGGGGCTTCACCTCGCGCGTGACCTGCGAGTGGCGCCCGCAAAAGAAACGCTGACAGGCGCCGCCGCGCCGCCCATGGTGCGGGTCTACCCCGATGGATTCGCACCACCTGCTGGAGTTCCTCAGCCTGCTCGTCCGCTGGTTGCACGTCATCGCCGGCATCGCATGGATCGGATCGTCGTTCTACTTCATCTGGCTCGACAACTCGCTCGAGCCACCCGCGCCCGGCTCGGACGCGGCGAAACGGGGCGTCGGCGGCGAACTTTGGGCGGTGCACGGCGGCGGTTTCTACAACCCGCAGAAATACACGGTCGCCCCGCCCGCGCTGCCGGAGAAGCTGCACTGGTTCAAGTGGGAGGCCTACACGACGTGGCTGTCGGGCACGGCGCTGCTCGTGCTCGTCTACTGGTTGAAGGCGCAGACGATGATGGTCGACCCCAGCCTGCGCGTGCTCGCGACGTGGGAGGCGGTGGCGATCGGCGCGGGCAGCATGGTGGGCTCGTGGATCGTCTACGACCTGCTCTGCCGGTCGCCGCTCGGCCGCCACGAGGGCGCGCTGGGCATCGTGGTGTTCGCGCTCATGACGGCGCTGGCCTGGGGGCTGTCGCGCACGCTGGGCGGGCGGGCGATGTTCATCCACGTCGGCACCGCCATCGGCACGATCATGGCGGCGAACGTCTTCTTCGTCATCATCCCCGGCCAGAAGCGCATGGTGGCGGCGATGCGCGAGGGCCGCGCGCCCAACCCCGACGACGGCCGCCGCGGCAAGCAGCGCAGCGTGCACAACAACTACTTCACGCTCCCGGTGCTGTTCATCATGATCAGCAACCACTACGCCTCGACCTTCGCGCACAAGCACAACTGGGCGATCCTCACGCTGATGATGGCCGCGGGCGTCGTCATCCGGCATTTCTTCAACCGCAAGCACAAGGGCGTCTACGCGTGGCAGTGGCCCGCGCTCGGCGCCGCGCTGCTCGCCGTGGTGGCGTGGTGGACGGTGCCGCGCATCGAGCCGCTGCCGCCGGTCGAGGGCGAGATCACGTTCAACCGCGTGCGCGCCATCGTCGGCCAGCACTGCGTGCAGTGCCACTCGCCGCAGCCGACCTTCCCCGGTTACACGACCCCGCAGGCCGGCGTGCTCCTGCACACGCCCGCCGACCTCGTGCAGAACGCGCAGCGCGTGTTCCAGCAGACGGCCGTCACGCGCATCATGCCGCTCGGCAACATCACCAAGATGACCGACCAGGAGCGCGCCGTGCTCGCCGCGTGGGTGAAGGCCGGCGCGAAGATGGAGCCGTAGGCGGCGGTCACTTCGCCAGCCATTCCGCGAAGCGCAGCCACGGGCCGGTCTCCCCGAGGACAAGGGCGAGCGGTTGCGAGGCACACAGCACCGCGCCCCCGGCCACGGTCGCCCAGTGCAGGCGACGCAGCCTTTTCCAGTCGAAAACCGCGAGTGCGACCCAGAACAGGTCGGCCAGGGTGGACGATACCAGCGGGTGCCAGGCGAGGAGGTCTAGCGGCAGGCGCGCGATGGCGGGGTCGAGCATGGCGGTCGTGGCGATGAACATCAGGCGCTTGTGCGCAGCGGGATCTCGCCGCCACCACACGCCGCCCGCGACGTTCACGGCGAAGACCCCGAGGGCGAACAGCGGCACCGCGAGAAAGGCGCGCGGATCGAAACCGGGCGCCGGCTGGCTGTGGCGGAGCTGGCCGATGCTGACCATCACCCCCAGCACGACCATGAGCACGGCCAGCACAGCGCCGCCGTAGCCGAGGCTGCGATGCAAGGACAGGTGGCGGCCGGTGATGAGTGCAGACTGCGTGACGAACAGGATCATCCATGCGCTGAAGCACAGTCCGTGCAGATGCAGCAAACCGCCCAACGGGGGCGAGTCGCCGAGGCTTTTGAGGAAATAGGTCCGGGCGAAGCCGCCGAAGACCGTCAGGAGCATCAGGCCGCCGCCGATGAGGTAGAAACGGCGTTCGGCGGCGGCGGACAAAACGGGTTGAGCCATGCTGCGATTCGCAGGCTACCCACCAAGCGCCGTCAAGGTTGCTGCGTGCAATTGCGCCGTAGCTGCGGCAACCGTCGAGTTGGCCGGATAGGCCGGGCCGCCCTGCCAGTCGGTGATGACCCCGCCCGCGCCGCGGACGCAGGGCACGAGCGCGGCGATGTCCCACGGGTTCATGATGGGGTCGAGGCAGACGTCGGCCCAGCCGCTGGCGAGGAGGAGGTAACCGTAGCAATCGCCCCAGGTGCGGGCGAGCTTCACGCTGCGCGCCACGCGGTCGAAGCCCGGCTGTTTGCCGTATTTTTCCGCGCTGAGCCACTCGCAGGCGAGTAATGTTGCGTCGGCAAGGCGGGTGGTCGGGCGGCAGCGGACCGGTGCGCCATTGAGCGTCGTGGCGGTGCCGTCGCCGAGCAGGAGCTGGCGGAGGACGGGCTGGTGGATGCAGCCGAGCACGGGCTGGCCACGGTGCAGCAGGCCGATGAGTGTGCCGAAGAGCGGCACGCCGGTGACGAAGGCCTTCGTGCCGTCCACCGGGTCGAGCACCCAGACGAATTCCGCGTCGCCACGCTCCGTGCCGTGCTCCTCGCCGATGATGCCGTGCGCGAGGAACTTCCTTTGGATGAGTCGGCGCATCAGCTCCTCCGCGCCGCGGTCGGCGAGCGTCACGGGCGTGTCGTCCGCCTTGGCCTCGACGGCGAGGCTGCGCTGCCCGAAGAGCGGGCGGATGAAGTCGCCGCTGGCGCGGGCGAGCTCGACCATGAAGTCGCGGTGGGGCGTCAGATCCATGCCGGCAGCATTGGCCGCCGGGGCGCGGCGGTCACGGAATTATTCAGGGTCGATTTCCGCGCCGCCGCCGTATTCCGTGGCGGCACATGCACTGGGCCGACACGCCGATCCACTTCATCGACTTCGAGGGCAGCCGCGCGTCGGGCATCCTCGAGTTCGGCGTCGTGACGCTGCGCGGCGGCGCCATCGCCGCCACGCGGACGCGGTGCTGCGCGGCGACGGGGCGGGTGAGCGCGGAGGACAGCGCCGTGCACGGCCTGAGCGCCGGCGCCGTGGCGGCCGAGGCGCCCTTCACGGCGGAATGGGAGTATTTCGCCGGCCTGCGCGCGAGCGGGCCGCTGGCGGCGCACTTCGCGGCGGCGGAGAACTCGCTGCTCAAGTCGGTGTGGCCCTACGCGCGGCAGTCGCCGGATTTCGCGCGCCCCGGCGGCACGACCAACGAATGGGGCCCATGGATCGACACGGGGCGGTTGTGGCCGCAGCTCTTTCCGCGGGCGGGTGAGGCGAAATTGGAGTCGCTCGTCGCCGCGATGGGCTTGCAGGCCAGACTGGATGAACTCGGGACGCAGCATTGCCCGCCCGCGCGCCGCCGCTACCACGCCGCGCTCTATGATGCCCTCGCCGGGGCGCTGCTCCTGCTCGACCTGCTGGCGCGGCCGGAATTCTCCGCGGCGACCCTGCCGTGGCTCCTGCAGATGAGCACGCTCGACGGCGGCAAGCGCGACGCCCTGCGCCAGGGCGATCTGTTTTGACCACGTGATGGTGGAGCGCGTTCGACCCCGTCCGGCTTGTCCGCCATAGCCTTGGCGAAGGCGGAAGGCCGGGTTCCACCTCACTACTGCGAGCAATGTTGTCTTCAGCTTTTGCCGGAGTCCTCGGCGGCGTGGCGGGTGGCAAGGAGGCCGGCGAAGGCGCCGAGGTTGAGGACGACGAGGAGGGCGAAGCACACGCGCGCGCCGAGGTGATCGACGCCGAGCGTCATGGTGAGGATGAGCACGGTGCGCCAGAAACGTTCGAAGGCGGCGAAGAAGACGTTGACGCGACCCATGATGGCGTTGGGCACGAGGTGGAGCACGATGACGTTGCGGGCGACGCGCACGCCGGCGTTGCCGAGGCCCATGAGGAGGAGGGCCGCGTAGAAGACGCCGGTGACCGGCCAGACGGTGAGCAGCGCGCCGCCGGCGATGAAGACGCCGGCGAGGGCAACGGTGGACTTGGCCTGGCCGATGCGGGCGGTCAGCAGGGGCACGCTGAGCCCGGCGAGCACGGCGCCGCCGGCGAAGGCCATCTCGCCGATGCCGTAGACAGCCGGGCTGGCGCGGAGGATTTGCGAGACGTAGATGGGGAAGAGGTAGTTGCTCACCATCACGGCGAGGAAGGGCACGAACGAGCAGATGAAAAACCAGAGCAGGGTGGGTCGCTGCGCAAGCCAGCGCCAGGCCTCGGCCACGGCGTGCCACGCGCTGGACGCGGTGGCGGTGCCGGGTTTCAGGTGTGTGGACTCGTAGGGGATCGTGCCCATGAGCACGAGGCCCACGAGGTAGCTGGAGGCGTCCACCAACAGGATGGTGCTGAGCTCGACCCGCCCGATGAGCAGGCTGGCGAGGCCACCCGCGGCCATGGAGGCGATCTGCCCCTGCACCTCCATGACGCTCGTCAATGCCTGATACTGGCTGCGGTCGAAGATCTGCTGCACGAAGGCGAACTTCGCGGGGTAATGCAGGGTGTAGTAGAGCCAGCCGCAGAAGAAGGTGACGACGAGCTGCCAGGTCTCGACCCGGCCCGTGACCAGCGCGACGAGCGCCATGCAGAAGGTGGCGCCGAAGCCGAAGACCTCGCCCCAGAGCAGCATGGCCTTGCGCGAGTGGCGGTCGACCCACGCACCGTAGTAGGGGATGAACAGGAAGAGGACGACCGTGGTCCAGAACGTCGTCCACCCGAAGGTCTGGTTGCCGCCCTCGCGGTTCACCAGCATCCACGGCACGGCGACGATGGTGATGCCCGAGCCGACCGACGAGAAGAGGTTGGCGATGACGAGGCGCCGGGCGCGCGAGTCGCGAAGGAGGGAGTGCAATGTTCGGATTGGAGAAGGCAGGGCGCGACCGCTGGGCGCGCCGTTTGGTCATATGCGGCGGGCCCAGCGGTCCCGCCGTATCACGCGAGAAAAGAGCGCCTCACAGGCCGGGCCGGCCGCCGCGGTGGGCGAAGGCGGCCAGGGCGGCGGCACAGGCGAGGAGCAGGAAATAACGCATCCGCGCAGGGTTGCCAGACCAGGCGCGCAGGCAAGCGGGGAGTGGGGCAGGCAAATGCAGCGCAGTGAGCATTTCTTTGCTACCCGCCTCCGCACCGCCGTGCGGTGCTACGGCGAGGTGAAAATGCGCGACCCGCGCATTTTCAAAACCACCGTTTCCGTTTCAGGTAGATGTAGGTGAGTGTGGTGAAGAAGAGGACGACGCCCCACGCGATGTAGTAACTGTATTTTCCGCCCAGTTCCGGCATCTGCTTGAAATTCATGCCATACCAGGTGCCGACGACCATGACGGGGATGGTGATGGCGGTGAGGGCGGTGAGGAACTTGATGCCCTCGTTGGCCTCGAAGGCGGCCTTGTTGAGGTAGATGTCGAACGACATCATCAGGCGCTCGTGGTAGCCGACGACGGTCTCCTCGTAGCGGGCGAGATGGTCGCGGAGGTCGCGGAAGTAGGGGAGCATCTTCGGGCGGATCATCTTGGTGTCGCCGCGGGCGAGGCGCTCGATGACGTCGCGTTGCGGGCGGATGATCTGGCGGAGCTTGGTGAAGTCGCCGCGGACGTGGATGAGCTGGTTGACGATGTCCTTCTGCGCGGCCTGCTTGAGCACGGACTCCTCGATCTCCTCGAGTTCGCCGCGGAGTTCGTCGATGACGGGCGCGAAGTGGTCGACCATCAGGTCGAGCAGGGTGTGGGCGAGGCGGTCGGGCCCGCGCGGGGCGAGGGCGGTGTTCTTGGCGGCGCGCTCGATCAGGGCGGTGACGGACTTGAGCGGTTGGCGGTGGAAGGTGACCAGGTAGTCCTTGCCGAGGAACATATCGAGCTCGGTGGTGGCGAACTTGTCCGAGCGCGTGAAATCCACGGCATGGGTGACCATGAAGAGGTAGTCCTCGTAGTCCTCGATCTTGGGCAGGTCGCTCGGGGCCACGCAGTCCTCGATGGCGAGGGGGTGGAACTGGAAGACGCCCTCGAGGACGGCCTTGATCTCGTCGTCGGTCGGGTTGTCGAGGTCGACCCAGACGATGAGGCCCTTGTCGGCGCGGACGAGGCGGAGGGCCTCGAGTTCAAGATCGCGGCCGACCAGCTTGCCGTCGCTGAAGATGAAGGAGTGGATCACGCGGCCCGATGCTGCGGCGCAGCCGGGGCGCAGGCAAGCCCGCGGTGACGCGGCGGTCAATCCGCGCGCACGCGCAGCGGACACGGGCCGTCCACAAGCGCGGCGGTGAGCACGTCGCCGGCGCGCACGGGACCGACGCCAGCGGCGCGGGAGGCGAAGCCGCACTCAACCCACCAGATGGTGCCGATGGGGAGGTCGAGGCCGGGGAGCATCAGGCCGGCAGACTGGCGCGGCGGGCCGGGCAAGGGGAGTCCAAACCGCGTCCGCCGGGGTC
The DNA here is from genome assembly GCA_964601365.1 of uncultured Opitutaceae bacterium. Lineage (GTDB taxonomy): Bacteria > Verrucomicrobiota > Verrucomicrobiia > Opitutales > Opitutaceae > Didemnitutus. Next base: position 108,138 of record CAZRNE010000003.1, on the reverse strand, counting down.
CGGCCGCATTGCTGGCTTGAGTGCCGGGCGGGTGTCGCGCTCACTGGGGCCATGCGCATCCTTGTCACCGGCGGCGCCGGTTTCCTCGGTTCCCATCTCTGCGACCGGCTCATCAGGGACGGACATGAGGTCATCTGCCTCGACAACCTGTTCACCGGCTCGAAGGCCAACATCGCCCACCTGGCGGGGAACCCGGCCTTCGAGTTCGTCCGCCACGACGTGATCGACCCCTTCAAGTTCGAGATCGAGCAGATCTACAACCTCGCCTGTCCCGCCTCGCCGCCGCACTACCAATACAACCCCATCAAGACCACCAAGACGTCGGTGATGGGCGCGATCAACTGCCTCGGCCTCGCCAAGCGCGTGAAGGCCCGCGTCTTCCAGGCCAGCACATCGGAAATCTACGGCGACCCCACCGTACATCCGCAGCCCGAGAGCTACTGGGGCAACGTCAATCCCATCGGACGCCGCTCCTGCTACGACGAGGGCAAGCGCTGCGCCGAGACGCTGTTCTTCGACTACCACCGCGAGAACAAGGTCGATATCCGCGTCGTGCGCATCTTCAACACCTACGGCCCGCGCATGCACCCCAACGACGGCCGCGTCGTCTCCAACTTCATCGTGCAGGCGCTCAAGGGCGAGCCGCTCACCGTCTACGGCGACGGCCTGCAGACGCGCTCGTTCTGCTATGTGGACGATCTCATCGAGGGCTTCGTGCGCCTTATGAACCAGACCAAGACCGTCGGCCCCATCAACCTCGGCAACCCGGGCGAGTTCACCATGCTCGAACTGGCCGAACAGGTGCTGAAGCTCACCAAGAGCAGATCGAAGATCGTCCACCAGCCGCTGCCGGCCGACGACCCGAAGCAGCGCCGTCCCGACATCACGTTGGCGAAGAAATATCTCAAGTGGGAGCCCACGGTGCCGTTGGCCGAGGGCCTCAAGAAGACCATCGCCTACTTCCGGGCGAAGGTTTGAGGCCGACACTTTCAAGAGTGGCGGACACCCATGCGTCGGGCGCACGAGGCCGTGCCGAGCCAGGTGTGTGGGTTGCGGTCCCAGCACCAGCCGAGCTTGGGACGGTTTTGACTCAGCCAGAGCGCGGGCACGCGTTGATCGGCTCGCCGTGAGCCCGGCAGCGAGAAACAATGGTTTTTGATGAGCCAATCCGGATAGTGGGTGAGCACGGCGACACCTTCCTCGATAGTGAGCGGGGATCGCCCGTCGGTGGTGATTTGCCGGAGCGCATCCTCGGGGCGCACGTTGCGAAAGCGGTCGCCGCGGTCGAAGTCGATCAGCAGATAAACGGCGGATCGCGGCACGCGGAGTGACGTTATTGGTCGAAAGTCGCCGGGGGTAACCGGCTGCATGCTCACGAATCCCGTCCGTCCCTTGCGCCGGATCCGTGCCATCGCCGCCGCAGGCCGCACGCAGCGCGATTGAACGACAAGCACAAAGGGAATCCGCCCGGTGGCGGGGTCAGGGGGAAAGCGGGTTGCCGCTCGCAGGCGGGTGCGCAGTGGTTCGCACAGCGCTAGGAAGGCCCGGACGCTCAGGCCGGAGAGCTTTGGGTAGCCTTTGGCCAACAGCGTCGCGACCTGCCGGTCGAATTCAAGTCCAAGGCGGGCATTGTCAGGCAGGGAGACGGTAGGAGAGGGTGGGACATATGCTTTGGCGGGGTAGCGGGGGGATGTTTTCATGGTGAATGGAAACGGGCAGGAGGTGGGGTGGGTTGCCCCTCACCCTATGGTGGGCTGTCAACCCCCTCCGATAGTTGGACGCTGGCATATCGCTTGCACAGAAAGGTGCATGCTCTCCTCCGTTGCCTACTGTTTCTCGTCACTTCTATCGCCGGGCGCTGCCGGCCGACGACCCGAAGCAGCGCCGTCCCGACATCACGTTGGCGAAGAAATATCTCAAGTGGGAGCCCACGGTGCCGTTGGCCGAGGGCCTCAAGAAGACCATCGCCTACTTCCGGGCGAAGGTTTGAGGCGCCTTTTCCGGCCCTAGTCGCGGCCGGGCAGCGGTTTACATCCGCGCATTTGTCAGTTGCACGGCGGAGGGGCGCGGCTTTCATTCGGCCCTTTCATGTTTGATTTCATCCTCAAGAAGTTCGCCGGCCGGCATCACCGGAAATACGTCGAAAAATGCCGCCCCGTCGTCGCCAAGATCAACGAGATCGAGGTGGGCTACCAGAAGCTCAGCGACGAGCAGCTCCGCGCCAAGACCGACGAGTTCCGCGCCCGCCTGAAACAGGGCGAGACCCTCGACCAGATCCTGCCCGAGGCCTTCGCGGCCGTGAAGAACGCCGCCCGCCGCCTCTGCGGCCGCACCATCACCGTCTGCGACCATCAGCTCACCTGGGACATGGTGCATTTCGACGTGCAGCTGATCGGCGGCATCACCCTGCACGAGGGCCGCATCGCCGAGATGGCCACCGGCGAGGGCAAGACCCTCGTCGCCACCCTCCCGCTCTACCTCAACAGCCTCGTCGGCCGGAACGCCCAGCTCGTCACCGTCAACGACTACCTCGCCCGCCGCGACTCGGAATGGATGGGCTACCTCTACAATTTCCTCGGCGTTTCCGTGGGCTGCATCCAGCAGCAGATGCCGAGCGAGCAACGCCGCGAGATGTATGGGCGCGACATCACCTACGGCACCGCCTCGGAGTTCGGCTTCGACTACCTGCGCGACAACGGCATGGCGACGCGCAAGGAGGACCAGGTGCAGCGCGACCACTGGTATTGCATCGTGGACGAGATCGACTCGATCCTCGTGGACGAGGCGCGCACACCGCTGATCATCTCCGGCCCCGCGCCCATCCAGCGCGAGCAACCCTTCACCCGCCTCAAGCCCGGCGTCGCCGCGCTCGTCGACGCCCAGATGCGCCTGATCAACCGGCTCGTCAAGGAAGCCGGAGAGATTCTGGAGAAGAAGGACGCCACCGAAGACGACCGCCAGCGCGCCGCGCTCAAGATGCTCCAGGTCAAGCTCGGCATGCCGAAGAACAAGCAGTTGCTCCGGCTGATGGAAAACCCCGAGTGGCGCAAGCTCCTCGACAAGACCGACGTCGAGATGCACTCCGACTTCCAGAAGGAGGAGCTTTACCGCCTGAAGGAGGAGATGCTCTTCGTCATCGACGAGAAGAACCACCAGGCCGACCTCACCGAAATCGGCCGCAACAAGCTGCGGCCCGACGACCCGGACGCCTTCCTGCTGCCCGACCTGGCCACCGGCTTCAGCGACATCGAGAAGGACGCCGGCAAATCCCCCGAGGAGAAGGAGCAGGCCAAGCTCGCCCTCCAGCAGCGCTACGAGGTCGTGTCGGAGGACATCCACGCCATCTCCCAGCTGCTCCGCGCCTACGCCCTCTACGAGCGCGACGTCGAATACGTCATCCAGGACGGCAAGGTCGTCATCGTCGACGAGAACACCGGCCGCGTCATGCCGGGCCGCCGCTGGTCCGACGGCCTGCACCAGGCGGTCGAGGCCAAGGAAAACGTCACCATCGAGCGCGAGACGCGCACCTACGCCACGGTCACGATCCAGAACTACTTCCGCATGTATGAGAAACTCGCGGGCATGACCGGCACGGCCGAGACCGAGGCCAGCGAGTTCAACGAGATCTACCGGCTCGCCGTCACCGTCATCCCGACGAACAAGCCCTGCATCCGCATCGACAAGAACGATTCCATCTTCAAGACGCGGCGCGACAAATACAACGCGGTGATCAAGGAGGTGCAGGAGGCCCACGGCCGCGGCCAGCCCGTCCTGCTCGGCACCATCACGGTCGAGCAGTCGGAGGTCTTGTCCCGCATGCTCAAGCGCGCGGGCATCGTCCACACCGTGCTCAACGCCAAGTTCCACCAGCAGGAGGCCGAGATCGTGGCCCGCGCCGGGCAGCGCGGCGCCGTCACCATCGCGACGAACATGGCCGGCCGCGGCACCGACATCAAGCTGGGCGAGGGCGTGCGCGAGCTGGGCGGCCTCTACGTCATCGGCACCGAGCGCCACGAGTCGCGCCGCATCGACCGCCAGCTGCGCGGCCGTTGCTCGCGTCAGGGCGACCCCGGCCTCTCGAAGTTCTTCCTTTCGCTCGAGGACGAGCTGCTGCGCCTCTTCCTCCAGGGCAACATCGCCTCGCGCATCATGGAAAGCTCGATGGAGGAGGGCGAGGAGCTGGAGCATCCCTTGCTCAACCGCTCGATCGAGTCCGCGCAGAAGAAGGTCGAGCAGCAGAACTTCGCCATCCGCAAGCGCCTCCTCCAATACGACGACGTCCTCAACAAGCAGCGCGAGGTCATCTACGGCATCCGCAACGCCGCCCTGCACGCCGACCGCGCCAAGGACACCATCTTTGAGATGATCGAGGAAGAGGTGGCCGAACGGCTCGAACTTGCCGGCTTCGGCGGCAAGGGTGGCGCCGGCGCCACCGGCATCGAGGCCTTCGTGGGCTGGCTCAACTCCCACTTCCCCGTCAGCGCCAAAGTCGCCGAGTTCGACGGCCGGGCCGATGCCGCCGCGCTGCTCAAGGACGTCGTCGCCCGCATCCGCCAGGCCTACGCCCTGAAGGAATCGGCGGAGGATCCCGCCGCCCTCGGCGGCCTGGAGCGCTGGATCGTGATCAACGCCATCGACCAGCACTGGCAGGAGCACCTGACCGAGATGGAGGAGCTGCGCCGCTCCATCGGCCTCCGGTCCTACGGCCAGAAGGACCCGCTGTCGGAATACAAGGGCGAGGCCTTCCGGTTCTTCGAGGAGCTGATGAAGAACGTGCGCCTCCAGATCTGCACCTCGCTCTTCCGTTCCGCCACCAACCGCGACGCCTTCGAGAAACTCTTCGAGGTCCTGGCCCGTTCCGCGCGCCTCCAAGGCCCGGCTTCCGCCCCGACCGCCCTCGGCGCCGCCGCCCAGGCCGCGACCCCGGAGGCGGCCGCCCCGGCGGAGGAGGTCAAGCTCCCCGCCGTCACCATCCGCCGCGAGACGCCCAAGGTCGGCCGCAACGAGCCCTGCCCCTGCGGCTCCGGCAAGAAGTTCAAGAACTGCCACGGCGCCTGAGCGCCCCACCGCCCATGATCCGGCTGCTCGGACTCGATGCCGACGACACGCTCTGGCACAACGAGAGCATCTTCGCGCGCGCCCAGGAGCGTTACCGCGCGCTGCTGGCGAAATACCACCCGGCCGCCGAGGTGGACCGCGCGCTCTTCGCCACCGAGATGCGCAACCTCCGGCTCTACGGCTACGGCGTGAAGGGCTTCATGCTCAGCACGGTGGAGACCGCCATCGCCCTGACCAAGGGCGCCATCAGCGCCGAGGAAATCCGCGAGATCATCGCCCTCGGGCAGGACATGCTGGCGCATCCGGTCGAGCTGCTGCCAGGCGTCGCGGAGACGCTGCCGCGCCTCGCCGCCGATTACCGCCTGCTCCTCATCACCAAGGGCGACCTGCACCACCAGGAGAAGAAGGTCGAGGAGTCGCGGCTCGCGCCGCATTTCCACGCCATCGAGATCGTGAGCGAGAAGGACCCCGCGGCCTATGCCCGCGTGCTCCGCCGGCACGGCGCGCGGGTCGAGGAATTCGCCATGGTGGGCAATTCGCTGAAGTCCGACATCCTGCCGGTGCTCGAGCTGGGCGGCGCCGGCGTGCATGTGCCCTATCACATCACCTGGGCGCACGAGCACGTGGAGCGCCGGCCCGATGCGCACGAGCGGTTCCGCAGCGTCGAACACTTCGCGCAGTTGCCCGCGGTGCTCGCGCAATTCGCATGACTTCGCCCGCAGCCGAGCCCGACCCTTACGCTCCGCAGCCGGCGCTGTGGGAGAAATATCCGCTGCTCGGCTGGCCGCTGGCGGTGGCGGCATTGACGGTGCTGCTGGCCAACGCCGCTTTCCCGCCGCTCAACATCGGCGAGGCGGCCTATGTGTTCGCGGTGCCGGCCGTGCTCTGGGCCTACCGCGGGCCGTCGTTCCGCCTCTACGCCCGCACCGTGCTGGCGGCACAGGCCGTGGCGTGGACCATCCTGCTGGGCTGGTTGCAGAATGTCACCTGGGTCGGACTTTTGCTGCTGGGGCCTTTCATCGGCGTGCTCATCGGCTCATGGTATCTGGCCGTCTGGTGGGTGCTGCCGCGGTTGCGCGGGCGCGGCGCACCCTTCCGCATCACCGTCATGCTCGGCCTGGCCGCATTGTGGGTGCTGTTGGAATGGGTGCGCGGGTGGATCTTCGGCGGCTTTCCGTGGTTGCCGCTCGCATCCAGCCAATGGCAGCGACCGCTCGTGCTGCAGCCGGCCTCCTACGCCGGGGCCTGGTCGGTGTCCTTCGTGCTCGTCCTCTTCAACCTCGGCGTGGCCGCCTACGCGCACCGCATCTTCTTCGAGGGCGTGACCGGCCTCAAGAAGCGCAGCCCGGAGTTCATGACCGCGCTGTTCTTCCTCGTGTTCACCACGTTCCCGACGCTGACGGAGATCATGGGCCAGCAGCGCGCCAAGCTCGCGCGGGTGGCCTTTGTGCAGCCGGCCATCCCCCAGCTGCAGAAATGGGACCAGGCGTTTGCCGCGGACACGATGAAGGCGATCGAGAAGACCACGCAGGACGCGGTCGTGTTCGGCGAACCCGACCTCATCCTCTGGCCCGAGGCCGTGACGCCGTGGGTGCTGCACAAGGATCCCAACGTCCGACCTTGGCTGGAGTCGGTGGCCCGGAAAGTCGGCCGTCCGATCTTGCTCGGCACGGTCTCGGCGCAGCAGATGAGCTTCCCCGATTGGGAGTGGCGCAATGGCGTCGTGCTGGTCGATCCGGCGAAGGGGCTTCAGCCGACCACCTACGACAAGCGCAAGCTCGTGCCCTTCGGCGAATACGTGCCGCTGCGGCCCGTGCTCGGCTGGGTCGAAAAATTCGCGCCGATCGGCGGCGACTTTACGCCGGGCGCGACGGCGGCGCCGGTTCCGGTGACGGTGAACCGCGTCACGATCCCCGTCGGGCCGCTCGTGTGCTACGAGGACATCTTTCCGCGGCTCGCGCGGGAGAGCGTGCTGGCGGGGGCCGAGCTGCTCGCGGTGCAGACCAACAACGGCTGGTTCGGCACCGGGGGCGCGGCCTACCAGCACGCCACGCACAGCGTGCTGCGCGCGGTGGAAAACCGCCGGCCCGTGGTCCGCTGTGGCAACGCCGGCTGGAGCGGCTGGATCGACGAATACGGCAACATCCGCGGCGTGCTCACGGGCGAGGACGGCACGGTGTATTTCCGCGGCAGCGCCACGCACGTGGTCACGCGCGACCTGCGCTGGCACGGCCAGCAGACCTTCTACACGCTGCACGGCGACTGGTTCCTGCTCGTGTGCGCCGGCCTGGCCGCGCTGGCCGGCTGGATGGTGCTCGCGTTCAAGCCCGCGCCCGCGCGCACGGGCGCAGAGCCGGTGTTCTGAACGGGGCCCTCAGGAAAAGTGATAGCGCCGGATGGCGTTGGCCGCGCGGCGCAGCTCGGGACGGAAATCGGGATGCGCGATGGAGATCAGCGCCTCGGCGCGTTCGCGCAGGGTCATGCCCTGCAGGTTCACCTGGCCAAATTCCGTCACCACCCAGTGCACGTGGCCGCGGGTCGTGACGACGCCGGCGCCGGGTTTCAGCTCCGGGGTGATGCGGGAGACGGTGCCGCGGCGCGCGGTGGAGGGGAGTGCGATGATGGGCTTGCCTCCGGGCGAGAGGGCGGCGCCGCGGATGAAATCCATCTGGCCGCCGATGCCCGAGTAGATGGCATGGCCCATCGAGTCGGCGCAGACCTGGCCGGTCAGGTCGATCTCGATGGCGGAGTTGATGGCCACGACCTTCGGGTTCTTGCGGATGGCCGCGGTGTCGTTGGTCTTGTCGGAGCCGAGGAAGTTCACGACCGGGTTGTCGTCGACGAAGTCGAAGACCCGCTGCGAGCCGGCCACGAAGGCGGTGACGATGCGGCCGGCGTTGATGGCCTTGAAGCGGTTGGTGATGACGCCGGCTTCGAAGAGCGGCACCAATCCGTCGGAGAACATCTCGGTGTGCACGCCGAGGTCGCGCTTGTGGCGCAGCTTGGCGAGGACGGCGTTCGGGATGGCGCCGATGCCCATCTGCAGGGTGGAGCCGTCCTCGACGAGGTCGGCGATGATCTCGCCGATGCGCGCCTCGGCGGGTCCGATCTCATCGGCGTGGTGCTGGTGGAGGGGGCGGTTGGTGGCGATGAAGGCGTCGATGCGCGCGAAGGGCACGAAGGCCTCGCCGCGCGTGCGGGGCACGCGTTCGTTGATTTCGGCGATGACAACGCGCGCGTTTTCAAAGGCGGCGCGCGAGCAGTCGATCGAGGTTCCGAGCGAGCACCACCCGTGCCGGTCGGGCGGCGTCACCTGCACGATCGCGACGTCGAGCGGCACACGGCGGGTTTGGAAGAGGTAGGCGATGTCGGAGAGGAAGATGGGCATGAAGTCCGCCCGGTCCTCGGCCACGGCGGTGCGGGCGGCGGCGCCGGTGAACATCGAGACGGAGCGGATGCGGCCGGCGCAGGCGGGCTCGAAGATGGGCATCGGCCCCTCCGTATGCAGGTGGTAGAGCTGGACGCCCTCGAGGCTGCGGTTCGCGGCGAGCGCCTCGACGAGCGGGGTGGGGGTCATGGCCGCGCCGTGCAGGAAGACGCGGCTGCCGTTCGGGATGCGCGCGACGGCCTCGGCCGGCGAGACGGCGCGCTTCTTCAGTTCTGCCCAGTCGTGGTGGTGCATGACGTGGTGATTGAAAGCCAACCCGCCGGCGCGGGCAACCGCTGTTCTTGGGCGGATAATGGCGAAGACTGCGCGGGTATTGCCGTCAGGGCGGTGCTTCGCGCGGAAAGGTGCTCTCGGGCGAGAACACGGCCACGGTGCGCATGAAGACCTGCTCCGGCGAGCCTTCGGCGGACACGGTGACCAGCAGGTCCTGCTGCCGGTAATAGCGCAGCAGGGCGACGATCGACTCGCGGTAGAGCACCAGCCGCACGCGGATGGCCTCCGGGCGGTCGTCCTCCCGCTGCTCGAGGCCGGTCCGGCAGGCGTTGCAGGTGCCCTCGTGGGCGGGCGGCTTGAACCGCAGGTGGTAGACCGCCTTGCACTTTGGGCAGACCCTCCGTCCGGAAAGCCGCGCGATCAGCTCGCCGTCCGGCAGGTCGTAGTTGATGACGGCGTCGAGCCGGATGCGCTGCTCCGCCAGCATGCCGTCGAGGGCCCAGGCCTGGTTGACGGTGCGGGGAAAACCGTCGAGCAGGAAGCCACCCCCGCAGGCCAGGCACTTCGAGCGTTCGTAGACCAGGCCGATGACGGTCCGGTCGTGGACCAGCTCGCCGCGGGCCATGCATTCCAAAGCCTCGCGCATCGGCCCGCTCAGCTCGGCATCGGGTTTTCCCTGCTGGCAGCGTGAACGCAGGGTGCGGAAGAGGTCGCCGGTGGAGAGGCAGCAGGCGCCGACCGCCTCGCCGAGCATGGCCGCCTGCGTGCCCTTGCCGACGCCGGGAGCCCCGAGCAACACGACGCGGCGCGGCAGCCGCGGGTTGTTGGGCGGTCGGTCGCAGTGCGCGTCGCCGCCCTGCAACCAGGCGTGGCGGTTGGTGGGCTGATGCATGGCGGAAAACCGGGCGCACGCGGGGCGACCCGGCAGCAATATCATGGCATGAAACGGCGCCACTCACGCGGCCTCCCTTGGCGAAGGCTGCGCACGATTTGCCGGTCAGCCGGCGTTGGCGAGCGCTTCCCGGAAATGCCGCCGGCACATGGCGACGTAGCGGACGTTGCCGCCGATCTCGACCTGCGCGCCCTCCTTCACCGCGCGGCCGTCGGGACCGACGCGGAGGTTCATCGTGGCCTTGCGGCCGCAATGGCAGATGGTCTTCAGCTCGGTGAGGGTGTCGGCCAGGCCGAGCAGCGCGGCGCTGCCGGGGAAGAGCTTGGCCTGGAAGTCGGTGCGCAGGCCGTAGCAGAGCACGGGGATGTCGAGCCGGTCCACGATGTCGGCCAGCTGGTCCACCTGCGCGGGCGTGAGGAACTGAGCCTCGTCCACCAGCACGCAGGCGACGGGTTGCGCCGCGTGGGCGGCCTTCACGTGGGCGAAGACATCCTCGTCGGCGGGCAGGGGCAGGGCGTCGGCGTGCAGGCCGATGCGGGACTGGATGCGGCCGACACCGGCGCGCGTGTCGACGGCGGGCACGAAGAGCAGGGTGCGCAGGCCGCGTTCGTGGTAGTTGTAGCTCGACTGGAGCAGGACGGTCGATTTGCCGGCGTTCATCGCCGAGTAGTAGAAGAAGAGCTTGGCCATGGGGAAAGCAGACGCCCGGGGCTACTTGGTCTTTGCCTTGAACTTCACGCCGGGTTTGCCGGCGAAGTGCGCGTCTTGCGTCCAGAGCAGCGCCTTATGCCGTAGCGCGGTGGCGTAGATGATCGCGTCCGCCAGCGACAAATCCTCCTCGTGGCCGACGGCGGCGGCCTCCAAAGCGAGGGAGATGTCCAGCTCGGCCACCTTGGCTTGCATCATGCCGGAAACCGCCAGCAGCGCCTCATCCTCTCCGCGCTCGCGCAGGACGACCTTGAAAACCTCGCTCAGGCAGATGGTCGGAACGACCAGATGGGCGGTGTCCTCGATGGCGGCGGCGAAATGGCCCGCGTTCTTCTCGCCGGCCAGATAGGCCAGCCAAGCGGAGGAATCGACCACGTTCATACCCGGTCGCGGGCGCGCTCAAAAGACGTATCGATGCCCTTGAGAAAACCGCGCAGCTCGCGCATCCGGCGGGCCGGGATGATCTCGATGCGGTTGCGATAGGGGATGACGTGTGCCTTCTCGCCCGAGCGGATGCCCATCGCCTCGCGGATGCTCTGCGGGATCACGACCTGGAACTTGGGGGAGATGGTGACGGTTTCCATGCGTTGAACGATGTTATGATCGATCGGCCTGTCAATGCTTGCGGCTACACCTTGCGCGGGGCGACGCGCTGGCCGGGCTTGATGCGGTCGCCGGGGTAGAGGATGACCTCGTCGCCCTCGCGGAGGCCGGAGACGACCTGGGTCTCGGCCCCGCTGGCACGGCCGGCCTCGACTTTCACCAGCTCGGCGCGGCCGCCGCGCACGACGTAGGCGCCCCAGCCGCCGTTCTGCCGGAAGAGCGCGGAGACGGGCACCTTGAGGGCGCGGGCATCCTCCCAGACGACGACCCGGGCCTCGACGCGGAAATTGTCGCCGAGCGCGGCGCGCTCCGCCACCGGGGTGACGATGTCGACGACGACGTTCACGCGCTGTTCCTCGACGCCGAGGGCGGAGATCTTGGTGAAGGCGGCGGGCTCGACGAGGCGCACGCGCCCCTCCAGGGGCACGGGGCCGCCCCACTGCTCGAGCAGCACGCGCGCGCCGGGCGCGAGCGCCGCGCCGTCGCGCGAGAGCATCTCGACGACGACCTCGAGGTCGGCCGGGTCGCCGACCTCGAGTAGCGGCGTGCCCTGGGCCACGGCGCGCTCGCTTTCCTGGAAGACGCGGAGCACCCGTCCGCCGACGGGGGCGCGCACCTCGACGGCCGGGCCGGCGTCGGCGGGGGCGAGGATGCTGAGCTCGGCCTCGGCGGCCTTCCACGCGGCCTCGGCGCTGATGAGTTCGCGGGCGGCCGCGGTCTCGCGCAGCTGGGCGTTGTCGAGGTCCTGCGGCGAGACGGTGTTCTCGGCGAACATGCGTTCGATGCGGCGGAGTTCGTTCCGGGCCAGCTCGTGGGTAGTGCGGGACTTCTCGAGGGCGGCGAGGGCGGCGGCGCGGCGGGTTTCGGCCAGCGCGCGGGAGCGGGTGTCCAGCGGCGAGGCGGGCATGGGCGTGATGGTGGCGATCGCGGCGCCGGCCGCGATCTCCGCCCCGGGCTTCAGGGGCACGCGCTGGAGCTGCCCGGCCACGGGGGCGGAGACGACATAGCGCTGGCGGATGCGCGTCTTGCCCTCCTCGCTCACGGTGGCGCGGAGCGGACCGATGGCGGCCCGGGCGGTCTCGACCACGGTCGGGCTGGGCCGCAGGCCGTAGCCGAGGGCGACGAGCAGGGCCAGGGCGAGCAGCCAGGGCAGCCAGCGGCGGAGGGAAGATTTAGACGGAGCGTTCATGTGAGATATTTCTAGAAATGGCAGAAACCACGAATGGACACCAATGAACACGAATAATGCAGAAGCATCCGCTGCGCTATTTCCGATTCGTGTCTATTCGTGTTCATTAGTGGTTGCTTGGAGGCTCTTCACTCCGGGGCCTTGAGGGCGCCGATGAGGTCGAGTTTCTTGAGGAGGCGGAGGACGACGAGGGCCGAGAGCGTGGAGGCGACGAGCACCACCAGCACGGCGAAGGAGTAGGTGTAGCTGGTGAAGACGAGCGGGAGGCGCACCGTCTCCGTGTTGACGGAGCGGATGATGCCGGTGGCAAAGCCCGTGCCGAGCAGCAGGCCGAGCGGCAGGGCCACGGCGGAAAGCAGGACCAGCTCGATGACGATGACCGAGCCGACCTCGCGCTGGGTGAGGCCGATGACGCGGAGCGTGGCCAGCTCCCGCGCGCGCTCGGCCAGCGAGATGCGGGCGTTGTTGTAGATCACGCCGAAGGCGACGATGGTGGCGAGCGTGAGGTAGAGGGTCATCAGCATGCCCATCATCTGCGCGGTGGTGTCGCGGAAACTCTCGCGCAGCGTCTCCTTGACCGAGATCCAGGCGATGCGGGGCACGCCCTTGATCGCGCGGAGGAACCCGGCCCGGCGGGCGGAGTCGATGGTGAGGCTGGCGCCGGTGATGACATCGCCCTCGCCGAGCAGGCGGTTGATGGCGCGGCGGTCCATGTAGGCGGCGATGCCGGTGAAATCCATGGCGAGGCCGGCGAGGCGCACGGCGCGGACGGGGCGGCGGCCCTCGAGCACCTCGAGGATCAGCTCGTCGCCGGGGCGCGCCCCGAGCACCTCGGCCAGCTTGGAGGAGACGATGAGGCCCTCGGGATCGGGCGGGATCTCGCGATTGTGCTCGTCGACCGCGCGGCTGTGGGCGGCGCCGGGGTCGAGGCTGCGGACGCCGATCTGGCGGGTGGCGCCGCGGAAATGCACGCGCGCCGCGAAGCTTCGCGAGGGCTCGACGTGGAGCACGCCCGGCAGGCGTTCGAGCTCGTGCAGGGTGCGCAGGGCGGAGGGCTCGGCGAAGCCGAGGTTGAGGTCCTGCCGCTGGACGACGTCCCACTGGTTGTCGAGGATGTCGGCGATGCCGGCGCGGATGGTGTTGGGCAGGATGAGCAGGGCGGTGGCGAGCGCGAGGCCGGCGACGGTCAGGATGGCCTGCAGGGGCCGGCGCTCGATGTTGCGCACGGCGATGCGGAACGAGTGGGAGAAGAGCCGGCGCAGGCCGGCGCGCTCGAGGAGCGAGGGGCGGTAGTGGGCGGGCGGCTCGGGGCGCATGGCCTCGGCGGGCGGGAGCCGCGCGGCCTTGCGGACGGCGCCGATGACCCCGGCCAGCACGGCGAGCAGGCCCACGCTGAAGGCGAGGACGACGGCCGGGCGGTCGACCAGGAACGGCAGCTCCGGGAAGCGGAAGAAAAAGTCGTAGAGCCGCACCATCCAGCGGCCGAGCAGCATGCCGCCGATCCCCCCGGACACGATCCCGGCCAGCCCGATGACGCCCGCGAATTTCAGGTAGTGGACGACGACCTGGCGGTTGGTGAAGCCGAAGGCCTTGAGGATGGCGATCTGCTCGCGCTGGAGGGCGAGCAGGCGGGAGAGGACGGCGTTGGTCATGAACGCGGCGACGCCGAGGAAGATGATGGGGAAACCGATGGCGAGGATGCGGAGCGTGCGGATCTCGTCGGACACGCGGATGTGCGAGGGGTGGTCCTTGCGACCGTAGGCGCCGAGGCCGCCGTAGGGCTTCAGCAGGTCGTCCGCGGCGGCGATGACGGGCGCCGGATCGGCGCCGGGGGCGAGCTTGAGCGCATAGTGGTTGAACGCGCCGTAGAGGTCCCAGGCGGTGGCGACCTCCTTGTAGGGCATCCAGAAGATGCCGTAGGTGCGGTTGTCGGGGAGGGCGGCGCCGGGGCGGGATTCGAAGATGTATTCGGGCGACAGCACGATGCCGGCGACGCGGAAGAGCTGCCGGCGGCCGTTCATGATGAGCGCGAGCGTGTCGCCGGGCTGGAGGCGGTTGGCGTCGGCGAAGGCCTCGCCGACGAGGATCTCGCCGCGCGAACCCGGGGCGAGCCACCGGCCGCGGCGCAGGAAGAGGCGGTTGAGCTCGGGCTCGGCGAAATCGGGCAGCGAGCGCACAAGGCCGCTGGCGGGCTCGTCCACGCCGGCGAGGTCGAGCGTGACCTGGCCGGCGATGTCCGCCTGCACGCCGGCGACGCCGGGCAGGGCGGCGAGGCGCTGCGCGAGGTGGTTGGGCGCGCGCTTGACCGCGCCGAAGACGTCGGCGAAGCGGTTGGCCTCGTAATACTCGGCGCTGGCGGTCTCGAGCGAGGTGATGAGGCTGCGGGTGGTGATCATCATCGCCAGCCCGCAGGCCATGACGAGCGTGACCGCGGCGGCCTGGCCCTTGAGGCGGCGGAGGTCGCGGAACAGCTTGCGGTCGAGGTGGGGAATCATGGCGAGGGGGTAGGGCGAGTCGTCCTCGACGAGCCGCAGCTCATCCGGAGGATTCGCCCTACCAACTGAACTGCCGGATTGAAAATCATATCACCACTCGAGGGTGGACGGCGCGGCGCGGACGGCATTGCGGCGCTCGCGCAGCACGTGGCCGTCGGCGAAGTGGATGACGCGGTCGGCCATGTCGGCCATGACGGCGTTGTGCGTGATGATGACGGTGAGGGTGCCGAGCTCGCGGTTCACGCGCTCGAGCGCCTCGAGGACGACGATGCCGGTCTTGACGTCGAGGGCGCCGGTGGGCTCGTCGCAGAGGAGCACCTCGGGGCGCTTGGCGATGGCGCGGGCGATGGCCACGCGCTGCTGCTCGCCGCCGGAGAGCTGGGCCGGAAAATGGTCCATGCGCGCGGCCAGACCGACCATCTCCAGCGCGGCCTCGGGGCTGAGCGGGTGCGGCGCGATCTCGGTGATGAGGCCGACGTTCTCGCGGGCAGTGAGGCTGGGGATGAGGTTGTAGAACTGGAAGATGAAGCCGACGGCGCGGCGGCGGTAGAGCGTGAGCTCCTCCTCGGTGGCGTGGGTCAGGTCGGTGTCGCGGTAGCGGAGTTCGCCGGCGGTGGGGAGGTCGAGACCGCCGAGCTGGTTGAGGAGCGTGGTCTTGCCGCTGCCGGAGGGGCCGAGGAGGACGACGAGTTCGCCGGCATGCAGGTCGAGGTCGACCCCGGCCAGCGCCCGGACCTGGGCGGAGCCGGTGCCGTAGGTCTTTGTGAGGCCGCGCACATGAAAGACCTTCTCGCGCGGCGCGGCGGCCGGGAGGGCGGGGGCGGAACCTGACGAGGCTTGGTTCACGGCGAAGGGCCGCACGCTAGGCCACTGCGGCAGGTGCGCAACACCAAGACCGTGAGCCAGCCGAATTCGTCAGCGGCTTTCATGCGGCGGAGAAGCCGCACTGTTGTCCGGGGTGGCCGAAAGGCCCAGGGCACTGTATCGTTGGCACGGTTTTCCTCACGCGGAAGCGGGCCGGCGCCAGCGGTGCCACGCGGCGGATCCGGCCATGGCCACGATGGCCCCGGCCGTGGCGAGGGCGGAGTCGCGGTGCGAGTCCCATACGTCGCCCTGCGTGCCGAGGTAGGCCTGCCCGAGGTCGCCGCCAAAGACGATGGCCGCGGCCCACTCGATCAGTTCGTAGGCGCCCGACAGCGCCAGCACGAAGACGCAGGGCAGGGCGTAGTGCCAGAAGCCGGAGCGGTGGAAACCGTGGGCGAGGGTCTCGCGCCACGGACGGCCCAGCAGGAAACCGAAGCAGAAATGCACGAGCCGGTCGTAATGGTTCCGCTCCCAGCCGAAAACCTCGTTCAGCGTCGTGCCGAAGAGCGCCTGCCACCAGGCGTCGTAGGGCACCTCGGCGAAGGTCCAGTGCGCGCCGATCTCGTGCAGGCCGAAGAATGCCAGGATCAGGAGATAGCCGGGCCGCGTCATCGGCAGGACCCGGCGGGTCGTCACGAGATACACGACCGCGACCACGACGAGGGCGTTTTCCAGGAGCCAGTCGCTCGGGTGGTGGCAGCCGATGGCGGAGGCCGTGACCATGACCGCGAGCCCGCCGGCCAGGACGGCGAGGAAGCGGTCGTCTGCGGGTTGGGCCACACCGCCAAGTTACCCCAAATCCCCCCGCCGTCGATGGTGAAGCCGGGGTGGATGCGAAGTGCTGGATTGCCTCGCCGCTCCGCTCCGCGCAATGACTGGAGGTCATGAACCGCACGGACCGCCTCGTCGCCATGGTGCTCTACCTGCAGGGCCGGCGCGTCGTGCGCGCGGCGGACCTCGCCGCGCATTTCGAGGTGACGGAGCGGACCGTCTACCGCGACATCTCGGCGCTGAGCGAGGCCGGCGTGCCGATCGCGGGCGAGGCGGGCGTGGGCTACTCGCTGATGAAGGGCTACCACCTGCCGCCGGTCATGTTCACGGGCGAGGAGGCGGCGTCGTTGTTCGTCGGCGGCGCGCTGGTGAAGCAGTTCACCGACCCGTCGCTGCAGGCCCCGATGGCCTCGGCGCTGGACAAGCTGCGGGCGGTGCTGCCGCGCGACAGCCAGGACCAGGTGGACCGGCTCGTGCGCTCGACTTTGGTGCTGGGCAAGGGCCCGGGGGCCAACGCCGAGCCCTCGCAGCCGATGCTGATGCCGGTGCAGCAGGGGGTGGTGCAGGGGCGCGTGCTGCGCATGGTCTACCGGGGCCGCGAACGCGACACCGACACGGCCCGCGAGGTGGAGCCGCTGGGCGTGGTCTACTACGGCGGGGCCTGGTATCTGGTGGCCTGGTGCCGGTTGCGAAAGGACTACCGGCACTTCCGGGTCGACCGCATCAAGCGGCTGGAGCTGCAGCCGGAGAAGTTCGCCCCGCGGCCGGATTTCTCGCTGGCGCGGCACATGGCGGAGCAGGCGGACAAGGAGCGGGCCGAGATGGTGCCCGCGCAGGTGTGGTTCCACCGCCGCGTGCACGAGAAGGCCCGGCGCGAGAGCTACGCCACGCTCATCGCCGGCCGCGAGCGCGACGGCGGGGCGGAGTTCACCCTCTACACGTGGTCCTTCGAGTGGCTCGCGCAGTGGCTGCTATCGTTCGGGGATGCGGCGGAGGCGCTGAATCCGCCCGAGCTGCGCGCGGCCGTGCGCGAACAGGCCAGCCGGATCATCGAGAAACACCGCTCCTGACATAGGGCTGTCAGGGCGGGGTGATAGGGTGATGGCATGAACACCCCGCCATCGCCGCTGCAGGTCACCGGCATCGCCTTCACCGGCTACCCCGTCACCGACATCGCCCGCGCCCGTGCTTTCTACGAGGGGGTGCTCGGGCTGAAGTCCGCCGCCGTCTTCGAGCACGAGGGCCGGCACTGGATCGAATACGAGATCGGCCCCGCCACCCTCGCCATCAGCAACATGTCCGCGGAGAAATGGAAACCCTCGCCCGACGGCCCGAGCGCGGCGCTCGAGGTGGCCGACTTCGACGCGGCGGTGGCGGTATTGCGCGCGAAGAAGACGGTCTTCGTGCTGGAACCGTTCGACAGCGGCGTCTGCCGGATGGCGGTCGTGGCCGATCCCGACGGCAACAGCGTGACCATCCACCAACGCTACGCCCCATGAGCCCCGCCATGATCCGCACCGTCAACCTCGCCGTGTGCGCGCCGCGCGACACGGTGTTCAACTTCCTCGCGGACATCGAGAACCTGCCGCGCTGGGCGACGGAGTTCTGCGAGCGCGTCGAGCTGCGGCGCGGGCGCTGGTGGGCGCTGACCTCGCAGGGCGAATTGCTCTGCTACACCTGCGCCGATGACGCCACGGGCGTGATCGACCTCTGTTGCGGACCGAGCGACGACGAGGTGTGGCGCTTCCCGATCCGGGTGTGGACCGTGCCGGGCGCCACGCTCGTGCAATTCACCTTCGCCCAGCCGCCGGGCGCACCGGACGAGGCCTATGAGCGGCAATACCAGTCGTTGCTCACCGAGATGCGCGGCCTGCTCGCCCGCTTCGGCGGCGGCACGCTGCATGCGCCGGAGACGAGCCCGGAACCCGCGCCCCACGGCGCGAACTAGCGGGCTTCTCGGAGCAGAGCTTCGAGGTCGAGCGGCCGGGTGACCATGGCGAGGGAGCCGTCGGCGGCGCGCGGCCAGTCCTTCTCGGGGCGGTCGCGGTAGAGCTCGACGCCGTTCTGGTCGGGGTCGCGCAGGTAGAGCGCCTCGCTGACGCCGTGGTCGGAGGCGCCGTCGAGCGGCCATGGCGCGGCCATCAGCCGGCGCAGGGCGTCGGCCAGCGCGGCGCGGGTCGGATAGAGGATGGCGGTGTGGAAGAGCCCCGTGTGGCCGGCCGGGGGCGGCGTGCCGCCGAGCGATTCCCAGGTGTTGAGGCCGATGTGGTGGTGGTAGCCGCCCGCGGAGATGAACGCGGCCTGCGGGCCGTAGCGCTGCGTGAGCTGGAAGCCGAGGATGCCGCAGTAGAAATCGAGCGACCGCTGGAGGTCGGCGACCTTGAGGTGCACGTGGCCGATGCGGACGGCGGCATCGATGGGCGTGGAAGCAGAACGGGACATGACCGCAAGCTGCACAGTCCGCGCCCGTGCGCAAGCGGGTCAGGAGGAAGCGCGGAAGGCCGGAAACACGGGGGCCATCCTGCGGCTCAGAATGACACAAGATGGTCGTTCAGGCGTTGACTGTGGCCTAGCGGCTAGTGCTGGCCTATAGCATTCCGCGATTTTCTGGATGGCGATGCGCGGACCTGAAGGGCAGTTTGCGGGCATGAAACAGATATTGCTCGGAGTGATGCTGACGGCAGCGGCGTGGGCTGGGGAATTTACCGAGGAGCGCGTCGTGATCGTGGCGGCGTCGGGCGAGCCGGGCGGGGCGGGCGAGGCCGTGACGGGCGCGTGGCTGCAGCCGAAGGAGAACTGGGACGGCCGCGCGGTGCTGATGCTGCACGGCTTCGCCGACGACATGGATGGTCCGGCGGACATCGTGAAGCGGCTCGCCGAGCGGCTGGCGGCGGAGGGCATCGCGTCGCTGCGCATCAATTTCCGCGGCGAGGGCGACAAGCAGCGGACGCAGATCGAGTCGACCTTCGCGCTGCGGCTGGCCGACACGGCGGCGGCGCAGGCCTGGCTGTTGGGCCGCCCGGGCGTGAAGGCGGAGCGCATCGGTGCCCTCGGCTTCAGCCTCGGGGCCACGACGGCCATCGTGACGGCGGGCCACAACCCCGGCTGGTTCAAGTCCATGGCCGTGTGGTCGAGCCCGAGCGGGGATCAATTCGTGTTGTGGGCAGCGACACCGTCCGGCCAGAAGGCGTTGAAGGAGGGTGAGGGCACGGATGAAGTCCCGGGTTGGAAAAAGATAACCACCAAGCGCGCCTTGTATGAGAGTTTTCAGGGAGTGGACGTCGATCAGGCGCTGGCGAAGTATCCCGGGGCATTTCTCAGCGTCCGAGGTTCGAAGGACTTCCTGAAGCAGCACGAAGCGGAGTTCATGCGGCTGGCGAAGGGGCGGCCCGCCGAGGCGGTGCTCCTCTCCGGCGCCGACCACATCTTCAATGTCTTCCAGCCCGAGCTGGGACTGGCCGAGCGCGCCGTGCAGGTGACCGTGGCGTGGTTCGGCCGGACGCTGTGAGGAAGCTTTCTTGAGCAGGGGGATTCGCTTGCTGAGCCTGACTACTGTGAGACAGTAAGAAAGTTATATAAAGTAAGAAAAAGACTTGAAGTAACACTGTTCTTAGGTAGTCCTCAAGGCATGAAAGCTGGAACAAGATCGGACAACGTATGGTTCACCACCAAAGGACAGGTGGTGATTCCGCTATGGATGCGGAAGGAATTTCATATCGAAGAGGGCTCACGCGCCGTGCTCGTCGCCACTGATGAAGGCATCTTGCTGAAGCCCGTGACCAAGCGAGCGATCGCCCGGCTTCACGGCATCCTGAAGCGCAAGACCGGCGGAAAGTCTTTCACCGAGGAATGGGCGGAGCACAAGAAAGAGGAAAAGGCCTTGGAGGACGAAAACTATGCCCGCCACAGTTCTTGATTCACATGCCTTGGTCGCCTTCCTGCGAGAAGAGCCGGGGTCAGAGATGGTGCGGAGGATACTAGAGAAAGCGGCGGAGCGGGATGCGCCGGTGCATATGACCGAAGTAAACTATGCCGAGGCGCAGTATATCATTCGGCGCCGGGAGGGGGATAATGCTTGGGCGGCAATCGCACGGGAGTTGCCCGTGATGCCGATAGAATTCCATGCGGTGGATCGCCGCTTGGCCGATTTAGCGGCGGAATACAAATCCAGGCATAAGCTAAGTCTCGCGGATGCTTTCGCGGCCGCATTGGCCAAAGAGAAGAAGGGTGAGTTGGTTACCGGAGACCCAGAGTTCAAATCACTGGAGAAGGAAATCAAGTTGGCGTGGCTGCATTAGGCCCTACGGAAAAGAATCTGATGGCTCACTTGACCAAAGTTGCGACTGAGACTGAATTCGCAGAATTGCGACGCCTGTCGACGGAGAAGTTGATCATATGGATTATTGGGAAAAGCAAAGAGCGCGGTCTAAAACTCACGCCGGAAGAAGTCGTTCTTGAGTGCTGGCTCATAAATCCAGACAAGCATTCTCTGAGAGGCTTCACGGAGTTCCCCTGCTCGCGCACTGTCTTGAAGCGCGTTGGTGAGATGAAAGGCAAGAAAGGGCTTTTAACTGGCTCCGAAATATCCGGCTACGGCCTTTCAGACATCGCGAGGCATCAATATGCAGATATCGATGCTTTGGTTCGCGGGAAGAAAGTGGATCATAAAATTGGGCATAGCGCGGCAGATCGACAGATAAGCTCAATTGATGAGGCACCATATAAACGACTCCGAGCTACACCGGCCTATGAAAAACTAGTAGCCGGGCGCCCAGAGCAAATCGTGGAAACGGATTACCTGTATTTCTACGGGATTGGTTGGCACACAAAAAAAAGTGCGGCTTCCAGCCGAATCAAGAACATCGACATGATAGTCGAGGCCTTTGCCAAAAGAGACCCGATTCTGCTTAGAGTGAAAACTCTACTTAACGATAAGTTTCCAGCAGTCAGAAGCCAACTTGTGGGGGAAATAGCATGAGCCCGATAAATAGCAGCCTGGATGTCGTCCATGTTGATTATGGAAAACTACTCGAATCTCAGCTTGAGAGGTGGCGCGGAGGCAGAAGTCACGCGCGGGGAATTGCCGAGTATATCTCGAACTGCGATGACTCATATCGCCGGCTCAGGAGATTTTCAGGGCAAAGCATAGAGGTCGAGATATGCTCAACGAAAGGGCGCCATATTGATTCCCTGATTATCAGTGATAATGCGGAGGGGATGTCCTACGAAGATCTTGAAGGAAAGTTCTTCAGATATTTCGAGAGTGGTAGTGGTCGAGAAGCTGGAGAGCCAGTCACAGGCCGCTTTGGAACCGGCGGCAAGGCCTATGCGATCATGAATTTTGAGCACTGTTGGATTTGCTCTGTGAAGGGTGGGTTGGAATGTCGCGCTTGGTTCAAGTGGGATCCAGATCGGAAACAGATTATCCGAAAATACAGCGAAGGAGGTTATAAGAATCGCAGGACAGACAAACCTAATGGGACAAAGATCGAATTGTTAAACAGCCATAAGGTGACTCAGGAACTGGTGGAACTCGTGGCCAATTTGGAAAAATCCCCTCGCATAAGGCACGTGATCAAAAATCAGCAGGTGAAAGTCTGGCTCCGCAAGAGAAGGCAGGATACAACATTTGACCTGAAATTATCTGAGCCGATGGGAGTTCTACGGGAATGGAGTTTTGAGGCGCCGGAAGAGCTGCGAGTCACTGATCAGGAAAGACCGACCCTGAAGCTCAGGTATTTTGGCAAACCATTGGGCGATGATAACTTCATCGACCTCAGTGACGGTATTTCGAGCGTAGCTGATGTGCGAGTTGACAAGTTTGATGGCCGGCCATTTTCCAAATATTTCAATGGTTCACTGACGTTGACCAAATTGCGGGATTCCGTTGCGGTTAAAGAGAACCGGAAGGGTCTTGAGGAAGGTGATGACCTTACGGAGATCATAGAAGCATTCATCAAAGAAAACGTGATCAAGGTAGTTTCCGAAGTAGAGGAAGAGCAGCGCAAGAAAGAGCGAGAACGCAAACTTACCGCATCGAGTGAGAAAATGAAGGAGTTGAGTAAATTCCTAAAAAAATGTGACCTCAATTTCAGGCTAGAACTTAGGGAATTACAGAAACGAGCTATTGTAGATCATACCGAGCTAAATGCCACGGATGATCAGGAAGCAGGGAGCCATACAATCTATAGGAAGCCAATCGAAGGGGAAGCAGTGGTCGACTTAATCCGTGGGCGTTGGGTGATCACGGAAGGGGTTTCGCCGGGAGATGGGCCAGGTGGGAAAGGAAATGATCGCCTACCCGCATTTGTGCCTGATCCGAACGGTGATGATTATGCGGCAGTTGTGGGCACGCGTATCAGCAAGAAGGCCGAACCGAAAAAGGGAAAAGACGGCCTGAAGGTCTTAATGTCCGATGATCCCAGCATACCCGAAACTGAACGCAGGGTTTATGGCGAATTTGACGACCCGGTAGATGATAGGGATATGATTGGACGCGGCGTAATCTGGATAAACGCTAATCATCCAATAATTGAAGAGAAGAGGAGCAAGGATGAGGGAGATCCTGTCTTTCTGGAGATCGTTGCGAACTATGTCCTCCTTGTGGTGGCGCAATACCACGCACAAAAGCAGGTTGAAGCAGAGCCAGAGGAGGGGAAATCCGATCCCATTCTGCTTTTTAGGCAAAAGTTCTTCAAATTTCAGCGCGACCTAAGACATGACACCGAAGTTAGATACTACGAAGACAGCAAGGATCGCAACGCGCAGACAGGAATTATCTCACCGTAGACTTACCGCATGCGCGCGAAGGTCTTCGAGAGCAGGTCCACGTCGGAGGCGTTCTTGGTCTTCTCGCGGGTGGTCGCGATAAGTTTCTGTTCGAGGGCGTTCTTGGTCGGGCGCGCCTTGTTCTCGTAGAAGATGCCGAACTTCCCGGGCCAGGGCTCGGAGGCGAGCTTGTAGGCGGCGATCTCGTCGGTGGGGTCGTGGCGGGCGGCGTCCTCGGGGGAGCCGTCGTTCTTCTTGAGCTCGATGGTCTGCCAGGCGCCGCCCTTGCGGGGGTTGGCGCCGTCGAAGGCGCCCTCGAAGAACTCGACGCATTCGGAGAGGATCTCGACGACGGAGAAGCCGTCGTGCTGGGCGGCCTTGAGCATCATCTCGACCATGTGGTTGACCTGGGTGGCATGGGAGCGGGCGATGAAGGTGGCGCCGCTGTTGAGGAGGGTGCGCATCGGGTTGATGGGCTGGTCGATGGCGCCCCAGGGGTCGGTCTTGGACTTGAAGCCGAGCGGGGAGGTGGGCGAGGTCTGCTTCTTCGTCAGGCCATAGACGGAGTTGTCCATGATGACGTAGGTGAGGCGGGGGTTCTTGCGGGCGGTGTGGACGAGGTGGTTGCCGCCGATGGAGAAGCCGTCGCCGTCGCCGCCGAAGACGAAGACGTGGAGGTCGTCGCGGCCGAGGGAGATGCCGGCGGCGAAGGGCAGGGCGCGGCCGTGGATGTAGTGGCCGCCGTGGGTGTTGACGAAGTAGGGGAAGCGGGAGGAGCAGCCGATGCCGGCGAAGGTGACGATCTTCTCCTGCGGGTAGTTGAGCTTCTCGAGGACCTTGTAGAAGGAGGCGAGCACGGCGAAGTCGCCGCAGCCGGGGCACCAGGTCGGGTGGTCGGCGGTGAGGATCTTCTTGGACAGGGGGGCGCGGGGCGCGTCGGGGGAAAGGGCAACGGGGGCGGGTGCGGGAGCGGACATAAGTGTGAGCAGTTGGCGGTGAGCGGTGGATCAGCGCTGAGGCGCGGCGAGAATGCTTTGCTTGCGCATGCCGACGGAGGTGTCGGCGAGGCCGAGGACCTTGGCGGTGCGCTCGACGATCTCGCTGACCTTGTAGGTGAGGCCGTCGGTCTTGGTGATGGAGCCGATGGCGGGGTTGCAGAAGCGGGCGCGCAGCAGGGTGGCGAGCTGGCCGTAGCCGTAGAGGCCCTCGTCGTTGATCTCGACGACGAGGACGTGCTTGTAGCGGGCGAAGGTTTTCTCGAGGCCGGGGGCGAGCGGGTGCAGGTGGCGCAGGTGCAGGTGGCCGACCTTGGCGCCGGCGTTGCGGAGGCGGGCCATGGCTTCGCGGATCGGGCCGTAGGTGCAACCCCAGCCGACGAGGAGGACGTCGCCGGACTCGTCGCCGGCCAGCTCGGGGGCCGGCAGGGTGGCGGCGACGGCCTTGATCTTCTCGCGGCGCTTCGCGGTCATCTGCATGTGCAGCTTCGGGCTGCCGGTCGGGTGGCCGTGTTCGTCGTGCTCTAGGCCGGTGACGGTGGGATACTTGCCGGAGGTCATGAACGAGCCGGGCGGCGCGTGGCGCGTGGGCCGGTCGAAGGCGTAGGGCTTGAAATCGGGGTCGCGCGGGCGGGTGTCGGGCTTGGCGTCGACCATGAGTTTCCTGAGGTCGGGCTCGGCGAAGGCCTCGATGCGGGTGGCGATGGCCTGGTCGGTGAGGATGATGACGGGCGTGCTGAACTCGCGGGCGATGCGGCCGGCCTCCAGGGCGATGTAGAAGCAATCCTCGACGTCCTTGGGGGCGAGGACGACGCGGGGGGTGTCGCCGTGCGAGCCGTAGATGGCCTGGAGGAGGTCGCTTTGCTCAACGTTGGTGGGCATGCCGGTGGAGGGGCCGCCGCGCTGGACGTTGATGACGATGAGGGGCATCTCGGCCATGGTGGCCCAGCCGAGCGCCTCCATCTTCAGCGAGAGGCCGGGGCCGGAGCTGCCGGTGACGGAGAGGTGGCCGCCGTAGGCGAAGCCGAGCGCGGTGGAGACGGCCGCGATCTCGTCCTCGGCCTGCACGAAGATGCCGCCGTATTTCGGCAGCTCGGTGCGGAGGATCTCCATGATCGAGGACCACGGCGTGATGGGATAACCGGCGCCGTAGCGCACGCCGGCCGCGATGAGACCGTAGGCGAGGACGGAGTTGCCGTCGCCGGTGACCTGCGCGCGGCCGCCGGGCGCGGGCGCGGCGGGCTTGTCGAGGCGGTAGAGGCACTGGCGGAGGTGCTCGGCGGGGTAGGCGTAGCCGGCGTCGAAGGCCAGCATGGCGTTGCGCACGATGTCCTCGGATTTGCCGGCGAAGCGCTCCTTGATCAGTTGCGTGAGCTTCGGCACGTCGAGGTCGAACATGCGCGCGATGAGGCCGAGGACGTAGATGTTCTTGCCCTTCTCCTTCGACGAACCGCCGACGGCCTCGACGGTGGCGGAGGTCATGGGCACGCCGACGGCGGTGACCTCGCGGTCGTCGGGGTTGGGCTTGACGTGGTCGGAATCGTAGAGGAGCACGCCGCCGGGGCGGAGCGAGGCGCGGTGGTTCTCGTAGCTGTGCTGGTAGAAGGCCACGAGCACGTCGGCCCGGTCGCCCGCCGAAAGGATGTCGCCGGAGCCCATGCGGACCTGGAAGATGGACGGGCCGCCGGAGATGGTGGAGGGGATCGTCATGTAGGTCATGACGTCCTGATCGGAGCGGCCGGCGAGACGGGCGAGGAAGCCGCCGACGGCCTGGATGCCGTCCTGCGAGTCGCCGGCGAGGCGGATGACGACATCGGAAATGCTGGCCGTGGCGGAGGAGGCGCCGGCGTCCGCGCCGGGCGTGGGGGAATTTGGGCTGACCATAACGGCCTTAGGATGCCCGCCCGGGGGGATTAAGTCAGCCCAAGATTTGCGCGAAAATGCGCGTTATTTGGTCAGATTATGCCCGACCCGCCGGAGATAAGGGGCGGGTTTCGGGGAAAGTCCCCGGTGGTCACCGGTTGCGGAGGCAGTGCCGGGTTGACAAGGGAGATGGAAGGTGGCGCGGACCAGCCCCTCCAGTTCACTCATTGCGCAACGCGACCACGGGATTGACGCGCGAGGCGCGCAGGGCGGGCAACAGGCAGGCGACCAGGCCGATGAGCGCGAGCACGGCCACGCCGATCAGGACCACGGGAGTTTCGAGGGCGGTCACGCCCGTGAGGTAGGATTGGAGGAGCTTGCTGGTGCCGTAAGTGAGCCCGATGCCGACCACGAGGCCGGCGCCGATGGCGAGGCCGCCGAAGCGGAGCATCCAGCGCAGGATGGCGGGGGCATCGGCGCCGAGGGCCATGCGGACGCCGATCTCCGGCGTGCGCTGCGTGACGGTGTAGCTCATGACGCCGAAGATGCCGAGGGCCGCGAGCAGGACGGCCGTCGCGGCGAAGGTGGCGGTGAGCATGAGGGTGACGCGGCGCGGGGCATTCTGGCGGTTGATCTGGGCCTCAAGCGTCGAGGGCGTGTCGAGGGCGAGGTCGCTGTCGACCTTGTGCGTGGCCTGCTGCACGGCGCGGGCGAGGGCGGCCTCGTCGCCGGTGAAGTGCAGCACGGCGGAGAGGCGGTTGCGCGGCTGCTGGGCGAAGGGGAAATACGCCATGGGCGTGGCCGTGCTCTCAAAGCCGCGCGGGCGGATGTCGGCGACGACGCCGACGATCTGCGCCGTGGGGGCGGCGTGGCCGCCGGCGCGGGGGCCGGTGGGCAGGGAGATCTCGGAGCCGAGCGTGAAGCCGTTCGGGTGGAAGGCCTTCAGGTAGGCCTCGTTGACGATGGCGACGGGCGGGGCGGTGGCGCCGTCCTGCTCGGTGAAGTAGCGTCCCTCCTTCAGCGCGATGCCGGCGGCCTGGAAAAACTCGGGCGTGGCTGAGCCGATGCCCATGGCGGGCCGGTTGCTGTTGACGGAGGCGTTCTGGCGGCCGCCCCGCGTGTCGGAGGTGGCGGAAAGAACCATCTGCTGGAAACCGGACAAGGGTGGCGCGTCGGTGATGGCAGCGGACTTGACGCCGGGCAGGGCGCGCAGGGCGGCGAGCCAGCGATCGGCGAAGTCGCGCTGCTCGGCCGGCGTGCGGTAGCGGGCGGGCAGGGAAAGATTGGCGGTGAGGACATCGCTCGTGCGGTAGCCGAGTTCGGTCGAGTAAAGTTGCCAGAGGCTCTTGACGAGCAGGCCGGCGTTGATGGCGAGCACGAGGGCCAGGGCGACCTCGAGGGCGACGAGGCCCTGGCGCCAGCGGTGCCCGCCGGAGGTGGCCTGGTGCGAGCCCTCCTTCAACGCCTCGAGCAGGTCGACGCGGCCGGTCTGCCAGGCCGGCGCGAGGCCGAAGGCGAGGCCCGACACCGCCGCGAGCGCGACGGCGAACCCGAGCACAGGCAGGCTGACGCCGATGGGATTCACGCGCGGGAGGAAGTTCGCGAGCCAGGCCTCGAGGGCCTGCGTGCCCCACCACGCCAGCACCACGCCGAGCGTGCCACCGAGGAAGGCGAGGACGAGGTTTTCGGCGAGCAGCTCCAGGGAGAGCCGCAAGGGGGAGGCGCCGAGCGCGGAACGGACGGCGGCCTCGCGCTTGCGCGCCGCGGCGCGGGCGAGCTGGAGGTTGGCGACGTTGGCGCAGGCGATGAGGAGCACAAAACCCACAACGCCGAGCAACAACCAGAGCGTCGTACGCGACTGGCGGGCGAGCTGCTCCTGCAGATTGACGAGCTGCACCTTGGAATCGGCGAAGGGCAGGCGCAGGCCGGGCGGCGGGCCGCCGCGCGCTCCGCCGGGGCCGGCTTGGGTGAATGTCGGGCCGGACGGCGCGGGAGTGCCGGGCGATGCGGTCACGGCGCGGGGGCCGGAGGCATTATCGGTGGCCGGGGAAGGTGAGGTCTGTGGTCCGGCATTGGCGGGAGCGGCGCCGGGCTGGGGACCGGTTACGACGCGACGCTCGTTGTTGGCCGCGCCCGGGCCGCCCGAGAAGAGGCCGGCGGTGAAATTGGTCCAGTAGCGCTCGGAGAGCCCGTCGAGTTCGCGCCGGGCCGTGTCGAGCGGCGTGCCGGGCAGCAAGCGGCCGAAGACGCGCACCATCTGGATGCGCAGCTGGCCGGGGGCGTTGGGCGTGATGGCGAGCGGACGCCAGAACTGCACGGGATCGACAAACTCGAACGAGGGCGGGAGCACGCCGATGATGGTGTGCGCGACGTCGTCGAGCTTGACGATCTGGCCGAGGGCGGCGTCGGAGCCGTTGAAGCGGCTCTGCCACGCGCTGTGGCTGATGACGGTGACCGGGGCGGCGCCGACCTTCATGTCCTCCTCGCTGAAGAGCCGTCCGCGCCAGGCGCTCACGCCCAGCATGGGAAAAAACTCGCCCGTCACGACGGCGGTGGGCACGCGCACGGCGCCGGCGCCGAGCTGGAGGTTGGAGTTGTTGTTGCGGTAGGCGGCGAGGGAGCGGAAGGACTTGGGCACGGCTTCGACCCAGCCGAGAAACTCGGCGTCTGGCATCATGTCGCCGCCGCCGGGGACGTTGGCCGCGGGATCGGCCGGTGGCTTGCGGACCATGACGAGATCGCCGGGCTGCGGGTAGGGCAGGGGCTTGAGGAGGACGGCGTGGACGACGCCGAAGATGGCGGTGTTGGCGCCGATGCCGAGGGCCAGCAGCCCGATGATGAGGGCGGCGAAGAGCGGATGCGCGCGCAGGGAACGCAGGGCGGATTTCAGGATATCCATGGTGGAATCAGGGTAACGATGCAGAAGAGCGCCGCAGGTGGCCGCTCTTGTCTACCCGGCCTGAGAAAAAAGCCCGGCCTGTCCGGCCGGGCTGGGATATCTTCGCGGCCCGGCCGCAAAGGCCGGCCCTGCACATCCATACGCTCAGCTCTTGGCGGCGGGGACGGGGAGGTTGAACTCCTTGAGGATGGCCGTGATCTTGCCGGAGATGTCGGCGGCCTTGTTGCCGGGGTGCAGGCCGGTATGGCGCACGGTGCCGTCGGGGGCGATGATGGCGACGTAGGGGATGCCTTGGATGCCGTAGTCGGGGTTGAAGACGTTCTCGGTGCTGAAGGCGACGTCCCAGGTCATGTTCTTTTCCTTCATGAACTGGGGCATGAGGTCGTATTCCTTCTGCGGGTTGTCCTTGGTGTCGATGCGCGGGCCCATGTTGGCCACGAAGCCCTGGAGGCTGGTGACGCCGAGGATGACGACGGGCGAGCCCTTGAAGTGTTCGACCTTCACGCGGACCTGCGGGAAAGTTGCGATACAGGGGCCGCACCAGGTGGCCCAGAAGTCGAGGACGACGACGTTGCCCTTGAGGTCGGAGAGCTTCTTGAAGCCCGGACGGGAGGTCCAGGTGAAGTTGAGTTCGGGGGCGGGCTTGCCGATGAGGGCGGCCAGCTTGGCCTCGCGGGCCTCGCGTTCGGCCTTCGCCTTGGCCTTGGCCTCGGGGGTCAGCGAGTCCAGCGTGCGGGTCGCCTGTGTGGCGGCGC
The DNA here is from genome assembly GCA_964601365.1 of uncultured Opitutaceae bacterium. GTDB lineage: Bacteria > Verrucomicrobiota > Verrucomicrobiia > Opitutales > Opitutaceae > Didemnitutus. The sequence continues at coordinate 78,617 of CAZRNE010000003.1, read as the reverse complement.
GCGTGCCGGGATAATCGGCGACCAGGGCGGTGAGGAGTTTTTTGCCGGTTTCCTCGTCGTTCAGAACCTGGAAGTAGAGCGACGCCTTCATCATCGCGACCTGGGCGGTGTCGTTGTTCTTCTCGGGATATTTGGCGAGGAGGGCGTCGAAAGCGGCGATTTCGCCGGCGAGGCTCTCGGCGGTGGGCTTGCCGGCCTTCATCTTCTCCCGGACCTGGCCGACGATGGCCTGCATTTCCTTGATGACCGGCGGGGGCTCGGGCGGGGGCGCTTCTTGTGCGAGAGCGATCGCGGTGGCGAAAAAGCCGAGCGAAAGCACGGCGAGGAGGGAGCGGAGGATTTTCATGTGGGGAATGACAACACCGATCATTGTCCAAGCGCCGCCGCCGGCAAAATTATTCTCGCCGGAACGATGGTCATTTCGGGCTATGCACAAAAAAGCCCGGCCTGTCCGGCCGGGCGGGGATATCTTGGCGGCCCGGCCGCAAGGGCCGGCCCTACACATCCATGCGCTCAGCCCTTGGCGGCGGGGACGGGCAGGTTGAACTCCTTGAGGAGCGCGGTGACCTTGCCCTGGATGTCGGCCGACGGGTCGAGCGGGTTGAGGCCGGCGTGGCGCACCTTGCCGGTCGGGTCGATGATGGCGACGAAGGGGATGCCCTGGATGCCGTAGTCGGGGTTGAAGACGTTCTCCGTGCTGAAGGCGACGTCCCAGGTCATATCCTTGGCCTTCATGAACTCGGGCATGAGGGAGTATTCCTTCTGCGGGTCGCCTTCGGTGTCGACCTTGCCGCCCGGCAGGCCGTGCACCTGGCCCTGGAGGCTGGTGACGCCGAGGATGACGACGGGCGAGCCCTTGAAGTGGGCGACCTCCTCGCGGACCTTGGGGAAGGAGCGGATGCAGGGGCCGCACCAGGTGGCCCAGAAGTCGAGCACGACGACGTTGCCCTTGAGGTCGGAAAGCTTCTTGAGGCCGGCGCGGGTGGACCAGTCGAAGTTGATCTCGGGGGCGGTGCTGCCGACGAGCGCGGCGAGCTTGGCCTCGGCCTGTGCCTCGGCGTCCATCTGCGCGAGGATGCTGTCCACGGCCTCGGCGGGCTTGGTGCCGGGGAAATCCTTCTTCACGGCGGCGAGCAGCTCACGGCCCTTGGCGCTGTCGTTCAGCACCTGCACGTAGAGCAGGGCCTTCATGATGGCGATCTGCGCGGTGTCGTCGTTCTTCGCGGTGTGCTTGGCGAGAAGGGCGTCGAATTCGGCGATCTCGGGGGCGAGGGCCTCGGCGGAGCTGGAACCGGCGCGGAGCTTGGCGCCGACCTTTTCGATGAGGGCCTTGAGGTCGGTGAGGGCCGGCGAGGCTTGCTCGGCGGGCGGTTGGGCGTCCTGCGCCGAGGCGAAGGAGAGGGAGAGCAGGCCGAGCATGAGGCCGGCCAGGAGGGAGCGTAGTTTGTTCATGGGTGAAGTGGACCGGCAGGATTCGTGCCAGCGTGGAAAAGGCCGACGGTTGGCAAGGGCCGGGTGAAGGCAAGCCCGGCTTTTCGGGTAAGCAAAAAGCCCCGGTAGGTGGCCGAGGCTCGATAAGTTGGTCGGGGCTTAATGCCCCTCCTACAGTTACTTTTTCTTGGCCTTCGCTTCCGCGATGGCGGCCTGGGCGGCGGCAAGCCGGGCCACCGGCACGCGGAAGGGCGAGCAAGAGACGTAGGTGAGGCCGAGTTTGTGGCAGAACTTGACCGAGTCGGGATCGCCGCCGTGCTCGCCGCAGATGCCGAGCTTGATGTCGGGGCGGGTCGAGCGGCCCTTCGTCACGGCGATCTGCATGAGCTGGCCGACGCCGGTCTGGTCGATCGTGGCGAAGGGGTTCTTCTTCACGATTTCGAGCTCGGCGTAGTGCGGGAGGAACGAGCCGGAGTCGTCGCGCGACATGCCGAGGGCGGTCTGCGTGAGGTCGTTGGTGCCGAAGCTGAAGAACTCGGCGCTCTGCGCGATCTCGTCGGCGGTGAGCGCGCCGCGCGGGACCTCGATCATGGTGCCGACCATGTAGTTCAGCTTCACCTTCCGCTCGGCCATGACCTCCTTGGCGACGGCGTGGACGACGTCGAGCTGCAGATCGAGCTCCTTCTTGAAGCCGACGAGCGGGATCATGATCTCGGGGCGGACCTTGATGCCCTCCTTCTGCACGAGCGCGGCGGCCTCGAAGACGGCGCGCGCCTGCATGGCAGAGATCTCGGGATAGCCGATGCCGAGGCGGCAGCCACGGAAACCGAGCATGGGGTTGAACTCGTGCAACTGGTGCACGCGGGCCGCGATCTTGTCGGCGGGGATGCCCATCTTCTTGGCGAGCTCGGCCTGCTGCTCCGGGGTGTGGGGGAGGAACTCGTGCAGCGGGGGGTCGAGGAAGCGGATGGTGGCCGGGTAGCCCTTGAGGGCACGGAAAATGCCGGCGAAATCGTCGCGCTGGTAGGGCAGCAGCTTGGCGAGGGCGGCCTTGCGGGCCTCGACGGTGTCGGCGAGGATCATCTCGCGCATGGCGTCGATGCGGTCGCCCTCGAAGAACATGTGCTCGGTGCGGCAGAGGCCGATGCCGACAGCGCCGAAGGCCATGGCGTTCTGCGTCTGGGCGGGCGAGTCGGCGTTGGTGCGGACGGAGAGTTTCGTGGCCTGGGCGCACCACTTCATGAGCTGCTGGAAGCTCCGGAACTTCTCGGTCTTCCTCGCCTCGGCATCGCCGTCGATCAGGCCGGCGATGATCTCGGAGGGCGCGGTCTTGATCTGGCCGGCATAGACCTTGCCGGCGGTGCCGTCGATCGACATCCAGTCGCCTTCCTTGAAGGTCTGGCCGGCGACGGTGACGGTGCGGCTGTGGTAGTCGACCTCGACGGCGGCGGCGCCGCAGACGCAGACCTTGCCCATCTGGCGGGCGACGAGGGCGGCGTGCGAGGAGACACCGCCGCGGGCCGTGAGGATGCCCTCGGCGGCGATCATGCCGCGCAGGTCCTCGGGCGAGGTCTCGACGCGGACGAGGAGGACCTTCTGGCCCTTGTCAGCGGCGGTGACGGCGCGGTCGGCGTTGAGATAGATCTGGCCGGAGGCGGCGCCGGGGCCGGCGGGCAGGCCGGTGGCGATGACCGCGGCCTTCTTCACCTCGTTCGTGTCGAAGACCGGGGCGAGCAGCTGGTCGAGCTGGTCGGCCGGGTTGCGCATGACTGCGGTCTGCCAGTCGATGAGCTTCTCCCGGAACATATCCATGGAGAACTTGAGCGCGGCCATGGCGGTGCGCTTGCCGTTGCGCGTCTGGAGCATGTAGACGACGCCGTCCTCGATGGTGAACTCGAAGTCCTGCACGTCCTTGAAGTGCTTCTCCAGCGTCTGGCGGATGCGCTCGAGCTCGTGGTAGGCGGCGGGCAGGTGCTTCTTCAGCTCGGCCACCGGTTCGGGCGTGCGCACGCCGGCGACGACGTCCTCGCCCTGCGCGTTGATGAGGAACTCGCCGTAGAATTCCTTCACGCCGTTGGCGGGGTTGCGGGTGAAGGCGACGCCGGAGCCGGAGTTGTCGCCGGTGTTGCCGTAGACCATGGCCTGCACGTTCACGGCGGTGCCCCATTCGGTGGGGATGTTGTATTTGCGGCGGTAGACGATGGCGCGGTCGTTCATCCACGAGCCGAACACGGCGCCGACGGCGCCCATGAGCTGGTCCCACGGCGAGGCGGGGAAGTTCTTCTCCGTGCGGTCATGCACGAGCTTCTTGAAGCGGACGACGAGCTCCTTGAGGTCGTCGACGTTGAGCTTGGTATCCTCGATCTCGTGGTTGCCGTAGCGCTCGTCCTTGAGGCCGGAGATGACGGTCTCGAAGGGCTCGTGGTCCTCGCCGGCGCGCTTCTGCACGCCAAGGACGACGTCGCCATACATCTGGACGAAGCGCCGGTAACAGTCCCAGGCGAAGCGCGGATTGCCGGTCTTCCTGGCCAGGGCCTCGACGGTCTGGTCATTGAGGCCGAGGTTGAGGATGGTATCCATCATGCCGGGCATGGAATCGCGGGCGCCGGAGCGGACGGAGACGAGGAGGGGGTTCTCGAGATCGCCGAATTTCTTGCCGGTCTGCTGCTCGATGGCGGCGATGCCGGCCTCCATCTGGGCGCGGAGCACGGCGGGGTAGGTGCGCCGGTTGGCGTAGTAGTAGGTGCAGACCTCGGTGGTGATGGTGAAGCCCGGGGGCACGGGCAGGCCGATGCGGCACATCTCGGCGAGGTTGGCGCCCTTGCCGCCGAGCAGCGGCTTCATCGCGCCGTTGCCATCGGTCTTCTTGCCGAAATTATAGACATACTTCGGCGCGCGGGCGGGTTGGGATTTGGCCGCCTTGCGGGCGGGTTTCTTCGCGGAGGATTTTTTGGCCATGGGAAATGAACGAAATGGGCACCATCGCACCGTAACGCCCAAGGGGTGTCAACGGCGCAACCCCGGCCGCCGGGTCTGTATTAGGCAATCGCGGAGGGTCGAGCAGCCGCCGAACACGGGGATTGCCGCGCGCGGACAAACTTGCTTCCTACAGCGCCCTTGAGCGCCGACCTCCCAGAGACCTCCGACCCCGCATCCGGACCCGCCGCGGCGGGCGGCGGGGGCAAGCCCATGGGCTTCCTTGATCATCTGGAGGAGTTGCGCATCACCCTGCTCAAGAGTGCGTTGGTCTTCGCGATCTTCGTGGCCATCATCGGCTACTATCTCGACGATGCCGCTACGCTCCTCAACTGGCCCTTGGAGCAGGCCCGGGCAGTCTACCCGCAGTTGCGGAACGATCTCGTGACGACGAGCCCGATGGGCGTCTTTTCGGTCATCATCAACGTCTGCGTGATCGGCGGCGTGCTGCTCTCGCTGCCGTTCTGGCTGTTCTTCGCCGGGCAGTTCGTGGCGCCGGCGCTCACTCGCGGCGAGCTGCGCGTGGCCGTGCCCGCGGGGCTGTCGGCCATGGCGCTGTTCCTCGCGGGTGCGGGCTTCAGCTACTATTTCCTCGTGCCGAGCACGATCAAGGTGTCGTTCGAGCTGAACGAACTGCTCGGCTACACGGTGATGTGGACGGCCGAGAACTACTACAGCCTGCTCATGTGGCTGGTGCTCGGCGTCGGGGCGGCCTTCGAGTTCCCGCTGCTGGTCGTGCTGGCGAACTACCTCGGTCTCGTCGAGGTGGCGACGCTCAAGAAATACCGCCGGCACGCCATCGTGGTGTTCTTCATCATCGCGGCCATCGTCACGCCGACGCCGGATCCCATCAACCAGACCTTCCTCGCGCTGCCGCTCTGCCTGCTTTACGAGATGTCGATCTGGGTCTCGGTAGCCATCGGGAAGCGGAGGGCGGCTTAGCATTTTGGTGGAGTCTGCACTCCGTGCAGGCTGGGCAAACCCGCACGGAGTGCGGGTTCCACCGAAGAGAACCGGGCTACTTCTCCGCGAACGGCGAGATGCCCGGCTGCTCGTGGCCGCCGCTGACGTAGATGAGCACGCCGTCCTCCAACGTGGCCGTGAAGGTGCGCGTGCCGTGCGTGTTGCGGCTGGCCCAGTCGGCGGCGACCTCGGCGAGGATGGGCAGGTAGGTGCGCAGCTCGTTGCGGGCGTCGCGCACGCGCACGTGGACGGTCCAGAGCACGGGGGGCAGCTGGTCTTCGCCGGGCCGGGGTTGGCGGCGCGCCGTGACGTGGAGGTTCTTCAGGCGCAGCTCCTCGGCGACCTTGGTCTTGTTGTAGCCCAGCACGGGGTTGTTCAGCTCGTGGACGACGATCTTGTGCGGGTCGAGGCCGTAGGTCAGTTCGATGAGCACGTCGGCGCGGTCGGGCGTGGGGGCGATGAACATGCCGCGCGTCGCGAGGGCGGCGGCGAGGAGGGTGGCGGCTTCCTTGCGGTGCAGTTCGCCGCCGGGCGAGACCGACGTGTCATGCACGCCGACGACGTAGTAGGAGACGTTGTCCAGCTCGGTCGGCGTGCCCGTGAGCCGGTTGGCTTCGACCTCCATCACGTGGTTGTGCGCGCAGCCTGCGAGCAGGCTGGCCACCAGGCCAAGGACGGGGAGGGCGGAACGCGGCGGCACGGAGGCTGCGACCGGGATTTCCGGGGGAGGTTGCAGGCGCGGGTGATTTTCCCGCGGGCGCGCCTACTTGCGCGAGGCTACCTGGAAACGGAACACGACCTTGACCATCTGCCACGCCAGCCAGAAGACGCCGGTCATGCAGGACGAGGCCAGGGCGGACCACAGCGTGATCATCTTCGGGTCGTTCGAGGGCACGTGCGGCACGATGAGGGCCTTGAAGAACAGGAACACGCCCGCGCAGAGGGCGAGGTCGATGACGAGTTCGACGGGCGAATAGGACTTTTTCTCAGGCTGGGCCATGGGGCGAATGGAAGGAGCGGTCCGGGGGATGTCGAACAGATTCTTGTCCGTGCGCCGGAAGGGGATGTCCACCTCCACCACGTCGCCTTCGCCGAAGTGCAGGGTGGCGCCGGCGCGCCGGAAAACCCCGAGCATGGCGTGATTGTCGCGCCGCACCTGGGCGAAGAGCCGGGGCACGCCGCGCCACCGGGCCAGGATGCGGAGGTAGAGGAGCAGGCGGGAGGCCATGCCGAGGCCGCGTTTGGCGTCGTGGACGAGGAAGGCGCACTCGGCCTCGCCGCCATCGGGGGCGAGCACGAGGCGCGCCATGCCCCAGAGGGTCTCGCGGCCATCGGGGCCGATTTCGAAAAGCCCGATGGGTATTTCGCGCGCGAGGTCGAACCGGACGAGCCGGTGGGCACGCTCCGGCGTCATGTCGTGGATGAGGTAGCCGTAGCGGGCGCGCACGGTTTCGGGCGAAAGCGAGTTGAAGAACCGGCTCACCTCGGCCGCGTCGGGCGGGCCGAGCGGCCGCATGCGGTAGGCGCGGCCGTCGCGCAGCGTGATGGTGCGCTTTGGCAGGCTGGCGGTGGGCGAGAGGACCGGCACGGGCTGAATCTTGCGCGGGACCGGGGCGGGCGCAAAAGGTTTCGCGGGCGGGGCGGGGAACTTCCGGCCAGGGTGGTCGCACCGGCCCGGCTCAGCTGTCGGCCGCCGCAAGCGGCCCCCGGCGATGGCGCGCCCATTTCTCGAATTCTACCAGCGCAAAGACCGCCAGACCCACCAGCAGGCTGTGGAACCAGGCTTCCAGACCGACGGGGGCCGTGTGGAAAAGACGATGCATCACCGGCAGATAGGTGAAAGCCAGCTGCGCCAGCAGCATTCCACCGATGCCGGCGAAGATCCAGCGGTTGGAGAAAAATCCCACGGTCCACGGGGGGCACGCCAGCGACCGGCAGTTCAGCAGATAGAACGATTCCACGATCACGACGGTGTTGACCACGATGGTGCGCGCCTCGGCGAGGCTGGCGCCCGCGATCGCCTGCTCCAGGTGGAACAAGGCAAAGCCGCCGACCAGCATGAGCAGCGATACCAGTCCCGTGCGCATGAGGAGCGGGTAGGTCAGCAACGGCCGGCGGGGATCACGCGGCGGGCGGAGCATCAGCCCCGGCTCCTTCGGTTCGAACACCAGCATGAGCCCGAGGAAGATGGCCGTGCTCATGTTGACCCACAGCAGTTGCACCGGCAGGGCCGGGAGCGCCACGCCGAGAAAGATCGCGGTGAGGATGAGCAGGGCCTCGCCGCCGTTGGTGGGCAGCGTCCAGACGATGAATTTCGTCAGGTTGTCGAACACCCCGCGCCCTTCCTCCACCGCGGCCTCGATGGTCGCGAAATTGTCGTCGGTCAGCAGCATGTCGGCGGCGCCCTTGGCCACCTCGGTGCCGGTGATGCCCATGGCGATGCCGATGTCGGCCTGCTTGAGGGCGGGCGCGTCGTTCACGCCGTCGCCCGTCATGGCCACGACGTGACCCCGGGCTTGGAGCGCCTGGACGAGCCGGAATTTTTGCTCGGGGGCGATGCGGGCGAACACCGCGGTGCGCTCCGCCGTCTCCTCCAGCTCCGCGTCGGACAGCTTTTCCAGTTCTTTCCCGGTCACCGCCGCGCGCGGGGCCGCGCCGTCGGCTTCCTTCAGTCCGATGCGGGTGGCGATGACGCGCGCGGTGAGCGCGTGATCGCCCGTGATCATCTTGACGCGGATGCCGGCCTCCTGGCAGCGGGCGACGGCGGTCACCGCGTCGGCGCGCGGCGGGTCGAGCAGGCCTTGCAATCCGAGGAAGGTCAGCCCGGCGGCGACATGCTCGTGCTCGAGCCGGTCTTGGTCCGCCGCCACGGACCGGCGGGCGAACCCCAGCACACGCAGGCCTTCCGCGGCCATCGCTTCGGCGGCGCGGCGCGCGGCGTCGCGGTCGAGCGGGACGATCCGGCCGGCGGCGTCGAGTTGGTCCTGGCAGCGCTCGAGCAACCGCTCAACCGCGCCGACCTTGTAGATCATGCGCGCCCCGTCCGGGTGGTCGTGAAGCGTGGCGCGGAACATGTGCTCAGACTCGAACGGAATCATGTCCACATGCGCCGGCGCGGTCCCGGCGGTGGCGAGGCCCGCCTTTTGCGCCGCCACGATCAAGGCCGCCTCCGTGGGGTCGCCCTGCACGACCAACCGGCCCGCTTCGCGTCCGAGTTGCGCGTTATTGCAATGCAGGCCGGCGCGCAGGCACTCGGCGAGCGCGGGCTGCTCCACCGCCCCGACCGGGCGGCCCCCGCACCTGAATTCGCCGCGCGGCTCGTAGCCGCCACCCGTGACCTCATACGCCAGGCCTCCCGTCCAGACGCGTTGCACGGTCATCTGGTTTTCCGTGAGCGTGCCGGTCTTGTCGGAGCAGATGACGGTGGTGCTGCCGAGGGTTTCGACGGCCGGCAGCTTGCGGATGATGGCGCGGCGCCGCGCCATGCGGGCCACCCCGATGGCGAGCGTGACGGTGACAGCGGCGGGCAACCCCTCCGGGATGGCGCCCACCGCCAGCGCCACGGCGGCCATGAACATGTCCACCGTGTTTTCGCCCCGGCTGACCCCGATGGCAAACGTGGCCGCGGCCAACCCGAGGATGACCCACAACAGCAGCCGGCTGAATTGCGCGATCTTGCGCGTAAGCGGCGTGGACAGTTCAGCCGCCTCGGCGATCAAGGTGGCGATGCGCCCGGTCTCCGTGCGGTCGCCCGTGGCCCAGACCACGCCCTCGGCTGTGCCGGCGGTCACCAAGGTGCCGGCATAGGCCTGGTTGCGCCGCTCGGCCAGGATGGTGTCCAGCGCGACGAGATTGGCATGCTTGGACACGGGCACGGATTCGCCGGTCAGCGCGGACTCGTCGGTCTGGAGGTTCTTCACGCGAAACAACCGCAAGTCGGCCGGCACGCGGTCGCCGGCCTGCAGCAGCACCACGTCGCCCGGCACCAGATTCTCGCTGGGCACGCGCCGCGGCCGTCCATCCCGGCGCACGGTGGATTCGGTCACCACCAGGTGCGCGAGCGCCTCGATGGCCTTTTCCGCCTTCGCCTCCTGCAGGTAACCGACGATGGCGTTCACCAGCACGACCGCGAAGATCACCCCGGCATCCACGTATTCGGCCAGGTAGAACGTGACCCCCGTGGCGCCGAGCAGGATGTAGACGAGGGGCTGGTGGAACTGGAGGGCGAATCGGCGCCACGGAGCCATGCGCTCCCGGGGCGTGAGACGATTGCATCCGTGTAGCTTCAGCCGGCGTCGGGCTTCCTCGCCGCCCAGGCCGCGGGCGACATCGACTTCCAGCAGGCCGGCCAATTCCGCGGCGGGCAGATGATGGATGTGCTGGGCCGCCGTGCGATCCATGGCGGAATTCAGTCGTCGGCTTGCTTCACCAGGAACAGGGGGCGATGGGCGCTGGCCACCACGTCCTGCGCCACTGAACCCAGCACGACGGCGCCCACACCGGTGCGCCCGTGGGTGGCCAGGCAGATGGCATCGGCGGCCACGCGGGCGGCCTCCTCGTTGATGGCCCGGGCGGGTTGCTCGTGTTCAAGCACCGTGGTTTGGACCCGCAGGCCCCGCCGGCGTGCGCTGGCCGGCACCAAAGACCGCAGCTTGGCGGCGCAACGGGCTGCGAGGCGCCCATGCGCGGTCCGGTCCGCGTAGTTCCAGGCTCCTTGCACGAAGCGCCCGCCGGGCAGGGCGAGCGGATGCAGCACATGCACCAGGTGCAGACGGCCGCCCCCCGGCAACAAGCCGCAGGCGTGCGGGATGGCCCTGACAGACAGCGGCGAGAAATCCGTCGTGACGAGAACGGAGCGCACGCGCGGAAGTTTTGCGGTGGCGGCCATGACGGATCATGCCGGTTCAGCGTTTGGGTCCGGCGGGGCGCATGGGGACCACATGCACGGGGCATTTGCTGCGGCGCAGCACCGCCTGGGTCGTGCTGCCGATGAGGAGATCGTAGGCGGCGGTGTGCCCGTGTGAGCCGAGCACGATGCAACCGGCGCGGATCGTCCCCGCCTTGCCGAGAATCAAGGCCGCCGGATCACCCTCGCGCAGCGCGACGCTCACGTGGCGGCCGAGCTGCGCTTCGCAGCGCCGCCCCAGCGCTTCGAGCCGCCGGGCCGCGCGCTTTTCCAGCGCGGCCATCATGCTCCGCACCTGCGACACCGCAAAGCCCACGCCGGTCAACGGCACGGCCGGCGGCACGATCACATGCAGGAGCACCAGATGACTGTCCAGCGGGCGGGCCAGCGCGCAGGCGGCCGCGCACACACGCCCCGATCCGGGAGAGAGGTCAAGAGCCGCAAGGATGGTTTTCATGACGAAAGCTTAGCCTGATCCGCCCGCCGGACTCGGCCGGTGTTGGCAAAACATGCCCGTATTTTGCCGGAGCAGCTGGCGGCGGAGGCAGGCTAGGGTGGTTGCCCCGGCAAGGAGGGCGGGATTTTCCGCAATTCCCGCACAGTGCCGGGTCGGTCGCAGGAGTATCTTGGGGCCATGAAAACCATCCTCGTGCCCGTAGATTTTTCTCCCGTCACGACGCGGGTGTGCGATGCCGCTTGTGCGCTGGCCCGGAGCATCAAGGCCCGCGTGGTGCTGTTCCATGTCATCGAGCCCGTGCCGGCGATGGTCCACGATTACGCCATGCCGGCGCAGGACCTCGATTACCTGATCGACCAGGCGCAGGTCATCGCCAACCGCAAGATGCTCGCCCTCGGCCGCCGCGCCTCGGCCCGGCATGTGCGTGCGCTGGCCGTCCAGCGGACCGGCAAGCCCGTGCCGACCATCCTGGCCAAGGCGGCCGAGCTGAAGGCCGATTACCTGGTCATCGGCTCGCAGGGCCACACCGCGGCCTACGACCTCCTGATCGGCAGCGTGCTGCAGGGCGTGTTGCGCAAGGTCGCCTGCCCGGTGCTCGTCGTGCCGGCGCCGGCCCGCTCCGCCCGGAAGTGACCGCCGGCCGGTCTTTCTCCACGCGGAACCCAAACCCACCAAAACCATGAATGCCCAGATCACGCGCTGGAATCCGTTCAAGGAACTCGATGAGTTCCAGAACCGCCTGGCTTCGTTTTGGAGCCGGGACCCGTTCGATCCGAGCGGGAAACAGGCCTCCCTGGCCCTTGCGGAGTGGACGCCCCGCGTGGACATCGCGGAGGACAACAAGGAATTCCTCATCAAGGCCGAGCTGCCCGAGGTGAAGAAGGACGACGTCCATGTGTCGGTCGAGGACGGCGTGCTCTCGATCAGCGGCGAGCGGAAGTTCGAGAAGGAGGAGAAGGGCCGGAAGTTCCACCGCATCGAGCGGCAATACGGGAGCTTCCTCCGCTCGTTCGCGCTGCCCCCGGGCACCGTGGGTGAGAAGGTGAACGCGGAGTTCAAGGACGGGGTGCTCGTCATCCGCGTGCCGAAGGACACCAAGGCCGCGCCCAAGGCCGTCGAGGTCAGGGTCGGCTGACGTTGAGGAGACGCGCGCCGCCGCCGGGCGGCGCGCCCGGACAGGGGGCGGGCCGCCCGGGCACCGGCGACCCGCCCGACGGTGCAATCCCCGCGCAGCTTCCGCCAACGCACGCCCAGCGGGCCGCGGGGCCTTGCGCTAACATGCGGCCCATCCACCAGCCGTCATGAAGAATTCTCCACGCCTCGTCCTGCCCCTGATGCTGATGCTCCTGTCCCTCGCCGCCGCCCTCCTCACGGCCGCCCAGTTGTCGCCGGAGGAAGTAGACGCCGCCGCGGGCCGGGAAGGGCAGCCGACCGCGCGCCGCTAGGCGGCGCGCCCCGGAATTCGCACGGAGAGGACTGGTGTCGGACGCGCCATCGCGTGGGATGGAGCGCGCGCCGGCCCTCTCCGTTGCGTCCGGGACTCGCCCAAGCGCGGAAAATTCATCCCCCCAGTGGGATTTTGAATACCCCCGCCCCCTCCGCCGGTAACACTTGCCCAACCCGGCCGCATCGCTAGCGTCCGGGCATGGTTTCTCCGCAGGACCACGCCCACCGGAGCAAGGAGCTGGTTGACCGGCTCAAGAAGTCGCAGATCTACCGCGATTACGAAAAGGCATTCCGGGAAACCACCGGCATGCCCATCAACCTGCGGCCCATCGAGTCGTTCGACCTCCCGCACCACGACGACCCCAAGGAGGCGCCGTTTTGCGCCCTGATGGCGCGCACCAACCACACCTGCGCCGCCTGCCTCCAGCTGCAGAAAAAGGTCGAGGAGCAGGCCCAGCTCGAACCGAAGACCCTCAAATGCTTCGCCGGCCTCTGCGACTCCGCCGTGCCCGTGCGGGTAGGTGAGAACCTCGTGGCCTTCCTCCAGACCGGCCAGGTGCTCCTGCACCAGCCCAACCAGCGCGAGTTCCGCAGCCTGACCCGCAACCTCATCAAGTTCGGCGTCGAGTCCGACCTGAAGAAGCTCGAGGAGGCCTATTTCCAGACCCGCGTGCTGGAGAAGAAGCAATACGAGGCCGTCCTCCGTCTGCTCACCATCTTTGCGCAGCACCTGTCGTCGCTCAGCAACCAGCTCATGGTGGCCGCGCGCGAGGCCGAGCCGCCCATGGTGACCCGGGCCAAGGTCTACATCGCCGAAAAGCACGCCGAGGAGATCTCGCTGCGCGAGGTCGCCTCGGCCGTGAACACCAGCGCGTTCTACTTCTGCAAGATGTTCAAGCAGGCGACCGGGCTCACGTTCACCGACTACCTCGCGCGCCTGCGCGTCGAGAAGGTGAAGAACCTCCTGCAGAACCCGAACAAGCGCATCAGCGAGGCCGCCTTCGAGACCGGGTTCCAGTCGCTCTCGCAGTTCAACCGGGTGTTCCGCAAGATCGCCGGCGAATCGCCGACCGTCTGGCGCGAGAAGATGCGCCGCAGCGCCTGAACGGCGCCCGGCGGCTCAGCTGCCGCGCGCCGCCGCCGCCCGCCCCCGCAGCTCCGGCAGCGTGCAGACCTCGCTGCCGCGCTTGAGGCACACCTCGCAGAGCGTCTCGATCTCGCGCTGCGCCAGCACGTGCAGGGCAAGCAGCACGCCGTCGAGCTTCGGCCCCAGCGGCCGGGCCAGCGCCGCGCGCAGCGCCAGCTCGCCGGTCGCGAAGTAGGTCACCAGCGGGTTGAGCCCGCAGCGGCACTGCCACATGCGCGGCGCCATCGGCGGCATCGTGCTGCGCACCCAGGTGCCGAGTGATTTCTCCTGCAGCGCGCCCACCAGCGTCGCCAGCGTGTCGTCCATCATGAACACCAGTGCGTCCGGCAGGGCGAGCGCGGTCAGGGCCGGCTCGTTGCGCAGCAACGCCTCCCACTCCCGCTTGATCGCAGGGATGTGGGCGCGCACGCGGGCCGCGGTCCTTTTGTCCATGACCCACGATGCCACACCCGGGGTGGTTTTTCTCCGCACACCTTGGCCAACGCTGTGCAAATTCTGCGACATGAACGCCAAGCGATGCACAGCGCGCCGCGGTCCTTTCCGCTAACCTCACCGCCGACATATCCACGCTATGTCCGTCATCCCGATTACCATCTTCTTCAGCCTGCTGCTTGTCGCCCTTTTTGTCGGTTTGTTCTGGCGCGAGCAGCGGGCTCGTCGTTTCGGCGGACCGGAGCGCGACTCGCTCCTGCCGCTGGCCGAGGAAACCCCGCGCTCCGCGCACCTGCCCGCCCCGGCCCCGACCGCCGAGCAGGACGAGGTCTATTTCTAGCCCGTATCCACGCACCTCCCATGTCCGCCCAGAAAACCACCATCGAGTTCAATGACACCGTCGTCCGCCAGTTCCTGCTCGCCGCCGTCGTCTTCGGCATCGTCGGCATGCTGGTGGGCGTCCTCATCGCGCTGCAGCTGAATTTCTTCCAGGCCAACTTCGGCACCTCCTGGCTGACCTTCGGGCGCCTCCGCCCGCTGCACACCAACGCCGTCATCTTCGCCTTCGTCGGCAACATGATGTTCGCGGGCATCTACTACTCGACGCAGCGCCTCCTCAAGGCCCGCCTCGCGAGCGATTTCCTCTCCTCGCTCCACTTCTGGGGCTGGCAGGCCATCATCGTGGCCGCCGCCATCACGCTCCCGCTCGGCCTCACCCGCGGCAAGGAATACGCCGAGCTCATCTGGCCCATCAACATCGCCGTCGCCGTCATCTGGGTCGTCTTTGGCATCAACTTTTTCTGGACCCTCGCCCGGCGCAACGAGAAGTCCCTCTACGTCGCCATCTGGTTCTACATCGCGACCATCGTCACGGTGGCGATGCTCTACATCGTCAACCACCTGTCGATCCCCACCTCGCTGCTGCACAGCTACCCGGTGTTCGGCGGCGTGCAGGACGGACTCGTGCAGTGGTGGTATGGGCACAACGCCGTGGCGTTCTTCCTCACCACGCCGATCCTCGGCATCATGTATTACTTCATGCCGAAGGCCGCCGAGCGCCCGGTCTACTCGTATCGGCTCTCGGTCATCCATTTCTGGTCGCTCGTCTTCCTCTACATCTGGGCCGGCCCGCACCACCTGCTCAACACCGCGCTGCCCAACTGGCTCCAGCTCCTCGGCATGACCTTCTCGCTCATGCTCTGGGCCCCGTCCTGGGGCGGCATGCTCAACGGCCTCCTCACGCTCCGCGGCGCCTGGGACAAGCTCCGCACCGACCCCGTCATCAAGTTCTTCGTCGCCGGCATCACCTTCTACGGCATGGCCACCTTCGAGGGCCCGCTCCTCTCCATCAAGTCCGTCAACGCCCTCGCGCATTACACCGACTGGATCATCGGCCACGTGCACGCCGGCGCGCTCGGCTGGAACGGCTTCATGGCCGCCGGCATGTTCTACTGGCTCGTCCCGCGCCTCTGGAACAAGCCCCTCTACTCCCAATCCCTCGCCAACCTCCACTTCTGGCTCGGGATGACCGGCATCCTCCTCTACGTCGCCGCGATGTGGGCCTCGGGCATCACCCAGGGCCTCATGCTCAACGCCACCGCCGAGGGCGGCACCATCCTCAAGTATCCGAATTTCGTCGAGACCATCAACGCCATCCGCCCCCTCATGCTCCTGCGCGTGGTCGGAGGCGCGCTCTACCTCGGCGGGTTCATCCTGATGGCGTATAACATCCTCCGCAGCATCTCCGGCGCGCAGGCCGTCAACGGCACGATGGAGGTCTACGTCGAGCGCTACGCCGAGAACGAGAAGCTCGGCCTCGCCGGCTCCTTCTTCAACGCCCCCGTCGTGTTCTCCACCGCCGGCACGCTCTTCGCCTGCCTCTGGCTCTTCACCACCGGCTGGCTCAACCTCCTCAGCCTCGCCGCCACCGCGTTCTGCGTGCTGCTCGCCATCGGCCACTTCTCCACCCGCGGCACCGCCTGGGGCGACTGGTATGACCGTCTCCTGCTCAACGCCCTGCCGTTCACCGTCCTCACCTTCCTTTCCGTCGCCGTCGGCGGCCTCATCCAGATCATCCCGATGCTCACCATCGAGCGCCGGCTCCAGACCGAGGACCGCGTCGCCCAGGTCTACACCCCGCTCGAACTGGCCGGCCGCGACATCTACGTCCGCGAAGGCTGCTACACCTGCCACTCGCAGATGATCCGCACCCTCGTGCCGGATGTCATGCGCTACGGCGACTATTCCCGTCTGGGCGAGTCCATCTGGGATCACCCCTACCAATGGGGCTCGCGCCGCACCGGCCCCGATCTCGCCCGCCTCGGCGGCAAATACAACCACGCTTGGCACTACGACCACATGCGCGATCCCCGCGCCATCTCCACCGGCTCGAACATGCCCGCCTACACCTGGCTCTTCGACCACAACACCGACTACGCCGCCCTGCCCGGCAAGATCAACGTCCAGAAGCTCATCGGCGTCCCGTTCCCGTCGTGGTCACCGGCCATGATCGACACGCTCGCCAAGGAGCAGGCCAAGGAGGTCGCCAAGCAGCTCCGGGATCAGGGCCGCTATGTCGAACCGGACAAGGAGATCGTCGCCCTCATCGCCTACCTCCAGTCGCTCGGCACCAAGTGGGAGCCGACCACCACCCAGGTCGCCGGGGCTGCCGCCGCTTCCGGCGGCAAATAACCAATCACCAATCACCAATCACCCATAACCAATACTCACCGTGCTCCGCCGCATCATCTACGAAGACTGGCAGCTCATCTTTCCTGTCGTCGCCCTCGCCGTCGCCTCGCTCGTCTACCTCGTCGCCGCCTGGCGCAGCGCCCGCATGAGCACCACCCAGGCCGACCGCCTCGCGCGCCTGCCGCTCGAAGAGTAGGGCAGGCCTCCGACCTGCCCCGCCTCGCCTGAACGCACCATCCGCTCCGCCATGAGCCAGACACCCAACCAACCGCCCTCCCACGAAGACGACCGTCTGCGGCCGCACCCCTACGACGGCATCCAGGAATACGACAAGCGCCTGCCCAACTGGTGGCTCTACACCCTTTACGGCACCATTGTCTTCTCGATCGTCTACTGGTTCGCGCACCAGACCGCGGCCGTCATCCCGGCCGACGGCGCCCAGGTGGACCACGCCATGGCCGAGATCTCGGCCCAGAAGATGTCCACCTCCATCGACGTGACCAATGACAAGCTCTTCTGGGAGATGAGCCGCAACCCCGTCTTCGTCGAGTCCGGCCGCCAGACCTACAATTCCCTCTGCGTCGCCTGCCATCTGCCCAGCATGCGCGGCAAGGGCGAGAACCCCGCCGCCGTCGGCCCCGACCTGATCGACACCGCCTGGCTGCACGGCGGCACACCCAAGGAAATCTACGTCACCGTCGACAAGGGTGTTCCCGCCAAGGGCATGGCCCCGTGGGGACCGGTCATCGGGGCCAAGAAGACCGCCGAGGTCGTCGCCTACATTCTCAGCCACCACCAGGAAGGCGAACCGATCACCGTCCAGACCAATCCGGGACACTGACGCGATACCCGTGAAGCGCGGCCTTCGGACGCGCCCTCTCGACTCCCGCTCAATCCACGCATGAGCGCCCCGTTCTCAGCTCCCCCACCGCCTTCCGCCCGGCCCAAGCCCGCGCGGCCTGCGCCGCACGCCCCCTCGCTCGAATCGGTCACCACGATCAATGAGGACGGTTCGCACTACAAGCTGCACCCCGCGGACAGCCGCGGCCGGTTCCTGCTCTGGCGCCGCCTCAGCGCCTGGGTGCTCATCGCCATCTATCTCTCGCTGCCGTGGTTCCCGGTCGACGGTTATCCCGCCGTCCTCCTCGATGTCGCCAACAGCCGTTTCCATTTCTTCGGCTACACCCTCGCCGCGCAGGACACCTGGCTCCTGTTCTTCGCCGTCACCGGACTTGGTTTTTCCCTCTTCTTCGTCACCGCCCTCCTCGGCCGCATCTGGTGCGGCTGGGCCTGCCCGCAGACCGTTTTCCTCGAGCACGTCTACCGCGCCCTCGAGCGGATGATCGAGGGCGACGCCCCCGCCCGCCGCGCCCTCGACGCCGCGCCCTGGTCCGGCGCCAAGCTGGCCCGCCGCCTCGCCAAGCACGGCGCGTTCATCGCCGTCTCGCTCGTCATCGCCCACCTCTTCCTCGCCTATTTCGTCTCCATCCCCGAGCTGTGGTCCATCATGCGCTCGGCCCCCGGCGAGCACTGGGCGGCCTTTGTCTTCGTCTTCCTGTTCGCCGGCGTCCTCTACTTCAACTTCTCCTGGTTCCGCGAACAGCTCTGCATCGTCATCTGCCCCTACGGCCGTCTGCAGTCCGCCCTGACCGACGACCACACCCTCACCATCGGCTATGATGCGAAACGCGGCGAACCGCGCGGCAAGCTCGGCACGGCCGGCGCAGGCGACTGTGTCGCCTGCAACCGCTGCGTGCAGGTGTGCCCGACCGGCATCGACATCCGCCACGGCCTCCAGCTCGAGTGCATCGGCTGCGCCGCCTGCATCGACGCCTGCGACGAGGTCATGACCCGCATCCACCGCCCGACGGGCCTGATCCGCTACGACTCGCTGGCCGGCCTCGGCGGCGGGCGCACGCGCTGGGTCCGCCCGCGCACCATCGTCTACGCCGTCCTGCTCTTCATCGGCGCGGCCGTCGCCGCCTTCGCCTACACCACCGTCAAGCCCGCCAGCTTCCTCGTCTACCGCATGGGCGGCGGCGCCTACTTCGTGGACCGCGACGTCGTGCGCAACCAGTTCATGGTGCGACTGCTCAACAAGCGCGCGGACGCCGCCGCCTTCGAGGTGCAGGTCGACGCGCCGGGCTACGTCCACCGCAGCGGCCTCGAGCAGCCCGTCACCCTCGCGCCCATGGCGGAGCAGGTCACCCCGCTCGTCCTGACCGTGGACCGCGGCCGCTACGAGGGCTCCTTCAAGTTTGTGGTCCGCGTGCGCGACATCGCGGGCCAGTTCACCCTGCAACGCGAGGTCGAGTTCCTCGGCCCCGACCCCCGCCTGCTCCAGGAGGAAGACCATGACAAGGGCATCAAACGCTGAACCGTCCGCCTCCCGCCCGCTCTGGCTCGGCGTCAGCCTCGGCTTCCTGCTGCTCGCCCTCGCGTGGGTCGCGATCTTCACCGCCGCCCGGCACGCCGACACCCGCACCGTGCCGCTCCAATCCGCGCCCGCCCGCCGCTGACATGGAACTCGCCGCCATCAACGGACCCGTCACCGCCCTCGTCGCCGGCCTCGTCACCAGCCTGCACTGCGCCGGCATGTGCGGCCCGCTCGCCTGCGCCATCATGCCCGGTTCCCGCGACCGCCACGACGCCACCACGGTCAGCACGGTCTACCATCTTTCCCGCCTCGGCGGCTACGCACTGCTCGGCGCCGCGGCGGGCGGTCTCGGCCGGTTGCCGCTCACCCTGCTCGACCATTCCGCCCTGCGCTACCTGCCGTGGCTGCTCGTCGTGTTCTTCCTCGCCGTGGCCGTGCGTTTCGACCGCCGCCTGCCGAAGGTGCCGCTGCTCGGCCGCGGCTATGCCTGGCTGATGGAGCATCTCCGCGGCGGGTCGCGATTGCGCGCCGCCGCCGTCCTGGGCCTCGGCACGCCGCTGCTGCCCTGCGGCCCGCTCTACTTCCTCATCGCGCTCGCGACCATGGCCGGCTCGGCCGCTCGCGGCGCCGAGGTGCTGCTGGCCTTCGGCCTCGGCACGGTCCCGCTGCTCTGGGTGGCCCAGGCCAACTTCGGCTGGTTGCGCACCCGGCTCGGCCCGGCCGGCCTCGCCCGCGCCCAGACCGCCCTGGCCGTGGCGGCGGCCCTCATCCTTTCCTGGCGCCTGCGCTCGACCCTCGGCTTCGAGGGCCCGGCCGTGGGCAATTTCGTGTGCTTCTGACCCATGGACGCCGAAACCGGAAACAATTGGGTGGACGGGGGCGCAGCCGCGACGGTGCGAGTGCGTGGACTGCGTGCCGGGCGGAACGCTCCCGTCCACCTTTGCCTTCACTGCGGCACGCCGCTGGCGACGGCCGCCCTGCGCGCGGGCGGCTTTTGCTGCGCCGGCTGCCACTACGTCTGGAACCTCGTCCATGAGCAGGGCCTCGAGGGTTATTATCGCATCAAGGACGCCACCGTCGCGCCCGTCGACCAGGCGGTCTTCGAGCCCCGCGACTACGCGTGGCTGGCCGGACTCCAGCGCGCGGCCGAGGCGGCGGCGCGGCCGCAGCTCGAGCTCGAGGTGCAGGGCATCTCCTGCGCCGGCTGCGTCTGGCTGATCGAGCGGCTTTTCCACCGGCAACCCGGCGCGCTAGCCATCGAGACCGACGCCCAGCTCGGCCGCATGCGGCTGCGCTGGCAGCCCGGCGTCTTCGACGCCGTGGAGTTCGCCCGCGTGCTCCAGTCGTGCAACTACCTCGCCGGCCCCCCGGGCGAGGAGCCGGCCGTGCCCGAGAGCCGCCAGCTCGTCCGCCGCGTCGGCCTCTGCGCGGCCTTCGCGATGAACGTCATGCTCTTCACGCTGCCGGTCTACTTCGGCATGGAGGCGGCGTTCCCCTACGCGCGGCTCTTCGGCACGCTGTCGCTCGTCTTCGCCACGCTCAGCCTGCTCGCCGGCGGCGGCTACTTCCTCAACCGCGCCGTGCGCGCGCTGCGTGACGGCGTGCTGCACATCGACCTGCCCATCGCCGTCGGCATCGTCGGCGCCTACGCCGGCTCGGCCTACGGCTGGCTGGCCGGGCACGAGTCGTTCGTCTACTTCGACTTCGTCGCCAGCTTCATCCTGCTGATGCTCGCGGGCCGCTGGGCGCAGGTCGCCGCGGTCGAACGCAACCGCCGCCGCCTGCTCAGCCGCAACGCCACGCCCACCCGGGTCGGCGTCCTCACCCGCGAGGGCGTTGTGGACCGCCCGCTGGCGGAACTGCGCGCCGGCGACCAGTTCCTCGTGCGCTCGGGGCAGGTCGTGCCGGTGGAGGCGCAGCTCGAGTCCGCCGTCGCCTCGGTCGGCACGGCGTGGATCACGGGCGAGGCCGATCCGCGCGCCCTGCGGCAGGGCCAGCGGGTGCCGGCCGGCGCCATCAACCTCGGGCGCGGCGAACTGCGCCTGCGCGCGCTGCAGACCTGGGACGAATCCCTCCTCTCCCGCCTGCTCGCCCCGGTCGCGCGCGACGCGTTCCGGCACCGGTTCCTCGAGCGCGTGGTCGGCGGTTACCTCATCGCCATCTTCGGCATCGCCTTCGCCACCGGCCTCGGCTGGTGGCTCCTGTCCGGCGACGCGGCGCAGACCTGGGCCGCGGTCACCGCCGTGCTGGTGGTGTCCTGCCCCTGCGCCATCGGGTTGGCCTTCCCGCTCACCGACGAGATGGCCACGACCGCGCTGCGGCGCTTCGGCGTCTTCGTCCGCGAGGCCGACCTCTGGCCGCGGCTGGCCGGCGTGCGCCGGATGGTCTTCGACAAGACCGGCACGCTCACCCTCGAGACCCCGCGGCTGCTCAACCCCGATGCGCTCGGCCTCCTCGCGCCCACCGCCCGCGCCGCGCTCGCCGCGCTCGTGCGCGACAACGCCCATCCCGTCGCCCAGTGCCTGCACCAGGCGCTCTGCACCGACGGCGACACCCGCGCCCCATCAGGCGGAACGGTCGGGGAGACCCCCGGCTACGGCGTGGAGATGACCGATGCCGACGGCCGCTGGTCGCTCGGTCGCCCGGGTTGGGCGAACACCGTGAAACGCGAGTGTCATCTAATGGATGACACCCCGGATTCGGCCCACGACACCGAGTTCTGCTGCGACGGCGTGATGCTGGCGCGCTTCCGCTTTGCCGACGCCGTGCGCCCGGATGCCGCGGCGGAGGTCGCCGCCTTCCGCGCCGCCGGCAAGGACGTGTTCATCCTCAGCGGCGACCGGCAGGGGAAGGTCGATGCCATGGCCCGCGAGCTCGGCCTGCCGCCCGCGCACGCCGTGGGCGAGGCCACGCCGGCGCAGAAGGCGGCCTGGCTGCGCCAGCACGACCGGCGCGACACGATGATGCTCGGCGACGGCGCCAACGACAGCCTCGCCTTCGACGCCGCCTTCGTGCGCGGCACGCCCGTCGCCCACCGCGGCGTGCTCGAGGGCAAGGCCGACTTCTACTATCTCGGCCACGGGCTCGCGGGCCTGCGCCGGCTCTTCGAGGTCAACGAGACCCGTCGCCGCACCCAGGCGGCCCTGCTCGTCTTTTCCGTCGCCTACAATCTCCTCGCGGTCGGCCTCGCCGCCTTCGGGCACATGAGCCCGCTGCTCGCCGCCATCCTCATGCCCGTCAGCTCGCTGCTCACCCTCGCGATCGTGGGTGCGGGCATGCGGCGGTGGCTCAGGATTTAGGTCTTTCGGCCGGCATCCCCTTCTTCACGAAATCGATCGCCCCATCGGGTTCGTCCTTGAGGCGGATGACGACCGGTCCGTCGGTGTTGCGGCCGATGTGCTCGATGCTCGCGGCGGCGAGGATGGGCAGGTATTTCCGCAGATCAGCGCTCGGGCCGTCGGACGAAGCGTCTATCACCCAGACTTGGGCGGGCCGCCCTTCAGCGACCGGGCGATTGTCAGTGGCAACCATGCGGAGGTATTTTTCGTGGTGGATTTCCTCGACCACGATCTTCTCGGTGCCGGTCTGCACGAGTTCCCGTTCCGTGCGGGTGATGAGTCCCCCAGCAACGGGGATTTCGCGGATTTTCTCCTCGTAAACCGGCTGAGTGATCTCCGTCCGCACCAGTCGACCCGGATTCACGCCGTAGTCGACAACGACCACGAGGTCGGCTTGGTCGGGCACAGGGGCCTCATACATCCCGCGACCGGACAGGGCGGTGACGACGTGGGCCTTGACCTCCTTGTAGCGCAGGGAGGTTTCGTCGGTATCCGCATTCCGTGGCTCGACGCGGAAGGATATCCTCTTTTCCGCCTCCGGCTTTGCGATGGCGTCAACGCGCACCTCGTGAACCGGCGCATGGGTGCACCCGGCGAGCAAGCCGACGGCGCAGGCAACCGCTGCCAGGCGCGGGTTCATGCGGGTCTTACTCGAACAGCGGCAGGATCTGCATGCCGGGGACGGTGACGAGGCCCTTGTCGGTGATGCGGATCTCGGGGATGACTGACAGCGGGATGAGGTTGAAGCCCATGTAGGGCAGGGTGCAGCCGGCCTCGCTCCAGGCCTTCTTGAGGGCGGTGGACTCGGCGGCGACGACCGTGGCGCGCTTGTCGGAGAGCAGGCCGGCGACGGGCAGGGCGACCTTGGCCACGACGGCGCCGTCGCGCACGACGCAGACGCCGCCGCGCATGGCCTTGATGGTCTTGAGCGCGAGCTGCATGTCGGCCTCGTTGGTGCCGGCGAGGATGATGTTGTGCGCGTCGTGCCCGACCGAGCTGCCGACCGCGCCGTTGCGCAGGTTGAAGTCCTTGAGCAGGCCGTGCGCGACCTCGCCGGACTTGCCGTGGCGTTCGATGACCGTGACGAAACACAGGTTGTGCCGCGCGAAGAGGTCGCTCCACGACTCGCCGGGGGCGGGGTTGAGCGCGACCTTCTCGTGGAAGAGGATGATGCCGGGCAGGGCGGTGCGGATGCAGTTGGCGGTGACGGGTCCGGCGGGGAGCGCGGGCGTGAGCACGGCCTGCTTGGGCAGCTTGACGGTCTCGTAGGCGGCCTTGGGGTAGCGGTAGCGCTTGGAGAGGGCCTTGTCCAACAGCGGGGTGACCTTGCGGTGCTCGACGACGAGCTCGCCGCCATACCAGGTGTTCTGCACCTCGAGGGCGTCGTTGAGCAGCACGAGGTCGGCGCGGCGGGCGGGGGCGATGCCGCCGATCTGGCCGTCCATGCCGTAGCGCGTCGCGGGATGCAGCGAGCCCATGCTCCAGGCGGTGATGGGCTTCATCCCGGCGACGACGGCCTGGCGCGTGACCCAGTCCATGCCGAAGAGGAAGAGGTCGTCGGCATCGCGGTCGTCGGTGCAGACGCAGACGCGCTTGGGGTTGGCGCCGAGTTCGGTGACGGTCTTGATGGCGTGGGGCAGCGAGTGCCACGGCGTGGTGGGCGGGCCGCCGCGCAGGAAGATCCACACGCCGTTCTCGAGGAAGTCGTCGGCGATCTCACGGTCGATGGACTCATGGGTGTCGTTGATGCCGGAGGCGGCGCCGGCGGCGACGAACTCGCGGCCGTAGATGTGGCCGCAGACGGGTTTGCCGCGCTTGATGGCCTCGCCGAGGATGGCGTGGCTGCGCGGGTCGCCCATGGCGACCTGCACGAAGTCCATCTTCTCGCCGAGGGCGACGGCCTCGGGCCACTTGTCGAAGAGCCTGCCGATCTTCTTGGCGGTCAGGTCGCCGCCGGCGGTCTCGAACTTCGGCGTCGTGGCCGGCACGGTGCTGGGCACGGTGAGGAAGATGGAGAGCGGGGCCTGGCGGGCGTCGCGGAGCATCCACTCGATGCCGGCGGCGTCGCAGACGTTGCCGATCTCGTGGCTGTCGCAGAAGATGGTCGTGGTGCCGTTGAGCAGCGCGCCCTCGGCGTAGGCGCAGGCCGTCATCATCGAGCTTTCGATGTGGATGTGCGGGTCGACGAGGCCGGGGGCGATGATGCCGCCGCGCGCGTCGTAGAAGCGGGTCTTGTCCTTCGGGCCGGGCTTGAAGGTGCCGGCGGGCTTCACGACGGCGATGCGGCCGTACTTGATCCAGACCTCGCGGTGGTCGTGCATCCGCTCGGTGTAGGTCGAGAGCACGCGCGCGCCGGTGACGACGAGGTCGGGCGCCTCGCGGCCCATCGCGACGGCGGCGAGGGAGCGGGTGACTTGGTGCAGGGGCGGGACGGAGAAGCGGGTCAGGGGCATGACCCGACGCTAGGACATCCCGCCGCGCGCTGGCGAGCCGGAGTTGGCGTGAAAGTTTGGTCGGCTGATGGATTCTTCGCTGCGCTCAGAATGACAGGAGGCGGAAATATTTTGCTCTGCGTGTCATTCTGAGCGCAGCGAAGAATCCATACTGAGGGCGTCGGCAAGCGGCGACCCTACCTATCGACGAGGGCGTAAATCATCTGCGTCCGCCGGACCAGCCACAATATTCGCCTTCGGGATCGCGGCGGTCAGGTTCTCGGGTTCGCCGTCGGTGATGACGAGGTTGTCCTCGATGCGGACGCCGCCGAGCTGCAGGTGCCGCGCGGCAAGGTCCCAGTTCACGCAATCGCGGTATTTCTCGCGGCGCTTGGGGTCGTTGAGCAGGGCGGGGATGAAGTAGAGGCCGGGCTCGACTGTGACGATGTAGCCGGGGCGGAGGATGAGGTCCATGCGCAGCGTGCGCAGGCAGGGGCGGGGGTCCTTGGTGCGGCCGGGTTCGACGCCGCCGGCGTCGCGCACGCCGAGGCCGACCATGTGTCCGATGCCGTGCGGAAAGAACAGCGTGTGCGCCTCCTGTTCGACGAGCGATTGCGGGTTGCCCTTCATCACGCCCAGGGCGACGAGGCCGGCCATCATGTCGGCGGCGCAGGTGAGGTGGATGTCCTTCCACTCGGCGCCGGGGCGGCAGCGCGCGCAGGCGCGGCGCTGGGCCTCGAGCACGACCTGGTAGAAGTCGCGCTGGAACGCGCTCGCCTTGCCGGCGACGTAGGTGCGGGTGACGTCGATGACGTAGCGGTCGACCTGCCCGCCGGCGTCGATGAGGATGAAGTCGCCGTCCTTCGCCACGCGTTGGGTCGACGGCGAGCCGTGGAAGACGGCGCTCTGCGCGCCGACGCCGACGATGGTGTGGTAGCCGGTCTCGTCGGCGCCGCCGCGGAAGAAGCCCGCCTCGAGCTCGATCTGCATGCGGCGTTCGTCCACGCCGGGCCGGAGGAACGGTTGCACGGCGGCGTAGCCCTCCGCGGTGGCGGCGGCGCAACGGCGCATGAGGGCCAGCTCGCCCGGTTCCTTCGGGCGCCGGGCGTGCTTGAGGGCCTCGCGCACCTCGGCGGTGCGGGCGGCGTCGGCGTTCACGCCGGGCAGCGGCGCGCCGAGCATGACGATGCGGCGGTTGCGTCGGGCAGAGAACCACGCGTCAAATTTGCCCAGCGGCTCGCCGGGCAGCTGTTCGGTGCCGTCCCAGACGCGCTGCTCCTCGGTGACCTCGGGCACGAAGGAGGTCCATTGCCGGTCCTTGGCGTCGTAGGCGATGATGCCCCCCGGGGCGTCGGCATGGCCGGTGAGGTAGAAATACTCCTGGTGCGCGATGAAGGCGAGGTGCTGTTCGCTCAGCTCGGGGCGCGGGATGGGCGAGCCGGCGCCGGCGAGGAGGACCTCGTCGGTCAGGTTGAGGGCGGCGGCGATGCGGGCGCGCCGGGCGTCGAAGTCGATTTTCATCTGGCGCAAAAAGGCACAAAAACGCGCAAAAAGGAAGGCGGTAGCGGTGAAGAGAACAGTAGGTCGGGCCGTTGACCGGTCCTACTGGGCCAAGGTGGAGCCCGCACTCCGTGCGGGCTCGAACCTGCACGGAGTGCAGGTTCCACCTACAAGCGATTGACGGCCAGCGTTGATCAGCTCTTCGCGGGGGCGCCCAGCTCGGCCAGGGCCTTCTTCGCCGGCTCGAAGTCGGGGTTGAGCTTCAGCGCGGCCTCGAAGCGTGCGCGGGCGTCATCAGCTTTGCCGAGTTTCACGAGCATGCGGCCGCAGGCATTCTGCGCGCCGGGATGCTGCGGGTTGTGCTTGGCGGCGGCCTCGTAGTGGCCGAGCGCCTTGGCGTAATCCTCCGCCCGCTCGGCGAGGCCGCCGAGTTCGAACTCACCCATGAAGGGCAGCACGGTCTTGAGGTGCGCGGCCGCGGCGGCGGCCTTCTCCATGCTGCCGCCCGCGATCTCGGGCGCGCCGGAGTAGAAGCGGATCTGGCCGATGAGGCCGCCGACATGGTTGGGATTGAGCTCCACGGCGCGGTCGAAGGCCTTCTTCATTTTTCCGGAGAGCATCGCCTTCTGCATGAAGTTGGCGTCGGCCATCTGGGCGCTGAGGGCGCGGCCGTAGTCGGCGTGGTAGTCGGCGTTGTCCGGGGCGAGCTTGGCCGCCTTCTCGAACTCGGCGGCGGCCTCCTTGGGCTTCTTTTCCTTGAGCAGGGCCTGGCCGGCCTGGTGGGCGGCCGCGGCTTCCGGCGACTGGGCCGAGGCCCGGGCGATGAGGAGCGACGCAAGGAGCGCCGCGATGAGGATGCGGGTGGTTTTCATGGTGAATTACTCCTGCTGGAGGGCTTGGGTGGGATTGAGACGCGAAGCGCGGAGGGCGGGGTAGGCCGCGGCGAGCAGGGCGACGAGGGGAAGGAACAGCGCGAGGCCGGCGAGCACCCATGGGTCGGCGGGCTCGACGCCGTAGAGCAGGCCGCGCAGGAGCCGGCCGAGGGCGACCGCGCCCGCGAGGCCGGCCGCGACGCCGGTCACGGCCAGCCGGCCCGAGCCGCCGAGCACGTCTGCCAGGACGCGCGCCGGGCTGGCGCCGAGCGCCATGCGCACGCCGAACTCGCGCACGCGCTGGCTGACGGAGAAGGCGACGCTCGCGTAGATGCCGAAGGCCGACAATCCGAGCGCGATGAGGCCGAACAGGCCGAAGAGCTGTGTGCGCAGGCGCGGGATGGTGGAGGCGATCTCGAGGTTCTGCTCCATCGAGCGGATGGACATCGTCAGCGTCGGGTCGACGCCCCGCAACGCGGCCTGCACGGCGCCGGTGGCCGCGCCGCCGCCCTGCACGCGGACGACGAGCGTGGTGAAGAACCACGCCGACTGGCTCTGCGGCACGTAGATCTGCGCGGGGGCCGGGTCCGCGAGGCTGTCCTGCTTCACGTCGGCGACCACGCCGACGATCTCGCGGTAGTCGCGCACGAGCCAGGGGAGGAACTGGAGGCGCTTGCCCAGCGCGCTTTCGCCGGGGAAGAGCTTCTTGGCCAGCGCCTCGTTGATGACGCAGACCTTCAGGGATTTTCCCTGGTCGCGGTCGTCGAAGACGCGCCCGGCGCGCAGGGGGATGCGCAGGGTCCGGAAGAAATCGGGGCTGATGGAGTTGAAGACGGCGTCATCGGAATTGCCCTCGACGCGCGGGCGGCCCTGCACCCAGAACGGATAGCGCAGCGTGATGCCGGTGAGCGGCGAGCTGTTGGCGACGGCGGCGGACTCGACGCCGGGCACGCGGCGCACGGCCTCGATCATGCGGTCGTAGTAGCGCGCGAGGTCCGGGAAATCATTCCAGCGGCTCTGGGGCGGGGCGAGGCGCACGGCCAGCACCTCGCGCGGGTCGAAGCCCGGGTCGGTGCGCTGGAGGTTGAGCAGGCTCTTCATCAGGAGCGCGGCGCCCGCGAGCACGACGAGCGTCAGCGCCACCTGCCCGGCGACGAGTCCCGACTGGATCTTGCCGGCGAAGAGGCTGGTGCCGCCGCGCGCGCCGCCGGACTTGAGGGCCGCGGGGACGGTGGAGCGCAGCACCTGCAGGGCGGGCAGCAGGCCGAAGACGAGGCCGGTGACGAGCGAGAGTCCGAGGGCGAAGGCCAGCGCCCAGCCATCGACGCCCACGGCATGCGAACGGGGGATGAGGCCGGCGGGCAGCTGGGCCGTGAGGGCGGGGAGGCCGGCCGCGGCGAGGCCGGCCCCGAGCGCGCCGCCGAGCAGGGCGAGCACGACGCTCTCGGCCAGCACCGCGCGCGCCAGGGCGGCGGGTGTGGCGCCGAGGGCGAGCCGCACGGCCAGCTCCTGCATCCGGCGCACGCCGCGGGCGAGCAGGAGGTTGGCGAGGTTGACGCAGGCGACGAGGAGGACGAGTCCGACGGCGCCGACGAGGAGCGCCAGCGTGCCGCGGATCGAGCCGACGCGCTGCTCGAGCAGCGGCTGCAGGGCGACGGTCCACCCGCGGTTGGTGGAGGGGAATTCCTTCGCCAACGCCTCGGCGATGGCGGTGGCCTCGGCCCGGGCCTGGGCGAGCGTGACGCCGTCGCGCAGCCGCCCGATGGTGGACCAGTAACGCGAGTCGCGCGCCAGGTTCTCCGGCGCCTCCACCGGGAACGGCAGCCAGACCTCGACGAATTCCGGCTCGCGGAAGTCGTCGGGCAGGATGCCGATGATGGTGGTCGGCTCGTCGTTGAACATGACGGTCTCGCCCACGACGGAGGGGCGGCCGGCGAAGTGGCGTTGCCAGCCGCGATGCGAGAGCAGGGCGGTGCGCGGCGCGCCGATGCTGAACTCGTCGTCGCGGAAGAGCCGGCCATGGACCGGCGTGGCGCCGAGGGTGGGGAAGAACTGCTCGGTGGTGAGCGCGCCGACGAGCTGCACCGGATCGCCGCCGCGCGGCACATAGGACACGAATTCGGGGCGGCAGGCGCCGAGCGCGGCCCAGGACTTCGAACGCGCATGGTAGTCGCGGAAGTCCGTCGCCGAGAGCGCGGGCATCGTCAGGGCCTTGGCGGCGTTGATGCTGGAGAAGCCCGCGAGGCGCGCGGCGTCCGGGTAGGGCAGGGGGTTGAGGACGATGGACTGGAAGAGCGAATAGATGGCGACGTTGGCGCCGATGCCGAGGGCGAGCATGGCCAGCGCGAGCGCGCTGAAGCCGGGCGCGCGGCGGAGCGAGCGGAGGGCGGCGGGGAACTCGGCGAGAAGGCGGGACATGGCGGGTCAGGCGCGCTTGACCGGGCTGTGGCGGTTGATGAGCACGCGGCCGGTGAAGATGACGGCGAAGGAAAGCAACCCGACGACGGCCCAGAACAGGCCCATCGAGAACTCGACGCCGCGGGCGCGCAGGAAAGGCAGCACCATGCGCGTGCCCGACTCGGCGACGAAGGCCGCCATGAGGCCGGCGTAGGACCACGTCATCCAGTAGTAATGCGAGATGAGCCAGGTCTCCTTCGGGCGGCGCGTGATGGCGTGGCGCAGGCCGAGGGCGACCCCGGTGAGGCTGATGAGCGCGAAGGCGTGGAAGAAGTTGAAGCCGCCGGTGACCCGGTAGATGAGCAGCGCGGTGAGGTTCACCGTGAGCATCGACGCGGCGTAGACGTAGCCGAGGCGGCGGTGGAGCGCGCCGGCCTTGGGGCGGAAGAAGATGACGGCGCCGGTGCCGAGGGCGAGGAAGGCGCTGAGGAGGTGGACGAGTCCGGTGAGGCTGTGGGTCATGGCGCGGTGAAGCGGCGCCAAGGTAGCAGAACCGGCCGCCGCGCCGCATCACACCGAGGTCAGGGTCATGGTCATGCCCGGCCATGACCGGCGGTCATGCTTCGAACACTGAATCTACGATCTTAGCGATTCCGGGCGTGGGTCAGCGCGCTTGCGCGCGCCCGGATCAAAGTAGCCACTCCGGGAATGGCCGGTCGTGGTTGGTTTGCGGCCTGAACCACTCCGTTTCTGCGCTGCCCAGCCAAAACCATGGGTATGCTTCAGCGAGCTTGAGCAAGTTCGCACGGTAGGGATTGAGAAACATGTAGCGAAGAACCGTCTCGATTGGTTCGTCGGCCTTTAAGCGATGCTCGAAGTAGTTGCCCTGCCACCGCAGACTTGCCGTTGACAATAAGAATCGTGTCTTTGCCTTCAGACGGCCGACACATTGTCCGAGTGAGAGGCGTTCGCCAAGAGTAACGAGAAGGTGAACGTGATCGGGCATCACAACAGCCCCATGAACGATCCAAGATCGGTCGGCCTCGAGTGATGCTATCTGCCGCTTCAACTCGGCGGCCACAGCCTCGGAGTTCAGGCCAGTTGCGCGTGCGGGTGTCGTAAGAGTGAGAAAATAGCGTGCTCCGGGCTCGGAGGAACGATGCGCACGAAGCGATTCGTATCCGGGGGTCGCCTTCACGATGGCATTCAATACTGCAGTCGTGGTGCGCGCAAGCGCGCTGGCCCACGGACCAGAAGCAGTGGTGCAGCGTTCAGATCAGGCCCATCTCGCGGGCGCGGAGGGCGGCCTGGGTGCGGTCGAGGACGCCAAGTTTGCCGATAACGTTTGTCATGTGATTCTTCACGGTTCCCTCGGTGATGTTGAGGCGGGAGCCGATCTCCTTGTTGCTGCAGCCGTCGGCAAGGAGGCGCAGCACGGCGAGCTCGCGCTCGGACAGCGGGTCGGCCAGCGGCTGCGCGGGCCGCCGGCCCTCGCGGGCGCTGAGGCGGTTGAGCTCGGCCATCATCTTGGCGGCGACGCTGGGCTCGAGGACCGACGTGCCCTTGGCGGCGGCGCGGATGGACTCGCAGAGTTTTTCGGCCGAACAGGCCTTGAGCAGGTAACCGAGCGCGCCGGCGCGCATGGCCTCGAAGATCTCCTCGTCCTCGTCGAAGGTGGTGAGCACGACGACGCGCGAGGCGGGCGAGGCCTGGGCCATGCGACGGGTGGCCTCGACGCCGCCCATGACGGGCATGCGCAGGTCCATGAGCACGACGTCGGGCTTGAGCTTTTTTGCCAGCTCGAGCGCGCGTTCGCCGTTTTCGGCCTCGGCGACGATGTCGAAGTCCTCCTGCAGGGCGAGGAGGGTGCGCAGGGCCTCGCGGAAGAGCGACTGGTCGTCGACCAGCATGAGGCGGAGGCGGCGATTGCTCATTGGTTGCTTGTTATCGCTTGAAGTAGG
This sequence comes from uncultured Opitutaceae bacterium, assembly GCA_964601365.1. Taxonomy (GTDB): domain Bacteria; phylum Verrucomicrobiota; class Verrucomicrobiia; order Opitutales; family Opitutaceae; genus Didemnitutus. Next base: position 47,291 of record CAZRNE010000003.1, on the reverse strand, counting down.
ATTGGCCAGACGGCGCGATGCCCAAATGAGCAACGGGAGATAACCGATGGCAAATCCTCACGCCGGCACCTCGACGACGAGGGCGAAGCCGCCCTCGAGGCGGTTGCCGCTGGTGACCGTGCCGCCGAGCAGCTCGATGCGCTCGCGCAGACCCGTGAGGCCGAAGCCGGCGGCATCGCCGTTGCGGCCGCGCCCGTTGTCGGAGACCTCGAGGCGCACGCGTCCGGCGGGACGGAAATCGAGGGTGAGCAGGGCGGTGGTGGCGCCGGCGTGCTTGCGGATGTTGGTGAGGCCTTCCTGGGCGGCGCGGTAAAGGGCGTGCTCGACGGCGGACGGCAGGTCGCGCGGTGGTCCCTCGATGGCGACGGCGGGCACGGGCTCACCCTGCGCAGCAAGCTGGCGCAGGGCCTCGGGCAGGGGCGGACGCGCGGCGTCGGTGCGGAGCGTGCCGACGGAGCGGCGGACGTCATCGAGCGCCTCGGCGGCGAGCTTGGCGGATTTCTCCAGGGTGGCGCGGGCTTGGTCGGGTTGGGCGGGCAGCAGGGCCTTGGCGGCGTCGAGCTGGGTCTTGATGACGGTGAGGTAGTGGCCGACACCGTCGTGGATCTCGCGCGCGAGGCGGTTGCGCTCGCGGGTGGTCGCGAGTTCTTCGGCTTGGGCGGCGTAGGCGCGGAGCTTTTCGTTGGCCCCGGCGAGTTCCTGGCGCAAAGTCTCGGACTTCTCGCGGGCGACGAGGGCCTGCCGGGTGATGACGGTGAAGAGGATGGTGAAGGCGAAGCCGGCGGAGTAGTTCAGCACCGCCTCGCCCGCAGCGCCCCAGCCGAAGGGGATGCCCCAGACGGCGACGTTCAGGGCGAAGAGATAGAGGCAGATGACGGTGGCATAGCGCGCGCGCAGATCGAAGATCGACTGGCTGGCGAGGGGCAGCACGATCATGCCGAAGAAACCGCGCAGCGGGCTGAGCACGACCATCGCGGTGAGGATGGCGCATTGCAGGAGATAGTAGACGGCCTTGCGCCGTTCGCGGGCGAAACCCTCATACCAAGCGCCGCCGAGTGTGCCCAAGGCCATATAGATCGCGCCGAGTGCGAATACCACGGGCACGGCCCACTCCTCGTTGAAGTAGGAACGCCGGTTGGTGAGGAAACCCGAATAGCAGGTCAGCACAATGGAGGCGAACGCCAGGGCACCGTAGATGCCGTAGCGTCGCTCGTATTCCGGGTCGTGCACAGGGCGGTCGCTCATGGGGGTAGCTTAGCAGGCCGCAGCCTGGGGCGAAATATGACCAAAGTCACGCCGGGGTCATGACGCCCCGGTCCCGCGCCGACGGACGAAAGGCTGGAGAAAAAGCCAGATTCCGGTCAGTGCGAGCACGAGCAGGCCGAGGGCGGCGGGGAAGAAGACCCAGAGTTTGGCGCGGTCGTGGAAAAAGGAGCCGTCGTGGATCTCCTCGATCAGGTCGGAGCGGCGGTAGGCGGTCTGGAGGATGGCACCGTTGCGGGCGTCGAGCTGGATCTCCCAACGCGTGTGGGAGACCAGCTTGACGAGGTTCCTGCCGGGGCGGATGTCGACGCGCGCGATGTCGCTCCATGACCGGATGCCGGCCTCGGGGACGGTGCGCGCGATCTCGACCATCTGCACGAGGGACAACTGCGGTTCGCCCGGCCCCGCGGTGTGCTCGGCGGGTTGAATCCAGGATACCTTCTTCTTCCATTGGAGCATGATCCCGGTGCTGACGATCACGAGCAGCGGCAGCGCGACGAACAGCGAAAGCCAGTAATGGATCTTCCGGTTGAGCAGGTTCAGCTTCATCACGCGAGGGCGGCGTGCAGGATTTCCACGGGGTGCAGGGCGGTGCGGCCGGTGCCGTCCCTGATCTGGTGCCGGCAGCTGGTGCCGGGGGCGGCGACGAGGACGTCCGGTGCGGCGGCGCGCACGGCGGGGAAGAGCACGAGCTCGCCGATCTGCTGCGAGACGGCAAAGTGCTCCTCCTCGTAGCCGAAGGAGCCGGCCATGCCGCAGCAGCCGCTGGCGATGACCTGGACCCGGTGGCCGGCGGGCAGCTCGAGCATCCGCACCGTGGGGGTGAGGGACGACAGCGCCTTCTGGTGGCAGTGGCCGTGGAGCTTGATGACCTGCTCGCGCGCGCGGAACGACTCGCGGCGGATGCGGCCGGCGTCGATCTCGCGGGCGATGAACTCGTCGATGAGCAGCGCGTTCCGGGCGAGGGCGCGGGCCGGCGCAATCAGGGATTCGGGAACAAGGTCGGGATATTCGTCGCGGAAGCCGAGGATGGCGGAGGGTTCCAGGCCGATGAGCGGGGCGCGCTCGGTCACCACATCCTTGAGCAGCTCGACATTGCGCGTGGCGAAGGCCTTCGCCTCGCGCACGAGGCCCTTCGAGAGATGGGCGCGGCCGCTCTCCGTATGCCGGGGGATCACAACCTCGTAGCCAAGGCGGTTGAGGAGCTGCACGGCCTTGATGCCGATGGCGGCGTCGTAGAAATCGGTGAATTCGTCGCAGAAGAGGTGGACGCGGCCGTGCGGGTAGGCGAGGTCCCTGGGGTTGGCGTGCCGCGCGTGCCAGGCGGCGAGGGTCGTCGGGCCGAGGAGGGGCAGGCTGCGCTTGGGGGCGAAACCGGCGATGCGCTTGAGCCAGAGCGCGGTGTCGGGGGCGGTGACGAACCAGTTGTGCAGGCGCGGCGCGAGGGCGGCCAGGCGCATGGAGCGCGCGAAGTTGGCGACGAGGCGCGAGCGCCACGGCACGCCGTGCACGTCGTGGTAGTGCTGCTGCCATTCCGCCTTGAGGCGGGCGAGGTCGACGTTGGAGGGGCACTCGGACTTGCAGCCCTTGCAGGAGAGGCAGAGGTCCATGACGGCGGCGACCTCCTCACCGGCCCACGGGCTGTCGGTGCCGCGCGGGTGGGAAAGGACGTGGCGGAGGGTGTTGGCGCGGGCGCGGGTGGTGTCCTTCTCGTCGCGCGTGGCCATGTAGCTCGGGCACATGGTGCCGCCCATGAGGTGGGACTTGCGGCACTCGCCCACGCCGTTGCACTGCTCGGCGGCGCGGAGCACGCCCATCGTCGCGCTCCAGTTGAAGAAGGTCTCGTATTCCGGCGTGCCCTGCCCGGGCGAGTGCCGGAGCGAGGTGTCCATCGGGGGCGTGTCGATGATCTTGCCGGGGTTGAGGAGATTGTCGGGGTCGAAGGCGGCCTTCACGCGGCACATCATCTCGTAGCAGGCGTCGCCGACCATGAAGCAGATGAATTCGCCGCGCAGGCGGCCGTCGCCGTGCTCGCCGGAGAGGGAGCCGCGGTATTTCTTCACGAGGGCGGCGATGTCGGTGGCGATGGCGCGGAACATCCGCAGGCCCTCCGGCGTCTTGAGGTTGAAGAGCGGGCGCGTGTGCAGCTCGCCGGCGCCGGCATGGGCGTAATAGACGCAGTTGACGCCGTATTTCGTGCGCAGCAGCGCATCGAACTCGGCGATGTAGGCCGGCAGGTCGGCGACGGCGACGGCGGTGTCCTCGACGATCTCGCGCGGCTTGGCGTCGCCCACGACGTTGGACATGAGGCCCTGGCCGGCGCGGCGGAGTTCCCAGACGCGGTCGCAGTCGGCGCCGCGGAGGAGGGGGAAGGCGTAGCCGAGGCCGGCGGCGCGGCATTCGCGCTCGACGGCGCGCAGGGTCGCCTCGGCCTGCGCGGGATCGGCATGCCGGGCCTCGACGACGAGCACGGCGCCGGGGTCGCCCTGCACGAAGAAGCGGTTCTTCGCCTGCTCGAGGTTGGACTTGGTGCACTCGAGGATGTGGCGGTCGATCAGCTCGCAACCGAAGGGCCGGTGGCGCATGGCGATGAGCGTGGCCTTGAGGGCGTCGGGCACGCCGGCGAAGTGCGCGCAGAGCAGCAGGCCGGGCGGCGGCACCGGCTCGAGGTTGAGCTCGAACTCGACGCCGAGGAAGAGCGTGCCCTCGGACCCGGCGAGGAGGCGGCAGAGGTTGAAGGGCTGGTCGCTGGCGGGGTCGAAGACCGCGCACTCCATCAGGCGGTCGAGGGCATAGCCGGTGTTGCGGCGGGTGACCTCGGGCTTGGGGAAGTGGTCGCGGATGAGCGTGCGGTTCGCCGCCAAGCCGAGCAGATCGCGCACCGTCCGGTAGATGCGGGTCTCGAGCGAGTCGGGCGCGGCGCACTTGGCCGTGAACTCCGCGGGCGCCAGCGGGCCGAAGGTGACCGGCGAGCCGTCGGCGAGGAAGCCGCGGGCGGAGACGAGGTGCTCGCGGGTGGTGCCGTAGACGATCGAATTGGCGCCGCAGGAGTTGTTGCCGACCATGCCGCCGATCATGGCGCGGTTGGCGGTGGAGGTCTCGGGCGCGAAGAACAGGCCGTGGGGCCGGAGGGCGAGGTTGAGCTCGTTGCGCACGACGCCAGTTTGCACGCGGGCGCGGCGCGCCACGGGATCGATGGCGACGATGTGGTTCAGGTGCCGGCCGAGGTCGACCACGATGCCGCCGCCCACGACCTGGCCGGCCAGCGAGGTGCCGGCCGCGCGGGGGATGAGCCCGACCCGGTGCGCACGGGCGAAGGCGAGCAGCTCGGCCACGTCGCGCTCGGAGCGGGGCAGGGCGACGGCGAGGGGCAGCTCCTGGTATTCGGAGGCGTCGGTCGCGTAGAGCGTGCGCATGAGCCGGTCGTGGTGCAGTTCGCCGTCGAGGCGGGCGGCGAGGTCGCGGAGCTGGGCGGGGGCGGGGGCCATGCGGTCGGAACGAGGTTGAGATGCGCCCGGCGGCTTGGCGAGGCCGGGTTAGGGCCGCTTCTGCGGGAAAAGCGGCGGCTAATTTCACCCATCAGCCGCGGCGGTGCCCAGAAACGGCTTGGATATGACACGCGGCGGCGTTTACTCGACCAATCCGCAACCATCTCCCGCCCTCCTCATGAAGATCGGTATCATCGGCGCCGGCAAAATCGGCGCCACCATCGCCACCCTCCTCGAGTCCTGCAAATTCTGCAAAGGCGTCATGCTCGCCGATGCGCGCGCCAACATCGACCTGTGCGGCCTGAAGAAGTCGAAGTTCCGCCAGGTCGACGTGAAGAAGCCCGCGCAGCTCGCCGCCTTCGTGAAGGGCGTGGACGCCGTCGTGAACGCGCTGCCCTTCTACCTGAACAAGACCATCGCCGCCGCCTGCGCGAAGGCCGGCGTCAGCTATTTCGACCTCTCGGAGGACGTGAACACGACGGCGTTCGTCCACGGACTCGCGGGGAAGTATCCGGGCGTGACTTTCATGCCCCAGTGCGGCCTCGCCCCCGGCGCGATCAACATCGTGGGCGGTTCGCTGGCCTCGTCGCTTGAGAACGTCCGCCAGTGCGAGATGCGAGTGGGCGCGTTGCCGCTCAACGCGAGCAACCAGATGAAGTATTACCTGAGCTGGAGCACGGCCGGGCTGATCAACGAGTATTGCCAGCTCGGCGAGGCCCTGCACGCGGGCAAGCGCATCGCCACGCTGCCGCTCGACGGCGTCGAGCGCATCACCATCGACGGCGTGGAATACGAGGCCTTCAACACCTCCGGCGGCGTCGCGACCATGTGCGAGACCTTCGAGGGCAAGGTGCAGGAACTGAACTACAAGACCATGCGCTACCCCGGCCACCGCGATCTGATGAAGTTCCTCCTCCAGGACCTCAACCTCGCGCCGCGCCAGGATCTTGTGACGCAGATCTTCGACCAGGAGGTGCCGCTGACCGAGTCCGACGTGGTCGTCTTCTACGTCAGCGTCGTCGGCACCGGCGACGGCGGGCTGAAGCAGCGCAGCTTCATCAAGAAGATGCGCGGCGACACCATCGAGGGGCGCAAGCTCAACGCCATCCAGCTCACCACGGCCGCCGGCATCGTCGGCGCGCTGGAGCTGTTCGCCCGGGGCAAGCTCGGCACGGGCTTCGTGCGCCAGGAATCCGTCTCGCTGAAGGATTTCCTGGCCACCCAGTGGGGCGGCCGGGTCTACGGCGGTTGAGAATTTTCGATTTTGGATTCTCGATTTTCGAATAATCTCCCTTCAGCACACCAATGTCATTCTGAGCACAGCGAAAAATCCACAACGCGCGAAGATCGAATGGATCCTTCACTGCGCTCAGGATGACACGAACAACATGGCCTCCAAATCCTCCTCCGTCGCCTCCGTCGTCAAAGAAATCTTCCCGCCGCTCGGCCTGTCCGCCAAGGACGTCAACCCCGGCGCGTTCTGGGGCCAGTGGGGCTGCAGCGGCCCGGTGCTGGAGAAACGCACGCCGATCGACGGCAGCGTCATCGGCCGAGTGGCGCAGGCCGCGCCGGCCGATTATGAGCGCGCCGTGGCCGCGGCCGAGAAGGCCTTCGCCGCGTGGCGCGACCTGCCCGCGCCGAAGCGCGGCGAGGTGATCCGACGCTATGGCGAGGCTCTGCGCGCGTTGAAGACCCCGCTCGGCCGCCTCGTGTCGCTCGAGGCCGGCAAGATCCTCGCGGAGGGCGAGGGCGAGGTGCAGGAGATGATCGACATCTGCGATTACGCCGTCGGCCTTTCGCGCCAGCTCTACGGCCTGACCATCGCGTCCGAGCGCCCCGGCCACCACATGCGCGAGACCTGGCACCCGCTCGGCGTCGTGGGCATCATCTCGGCCTTCAACTTCCCCGTGGCCGTCTGGTGCTGGAACAGCGCCATCGCCGCCGTCTGCGGCGACACCACGATCTGGAAGCCCTCCGAGAAGACCCCGCTCACCGCCATCGCCTGCATCCGGATCGCGGAAAAGGTCTGCCGCGAGTGCGGCGTGGACCCGGCGATCTTCGCGCTCGTCATCGGCGACGGCCCCGCGGTCGGCGAGCTGATGACCAAGGACCGGCGCATCCCGCTCGTCTCCGCCACCGGTTCGACCCGCATGGGCCGCCGCGTCGGCGAGGTGGTGGCGAAGCGTTTCGGCCGGACCATCCTCGAGTTGGGCGGCAACAACGCCATCATCGTCGCGCCGTCCGCCGACCTGAAGATGGCGAAGCGCGGCATCCTTTTCGGCGCCGTCGGCACGGCCGGCCAGCGCTGCACGACCACGCGGCGCATCATCGTGCATGAGTCGATCAAGGAGGAGCTGGTGAAATCCCTCGTCGACGCCTACAAGCAGGTGCCGATCGGCAACCCGCTCGAGGCGGGCGCGCTCATGGGCCCGCTGATTGACGAGGCTTCGCTCCAGGGCATGATGAACGCCATCGCCGAGGCGAAGAAACAGGGCGGGCGTATCCGCCACGGCGGCGGCCGCGTGACCGTGAAGGGCCTCGCAGGCGGCTGCTACGTGACGCCGTGCATCATCGAGGCGAAGAACGACTGGCCCATCGTGCAGCATGAGACCTTCGCGCCCATCCTCTACGTCATCACCTACCGCACGCTCGACGAGGCCATCGCGCTGCAGAACGGCGTGCCGCAGGGCCTGAGCTCGGCGATCTTCACCACCGACCTGCGCGAGGCTGAGCTTTTCCTCTCCGCGCGCGGCAGCGACTGCGGCATCGCCAACGTCAACATCGGCACGAGCGGCGCGGAGATCGGCGGCGCCTTCGGCGGCGAGAAGGAAACGGGCGGCGGCCGCGAGAGCGGCAGCGACTCGTGGAAGGCCTACATGCGCCGGCAGACGGTCACGGTTAACTACTCGAATGCCTTGCCCCTGGCTCAGGGTATCAAATTCGGCGATTGAGCGCCGCAGATCCGCCTTGGTCCCGCGTGGCGGGACTACGGCGCGACAAGCGGTCACGGTGAACTATCCCTCCGCGCTCCCCCTGGCCCAAGGCATCAAGTTCGTCGACTGACAATAGTGGGTCTAGTAACCCTTGAACGAAACAGCACCGCCCTGACCGACTTTAGGCGTTTGAAGCCTTTCTGTTTATTCAGTCGGTTGGCTTTGGAGTCATACCGATAGATGTGTCGGAAAAGACCTTCCAATTCGCGTAATTCATCGGGTGTCACATTGTCATGAACCTCAAATACGGAACAATGGGTCCATAATTCCCCTTTCTTCCGGCGGTGTCTCTTCAAACGACCGCGTATACTGGAATTCGCACCCAAACCAGCTAATCCCACGTAAACCACATTGAAATTTGGCTTCGGGCGCTTGCGCAATTTGCGGCGGCGAAAGAGCACGTAAAGTCCGCGGATGCCTGGTTCCAGGGCACCGATGGCTGACTGCGCGATCCATTCATGACAACGTTTGACGAGCTTGAGCGGAGCTTGAGGCATATTAGGTCTTATGAACTGGCTGGCGCAAACAATGCCATGAAAAATAACACACACAATTGCGGGAGAAGCATGCTGATAAGAAAGCTGCCCCTTGATAGAACCCAATAACTGAGGGCGCGTGCCGACATGACGCGGCATGCAGTCACAGCGTGGGTAATTTGTCAGCCCGGAATCTTGCTCAGCCGTGCTTGTCTTCGGGCGGGAGGACGATGACGCCGCAGCGGGCGCGCTTGAGCACGCCGCTGGTCGTGCTGCCCACGAGGAGGTCGTAGACGCGGCCGTGGCCGTGTGAACCCATGACGATGTAGTCGACCTTGCCGGCGGCCGCCTCATCGAGGATCACGTAGACCGGCTGGCCGACGGCGACCTTGGCCGAGGCCTCGATGCCCGCCGCGCGGAAGATCTCGACGTATTTCGCGAGCCGTTTTTCGGCGGACTTCTCGGCATTGGCCACCGCGCTCTGCAGCGCCTCGGGCGGCAGGGCGAACTCGCTGGTGATCACGGGCAACTGGACGACGTGCAGCAGCTGCACCTTGCCTCCGAAGGCCCGGGCAAAGGCGACGGTCTCATCGATGATGTCTTCCGTCACCGCGGAGAAATCGACCGGCAGCAGGAAGGTTTTCATGGGGCAAGTATAACCCCGCCGGCAATGGGCGCCGGTCCCGCCTTGCGCAAGGGTGCGCATATCTTGCGGGTGCCCCTTCGCGATTGCCACGGTCGGACCGGACCGCATCGTCGCCGGAGTTCCTTTTCCCATGTCACACCCCCACACTTGGAATTTCTTCCGCACCGGCGGCCTCGACCAGGTCAGCCTCACCACCGGCGCCGACCTGCTCAACCTCGAGCACCTCGACCAGAAGCTCTGGGTCGCGCTCAGCTGCCCGGTCAAGGGTCTCGAGATCGACGAGAAGACGCTCGCGATGATCGATGTGGACAGGGACGGCCGCATCCGCGTGCCGGAATTGCTCGCCGCCGTGAAATGGGCCGCCGCCCGTCTGAAGGATCCGGGCGTCCTGCTCAGCGGTTCGGATGCGCTCCCCTTGGCCGCGATCAACGAGACCACGCCCGAGGGGAAGGCCCTGCTCGCCTCCGCCAAACAGATCCTCGCCCGGCTCGGCCGGAAGGACGCCGCCGCCGTCTCCGTGGCCGACAGCAGCAACACCGCGCAGATCTTCGCCGCGAGCCCGCTCAACGGCGACGGTGTCATCACACCCGAGGCCACCGGCGACAGCGACCTGCAGGGCGTGATCAAGGACATCCTCGCCACCGTGGGCGGCACCGCCGACCGCATGGGCGCGCCGGGCGTGACCGCGGATCATGTGGCCAAGTTCTATGCCGAGCTGGCCGCGTTCGTGGCCTGGACCGAGCAGGGCATGACCAAGGACGTCATGGTGCTGGGCGACGGCACGGCCGCCGCCTACGACGCCATCAAGGCCGTGCGGGCCAAGGTTGACGACTATTTCGCCCGTTGCCGGCTGGCGGCGTTCGACGCGCGCGCCCTCAGCGCCCTCAACCGCTCCGAGTCGGAATACCTGGCGGTCGCGGCGAAGGACATGAAGATCACGTCGGAAGAGGTCGCCGGTTTCCCGCTGGCCACCATTGCGGCCCACAAGCCCCTGCCGCTGGCCGAGGGCGTCAACCCCGCGTGGGCCGGCGCCCTGTCCGCCCTGCAGAAACACGCCGTCGCCCCCGTGCTCGGCGCGGGCAAGGCCTCGCTCACCGAGGCGGAGTGGGCGGCGTTGTGCGCGAAGTTCGGAGCCTATGAGGGCTGGCTCTCCGGCAAGGCCGGCGCCGGCGTGGAAAAGCTCGGGCTCGCCCGCGCCAAAGCCATCCTCGCCGGCGGCAGCCGCGCCGCGCTCGAGGCGCTCATCGCCGAGGACAAGAAGCTCGAGCCCGAGTTCAGGGCCATCAGCGACGTCGACCGCCTGACCCACCTGCACCGCGACATGCGCGCGCTGCTGCACAATTTCGTCAACTTCGCCGACTTCTACTCGCGCGACAAGTGGGCGGTTTTCCAGGCCGGCACGCTCTACCTCGACAGCCGCAGCACCGAGCTGTGCATCCGCGTCGACGGCCCCAACCCGCTCGCCGCGATGAGCAAGACCTACATCGCCTACTGCACCTGCACCCGCCCCGGCGGCCAGAGCATGAACATCGCCGCGTGTTTCACCCAGGGCGACAGCGACTACCTCTTCGTCGGCCGCCACGGCGTCTTCTACGACCGCGCCGGCCGCGACTGGGACGCCGTCATCACCAGCATCGTGGACAACCCCATCAGCATCGGCCAGGCGTTCTGGGCGCCCTACAAGAAATTCCTCCGCATGATCGAGGAGCAGATCGCCAAGCGGGCGGCCGCGGCCGAGGCCGAGTCCTCGGGCAAGCTCGCCACGGCGGCGGAGAAGGCCGCCCATGCCGACAAGGCGAAGGCAGCCGAGCCGAAGAAAATCGATGTCGGGACGGTCGCCGCCCTCGGCGTGGCCGTCGGCGCCATCGGCGGCGCGCTGGGCGCGATCGCCACCGGCCTGGCCAAGCTCGCCATCTGGCAGCTGCCGCTCGTCGTGGTCGGGCTCATCCTCGTCATCTCGCTGCCCTCGATGGTCATCGCCTGGCTCAAGCTGCGCCAGCGCACGCTCGGCCCCATCCTCGAGGGCAACGGCTGGGCGGTGAACGGCCGCGTGGCCATCAACATCCCCTTCGGTTCGGCGCTGACGAAGGTGGCGAAGAAGCCCGCCGGCTCGCACCTGTCGCTCGACGACCCCTACGAGGACAAGGAAGCCGCCGCGCGCAAACGCCGGCTCATCTTCTGGACTGCCGTCATCGTGGTGCTCGGCGCGGCCGCATGGATCCGCTGGGATGCCATGCAGCACAGGGATGCGGACGGGAAGGCCATCTATTTCTGGAGGTTTTCCGAGCGGGATGCTTGGCAGAAAGCTGAAGCTGAAAAAACCAAGGCCGACGCTCCGGCGGAGGCCGCGCCGAAGAACTGAGTTTTTTCACCACAGGGGCGCGAAGGACACGAAGAATTCTGCCCAGGTGGGCGTCGGCGTCCCCGCCGACGCAATTGTCGCCGCCGGGACGGCGGCAACCACCTTGCTCACCGGAAGCTGGATTATTGCGGTGGGGCAGCGGGCTTGCACGCGCACTCTGCGTTCCGGGGCGCGCCCAAGGGCGCCGACCCACAGTGGCGGGCAAAAACAGATGGCAGACAGCGACCTTGGTCGCGCCCATGCTGGCTTGGCGCGCGCCGGCGCGCTGCCTACGGTTCAGCGCGTCAGGTAGAACGGGTTCGGCAGGCGGAACTCGGCCTCGGCGTGGCCGTCCACGAAGTCGCTGTCCTGGTCGCCGATGTTGGCGAGGATGACGTAGCCGTCCTTGCTGAGCTGCTGGCGCAGGCGTTTCTTGAAGGTGCCGGTCGAAAGCGTGATGTCGTCGGGTTTGAAGTGGAGCTGGTCCCAGGTGTCGTAGCCGACGTCGCGCAGGTTGCGCTCGGTGGCGGCCCGCTGGTCCTCGCGCCGGCCGGTGATGAAGATGACGGCGACGCCGTTGCGGACGGCGGTCTCATAGACCGTCTGCACGGGCAGGATGGCGCGGGATTGCGCACGGGCCACCCAGGCATCCCAGACCTTGGGCACGTAGCCGAAGTCCTGCTCCAGGATGGTCGGCAGGTTGGTGAGGGTGGTCTCGTCGATGTCGAAGACGATGGCGGGCTTGCCCTTGACGGGCTGCTTGAGACGGCGGAGCAGGTATTTGTTGGCCTCGAGGGCGACGTCGGCGATCCGCTGCTGGTAGCGGCCGGATTCGACGTAGGCGCGGAGCTTCTGCTTGTGCGGGAGGAGATTGGCGGGCTCGCGGTGGGCGCAGCCGGCGATGAGGCCGAGCACAAGGGCAAGGAGCAGGACCGGGCGGAGTCGCTTCATGGGCGCGGAGTGTTGCGGGCGGCCGGAAAATTTCAATCCAGCGTTGGCGGTGGTGCCCCAGAAAACCCGGGTTGTTTTAACCACTGATGGCTCCGCTACCGCTGCGCCTCCTAGATCAGTTCCGACCAACCGGCTTCACGGGTGGATTCGGGGGCCGGCTGAATCCGGGTCTGCGATAAGCAGACCCCGGAACCTAAATCCGGAGCCGATCAGGCGGAGAGGACCATGTGGGTTTCGCCCTTGGCGAAACTGACCAGCGGTCAACCCAAGACGGTTTCGATTATCAGTGCGAGGCGAACTGCTGGCGGTCGTTCTTGATGACGGCCCCGGTCTGCGCGTCCACGATGAGGGTCTTTTCCTGTCCGGAATTGGTGCCGATGTAATCGACGCTGGCCGTGGTGAGGATGCCGATGTAGGGCCCGAGCTCTTTCTTGGGGTCCTCGATGCCCACGTGCACGTTCCAGACCTCGGCGCCCTGCTTGGACTGCTTCGTGCGCCGGTCGCGGCTGCCCGTCGCCGGCGCGGTCTCGACCGGGACGGGCTCGCGGGCGGAAAGCTTGATGTATTTCTCATGCACGAGCATCGGGCGCGGGCTGCGGCGCTCGGCGCCGAACGGATCGCCGGAGGACTGGTAGACGATCTTCATCTGGCCGGGGCCGACCCCGGCCTCCATGAAGATGACGATGTCCGGTTTGGCGTTGGCCGGGGCCTCATACATGCCCTTCGAGGCCAGCGCCCGGCGCACGCCCTCGGCGGCCTGATCGATGGTTTCCTTTTCAATGCCGCCCGTGGGCTCGTTGACCTCGAGACGATACGCGGTGCCCGTGGGTTTGGAGGGGTCGCTGATGGCGTCGATCTTGACCTCGTGGATGGTGCGGCAGCCGGCAAGCGACAGGACCAGCACGGCGGCGGCGGCGAGCAGACCGGCCGCGCGCGGGGGGCAGGGGTGGGCGGTCATGAAGGCAGCAAACCCATCCGGGGGGAAATCTCAACCCCGCAAAAGTAAAAGACGCGCGACAACCAGCGTATTCGCCAAAGAACAATAAAGGCGGGGCTCATGAGCCCCGCCTGAAAAAGCCGCTAACGTGTCGGCACGACGCGCCTCAGTTCTCCTTCTTCGGGGCGGGGAGGGAGAGGAATTCGTGGACCTTGGCAGGATCGAGGTATTGCTTGGCGAGCGCGGAAAGCTCGGCGGCGGTGATCGACTCGGTGTCGCTGAGGCGGGTGCGGGCCCACTCCAGGCGTTCCGGCTGCTCCTGTGCGGCGGAGAGGACGCTGCCGAGCCAGTAGGGGTTGGTGCGCATCGACTGCCTGATGGCGGTCAGCGCGGGTTGCTTGGCGCGGGTGAGTTCCTCTTCGGTGACGCCGTTCTCGTAAAGCGAGGTCGCGGCGGCGCGCATGGCGTCGGCCACGGCGCGGGCCTTGGCGGGATCAACCACGGCCTGGGCCCCGATGAAGCCGTAACCGGAGAAGGTGTCGCTGAGGTTGGTGCCGGCGTTGGGCGAGTAGGTGTCGCCCATCTCCTCGCGGATCTTGACGCGGAGGCGGTCCTGCAGGACGGAGCCGAGCAGGTTGAGGCGGCGGGCGAGGCGGGCGTCGCGGGAGTCGGTGGCGGGCCAGTTGAGCTGGACAATGCCCTTGGGGATCTCGGTCACGACGACGTAGCTCTCGGCGAGCTGTTGGGCGGGGAAGGTGGCCTTGCGCTCGGCGGTGTAGGCGGGCTTTGCCTCGCGCGGGGGCAGGGCGCCGAAGGTGCGGGCGACGGCGGCGGTGGCCTCGGCGGGGTCGAAGTCGCCGACGATGGCGATCTCAAGCGCGCCGCGGGCGAACTCGGCGCCGAGCCAGGCCTTCATCTCGTCGACGGTGCGGGACATGACATCGGGTTGCGGCGGCAGGCCGAAGCGCGGGTCGCCGTTGGCGAGCCGGCGCGGGGCCTCGGTCTGGAGCGGACCTTCGACCACCGTGCCCAAGCGGGCGTAGAACGGGCCGATATTCTTCTCGAGCAGCCGCAGGGCCTCGGGGCGATAACCGGGGTCGGTGAGATAGGCGCAGATGAGCTGGAGCTGGAGGAGAAGATCGGCGCGGTTGGTGGTGCCGCTGAACATGAACGCGTCGGCGCCGACGCTGAAGTTGGTGCCGACGGTCTTGCCGGCGAGGATACGGGGCAGGTCGTCGGCGCTGTGTTTGCCGAGGCCGCCGGGCATGAAGGTGTTGGTGGCGAAGAACGCCAGGCCGGTCTGGTCGGCGGGCTGGGAAAGGAGGCCGCCACCGACGCGGACGCTGACCCGGATACGGCCGGCCTCGAAATCGGTGGGCTTGAGGTTCAGGCGCACGCCGTTGGCAAACTCCACCTGCGTGACGCCGAGATCCTCGACCTTCGTCTCCCTCGCGATGGCGCCGGGGGCACCGAAATCGGTGTAGGCGAACGCGGACTCCTCGATCTTGGCCGGGGGCTCCACCGCGACCGCGCGGCTGGCCTCGTAGGCGGCCTTGATCTCGATCTCGGGGTTGTCGAGCTTGAGGTTCCCGGTGAGCCAGAGGAAGCGGCCGGTGTCCTCGGGCCAGACGGCGCGGAGGGCGGCGAGGCAGTCCTCGACGGTGATCTTGTCCAACGCCGGACCGAAGAGCGCCAGCTCGTCGGCGGGGTGCACGAAAACCTCGCGGTCGATGACGGAGCCGGCCAGCTCGTTGGCGAGGCCCTCGGAGCGGCGGGTGCTGGCGGTGCGCACGGCCTGTTCGAGGCCGTTCTTGGCGGAGGCGACGACCTCCTTCAGCTCGGCGGGCTGGAAACCGTGCTGGAGCGCGCGGCGCAATTCCTGGTCGGCGACCGCGAGCGTGGCGCGCCATTGCTCGGGCTTGCAGGTAAGCTCGATGGAGACGTTGCGGAAGAACTGGAACTGCTCCGCCGCGCCGACCGAACCGCTCAGGAACGGCGCTCCTTCCTTCTTGGCGAGGATGGAGAGCCGGCGGTTGAGCATGTTGAGAGCGAGGCCGCGCGGCAGACGCTTGAGGCGGTTGGCCGCGGTGTCGGGCTCGGAGGCGTAGGGCGCCACCGTCTGGATGCCGACCAGCACGGTCGGCGATTCGGGCTCGGTGAGGAGCTTGGCGACGATGCCATCGGCGGGCACGACCCGGCCGAGCGACGGCGCGGGCCGGGCGGGCGCACGCGCGGCCAGCGGCCCCATGACCTCGCGGATCTTGCGCTCGACCAGCGCGGGATCGAAATCGCCCACGGCGACCACGGTCATCAGTTCGGGGCGATACCAGGTGTCGTAGAAATCGGCGAACTCGGCGCGCGGGGCCTTGCTGATGACCTCCTCCGTGCCGATCGGGATGCGGTGGATGAAGCGCGATTCCGGCAGCAGGAACTCGAACTCGCCGATGAACTGGCGGAAAGCGATGGAGTCGCGGGCGCGTTTCTCGCTCAGGATGATGCCGCGCTCGCGGTCGATTTCCGTGTCGAGCAGCAGCAACCCGCCGGCGACGTCGGCGAAATAGGTGAAGGCCTCCTGGAAACGCGCCTCGGTCACGTCGGGCAGCTCGAGCATGTAGACCGTGCGGTCGAAGCTGGTGAAGGCGTTGGTGTCGCCACCGAAGCTCATGCCGAGCCGCTGGAAGAACTCGACGAGGGTTCCCGGCGGGAAGTGCTTCGAGCCGTTGAACGACATGTGCTCGAGGAAATGCGCGAGACCGCGCTGCGATTCGGACTCGTGCAGCGAACCGGCCGCGATGGCGAGCCGCACGCTCGCGCGGCCCTTCGGCTCCCTGTTCGGCAGCACGATGTAGCGGACGCCGTTGTCGAGGCGGCCGAACCGGACCGCGGGATCGGGCTTGAGGTCGGACTCGTCGTGCGGAAAGACCGCGGCGGCGAACGCGAGGACGGGGGCGAGCAGGAGGGCGAGGAGGAACGGGCTGCGCTTGGGCATGGACGTCAGTTTTCCCGCAACGTTGCGCTTGGCAAGCGCGCGAGCATAGCCAGATGTGACCAAGCGAACCCGTCGTGCGACGAAAGCGCGTCCGGCATCGCGGAAAAATTTTGTGGCATAACGCGCGGGACGTTGTGTAAATCCTTCCGCCCATGAAAGCCAAACGCCTCAAAATCCGACCCGAAGACGTCAACACCGCCCTCGCTCGGAAAAAGGGCGCGGTCTCGCGCTTCATCGCCGAGCACTACCGCCACTTCAATGCCGCCGCCCTGATGGATGCCGCGAAGGGCTACGAGGCGCACCTCGCCGCCGGCGGCCAGATGATGGTGACGCTGGCCGGCGCCATGTCCACGGCCGAGCTGGGCATCTCGCTCGCCGAGATGATCCGCCGCGGCAAGGTCGGCGCCATCGTCTGCACCGGCGCCAACCTCGAGGAGGACATCTTCAACCTCGTCGCCCACGACCACTACGAGCGCGTGCCGCATTACCGGCACCTCACGGCCGCCGACGAGCAGGATCTGCTGGACCGGCACATGAACCGCGTCACCGACACCTGCATCCCCGAGGGCGAGGCCATGCGGCGCATCGAGGCCGCCGTCGGCGAGGAGTGGGAAAAGGCCGATCAGGCCGGCGAGCGGTATTTCCCGCACGAATTCATGTATAAGATCCTGCGCTCGGGAAAACTGCGGAAATATTTCCAGATCGATCCCAAGCATTCCTGGATGATGGCCGCCTGCGAACGCAACCTGCCCATCATCGTCCCCGGCTGGGAGGACTCGACCCTGGGCAACATGTATGCGGGTCGCTGCATCACCAGGGACATCAGGAACGTCCACACGGTGCGCACCGGCATCGAATACATGGCCTGGCTCGCCGGCTGGTATACGAAGAATTCCAAACGGCTCCGCAACGGCGAGGGTTCGGTCGGGTTTTTCCAGATCGGCGGCGGCATCGCGGGCGATTTCCCCATCTGCGTCGTGCCCATGCTGCACCAGGATCTCGGCCGCACGGGCGTGCCGCTGTGGGGCTATTTCTGCCAGATCAGCGACTCGACCACGAGCTACGGCAGCTATTCCGGCGCGGTGCCGAACGAGAAGATCACCTGGGGCAAGCTGGGCGAAAAGACCCCGAAATTCATCATCGAGTCCGACGCCACCATCGTCGCGCCGCTGATCTTCGCGTGGGTGCTGGGGCAGTGAAATGCGGGGTGCGGAACGCGGTAGACTGAGCGTCGAACCGTCGTATCGGCATTTATCAACCACAGATGCACACGAATACACACGGATTACTGATGCCCATGCATAGGACAATCGCACCGGGCTTCATTTGTGTCCATTTTTGTCCATCCGTGGTTTTTCCCTCTGCTTCGGACGTCAATCTGCGGTGATCTGGCTCTACCGGCTCCTCTTTCTTCCCGGACTGACGGTCCTGCTGCCGTATTACCTGTGGCGCATGCGCAAGCGCGGGGGCTACGGCGAGAACTTCTCCCAGCGCTTCGGCGGCACCGATCCGCTGCCCGCGAAGCGGCCGGGCGTGAAGCGCGTCTGGCTGCACGCCGTCAGCGTCGGCGAGATGCTGGCCATCGGTCCGCTGCTCGACGGCCTGCGCGGCGACGGCAACGTGGAGGTTTATCTGACCACGACGACCAGCACCGGTTACAAGCTGGCCTTGGAACGATATGCGGGGTTTGTGATCGGCGCCGGCTACTTTCCGCTCGATTTCTGGCCGTGCAGCGCCCGGGCCTGGGGCCGCGTGCAGCCCGACCTCGCCGTGCTCATGGAGGGCGAGCGCTGGCCCGAGCACCTGTGGCAGGCGCAGCGACGCGGCGTGCCCGTGCTGTGCATCAACGCCCGCCTCTCCGACCGCAGTTTCCGTCGCAGCCTCGCGTGGAATTTCCTGCTCCGTCCGCTCGCCGGCGGCATCACGAAGGTCCTGTGCGCCTCCCGGGCCGACGAGCAGCGGTTCCGCGCGCTCGACTACCCGCCCGCCAAACTCCAGACCACCGGCAATCTCAAGCTCGACGTCGACATCCCGCGGCTGGGCGCTGATGCCCTCGCGCAACTGCGCCGCGAACTGGGGCTCGGGCCGGGGCTCGTGCTGCTCGGTTCGTCCACCTGGGCGGGCGAGGAGAGCGCCTTGGTGCAGGCCATGCGCGCCGCGCGCGCCAAGGGGCTGGCCGTCTCGCTGCTGCTCGTGCCGCGCCACGCCGAGCGCCGCGAGGAATTGCGCGCCCTGCTGGTGAAGAGCGGCCTGAGGTTCCATTTCCGCTCCGAGGGCCGCGCGCCCGGCGAAGTGGATGTCGCCGTCGGCGACACCACCGGTGAACTGCAGAAACTCACGCAGCTCGCCGACCTGGTCTACGTGGGCAAGAGCCTCGCCCCGCACAACGGCGGGCAGACGCCGGTCGAGGCCGCCGTGCTCGGCAAGCCCATCGTGCACGGCCCGCACATGAGCAATTTCCGCGAGATCTGCCGCACGCTCGACGAACTCGGCGCCACGCGGCAGGTGCTGCACCACGGCGAGCTGCTCACGACGCTGGTCGATCTGCTCGGCGATGAGGAGCGGCGGCGGCGCATGGCCAGCGCGGCGAAGATCTGGCACGAGGCCAATCGCGGCGCGACCGCCCGCACCCTGGACGTCATCCGCACCCAACTCGCGGGTTGAACCGGCACCCGGCGGCAGTGGATGGCACGATGATCCGCAGGCTGCGCGGGCGGACGGAGAATTCCAGCCTCCGGCCCGTGGCGCGCGGCTCACCATCGGTGTGGATCCAGCCCGGTTTCGTGCGCTCGATGGCGAAGGCCTCGGCGCGCAGGCGGGTGATGCCCTCGCCGCGGTCGATGGAGCCGTTGAACAGGTGCCAGACCAGGGGCAGGGCGTTGGACCAATGCACGCGGGGCACGACGGTCAGGTCGAGCAGGCCGTCGTGCACCGAGGCGCCGGGGGCGATGTAGGCGTTGTTGCCGTATTGGGAGGAGTTGGCCACCGCGAGCGTGAAGACCGCGACTGGCACGGCGCTCCCTGCGTGGTGGATGACGCAGGGTTCGGGCTCGAATTGCCGCCAGGCGCGGAGGCTCTCGCGCAGGTAACCCGCGAAACCGCGCGATTCCAGGGTGGCGAAACGGCTGGCAATGAGCGACTCGAAGCCGAGCCCCGCCGCGCAAAAGAACGGGAAACCGTTCACCTCGCCCGCGTCGATCTCGATCACGCGACCCGTCGCCAGCGTGCGCAAGGCCCCGCGGCCGGCGCGCGGGATGCCGAGGTGCCGGCCCAAGCCGTTACCCGAACCGCAGGGGATGAGGCCGAAGATCACCGGCGTGCCGATGAGCGCGGTCGCGACCTCGTTCATCGTGCCGTCGCCGCCGATGGCGACGACCATCGCGCAGCCGTCCTCCACGGCGCGGCGGGTCAGCTCGGTGGCGTGCCGGGGCCGCTCGGTCGCCACGACGTGAGCGTCCCAATTGTGGTGGGCGATAAACTCCGCCGCGCGGTCGCGGAGGCGAGGGCTGCGGCGATTGGCGCCGGAATGGGGGTTGAAGATGAAACGGGCTTTCACGCGCTCGCGCCGCGGCAGGGGAGCGGCTGCCATTGCAGGAGGCAAAGCGCCTATTGCAACGTTTCCGTGACGCCGCGTCGGCGTTGCGCACGTGATGGCCGCGCGGTCAACTGGCCAGGCGGGCGGGCAGGGCGGCGCGCAGGATGTGATGGGCGACGATGCGTGCCGCCTGCGGACGCGCGGCACGGCGGAGATTATCGCGCCAGCGCCGCCAGCCTCGCGCGCCGTCGGCAAGCGCGTCGTGCAGCGTTGCGATCACGCGGGCCGGCGACTCGGCCAGCGCACCGCCGTCGAGGCGGCGGATGAGTTCCCAGTTGCCCTCCTCCTGCCCGGGCACCACCTGGTTGATGATGAAGGGGCAGTGCGCGTTGATCGCCTCCTGCGTGGTCGCCCCGCCGGCCTTGCCGACGAGGAAATGGTGCGTCAGCAGCAGCTCGGGGATGCGGTCGGTCCAGCCGAGCACTTCGGCCGAGGCGGGTGCGTGCTCGGCCGCCGCCTCGATGGTGCGACGCAGGACATGATCGCGGCCGGTTGTGAAGGTGATGTGCCAGCCATGCTGCCGGACCAGGAGCCGCGCGGTCTCTTCCGCGGCCTGGCGTCCGGAATTGATCATGAAGAGCACCCGTGGCGGCTCACCGGGCTGCAGTTCGGGCGGGGTAAGGCGCGGGTCGCGGTCGGCAAAGGCGAGCGAGACGGGGAAACCACTGACATGGACCCGTTCCGCGGGCAATTGCGCGGCGTGCAGCAACGCCGCCGAGTCGGGATCGGTCACGAACCAGCCCGCGGCCTCCGTGCGGAACCAGAGCGAATTGATGCTGAGCGCGTCGGTGACGACGGTGTAATGCGGGCAGCGCAGGCGGCGGTCGGCGCGGAGGCGGTTCAGCAGCCAGGGATAGACGGGGTAGGTGGAACAGATCGCGGCCGGTTGGGCTTCGCGGATGCGGCGGGCCAGCCATTCGCCAGGGCCGCGCAGGGCGTGGAAGGCCAGCGGCGCGCGGGGCGAGCGGTCGAGCCAGCGGTAGACGCCGCGCCAGGCTTGCGGCGCACGGTTGATGAGGCCGAGGTAGGCGCGCCGGCTCAGGGTGTTGATGCGCGGCGAGTGCGCGGCGAAGACATCGATCACCTCGGGCCGCACGAGCGGGGCGTGCTCCGCGAAGGCCGCGTGCAGGGCGCGGGCGGCGCTGTTGTGGCCTTCGCCGTAGCCGGCGGTGAGGATGAAGATGCGGGCGGGACTCACGAAAGGGCAGACACTGCGGCGGTCAACTCCGGCGCGAGATCCATCTCGTCGGCTGCCTCCTCGCCTTCGACGGCGGCCTTCATCGGGAACGCCGCGGCGAAATCCTTGAAGTCGACCAGCTCGAAGCGCCCGTCGTGGTGCTCGACGATGGCGGTGAGCGACTCGACCCAGTCGCCGGAGTTGAGGTAGTGGATGCCGCCGATCATCTTGTCCGCCGGCGTATGGATGTGGCCGCAGATGACGCCGACACAGCCGCGCTCGTGGGCGAGGGCCGCGACCTGCTCCTCGAATTTGCCGACGAAGGACACGGCCTGCTTGACGCGCGCCTTGATGGCCTTGGAGAGCGAGAAATGCTCCTTGCCGCGCAACCGGCGCCACCCGTTGTAGGCGCGGTTGAGCTTGAGCAGGAGCGCGTAGCCGACGTCGCCCAGGTGGGCGAGAAAAACCATGTTCTTCACCACGCTGTCGAAAACGTCTCCGTGCAGCACGAGGTAGCGGCCGCGGGTGGTCTCGAGGATGTGATCCTCCGCGAGGTTGAGCCGGTCAAAGGACATCGGCAGCAGGCGGGTGAGGAAGTCATCGTGGTTGCCGCGCAGATAGACGACTTCGGTGTCCTTCTTCTGCACGAGGGTGAGGACGCGCCGCACAAAGCGCGTGTGCTCGCGCGTCCAGCGGCCGTCGCGGCTCAGGCGCCAGCCGTCGATGATGTCGCCGTTGAGGATGAGCCTCTCGCAGCGGGTGTGCTTGAGCAGGTGCGTGACCTCGGTGGCCTTGGAGTCGGGCGTGCCGAGGTGGATGTCGGAGAGGATGACGCTGCGGACTTGGAGGAGTGGTTTCATGTCGCGCGTGGCGAGGCCGGGGCGGCGGCGGGTGGGGCAGGGCGGGGACGCGCGGAGTGAAACTCCGCGTGCGCGGCCTGCAGGTCGCGCGCGAAGCCGTCGACGACGGTGTCCCAGGAGAGGGTGAGGGCGGTGGCGCGGGCGGCGGCGGCAAGGCGGCCGCGCAGCGCCGCATCCCGGGCAAGTCTCACCGCGTGCGCGATGAGCGC
Source organism: uncultured Opitutaceae bacterium (assembly GCA_964601365.1). Classification (GTDB taxonomy): domain Bacteria; phylum Verrucomicrobiota; class Verrucomicrobiia; order Opitutales; family Opitutaceae; genus Didemnitutus. Next base: position 25,366 of record CAZRNE010000003.1, on the reverse strand, counting down.
GGTTTCGTCCCCCGGCGCGGCGGTGAGGCCGTTCTCGCCATGGCGGATGAATTCCTTCGCCGCCGCATAGTCGAAGGCGCACACGGCCAGGCCGCTCGCCATCGCCTCGGTGATGACGTTGCCGAAAGTCTCGGTCGTGCTCGCGTGGATGTAGATGTCGCCCGAGGCGTAGTGGCGGGCGAGGTTGGCGCCGGTGTAGAAGCCGGTGAAGATGGCGTCGGGCCGCTGGCGTTGGTAGGCGGAGAGCATCGGGCCGTCGCCGACCAGCGCGAGGCGGGCACGCGGGACGGCGGCTTTCACGGCGTCAAACGCGCGGAACAGCAGGGCGTAGTTCTTCTCCGCCGCCATGCGGCCGACGTGGACCATCACCGGATCCTCCGGCCGGGCGTCCCAGACTTCGCGCAGCTCCGGGTCGCGCCGGACTGGATCGAAAAGCCCGGTGTCCACGCCGCGCGAGAGCAGGCGCAGACCGGTGTAGCCCTCGGTTTCGAGCCGACGGAGCAGGTCGTGAGTGGGCGCGAAGGTGCGAAGGGTGCGATTGTGGACGTGGCGCAGCCAGGCCGCGACGACCGGCTTGAGCCAGCCGATCCGGTAGTCGCGGGTGTATTGGTCAAAATTGGTGTGGAAGCTTGAGGTGACGGGCAACCCGAGACGGTGCGCCGTGGTGATGGCGGAGGCCCCGAGCGGCCCCTCGGTGGCCACGTGCACGAGGTCGGGTCGCTGGGCGGACCAGAGCTGGCGGAGGCGGCTCCCGGCGGGCAGGCCGAGACGCAACTGCGGATACCCGGGCATGGGCACGCCGGGCAGGCGGACCTGCCGGCAGGCGAGCCGCTGGGTCACGCTGAAGCGGGGGGATTCGTGGCGCTGACGGGGCCGAACGATGGTCACGCGGTGCCCCCGCCGGGCGAGGCCGTCCACGAGGCGGCTGAGCGTCATGGCGACGCCGTTGATTTCGGGTTGGTAGGTTTCGGTGACGAGGGCGAGATGCAAGCAGGACGCCCGACCGGGGGCCGGAGCCGGCCGGCGAGCGGCGGCAGGATGGGGCAGGGAGGTGCCGGTTGTGCGCCGTTCCGGTCACGAAATGGAAAAACCTCCTTGGCGGCCGGGCTTCACGTGACGATTGTGTGACGGAACGCCTTCGCGCTCGCACCGACCGCGGCCCGGGCGCAAACCGAAATCATGCCGATGGTCAAACGCAGCCGCAAGAGCACCAAGATCGCCGCCCGGGCCGGGCGCACCATCGCCACCCGGCAGGGCAAGGCCGTCTATTTCAACCGCGAGCTCAGCACGGTGGCCTTCAACCAGCAGGTGCTGGAACAGGCCCGCAACGAGGTCAACCCGCTGCTCGAGCGCGTGAAGTTCCTCGCCATCGTCAGCTCCAACCTCGACGAGTTCTTCGAGATCCGCGTGGCCGGCCTGATGCAACAGGAGGACTCGCCCGGCGGCGAGCCGAGCATCGACGGCCCGACCCCCCACGAGCAGCTCAAGCGTGTGCGCGCCAAGGTGAACGCGCTCGTGAAGGAGCAATACCGCTGTTGGAAGGAGCAGCTCGTGCCCGCCCTCGCGCACGAGGGCCTGCACTTCAAGCCGCCCGCGCAGTGGAACGCGGCCGAGCAGGCGTGGATCGAGGACCACTTCCGCCGCGAGGTGCTGCCCGTGCTCACGCCGCTCGCGGTGGACCAATCGCATCCCTTTCCGCTCATCGGCAACAAGTCCCTCAACATCCTCCTCTCGCTCGACAATCCCGACACCCCCGAGACCGAGTCGCTCATCGCCGTGCTCCCCGTGCCGCGCAGCCTCCCCCGGCTCATCCTCGTCGCCGACGGCGCGGGTTCCGGCCAGCGTTTCGTCTTCCTGAGCGACATCATCAAGCACCATGCCGGCGCGCTCTTCCCCGGCTACCAGATCCTGAACGCCCACGCCTTCCGCGTCACCCGCAACAGCGACCTCTACATCGACGAGGAGGAGGCCGAGAACCTCCTGCAGAAGATCGAGCAGGAGTTGCGCAACCTCCGGCGCGGGGCCGCCGTGCGCCTCGAGATCGAGGCGGACACGCCCGATCCGCTCGTGCAGGCCCTGCGCGACTACATCGGCGTGCCCGAGGAGAACATCTACCGCCTCACCGGTCCGCTCAACCTCTCGCGGCTGATGAGCCTCTACGAGCGCACCGACCGGCCCGACCTCAAATACCCGCCCTTCGTCCCGGTCGAGCCGGCTGTGCTGCGCGCCCGGCCCAGCCTCTTCGATGCCATCCGCGAGCGCGACGCGCTGCTGCACCACCCCTACGATTCCTTCGCCCCCGTGGTGCAGTTCATCGAGGAGGCCGCGCGCGACCCCGAGGTGCTGGCCATCAAGCAGACGCTCTACCGCACCAGCGGCGACTCGCCCGTCGTGCGCGCGCTCATCGAGGCCTCGCGCAACGGCAAGCAGGTGACCGCCCTCGTCGAGCTGAAGGCCCGTTTCGACGAGGCCAACAACATCAAGTGGGCCCGCGAGCTGGAGGAGGCCGACGTGCACGTCGTCTACGGTCTCGTCGGCCACAAGACCCACTGCAAGGCCAGCCTCGTCGTCCGCCACGAGAGCGACGGCCTGCGCCGCTACGCGCACCTGGGCACCGGCAACTACAACCCCAAGACTGCGCGCCTCTACACCGACCTCAGCCTCCTCACGGCCAACCCGGAACTGACCTCCGACGTCGCCGAGTTGTTCAACGCCCTGACCGGCTTCGGACGCTCGCCCGAGTTCCGGCACCTCATCGTCGCGCCCTTCAACCTCCACGCCCGCCTGCAGGAGCTGATCGCCGCCGAGGCCGCCAACGCTGCCGCCGGCAAGCCCGCCCGCATCATCGCCAAGATGAACAAGCTCGTGGACCCGGTCACGATCGACAACCTCTACGCCGCCTCCCAGGCCGGCGTGCAGATCGACCTCATCGTTCGCGCCACCTGCTGCCTCGCTCCCGGCATCAAGGGCCAGAGCGAGAACATCCGCGTGCGCTCCATCGTCGGCCGTTACCTCGAGCACGCCCGCATCTTCTACTTCGAGAACGCCGGCGCGCCCCTCGTCTACTGCGGCAGCGCCGACTGGATGACGCGCAACTTCTTCCGCCGCGTCGAGGCCCTGTTCCCCGTCCTCGACCCCGACCTCCGCCGCCGCATCGTCGAGGGCATCCTCGCCACCGAGTTGCGCGACAACCACGACGCGCACCTTCTTCAAGCCTCGGGCGAATACACCATGGTCCCGCGCACTGACGGCGAGAAACCTCTCTCCGCGCAATCCCACTTCATGGCCGACGCCACGGCCCGCGCCCTCGCCGAGCGCGAGGTGGTTTCGGAGTGACGCGCCCCGCCCGGCCCGCCATATCCGCTGCCACATGCGAGGACGACTCATCGCCATCGGTGACATCCACGGCTGCGCGCGCGAATTCGAGGACCTGCTGGACAAGGTCGACCTGCGGAAGGACGACCGCCTCGTCCTCCTCGGCGACCTTGTGAACCGCGGGCCGCACAGCCGCCGCGTCGTCGAGCTGGCCCGGCGCCACGCCACCGTCTCCCTCCTCGGCAACCACGAGCTGCGTCTCCTCAACTGGCGCAAGACCGACGACCCCACCCACCTCAAGCCCTACGACTACGCCACCATCGAGCAGCTCGACGCCCGCTGCTGGGACTACCTCGCGCGCATGCCCCTGACCTACGAGGACCGGAAGCTCGGCCTCGTCTTCGTGCACGGCGGCTTCCTCCCCGGGCGGCCCTGGCGCACGCAACCCGCCCGCATCGTGACGCGCATCCAGGTCATCGGCCGCGACGGCGAGCCGCGCAAGCGCTCCGAGGCGCCCGGCTGCCCGCACTGGGCCGGCAAGTGGCGCGGCCGGCCCTATGTCGTCTACGGTCACACCCCGCGCCGCCGCGTCTTCGCCACGCGCTGGACGCTCGGCATCGACACCGGCTGCGTGCTCGGCGGGCAGCTGACGGCCGTCATCTTCCCCGGGCGCAGGATCGTGCAGGTCAAGGCCCGCAAGACCTACTATCAGGGCAAGAACTGGTAGCACCACGGACGAGGATGCCCGCAAGATTGTGGTTGCCGGGAGCGGGTTTGGGTTTCTTAACGTCGTGCTTTTACATTCATGCAAAGCCACGGCCCGAAGCGCGTCTACACTCCAAAGTCCCTGGAGTTCTGGTTCTCGCGCCTCGAGGCCGACTGGGAGGGCCAGTTTGACGGCGGGGCGGTCGAAAAGGGCCACGACATCTACCGCGACAGCGAAATCCGCGAGATCGAGCTGACGGAGAAGGACGCCATCATCCACCGCCGGGTGGACAAGAAGGAGGAATACGCCGTGATCGAGTGGGAGGGCGACCGCCTGAAGGTGCGCTCCTCCTCGACCGACCCGGGGCTCGCCCATGCCATCGCCGTGGCCGGCCTGCACGAGATCGAGGAGCTGGTGGCCGACGAGCTGACCCACGCCCTGCCCGCCGGCAGCGTGCCGCCCATCCCCGAGCGCGAGGAACCCGAGCCCGCGGCCAACGGCGCCGCCCCGCACAAGGCCGACGGCCCGCCCCGCGACCTGCTGCTCAGCTTCACCACCACGGAGGGCGGGCTGGAATTCAACGCCTTCTGGAAACAGGGCCGCAGCCGCCAGCCGGCGCTCGGGGGCAACGGCAACGGGCATCCTTCCGCGGCCGAGCGCGCGAAGATCATCGCCCTTGCCACCTACGCCCGCAAGGCCCACTTCCGCTACCGCCAGGAGACGCACAGCTACGTGATGGAGTCGCTGGCCGACATCGCCGGCTTCCTCCGCGACGTGCTGCCGCACTGGAAGAAACAGTTCGCGCTCGAACTCGACGCGCGGGTGGGGCACCTGCAGCAGGGCGCCCGCAACCTCGAGGTCGAGGCCGTGGCCGAGAGCCGCAACGGCGCCGGCCTCAACCTGCGCTGGATCTTCCGCGCCGGCGAGAAGCTCCTCACCGACGAGCAGGCCGCCCTCCTGCTCAAGAACGGACGCACCCCGCTGCTCATCCCCGACCTCGGCGTCGTCACCATCTCGCCGGAGAAATGGGAGGGCCTCACGGCGTGGAAGCGCAACCTCGACGACCTCGGCGACCGCCAGTTGCCGCCCTATCTGGTCTTTTCCCTGTTCAACGAGCACCGCCTCAAGGTCAGCCTCGGCGCCGAGCTGACGCAGTGGCGCGAGCGTGTGCTCAGCCCGCCGGCCGAGGCGCCGGCGCTGCCGGACTTCCTGCGGCCCTACCAGCGCCGCGGCGTCGAGTGGATGCACCACCTCTGCGCCTCCGGCTGCCACGGCCTGCTGGCCGACGAGATGGGCCTCGGCAAGACGGCGCAGGTCATCGCGCTCCTGCGCGCGCACCCGTTGCCCGGCCGGCGCCACCTCGTGGTCTGCCCCGCCAGCGTCGTGCCCGTGTGGCGCGAGGAGCTGGCGCGCTTCTACCCGGAGGCGAAGACCGACACGCTCAAGTCCGGCAACGACTTCACGACCAATCCCGCGCCCGTCATCTGGCTCGCCAGCTTCACCCAGCTGCGCAAACACCGCGCGCTGCTCGACAGCACCGAGTTCGGCTATGCCATCCTCGACGAGGGCCAGTTCATCAAGAACCCCGACGCCAAGGTCACGCAGGCCTGCTTCGCGCTCAAGGCGCAGCACCGCCTCGTGCTCACCGGCACGCCGCTTGAGAACCGCCAGCTGGATCTGTGGTCCATCTTCCGCTACCTGCTGCCCGGTCTGCTTGGCACGCGCCCGGGTTTCGAGGCCGCGCTGAACACCGACCGCGAGGGCACGATGCAGCGCCTCCGCCGGCAGGTCGCGCCCTTCATCCTCCGCCGCACCAAGAACGAGGTCGCCACCGAGCTGCCGCGCAAGGTCGAGATGGATCTGCTCTGCCCGCTCACCGAGGTGCAGCGCGCCGAATACGGCCGCCTCTGCGCCGAGGGCCTGGCCAAGCTCGGCGAGGACATCGGCGTGGCGCTGCGCGAGCGTTCCTTCGGCTTCCTCGCCCTGCTCACGCGCCTCCGCCAGGTCTGCTGCGACCCCGACCTGCTCCCGTGGCTGCAGTCGCCGCTCACCGACAGCGGCAAACTGCAGCTGCTGATGGAAAAGCTCTCCGAGGTCGTCGGCAGCGGCCACAAGGTCGTCATCTTCTCGCAGTTCGTCACGCTGCTCGACCGCGTGCGCGCCGCGCTGGACACGAACTACCCCGACCTCGCGCGCTACGAGATCACGGGCATGACGCTCGACCGGCAGAAGCCCGTGCAGCAGTTCCAGACCGCGGAGGGCGCGGCCGTCATGCTCGTCAGCCTCAAGGCCGCCGGCACCGGCATCACGCTGCACGCCGCCGACTACGTCTTCCTGCTGGACCCGTGGTGGAATCCCGCCGTCGAGGACCAGGCCATCGACCGCGTGCACCGCATCGGCCAGACCAACACCGTCTTCGTCTACCGCATGGTCACGGCCGGCACCATCGAGGAGCGCATCCAGGCCCTCAAGGCCGAGAAACGCGCGCTCTTCGACCAGGTCGTGGGCGGCGCCGCGGGCGACTTCGAGTGGACGAAACACTTCAGCTCGCTCAACAGCCTCATCCAGTTGAGCGCCGCGAGTGTCGTGGCGACCGACGCCCCGGAGAACGCGAGCTGACCTGATCGGGCTCGGGCGGGGTGGGTGGGGCGCTTTTGCCCGTTTTGTCACGCGGGCGTCACGGATTCGTAACATGGGCCCCCTAGGATGCCTGCGCCCGTTGGCCGACGCCGGCGGGTTTTCCAAAACTCAGGCAACCACCCGACATCATGTTCAAACACATCACCAAATGGCTGGCGGCGGCGGTGTTCCTCGGCGGAACCGGCCTCGCCCTCGCGCAGGACAGCGGTCCGCTCATCGAGGCGCTGCTCCGCAAAGGCATTCTCACCGACCAGGAGGCGGAAGATCTCCGTGCCGACCTGGCCAACAACAACGCCGCTATGCTGGCCTCGACCTCGGCCACGCCCAATCTCTCCAAACTGATCATCAGCGGCCGCATCCAATACCAGTTCGTCTCGCTCGACACGGACATCAGCGGCACAACCGCCGACCCGGCCTACGTGAACCACGCCTTCCTGCGTCGCATCCGCCTCGGCCTCAAGGCCAACCTCTTCAACGGCTGGTCTTCGTTCATCAACTACGATTTCGGCGGCAACAACTTCGACGCCGCCTACGTCGAGAAGATCTTCAACCCGATGTGGACCGTCCAGGCCGGTTTCAAAAAGGCCCCCATCGGCTACGAGGAATACTTCGTCTCGTCCGGCGCGCTGAAGGCCATCGAGCGCTCGACCGTCAACCGCTTCTTCGTCGAATCCAACAACGGCCGCCGCCTCGGCGCCGGCAAATACCGCCAAGGCGTCTGGGTGCTCGGCAAGGATCCGAGCGGCTTCTCCTGGGAGTTCGCCGTCACCAATCCCGAGGCCACGGGCGTCACCGCGAGCGACACCATTGCGCAGGGCAACAACACCAACAACGGCTTCGCCTACTGGGCGCATCTCGGTTACACTCACACTTTCCCGGAGATGGCGGGTAACCTCAAGCTTGGCGCCTCCTACGGCTTCCTGCCCGACCAGGGCGGCAAGACCCTCGGCGTGGGCAACGACCTCAGCGTCTGGTCCGTGTTTGCCGACCTCCGCTACCGCCAATTCTCGCTGCTCGGCGAATACATGGGCTCGGACAACGAAAAGGGCGCCTCGGCCACCCTCGATTCCAAGTCCTACGGTTACTGGGTCATGGGCAGCTATCGCCACGGCGCCTACGAGCCGGTCGTCCGCTACAGCTTCACCGACTCGGACGGTCGCGGTATCCAGACCGGCGACGGCATCCGTTCCGCCGCTTCCGGTGGCACGCACGACAAGCTCTCCGAGTGGTTCGTCGGTGTGAACTGGTATATCATCGGCAACGAGGCCAAGCACGAGGTCAAGCTGCAGGCCGGCTATCTCTTCGGCGAATCCGAGGACATCCCGATCACCGGCGCCCGCGCCAAGGCCGATGTCCAAGGCTTCCGCTCCATGCTCCAGGTCAACTTCTAACCTTTACCGACAAACATCATGATCGCTCATCTCAAGAAACTCGCTGTCACCGCTGCCTTCACGGGCTGCGTCTCCCTCGTCACGGCCCAGGCCATCAAGCTCGACGAGAACCTGCCCAACTACAAGCCGGTCTCCGGCATCTCGGGCAAGATCACATCCATCGGTTCCGACACCCTGAACAACCTCATGACCTACTGGGCGGAGGAGTTCCAGAAGTTCTACCCGAACGTGAAGATCGAGGTAGAGGGTAAGGGCTCCTCCACCGCCCCTCCGGCCCTCATCGCCGGCACTGCCCAGCTCGGGCCCATGAGCCGCAAGATGAAAGCCGAGGAGGTCGATGCCTTTGAAAAGAAATACGGCTACAAGCCCCGCCTCATCGGCGTCGCCATCGATGCGCTGGCCGTCTACGTCAACAAGGACAACCCCATCCAGTCCATGACGCTTCAGCAGGTCGACGCGGTCTTTTCCGCCACGCGCAAACGCGGGGGCCAGGATATCAAGACCTGGGGCGATCTCGGCCTCACGGGCGAATGGGCCAGCAAGCCCCTCTCGCTCTACGGCCGCAACTCCGCCTCGGGCACCTACGGATTCTTCAAGGAGCTAGCGATGAAGAACGGCGACTACAAAAGCTCCGTCAAGGAGCAGCCCGGCTCCGCCTCCGTGGTCCAGGGTGTCGAGAACGAGCTGGGCGGCGTCGGCTATTCCGGCATCGGTTACAAGACCTCCGGCGTGAAGGCCGTGGCCATCTCCGACAAGGGCGGCCCCGTCGAGGCCACGCAGGCCAACGCCGAATCCTTCAAGTATCCGATCTCGCGTTATCTCTACGTCTACATTAATGCCAACCCCTCCTCGGGCCCGGACCCGCTGGTGAAGGAGTTCATCCGCTTCGTGATGTCGAAGGAAGGTCAGGCGGTCGTGATCAAGGACGGTTACTTCCCGCTGCCCGCGAAGAAGGCCGACGAGTTCCTCGAGTCCTCCGGTTGCAAGTAGGCCCCGCGATCCGCGCAGAACCTTCAGGCCCGGCCGTTTAGCCGGGCCTTTTTGGTTCCCGCCTGCCCGGCTGTAACACAAATGTAACCCACCGGGGGACCTTCCAGCTTGTCGCGCCGCGCGCGGCCGCTGCTAAACTCCCGACGCCTGTCGGCCGCATGCTTCCTTCCTCTCCAACCCCGTCCGTCAGTCCGCTCGTGAGCCGGAAGGTCTCCGCCCGGGTCAAGCTGGTCGATCGCACCGCCGACTGGTTCATCCGCGCCGGCGGCATGGGCATCATCGCCATCGTCCTGCTGATCTTCTTCTTCATCGGGTATGAGACGCTGCCGCTCTTCCGGCCCGCCCGCCAGACGCCGGTCTTCACGGTTCCGCTCGGCGGCCAGCCGCAGATGCGGGACGTCCTCGCCCTAGGGGTGGATGAATACGAATCGCACGTCTACTACGTCGATGCGGCCCAAGGCAGCGTGCGTTTCATGGACGTTGCCACCCGGCGCATCGACGTGGAATTCCCGCTGAAGATGCTCCGTGGGGCAACCCTCACCGCGGCCTACCGCACCCCCGCCCGGGACAAGCTCCTTCTCGGCACCTCCGACGGCCACCTGCTTGTCGTCGAGATCCGCTTCAACGTCACCTACGACGAGCGCACGCAGCGCACCGTCAAACCTGGCCTGAACGAACTCGCCCGGATCGCGCTGCCCGCCGACGGCGCTCCGGTAGCCCGCGTGCACGGGCGGCAAAACTCGAACGGCGACTACTTTTACGCTGTGGCCACGGCCGCAGGGCGGGTTTTCACCGGGAAATTCGCCGAGGGCGAGCCGGGCGACGATCCCCGTCCGGTGGGAGAGGCCTTCGCGGAACGAATTACCGCGCTTACGCTCGACTACGAGGGCAACCGCCTCTTTGTCGCCACCGAAGGACCCCGGCTCCACCAGTATTACCTCGAGGAAGACCGCGATGCTCCCTTCCGGGTTTACGATCTTCCGGCCACCGTTACCGCCCTCGATTACGTCATCGGCGACGTGGCCCTGCTCCTGGGTTTCGACAATGGCGCGGTCGAACAGTGGTTTGGTGTGCGAGAGAAGGAAACCGACGTGCTCAAGCCGATGCGGCGCATCCGCGAGTTCGAACCGCTTCCGGCTGCCGTCACGCGGCTGCAGCCTTCCGCTCGCGACAAGGGTTTCGTGGCGGGCGCCGCCGACGGGACGTTGCGGCTCTATTTCACCACCTCCGGGCGCACACTGCTCACCGACCGGCTGGCTGGCGGGGTCCACTCCGTCGCCTACGCGCCGAAACTCACAGCACTGTTCTCGCTCGATACGCATGGCGCGCTGCGCTACACTGCCGTGGACAACCCTCACCCGGAAATCTCGGCGGCGGTCCTGTTCGGCCGGGTTCATTACGAGGGTTACGACGCCCCGGACTACATCTGGCAGAGCACGGGCGGCACCGACGACTTCGAGGCCAAATTCAGCCTGGTGCCCCTCATCATCGGCACGCTCAAGGGCGCGTTTTACGGCCTGCTCTTCGCCATCCCCATCGCGGTGCTCGCCGCGCTCTACACCTCGCAGTTCATGGCCCCGCGGCTGCGGGCCTTTGTGAAACCCACCGTCGAGATCATGGCCGCGTTGCCGAGCGTGGTCATCGGGTTCCTCGCCGGTCTCTGGCTCGCCCCCCTGCTTGAGGACATCATGGTCGGCACGCTGTTGGCCGTCCTCCTCATCCCGTTGTTCGTGGTGGCCGGCGGCGCGGGCTGGTCGCTGCTGCCGCGGCCCGTGCGCCGGAGCGTGCCCTTCGGGACCGAACTGTTCCTGCTGCTGCCTTTCGTCGCCCTCGGTTGGGCGGCCGCGCAATCGCTCGGACCGCACCTCGACGCGTGGTTTTTCAACGGCAATTACAAACAGTGGGTCTTCGACCACCTCGGCGAGCAGTTCCAACAGCGCAACTCCATCGTCATCGGCATCGCGATGGGCTTCGCCGTCATCCCCATCATCTTCACGATCTCGGAGGACGCCTTCACCAACGTCCCGCAGGCCTTCAAGTCCGCCAGCTACGCCCTCGGGGCCAGCCGCTGGCAGACCGCTTGGCGCGTCATCCTGCCGACGGCCAGCCCGGGCGTCTTCTCGGCCGTGATGATCGGCTTCGGTCGCGCTGTGGGCGAGACGATGATCGTGCTGATGGCCACTGGCAACACGCCTATCCTCAGCTTCAGCCCCTTTAACGGCATGCGCACGCTCTCGGCCAACATCGCCGTCGAGATCCCCGAGGCTCCCGCCGACGGCACGCTCTACCGCGTGCTCTTTGTCGCCGCGCTCCTGCTTTTCCTTCTCACCTTCTGCGTCAACACGGTGGCCGAAGTCGTGCGCCAGCGGCTCCGCGAGAAATACCAGGCCGTCTGACCATGTCCACCGATACGCTTCAGCAATCCCCGCAGGCTTCCCGCCGCCTCGCGCAGTTTTTCCGGCGGGGCGACAGCCTGGTCTGGCTGACCGGCGGCGCCCTGGCCCTGGCCGTGCTCCTGATCACCGGCCTGCTGTTCCTCGTCTTTGTCAGCGGCTTCACCTTTTTCTGGCCCTTCCAGATCGTCACGGCCGAGCGGCCCGGGCAGGCGCCGGTCCTTGGCATTGTCACTGGCGCGCAGGAGGAGCGCCGCGATGCCGGGGGACAGGTCATCAAGGCCGCCCAGACGCAGTTCAAGACCGGCAACCGCGAGGTCTATGGCTACGATTTCCTCTGGGTGCGCAACGAGCAGCTGGGCGCCCGCCGCGTCGATCCCGACGTGGTCGCGCTTGAGCGCGAGGAATATGGCAATTTCTACGGCTTCCTCGTGCGCCTCGAGCACAAGGGCCGGGTGGTGGCCGAGGGCTCGGCCACGTGGGAGGCCGCGCAGGAGCAGCGCGCGGTCGCCCGCGCGCAGGCGGCCCGGGGCAAGGCCATCCAGCGGGATGAGATCGGCGAGGTGAACGCCCGCATGCAGCGGGCCAACCTCCGGCTCCGCTCCGCGCAGCTGCGCAGCCCCGATGGCCGCGCCCCCACCGAGGTCCAACAGGCGGTCGCCGCCGAGCTGGCTGCCCGCCAGGCCGATTACGAGCGCCTCCGGGCACAGGCCGAGCTGCTCATGGCGCAGGCTGCCGAATATACCCTGGTCATGCGCACTGTGCAGGGCGACGAGCGCCGTATCCCCCTTTCGACCGTGGTGCGGGCCTGGCAGCCCAACCGCATGGACCGGCTGCAGAAGATTGCGCTGTATCTCGACCGCGCGGCGGAGTTCGTCCACGGCGAGCCCCGGGAGTCCAACACCGAGGGCGGCGTTTGGCCCGCCATCTTCGGCACCGTCATGATGACCATCATCATGAGCCTCGCGGTGACCCCGTTCGGTGTCGTCGCGGCATTCTACCTGCGCGAGTATGCCCGGCAGGGTCCGGTGGTTCGTGCCGTCCGCATCGCCATCAACAACCTCGCGGGCGTCCCCTCCATCGTGTTCGGCGTGTTCGGCCTCGGCTTCTTCGTCTACTTCATCGGAGGCGGCATCGACCGCCTCTTCTTTGCTGCGTCCCTGCCCAACCCCACGTTTGGCACCGGCGGCATCCTTTGGGCCTCGCTCACGCTCGCCCTGCTCACCGTGCCGGTTGTGATTGTCGCGACCGAGGAATCCATCGCCGCCGTGCCGCGCGGCGTGCGCGAGGGCTCGCTTGCGCTCGGTGCCTCCAAGTTCCAGACCATCTGCAAGGTCGTGCTTCCCGCCAGCGTGCCCGGCATCCTCACCGGTGTCATCCTGGCCATGGCGCGTGGCGCGGGCGAGGTGGCCCCGCTTATGATCACCGGTGTCGTCAAGCTCGCTCCTGAGCTCCCGCTTGACGGACACTTCCCGTTCTTTCACCTCGACCGGAAGTTCATGCACCTCGGCTTTCACATCTACGACGTCGGCTTCCAGTCACCCAACATCGAGGCGGCCAAGCCCATGGTCTTCACCACCACGCTGCTCTTGATCAGCATCATCGTCCTCATGAACCTGTTTGCAATCCGCCTGCGCGACCGCATCCGCAAGAAATACCAGACCGGAGCCTTCTGATGACCACCACTGAACCCCCCGCTGCCCCGCCCGTGCGCACCGTCCCCCTCCGCCACACCGAATTCGCACCCGCGACCCCCGCCGCCCCCCTCAAGCTGCGGGTGGCGGGGCTGTCCCTGCACTACGGCGCCAAGCAGGCCCTCTTTGACATCAGCATGGACATCCCCGAGAACCGCGTCACCGCCTTCATCGGACCCTCCGGTTGCGGCAAGAGCACGCTTCTCCGCTGCTTCAACCGCATGAACGACCTCGTCGACGGCGTCACCGTTTCCGGCGGGGTCCTGCTCGACGGTGTCAACGTTTTCGATCCCGTGGTCGATGTCATCGAGTTGCGCAAGCGGGTCGGCATGGTCTTCCAGAAGTCCAACCCCTTCCCGAAGTCCATCTACGAGAACGTCGCCTACGGCCTGCGCGTTGCCGGTGTGGACACCAAGGCGCAGCTCGACGAGGTGGTCGAGAAAAGCCTCCGCGGCGCCGCGCTGTGGGACGAGGTCAAGGACCGCCTGCAGGAGAGCGCCCTCGGCTTGTCCGGCGGCCAGCAGCAGCGCCTCTGCATTGCCCGCGCCATCGCCGTCGAGCCCGAGGTCATCCTCATGGACGAGCCCTGTTCCGCCCTCGACCCCATCGCGACCGGCAAGGTTGAGGAGCTCATCCACGACCTCAAGACCCGCTTTACCATTGTCATCGTCACCCATAACATGCAGCAGGCCGCCCGCGTCTCCGACCGCACGGCGTTTTTCTATCTCGGCAAGCTCATCGAGTTCGACGACACCCGCACCATGTTCACCAACCCCTCCAATCCCCAGACCGAAGCCTACGTCTCCGGCCGCTTCGGTTGAGCCGCTTTTCCCGCCATGACCAACTTCGATGAAGAACTGAAGAACCTGAAGGACCAGCTCCTCGCGATGGCCAGCCACGCCGAGAGTGCGGTCAGCCGCGCCGTCCGCGCCCTGGGCGAGCGGGACCTCGACCTCGCCCGCTCCGTGCAGGACGACGACACCGTCCTCGACCAGTTCGAGATCAAGATCGACGACATCGCCATCCATCTCCTCGCTATGGCCCCGCTCGCCACCGACCTCCGCCTCATCACCGTGGCCATGAAGATTTCCCAGAACCTCGAGCGGGTCGGCGACGAGGCCTGCACCATGGCCCGCCGCGCCATCGACCTCGCCGGCCAGCCCCAGCTCAAGGCCGACACCGCCATCCCCCAGATGGCCCGCCTCGCCCTCGACATGCTCCACGAGTCGCTTTCCGCCTTCATCGAGCGCGACCCCGCCCGCGCCCGCCGTGTCATCCCCCGCGACCAGGAGGTCGACGCGATGAACCGCGAGTTGCACCGCGCCCTCTCCAGCTTCATGATCGAGGATCCCGGCAAGATCACCCGCTGCCTGGCCCTCATGGCCATCTCCCGCAGCCTCGAGCGTGTCGCCGACCACGCCAAGAACATCGCCGAACACACGGTCTACCTCTACGAGGGGCGCGACATCCGCCACAGCAACCCCGAATGAGCACCAAGCCGAAGATCCTGGTCGTGGACGATGAGACCGACGCCCTCGAGGTGCTCGGCTTCAAACTCCGTGAGGCCGGCTACGAGCCCGTCTTTGCGTCCGACGGCACCACCGCCCTCACGCTCGCCCGCACCGAGCGCCCGGCCCTGGTGGTCCTCGACCTCATGCTCCCCGAGATCGACGGGCTGGAGGTCTGCCGCCTTCTCCGCCGCGATCCCGCCACCTCCGGCCTGCCCATCATCATGCTCACGGCCAAGGCCACCGAGACCGACCGCATCGTCGGACTCGAGATCGGCGCCGACGACTACGTCACCAAGCCCTTCAGCCCGCGCGAACTCGTGCTGCGCATCAAGAAGACCCTGGCCCGGGCCTCCGCCGGCGACGATCCCTCCGGCCACCTGCGCATCGGCGAACTCGACATCGATGTCGCCCGCCACACCGTCGAGGTGAAGGGCAAGCCCGTCACCCTCACGGCCACGGAGTTCAAACTCCTCGAGGTCCTCGTCCGCCGGCGCGGCCGGGTCCAGACCCGGGACCGCCTCCTCCAGGACGTCTGGGGCTACGAGAACCCCATCGACACCCGCACCGTGGACACCCACATGCGCCGCCTCCGCGAGCGCATCGGCGCGGCGGCATATTTGCTTCAAACCGTGCGGGGAGTCGGCTACCGCTGTTCCCCGAACGCTTGATCCCGTCCGCCGCCCTCAGTCTGCTCCTCTTCGCCGCCGCCGCCGCCTTCGCCTGGCTCTGGTGGCGTGCGCGTGAGGCCAACCTCGACCTCGCCGCCAGCCACGCGCGCGACCTGGCGCGCCGCGACCGCGAACACGCCGCCGCCCTCCGCGAACGCACCGCCCAGCTGGAGACCCTGCTCGATGAGATGATCGAGCCTCTCGTCGCGGTCGACGCCGCCGGCCGCATCCGTCTGGCCAACCGCGCCGCCGCCCGGCTCTTCAACTTCACCGGCCCCGTCGCCGGCCGCGGAGTGCTCGAGGTCGTCCGCCACCACGAGATCGCCGCCGTGCTCGATCGGTTGAAGGGCGAGCGCGAGATCCGCGACCACGAGTTCCGCCTCGAGGGGCTCGACCCGCGTCTGCTCCGCCTCAATGCCGTCGCCCTCCCCGAATCCGCCGGCGCGCTCCTCGTCTTCCACGATGTCACCCAGCTGCGCCGCCTCGAAGGGGTGCGGCAGGACTTCGTCGCCAATGTCAGCCACGAGCTGCGCACCCCGCTCTCCCTCATCCGCAGCGCCGCCGAGACCCTGCTCGACGGCGCCAAGGACGACCCCGTCGCCCGCGACCGGTTCATCGGCATCATCGACCGCCACGCCTCGCGCCTCGGCCTGCTCATCGAGGACCTGCTCCTGCTCTCCGCCCTGGATTCGGGGCGCATCGAGCTGCAGGTCGAGGATGTCGACCTGCGCGCCATCGTCGACGAGGTGGCCGACGACCTCGCGCCCACCGCGCAGGCCCGCCGCTCCGTCATCGCCGACCTCGTGCCCGCCGGCCTGCGGGTGCGCGCCGATGCCGGCCGGCTGCGGCAGATCCTCGTCAACCTGATGGAGAACGCCCTCAAATACGGGCGTGAGGAGGGCCGGGTGGAGGTGTCCGCTTCCGTCCTCAGCGGCGGCTGGGTGCAGGTGGCCGTGCGCGACGACGGTCCCGGCATCCCCGAGGAGGCCCGCGACCGGATCTTCGAGCGCTTCTTCCGTGTGGACAAGGCCCGCGCCCGCACGCAGGGCGGCACCGGCCTCGGCCTCGCCATCGTCAAGAACCTCGTCGTCGCCCACGGCGGCGAGGTGCGCGTCGAGAGCGCCGAGGGCCGCGGCTCCGTCTTCTACTTCAAGCTCCCCGCGGGCGGGTGATACCCGTGTTGTATCTGTAGGTGGAACCCGGCCTCTGGACGGGTTCGGAGCGCGGCCCGCTTGTCCGCCATACCTTGGCGCGGGCCTCTGGTCGCGCTCCAACAGATTATTGCGACCCCGCGCTTGTGCTTTGGCGGACCGGCGGCAGATTTTCCGTCAACCCCATGAAGTTCCGTTTGCTTTGCCTCCTCCTCGCGCTCGCCGCCGCGGCCGGCGCCGCCGACTACCCCGATCCCCGCCAGCGCGTGCTCACGCACCGCGAGCAGGACGCCTTGCGCACGCCGTGGATCCGGGAGCGCTTCGACCGCGTCCTGCCCGGCCTGATGGAGCGCGAGGCGATCGACCTGTGGATCATCCCCACGCGCGAATACAACGAGGACCCCGTCTTCGCCTCGATGGCGCCGACGACGTATTTCTCATCCCGCCGCCGCACCCTCCTCGTGTTCTTCAACCCCGGCGGCGGCCGGTCCGTCGAGCGCTACTCCATCGGCCGCTTCGACTACGACCGGCTCTACACCCTCGTGCCCACGCACAACGACGCCCAGCACGAAGGCCTGCGCAAGCTCGTCGACGAGAAAAGACCCCGCGTCATCGGCATCAACGAGTCCGACGCCTGGAACCACGCCGACGGCATCACCGCCAACGAGAAACGCCGGCTCCTCGAAGCCCTCGGTCCGGAACACGCCGCCAAGGTGAAATCCGCCGAGATGCTCGCCGTCGGTTGGCTCGAGGCCAAGACTGCCCCCGAGCTCGAGGCCTACCGCCATGTCATGCAGGTCGCGCACCTCATCATCCGCGAGGCCTTCTCGAACAAGGTCATCACCCCGGGCCGGACGACGAACCAGGACGTCGTGTGGTGGATGCGCCAGCGCGTGGCCGAGCTGGGCCTCGGCAGCTGGTTCCAGCCCTCGGTCACCATCTGGCGGCAGGGCGACGCGCAGGTGACCCTGCAGGGCGGCGTCATCCGCCCGGGCGACATGCTCCATTGCGACTTCGGCGTCGTCTACCTCGGTTTCTCCACCGACACGCAGCACAACGCCTACGTGCTCAAGCCCGGCGAGACCGACGCCCCCGCCGGCCTCAAGGCCGGCCTGCGCGCCGCCAACCGGCTCCAGGAAATCACGATGGAGCAGGCCCGGCCGGGCGTGACGGGCAACCAGGCCCTTGCCGCCGCCCTCGCGCAGGCCCGGGCCGAGGGGCTCACACCCTCCATCTACTGCCACCCCGTCGGCTACCATGGCCACGGCGCCGGCCCGCCCATCGGCATGATCGACTACCAGAACGGCGTGCCCGTCCGCGGCGATTACGTTTTCCGTCCCGACACCTGGCATTCCATCGAGCTCAACGCCACGCACGCCGTGCCGGAGTGGGGTGGCATGCCCGTGCGCTTCGCCCTCGAGGAGGACGCCGCGATCCTCCCCGACGGCCGCTGGGACTGGATCGACGGCCGCCAGACCGAATTCTACCTGATCAAGCCGTAGGCGGTTCCGCCCAGCCGGTTTCCTCAGAAGAAGCGAGGTTAACCGTTGGGGCGCAGGCGGGCGCGCCGTTCAGTAGCTGCACTCCTAACTCGGGATCGGCGGTCGCGGCGGTGGCTTTCGGGACTTTTCGCGGGTAGGTTGCCCCATGAAAAAACCAGCCACCAAGACCGGGAGCGCCGCGCTCAGCGCGGTTCCGACCAAGGTCCGGGTCGTGTTTGCCGGCAAAATGCTGCTCCGGCGGAGGAATCGGCCACCGGGTTCGGGACACCTGGACTTTGAAGCCGGCCGCTCCGTGGTGCCGCGGCCCCGGGCCCAGCCCATCCCGCTCCGCATGGTCAACCCGGCCCGTTGACGCGCCATGAACCAGCTTGAACTTCAGCGTGCCTACGCCCTTTCCCTCCTCGCCGACCTGAGCGCGCCCGACGCGCAGGCCCAGCCATACCGCGACACGCTGCTCGACTGGCTGCAGCAGTTCCTGCGCCGCGCGGATGCCGCCGGCTTCCGCGCCTCGGATGCGGACGTGGAGAACCTCATCGCGCTCGACCAATACGTGCGCATCAACCGCATCCCGGCCACACCGCGCCCCAAGCTCGGCTGAATCTCACCGCGCTCAGCCTGCCACCAGCGGGACGGGACGGTCCACGAAGCGCTGGTTCGCCACGTCCTCGACAAGGATTTCAAGGTCGATCGTCTCCCACCGCACCGCGCGCCCGGCATCGTGCAGGCGGATCTTCTCCAGCTCCAGCTGCGGGGCATAGGCGAGTTTGGCATACTTGCTGGTCGGAAAACTGATCGAGCGGCGGGCGGTGATCTCGAGGTAGACGCGGCGGCCCTGCATCCAGCAACGGCTGGCGGCGAGCGGTGGCGGGGCGGTTTCGGCGGTATGCATGCCCATAGTGAATCCATTCCCCGGCAAATAGCGAAGTATTCCACCGCCGGTGCCCGTGAAATATCCGCGATGCTTGTCGCTATTTCCGGCGGCTGTGATTAGAAATCGCCCATGTCCGAACCCAACTTGTCCGTCACCGAGGTCGAAAAAGCCGATGCAACCTCCGCCCTCGCCGTCCGACCCGCGGCTTCCGCGAGCATCGCCGCCGGTCCCGATCTTCCTCCCGTCACCTCTCAAGCCGACCAATTGCTCGCCGCCAACGCCAAGATCGCCGAACTCACGCAGGCCAACACCGATTTGACCGAAGCGCTCGGGAATGCCGAGCGCATGCTCAAACGGGTGCGCCGCAACGCGCGCAACTCCGACAGCACCATGCAGGATCGGATCAACGTGCTCCAGAACCGGCGCGGTTGAGCCCCGGGCCGGCCGCAATTTTGGTCGTGATTCGCGTCTGAGGCGGCGCAGGCTTCCGCCATGTGGATTCTCGTCCTTGTCCTCGCATCCTTGCTCGCCGGCTGCGCGCCCAAGGAGCCCGCTCCTCCGCCCGCGCCGGTCAAGACCGAGGCCGAGTTGCGGCGCGAGAAATGGTTCGGCCCCGAGATCGCCCGCAAACCGGGCATCGAGTGGCGCTCTTCCGGTCTCGGCATCGAGGTGCTCGTGCACGGCGAGGGCCTCGCCCCGCAGCGCACGGACAAGGTGCGCCTCCATTACCGGGTAAAACTGGTCAACGGCAAGGAGGCCGACAGTTCCTACGCGCGCAACAAGCCCCTCGAGGCGACCGTGCAGCATCTCATCACCGGCTGGGCCGCGGCCCTCCCGTCGCTGCGGCCGGGCGGCAAGGGCGTGTTCTACATCCCGCCGCTGCTCGGCTACGGCGGCGTGCAGGCCGGCGACATTCCGCCCAACTCGGCCCTGATCTGCGAGGTCGAGTTGCTCGAGGTGATGCCGCAGTAACGCCCAGCCGCACGTTGGTGCAGTCGTGGGCAGCGCGCCTGCGCGCGCTCGTTGTGCCTTGGGGCGCGAGCAAGCTCGCCGCCTACACGGCGGGCATGCGTATCCGATAGCTTCCGTTGTCCGGTCTCAGGCCGGCGTTGGCGTCGGCAACAGCTTCTCGTAGTCGGCTTCGAGCCGGGTGTGCGTGGACCAGAAGGACGGCGCGGGCGTGCCCTCCAGCTGCGCGACGAGGATGGCGACGTGCGTGTGCCAGCCGGCGGAGACGCCGACGAGCATCGCGCGGTTGTCGTCGAGCCGGCGGTGTGTCAGCGTGAAACGCACCCGGCCGCCTTCCGGCGCCAGCTCGAACGTTACCTCCGACTCGCTCCCGTCCGCTTCGCCCCAGGTGTGCACGAGGACTCGCGGGGGTTCGCAGCGCACGACGCGGCCGGTGAAATTGCAGCCGTCCTGGCAGTCGGCCGCGTATTTGGCCGGGATCTTGTCGCCCGGCGCGGAGAGCTTCGAGTTGTGGAACTCGAGCGTGATGCGGCCGCCGGTCTTCGCCTCGAACGGGCCGCGGGCCAGCCACGTGGCGCGCTTGTCGGGCTCCGTCAGGTAGGCCCAGACGCGCTCGATGGGGCCGGGGAGGCTGCGCACAAGGCGCACCTCGCCGGGGCCGGTGAATTGCACGGGGGAATCGTTGGCGGTTTTCATGATGCGTGGGGGTTCAGGGTTGGCGGGTGGCGAGCAGCTGCTCGTAACGGGGTTTCAGGCGCGAGTGGGTCGCCCAGAAGGGCGGCTTCGGGTTGCCTTCGAGAAGAGCGATGAGGATGCCGAGGTGCGTCTGCCAGCCCGCGGCAAAATTACCCAGCTCGGGCAAATCCTCACCCTTGGCGCGGTGCGTGAGCACGAGCCGCACCTTCCCGCCTTCAGGCGCCAGCTCGATGGTCACCTCGGAGTCGTCGCTGCCGAAGGTGAACGTCAGCAGGCGGGGCGGCTCGCAGCGGAGCATGCGGCCCTCGAAGGTCACGCCGGGGTCCTGGACATGCTTGTAGTTTTCGGGCGGCGTCTCGTCCGGCGCGATGTTGGCGTGGCGCATGGCGAACACCACCTTGCCGCCGGCCTTCTGCTCCATGGAGCCGCCGGCAAACCAGCGGCTGCGTTTCTCGGGATCGGTGAGGTAATCCCAGACGCGTTCGATCGGACCGGGGAGGAGGCGCACGAGGCGCAGCTCGCCGGGGGCGGGGAAGGAGGCGGGTTGGTCGTTGGGGTTCATGAAGTCTTCTTCCGGTTGCGCTCGTCCTCCGCGCGCAGCTCGCGCTCGAGGGCGTCGAGCCGGCGGGACCAGAAGCCGCGGGTTTTTTCCAACCACGCCCCGATCTCGTCGAGGCCGGCGGGGTTGAGGGACTGGATGCGCTGCTGGCCCTCGGCGCGCGTGACCACGAGGCCGGCCTCGCGGAGGACGTTCAGGTGCTGCGAGATGGCGGGGGCGCTCATGTCGAACTCCTGCACGATTTCGCCCGCGGTGCGGTCGCGGCGGGCGAGCAGCTCGACGATGCGGCGGCGGGTGGGGTCGGCGAGGGCTTCGAGGGGGCGCATGCCGAAAAGATTAAGCAGAAACTTAATTAAGCAAGCACAAAAACAAGAGGCTGCCGCTCCGGGCTTGTCGGCGGCGGGGGCCGTTTGCAATCTGGCGCCATGAATCGTTCCCTCCTTTTCCTGTGCCTGGTTTTGTCCGCGGGCTGCGCGGCCCGCGAGCCGATCGTCGGCGGCGGCGAGGGCTGCGAGGCCGTCTTCGACGGTCTGCCCGCCTCCTTGGCCGCCACCGCGCAGCTGGCCCCGCCGGGCGAAACCGGCGAGCGCATGCTCCTCGAGGGCGTGGTGCGCAACGCGCAGGGCGCGCCCGTGGCCGGGGTCATCGTCTACGCCTACCACACCGACCACCGCGGCGAATACCCGCCGGACACACGCTTTCCCCGCGGCTCCTGGGCGCGGCAGCACGGCCTCCTGCGCGGCTGGGTGAAGACGGGCCCCGACGGCCGCTACGCCTTCGACACCATCCGGCCCGCCGGCTATCCGGACGCCGTTACTCCGCAGCACGTGCACCTGCACATCCTCGAGCCGGGCCGTTGCACCTACTACATCGACGATGTTGTCTTCGAAGATGATCCCCGGCTCAACGAGCGCCACCGCCGCAGCTTGATCACGGGCCGGGGCGGCAACGGCCTGAGCCGGCCCGTGCGCGAGGCCGACGGCCGCTGGCGCGCGACGCGCGACATCGTGCTCGGCGCGCGCGTGCCGGGCTACCCGCCGCGATCCTGAGACTCAGATTTCGACGCGAACCTTGAAGCCGCCGTAGGCCATGCGCTTCACGTCGAAGGGCATGGATTTCGAGCCGCACATCGCCTGCAGGCGCTTGTCGGCCATGGCCTTCTTGTTCACGGCGTCGCGGTGCTTCCGCGACTTGTAGACGATGAAGGAGAAGAACACGGTCTCGCCGGCCTTGGCCTTGGCCATCTTGGGGAAGGGCAGGCCGAAGGGCACCTTGAGGTCGTCGCCGCAGGCCTCGACATAGTCGAGGGCGCCATGGTCCTTCCAGACCTTGCAGGCGAGGCGGGCGAGACGGCAGTAGGCCGCGACCTTGGATTTTTTCAGGGGGATGACGAAACCGTCGACGTAGCGTGGCATGGTGGGATGGGGTTGGCCGCAGGCTACGCGCACCGGCTTGCCGGTCAATGCAGTTAGGATTGCCGGTGCATCTGCCGGCGGAAAATGCGTGCAACTCCCCGCCCGGGTGCGGTGTGCTGAATGCGCCCATGCCACCCACCTGTTTGCCCGCTTTTCCTGCGCTGGCCCGCGGAGCCGCGCGGATGCTCCTCGCCCTCGCGCTGCTGCTCCCGGCCGCCCCGGCTGTCGCCAAGGACACCGCCCCGGCGGACGAATTCTCCCGCCTCGTGCGGATGGAGCCCTTCATCGTGAAGGGCAAGCAGCTCTCCATCTCCATCCATGCGCGCTCGTCCGGCGACCGGCGCTACGCCCTCAACTTCGCCGAGGAAGTCATCCGGGTCGTGTGCGAGGCGGGCGTCACCCAGGAGACCGGCAAGGGGCTCGTGATCATCGGCCGGAAGGGCGAGCCGCACCCCATCCACGTTTTCCGGAAATTCCTCGCCCTGGCCGAGGCGGGCAAGCTCGACCCCGCCGTGGCGGCGCGCGGCCCCGAGCTGGCCGCCCTGATCGACCACTGGCGCAAGGACACCGACCGCGACCGCGACGCGGAGGACCTCGAGTTCGAGAAGATCGTCACGGCCCTCCCGCTGCCACTGCAGGGCGTCGGCGCCAAGATCTACCAGCTCGCCTGGGCGGAGAAGTTCGACGACGCGAAGGTCGAGGCGCGGCTGCGCACCCTGACCCTGCCCGACCTCGAGCGGCGCGACCTCTTCGCGCGCTTCGACTGGGCCTTCTACCTGCCGCCGAAGAACGCCTTCGACAAGGTGCTCGACGACCTCATCGCCGAGGCGTTGAAGGAGGAGGACGCCGGCCTGGCCGCCCGCGTGGCGATCAAGGGCGCCATGATCGTGCTGAAACCGAAGATCCGGCAGGCCATCGAGGCGGTGCGGCGCGGCCTGTTGCTCCAGACTGTCGTGCAGGCCCGCACCAAGCTCACCGAGGACGAGGTCGACCGGCTGATGGACGCCTACATCGAGGAGCTGATGCCCTTCCAGGAGCGCAAGCGGAAGGGGTCCGAGCACGAGCGCGCGGTGCAGGCCGTGCGCGAAGCGTTGGAGAAACTGCAGGACAAAGCTGCCACTCCGTAGCCTGCTGAAGAAAACGGCTCACCACAAGACACGGACGCACAGGGGGGTTTACCACGGATAACACGGATATGCACTGATGGGGAATCCGCACTCATCCGGGCAATCGGTGGTCAAAGCGCAGGTTTCTCGGTTGAACATGGCGGAGATTGGCGAAGATCAGCGTTCCCGTTCCGCCCATGACCGCGTCTACATCGGGCACTACGGCGCGGTTTCTTACCCCAGCGCCCGAGGCTTCCGTTGCGGGTTGAGGGTCAACGAGTCTATCCGACGCGCGTCCACTCGACCTGAAGGCCGAGGCGGGCAATCCATTCGGCCAGCACAGTGCGATCGATGGCACCGCCGCTTACCTCGAGCATGGCGCGTATGTCGGTCAGGTGCTTGGTCGAGCCGCCTTCGCGGAAATACTCCAGTTTGCGCAAAATGACGTATTCCGGCGGAGCGACCCAGACGCTGCCGCCGGGCAGTTCGGTCAGCCGCCTTTTGTCCAGCGCCCAGCGATGCAGCGGGTCCGATCCAATGGGATAAAAGTCCGCCTTGTAGCCACTTTCCTCGTGAATGACGTTGAAATGGGCGCGGAGCGGCCGGCCGGCTTCCTCGCGGATGGTCTCGACCGGCGGCACATAATATTCGGCGCCCGGGAAGGCGGCGTGAAGTTTTTCGGCGGCCGCGGCGGGCAGCGCGATGACGATGTCCACATCATTGGTGTAACGCGGTTTTCCATAGACAATGGCGGCGGTGGCACCGGTCACCATGTAGGCCAGTTCGGCGGATTCCAGCGGGCGCGTGAAAAGCGCGATGTAGTCAGCTCCGGGCATGGAGCGTGCGGCGGGCGATCTCACGGCGGCGCTCCGCCTCCGACCAATGCGGGTGTGAGGCGCGGATGCCGGCGTCCATCAGGGCCCGGGCCTGATCGTGCATTCCCAGCGCCACGGCCACCCGCTGTTTGGGCGTCATCCTACGATAGATCTCCGCCTGCCGGGCGTCGGCGGCGGAGGCATGGGCAGTGGGAGCAGACATGTGGATACTTATGCGCACGCTCCACGGCATTTCAATCCCTCGTTCGTGACCATCGGCCGGCGCTGCAGCCGCATGTTCATCGGGCAATGGCGCAGCCTCTACCCCAGCGCCCGGGGCTTCCGTTGCGGGTTGAGGGACTCAGGTTCCGGAATCCGGCGGGAGGCGCCACTCCCAGCAAAGCCCGATCTCGTGGTCCTGCGCGTCGCACGCGTGGACGAAGCCGAGCTTGCGCAGGATGCGCGTGGAGGCGTTCTCGGAAGGCATGGTCTGCGCAATCATCTGCACCGACGGATCGGTGGTCCGGGCCAGCGAGATCAACCCCCGCGCCATGCGCGTGGCCACGCCCCGGCCTTCATGGGTCGGGAAAGTGAAGTAGGCGATCTCGACGCGGCCACCGGCCGGGGGCGACTTGAACGCGCAGGTGCCCACCGCCTGGGCATTCTCAACCGCGATGTAGCCGATCCACGGCGGGAGGAAGGCCTTCGCGTAGCTGCCCGCGAACGTGGACAACACCTCGCGCGCCTCGGGCGGTAGGGGCAACGTCTGGTCGGCAATCGTGCCGTCGCGCCTGATGGGGAGAAGTTGCATGCTGCGTTAACCTTCCCATGCCTGCCTTGGCGCAGGTGCTCAACGCTGATCAGCCACGAAGAGCAAGTTTCCGCGGTGCGAAATATGGAGACCAGCGCCATGACCGCGTCTTCATCGGGCAAAGCGGCGCGGATTCCTCACCACGGATTTCACGGATAGCACG
>CAZRNE010000002.1:0-165665 GCA_964601365.1 uncultured Opitutaceae bacterium | reverse complement strand
GCCAACAAGTGATCGGGAATCGATACCACAGCCACATCTGGTTTTGCCTGTTGATCTGCCAGCTTTCCGAAGCGTTGGCCGACGAGCCAGTGATCCAAATAGCGGCGCACACTCACGTTGGTTCGATATCCGCCACCAGAGATATAGATGGCCCGCACCCCATTGGGGAGCATTTCCTCCTGGCCATGCTTGCGGCGGAATTTCTTCACAATGTGGTCAAAGGCGGATGTCCAGAGGGTCACATCGCAGCCACGAAGCCTCAGGTGCCGGGCGAGAAGAAATGTACGCGTGTTCTCCGCATCGGCAATGCGTTGCGACATGGTAAAGAGCCAAACTCTCATTGGTGGAAAAGTATGCTTAGTTACAGGGCAAGATGACAGGAATAGCGTCGTAGCCAAATCTCCAAAGCTAGAGGGTAGAAAACGTCCTTGGCTGAATACCGCCCGTGCGATTCCCAATGTCGGCAATAGTCCTCGTAAAGTGAAACGAGCGCCGGGCGATCAAGCAGGCCGGCCTGGTAGGCGAGCATGTCGGAGTTAAAGAGTCGCGTCAGGTCGGAGCGCAGCTCATTGGCAAGCCACGTGCGCTCCGGGTTGAGGAAGCCCTGCTTGTCCTTGCGCCAGATGATCGCTGCGGGCACCTCTTTCGCGAGGGCACGCCTGAGGATGTATTTGGTCCAACCCTGGGCGAGCTTGAGCTGCGGCGGCGCCTGCACGAGCAGGTTGACCACGCGGTAGTCAAGAAAGGGCAATCGCGTCTCACGCCCGTGCGCCATGGACATCCTGTCCTCATAATGCGTGAGCATCGGGATCGAGAACTGATACAGATCGGCACGCTGCCGCTCGCTCAGGTCGCCCCGACCCAAGCCCATCGCCTGCGGCACCGCCCCCGCCAGCAGCGCCGGGCCGAATGGCGGCGGTATGGAGCGATGCAACCAGCGCGGCAGATAGCGCTTGGCATCAGCTAGGTGAAGTTGGGTAACGACGGTGCCGGTTCGGCGGAAGCCATTCAGCAGTGCGGCCGCCTGAAGCACGCGGCCCTGCCGCAGCAGGCTCTGCGCATAGAATCCGACGTATTTGCGGTAGCCGCACAGGATCTCGTCGGCCCCCTGGCCGCTGAGTATCACCGTGATCCCAGCCCTACGGGCCTCCGCCATGAGCAGGTACTGGGCGACATTCGAAAACGTGCCCACCGGCTCGTCATTGTGGTATGTCACCTCCGAGAGGAGGCGCAGCGCGTCGGCGGAGTCGCCCTGCAGGCGGACTTTGCTGGTCGGGATGCCGACCTCCTTCGTCACAATGTCTATGAACCTCTCTTCGCTGAACTCCGGCACATCACTGACCATGGCCAGGGCAGTCGGCATTGAGTCGCCGCGGAGACGCATCATCAGTGCGGCGATGCACGACGAATCGACTCCGCCGGAAAGCAGCAGCCCCACGGGCACGTCGCTGCGCAAGCGCATGGCGACCGCATCCTGCAGCAAGTCTCGCAGGCGGGCGGCCAGCAGCTCCTCGCTGCGATAAAATTCCGGGTCCTCGGGGGTGAAATCCCAATACCGCACCGGCGATTCGAGCACCGGACCGGCCGGCTCCAGGCGGCAAATCTGGTAGTGCCCCTGGGGCAGCTTGGTGATGCCCTGGAAAAATGTGCGGTGGGTTGCGTCGAGGCTGTTGTAGGCAAGATACCGGTAGGCCGTCTCGGCATCGACGGCAAACTTGCGGCCTGCCCCAACCAGCACGGCCTTGATCTCGGAGGCAAAGATCAGGCGGCCGTTTTCTACCATATAGTAGAGCGGCTTTACCCCGAAGCGATCACGACTCAGGCACAGCTCGGCCCGCTTCCGGTCCAGAAAGGCAATGCCCCACATGCCGTTGAAGCGGCCGAACGCGGCGGGACCCCACTGGACCAGCGCCTGGAGCACGACCTCACTGTCGGACTGCGTGCGAAACTGGCATTGGTGGCGCTGCGTTAGCTCCGCGCGAATCTCTCGGTAATTGTAGACTTCGCCGTTGAAAATGAGTGTGTACCGCCCGCAGGCGGAGTGCATCGGCTGCCCGGCATCAGACGACAGGTCGATGATGGACAGCCGGCGATGGCCAAGCCCCACCGCACAGCCTCCCACCCGCTCGAGGCAGGTGCCCGAACCATCCGGCCCGCGGTGCGCCTGGGCGAGCAGCATGGCTGCAAGGCGGGTGGAGATGGACTCAAGGTTGTCCGATTGGACGATTCCGGCAATGCCGCACATAAGGGAGAAGTTGCAATGGACAGGCAGCCGGCAAAGGCGAGCCTGAGATCAAATCCAGGTAACGTCTAAGCTGCCGGGTTGGGCTTGGCCGATCGGCCACCCGGCCACACGTAAAGCAAGGCGCAGAAAACCAGGAAGCCATTCGAGATTGCTGCGGTGTGGACTGATGTATTCGCAAGCGCGACTGCAAAGCATACAAGACCGGCAGCGGCAATCTCCCGAATATGGCAGCGGGTCAGGGATTCGTAGAACCAGTAGCTCAGCCAGACGCAGAAAAGCGAGAAAAGAAACCCATGGTAGTGCAGGTTGGCATACCCGTCCGCCCACAAGTGGGCATTGGCATGCACATCCGGGACCTCGGAGAAACTAGCGCCGGCTAGTGCCGGCACCGACATGTCCAGCTGGGGGAGTATCAGGATGCGGGCGAAGCTATCGGCATACAGTGCCGGAGGCAGCTTGGAGAAAATGTCGAGGTAGACCGCAGACAAGAAGCCGTTGTTGCAGAATATCCTGAAGAAGCCTCCCCATGTTAATGGGTAGCCTTCCGGCCCACCAGGTGAGCTCATGACCCAGCTGTCGAATGCGACAAAGCCAAGGCCCAGCAGCGAGAAGGCACTTCCCATAATCAAGGCCAAGTGCCTTCCCTGCGTGAGCCGTAGCGTCAAGTAGGCACCGACAACGGCAGGAACAAACATGTAGGCCAGTTTGTTTGATGACACGACAAAGGACAGAAGGGCCATGACGATTCCGACCGCGACCAGCAGATAGCGGCGATAATGCAGACCCACTATGAGCAGAAAGGGCACTATTGCCCCGGCCGTCCAATTCGCCGAATAGAAGAATAGCCGGCCGATCTCGGCTGAGCGAGCCATCAATTCGAGGCGCTGGTCGTAGACCTCGAGCAGATTGAAATTTTCCAGCGTGAGGTAGCCACTTTGGGAGAAAGAGCCGAGGATCCCGATACAGGCAATGACGAAGGCCCCCCAGAAGAAGAGGCTACGGTTCTTCGGCTCGGGAAAGGCGATCAGTGGCAGCGGCAGCCGCCAGACCAGCAAGGCCATGACGCCCGTCAGGGCCAGCGTGTAACTTAGCTGCTTCTGGATCGGACTCTCGGAGACCACCGGCAGCAGCACGCAGCTGGGAATATGCACGGCGTAGAAGAGATACAGAGTGACCAGGTCGGTCGGCCGGCGTAGGTGCGCGGGCAGCCAGAGACTGGGAAGCGCCGCCAAGGCCAGCGAGCCGAGCAGCACCGCCATCGGGATCTCCTGCGCCCTTACACCCATGTAGTCATACTGGCCGGAATCAGCGAGCAGATCAACATAGGCAAAGCGTACCAACCATGCAAAGACGAGCGAGACCCCGATGAAGCCCAGCCGCGAACCGGAAACAACGCGCCGCTGCACGACGCGCACATCGGCCTCCGGATGGTTGGTGGGATTCGCCGGCATTGGCATCAGTGCGGGGTGCGGTCGGACCGGGCGGCATGCGCCACGCTCCGCCACATGATCACCAGATAGACCGCGTAGCTGATGCAGCCGCTCCACGCCAGCCACTGGACCATCTGGGACAGTGGGGCTCCCGTAAATCGCGCGAGTTGATGAGCACCGAGAATACCCAGCACGCGGACGACATCGAAGACGAGCTTCATCTGGGGCCGGTTGATTGCGTTGAGCACACCGGTCACGGGACCGATCGCAAGGTCACACAGGAAAAGCGGAGCGATCAGCGCGGCGAGATGGCCGGCCTCGCGCCATGGTTCGCCAAAGATGAAGGCGAAGACCTCCGCGCCCCACAGCCACAATACGGCGGCCGGCATGGTCGCCACTCCCAGCAGCATCAGGAGCATGCGCTGGAAGTATCCGGCCGCGGCCGCACGGTCACTCTGATACAACCCGACGAAATGCCCGAGGAACACATCACCGACCGCCTTTTGCAGCAGTCCGATGGGCGCCACGATCACCGAGAACATGAAGGTGTACAGGCCGGCCGCCCCCAGCCCGTACGCGGAGGCGATCAAGGTGGGCGGAAGCGCAGTTCCGAAGTTGAAGAGCAAGGTCGAGGGCGTGCGGTAGTACAGAAACGCCCGATACTGTCCCGCGACCTCAAGG
Source organism: uncultured Opitutaceae bacterium (assembly GCA_964601365.1). Lineage (GTDB taxonomy): Bacteria > Verrucomicrobiota > Verrucomicrobiia > Opitutales > Opitutaceae > Didemnitutus. The sequence goes on along the minus strand of CAZRNE010000002.1, from coordinate 161,309 downwards.
CAGCGACCGAAGGCGGTTGCCCGCCAGCTTTTTGAAAAGGCCGCACCGCATGCGCGCCAGAGCAGCACCAGCACGGCCCCCCGGCTCGCGAGTTCAGCCGCGGCGAGCCCGGGAAAACCCCCTCCCAGCACCCCGGCCAGGACCTGACCGCCGGGACGGCTTACGCCCAGTACCAGGTGGCTGGCAGCCAGTCCGCGAAAGTCCTTCTCCCGGACCAAGCGAATTTGGAATACGGCGATCAGGGAGAGGAGGGCCACTTCGGCCGCCAGCAGCAGCGCCGTCCAGGAGGGCAAGCTGCCGTAGCCCAGGAAATCCCCGGAGATGAGCAACCATGCCACGAGGCCCAGCAGCGGGACCGTGGCAAGCAGCAGTTGGCAGGCCGCCTGTTGCAGCACCTCAACCTCATCGGCTCGACGCGCCGCAATGATGGCATCCTGCAATCCCAGCGTGGCTAGGATCGCAAGCACGTTGGCCAGGCTGAAGAACAGTCCGAAATGGCCGAACTGCTCCTGCGTAAACAGCCGGCTCAACACCGGTGAGACGAGAAGGCTCAACAGGTGCCCGAGCATGGCGGCACCCCCGATCCCGGCTGTGGAGCGAAGGATGGAGACCCAGTCGATGGATGAATTGGGCTGCAAGGGCGATTACCGCGCGGCGCCCTCCGGCGAGGGGCGGGCGGAGATGCGCTCCACGATTATTATCGGTGCGCCTTGCCGCCGCGGGCAGACCGGTGGTAACTGGCGCCACGCCGGCGATCCGCGCGGTGCGAAGGGAAGGATGAGGGAAAGCGTCATGTCGAGCAGAACCCGGATCGGCCTTGGCTCGCAGAGTATCCCACCGATCCGAAGCCTAACAAGCTCAGCGCGCCGGCCGCGCCGCGCGCATGGAGTCGAGCCATAGCACGAACACGAGCACACGCCAGACAAGCAGCGCCGAATCGTTTCGGCCGGCGAAGAAGTCGTCGATCAATCCGCGCAGGCGCGCCGCATCGAACATCGGCTCGTCCGCCGCGCGCAGGCAGATGGGGCGCAAGGTCCCGGCATTGTAGCGCAGCCAGAGTCCATCGTCGGCGAAGAAGCCGATCTTGTCGCGCCGCGTGCGGATCAGCTCCGGCAGCACGCCGCGCATGGCCTCGCGGAATACACGCTTGCGCGTCCCATCGGGACCGACGAGATAGTCGGCCGGCAGTGAGAGCAGGAACGTGGCGAAATCCGGCGTGAGGAACGGCACGCGACTCTCGATAGAGAACGCCATGGAGTTCCGGTCGGCGTAGCGTAGCAGGTTCGGCAAGGAACCGCGGGTGGCGTTGGCGACGAGATGTTCATGGAGCGTGGCGTGGCGCCCGATCAATGCATCGGCGGTGCCCGCGAGGTTGACTTGCTGATCCACGAACCATGCGCGGTTCAAATAGGCCGGCAGGAGATCCTTGCCGGCGAAACGACGCGCCAGCGCCCGTGCGGACCGAGGCAGGAGGCTTTGCACGAGCATCTTCGTGGCGATTCCACGTTCCCCACCGGAGCCGAGCGTGCCCCACGCCTGACCCCAGAGCCCCGCGCGGCAAAGCGCGGCGGCTTGGGTGCCGACGTGCGGCCAATAACCGCCGAGCAGTTCATCCGCACCTTGGCCGTCGAGGGTCACCGGGACGCCCTGCTCGCGCGCGCACCGAAACACGCGGTATTGTGCGTAGATGCTGGCGCTGGCGAACGGCTCGCCCTGGTGCCGCACGAGCATTTCCAAATCCCGTACGAGATCGCCAGGTTGCGGCCGGATTTTGTGGCATTGGCCGCCCACTGTCGCATGCACGATGTCAACCCAGTTTTCCTCCGAGTGCGCCGTCTCCGCCGCGATGTAGCTGAAGGTGCGTAAATCTATCTCGGGCTTGATCTGTCGCATGGCGCAGACGACGGCCGAGGAATCGATGCCGCCGGAAAGCGCCGCGCCCACGGGCACATCGCTGCGGAGATGCAGGCGGATGTTTTGGAAGAAGCGCTCGCGGCATTCCGCAACCGCTGCCGCGAAGGAGATCGCGCGCGGCTCGGCGCGCAGTTCCCAGTAACGCCGCACCGGCCCCAGCCGGCCGGTTGCGAAATCGAAGACCGCGAGGTGCGCGGGCGGCAGGCTGCGGACGTCGCGCAGTGCGGTGAACTCGTTGGAGTCGGTGGCCCCAAACCGCAGGTATTCATAGGCGAGGGTCGGCGTGGGCTCCGGGGCGATGCGGCCCGTCGCCACGAGCGCGGCGATCTCGGAGGCAACGAGAAACTCGCCACCGGCGGATGCGTGATAGAGCGGCTTGATGCCGAAGAAATCGCGCACGAGGGTCGCCGTCTGCTTCTCCCGGTCTACTATCACAAACGCAAACATCCCGACCAGCCGGGCCAGGCATTGCTCACCCCACAGTGCCCAGCACTGCAGCAGCACCTCCGAGTCCGAGCCGCCCGAAAACCGGCAGCCCGCCCTCTGGCATTCGGCCCGCAGCTCGAGATAGTTGTAGATCTCGCCGTTGTAGATCAGGGCGTAGCGGCCGTCGGCGGTGTGCATCGGTTGATGCCCGCCGGCGGACAGGTCAATGATGGACAGGCGACGCTGTCCAAGCCAGGCGCGCGGGCGCTCCGGCATCGCGAGCCGGGGAAAGCTGATCCAAGCCTCCCCGGAGTCATCCGGACCCCGGTGGGCCAGCCTGTTCAGCAATGGTCCGTAGTCAGAGGCGAGAGGACTTCCGGTGCTGAAAACTGCGAGGATGCCGCACATGGTTATGTGTCACTGAGTACGTCGCGGCTCCCGCTATGCCCGGGGCACCTGTCTACGCCTGCCCAGCGGGAAACCGATCTCATACGTAGCCCTTTTTCAGCCGGTACTGCACCTTTTGAGCGAATGCCGCGAGCCGGCGGCGGAGAGACTTGCCCGAGCGAGACCAGCGCTCCGCAACGATGGCGAGCGGCTCGGATCGGCACTGTTCGGCTATCCTGCGGAGAAAAGTCGTCTGCAAGACATGATAGGTCATCGTATTCAGATTGTGAATGCGCTCCCCAGGCTGCTTGTAGTCGTAGGTCGACCAACCGGCCTCATCCCAGTGGCTGATGTTTTTCTCCAACGATTTCAACACAGCCTCGGCATAGGGTTCCAGGGAGCTAGGTCTGCCGGCTTCGCGGGCCGCCCTCGTTACATCCAGCAGGCCGACCAAGGCATATAGACAGCCGTTCAGGACGAGATTGATCCGGGAATTGGGATATTCCTCAAAGAACGGACTGCCATCGGGCAGAGCCGAAAGCAGCCCTCCGTCTGCCATCGGAATGCATAAGGGACCCACCGCCCGCTCCGCCGCCAGCAGATAGCGCCGCTCGCCCGTGTGCCAATACGCCCGGACGAGCAAGGATGCGAGTTCTCCCTGAGAAATGCACGATATCCACCCGGCCGACATGCCCGCCAACGCGAAATCATGAGGGTAGCGACCATTATCCACCCGGTCGTGCACCCATTGTGCGGTGCGCAGGAATGTGCGCAGATAAGCGGGATCGTTGCCGCGCTTGCGTGCCTCGTTCCAGTGGACGAGCCCGTAAGCAGCAATCCGCGAGAACAGGTAGCGGTTTCCGAGTCCGCGGATCGGGCAAAGAGGGATGCCATCGTGATCGAGCGGACTGAAATAGGTGGGTAGCCTTGCCAATTGGTACGAGAAGTCGATCGGGTAAAGGTCTGGTCCAGCTTTCGAGTTCTCGGCCGCCAGATCAGCCGAGCCGGCAAGAAAGAACCCCAGGTCCCTGAGAATGAGGCCAACCGATTTGAATGTTGGCATGGACTAAGTTGCGATGACTGCCGCGAATTGCCCCAGTACCTCTTCCCCGGGGCGCAACGACTCGGCGGCCAGCACCCCGGCCCACTCCGCCGGGGCTTGCAAATGTACACCCGCGTTCATGAGCCGATGGACTTCTGCCATTTCATCCGCGGAGAGTCGCCTGCAGTACTTGAAGCGGGAAGATTGCGGCATACCAGTCAGCGAGTCACCGCGCGCGAGCCTTGCCGCCGCTGCGACCATGGCCGAGCACTCCAGCAAGTTGGCACGCTCCCGCAAGTCGGACAGAGTGTCAGAACTGTTGATGGGCAGAAGATGCCGGGAAATGATTGGGCCTGTATCGATGCCAGTGTCGATATAGTGGCATGTGACGCCGACCGGCGTACGCCGCAGGATCGCGTTTTCAATGACGTCCAGACCACGGATCCAAGGCAGGAGCCCGGGGTGGGAATTTATCACTCCTTTGCGCGCGGTGCGGATCACATCGCCACCCAGAATGCCCCCCCCCATCATCAAAATGTAGTCGGGCGCAAGTCGCCCCAGCAGCCGCAGACATCGCCGGCCGTTGCAAAATCCGGCATACTGTTCGGGTGAGGGATACCGCGGAAGATGGCGCTGAGCGTAGCGCCGCAACACATGGAGTGACTTGACCCGAGCCAGTAATAGACGCCAAAGATGGGCGGCCAGATTGGGTGAGTGCCGGCGCTTAGGAGGATCGTAACAGATCGTCACAACATCGTGCTGGATGCCGAGACGGGACAGTCCGAGCGAAACCCGTCGTCCATTGATGGCTCCGGAAGTCAGGATCACGATTCGTGGTGCGGTCATGACACTTGTTTCCATCGTTCCTCCTCGCACCAGGCAATGATTTCGCCCGGGGTTGCAATCCAGCAACCGGAGTCAGCCGCGATCGATTCCAGTTCAGCGGCAACGTGAAAGGCGAGCCCATCCATAACCCCTCGGCACATGGTGTACTCATGCCAATCAAGCGTGATTACACCATGATGTTGCTGCGTTATCGCGATCAGCGCACGCATGGCTTGGAGTCTGTCATCGCGAGACTTGCCGGCACACTGCAGCCCCCAGTCCATCACCGTAGGAGGGAGCTCCCAAAGCCGCGTAGACGCACCGGATTCGGCAATGTAGGGGCGATATGGATAGCACAGCCCACGCCTGAATCCGCATATGGCATCCAGGCCAAACGAGGAATCGTACCGGAAAGGGCCGCATTCGGCAAACATGCTCAAGGCCTTTTCCCGGTTACCTGTTCCCAATGACCAAAAGTGGCTGCGCACGCCTTGCGGCAGGAACCGAAAGCACTGCTCAAACCACTCCACTTCCTCTTCAAGCAGGCAGCGGTCAGACCAGGCGTTGAAGCTGGCGTGCAGCCCGATTTCCCAACCCTGGTCGTGCAGCCGGACAACATGGTCGCGTAGGGCCCGCTTGCTCGCCGCATAGGGGACATCCCTAACGTCACTGCCGGCGCTGAATCGGCTGCGCGTGGCAACATAGAATGCCGACCTAACGCCCAATGCCCGTTCGGTATCTTCCCAGCGCTGCCACGAATCCCAATAGGGATCCTGTCCGACCAACCGGACCGCAGAATAGCCGGATTTCATGAGACTGAGGGCGGCTTGCCTCAAACGGTGGTCCCGGATGTATGCGATTGCTTCCTTGAGAAACGCACGCGGGCGGTAACGAAATGGCTGATCGCAGTCGTGGGTGAGAGCCAGCGCCCAGGTCTTCCCACGCGGCCATGCAGGGGCGGGCGTTTGCAGAACCAGGGCGCGCCGCAGGAGGCCTGCTATCTGCTCGCTGCAATGTTGCACTGCTGCCTGCTGCGTGATCCCCCACCTTGCGGCACCAAGTCCCGGTATACCCGTTCCGTCAGTCATGCCCGGCTGTTTTTCGTAGACACCGCACATAAAGAAATGCGCGCAGAGCACAGGGTCAATAATTGGCGGGTTGCTGCCTTGTAGCACGCAGCGATCCGGCACGATGAGCCCGCCACAATTGACCGGGTTGGCATCTGACAAACCAGCCCAGGCCTGGATCGAAGCACTGGGGACAATGACCGCCGGGCCCATGCAGTCACCGTAGCAAATCGATGCTTCCCGCTCCTCCCGAATGCGCTCGGTCTGCCATCCCGCAATCATGATCAACTGCCGGAGGCACTCGTAGGCAACATCCGCATGGCAGCCGAGTTGCTCGGCAATGAAGACCCTGACTTTCACTGCAAATCTATCCGGTCAGAAGGGCCAGGCATATGGGCAAAGTATGCATCGAGGAGTTTCCTCCGCTCGCTTTCCCAGTTGTAGCGCTGGGACACCGCAATGCGGCCTCGGGTCCCCATCTGTTCGGCTTCGTCCGGTGCGTTGACCAGCCGTTCAATCGCCTGAGCAATGGATCGAGGGGACGTGGCATCAACCACCAGGCCGCATTTCTCCTCTTGGATGAAACTCTCCCAAAGGGGCAGATTGGAGGCAACCAGGGGCAAGCCGGCCGAGAGGACTTCGAAAAATTTGTTCGGCTCGCATTCAAGGATGTTTGGGGTCGGTTGGTAGACGACCAGGGCGCCGCGTGACTGCTCGAAGAGTTTCGCCATCTGGGGTCTGGAGACCCAGCCATGATAGTCGACGAGCGCCCAGCCCGGATGCCGGCGAACCTCCGCTTCGAGCTCGGCCGAGACGAACTTCCCAGCCAGCTGCAGACGGATGCCCGATTCGGGGGGAAGCATTGCCATCGCCGCAACCATTTCTACGGTCCCGTTGAGCGGAGCAAGACCGCCGGCATACACAACCCAGCGGGGACGGCTGGAGAACGGAACAGGCGAGGCGGTCGCCAGCTCATCCAGAAGGGGAAAATTACGGATGAGCGTTGTCTTCCGGGCAGGGAAATTACGGGCGATGGCTCCGGTCGCAGCAATTATTCTATCGAAGCAAAGCGACGCGAGCCCTTCGAACGCACGGACGAGCAGCTTGAGAAGCGGGCGGACGGGTGAAGGAATATAGGCCTTGTCGGCCAAATCCTTGGCGACGTCCTCATGCACGTCATAAAACACCACCCAGCCATGCAGCTTCAGCAGAAGTCCAACGAGGATGAGCTCCGGATCATGAAAATGACAGATGGCGGCGCGCTGCCGCAGGGCCGCACGGTAAGCCCGCCATGCGGTGAGCGTCATTCGCTCCCAGCGCGAACCCGGAGGCGGCAATGGCACCAGGCGCACGCCCTCGCGCACGTCGGCTTTGTCCGCGCAGGCAATGAGTGTGACTTCGAAACCGGCGCGGGCTAGCGACACGGCTTGTTTGTGGAAGATGCGCACGTCCCACAAGCGGTGCACCGTGGTGAGATGGACCACGCGGATCATGGGCGGGGTAGGGCGTAGCGGTTGTCCTCGAGAATCACACGCGAGAATTCTCCGTCGGCGCCGCCGAGTTTGAGCCCGAAATCCCGTGCGCCGAGCCAGATGTTGGCGGTGAGTTCGATTGCGCTTTCCGCCGGCGTCGTGGGCCATACGGCGACAAAATTCTGCGCGAGCGGGCCCTCGAGTTCGATGCGGTTATGGCGCAACACGAGACGGTCCACCGGGCCGACAACGCCGTATTGGCGCAGCGCTTCGAGGCGATTGTCCTCGATGCGCACGTCGTAGTAGCGCAGCCCGCCCCCGGGCAGGAAGGAGATGCCCCACAGATAGCCCGAGATTTCGTTGTGCGAAATCTCGACGTCTGCGACCGGGTGATGGGTTTCCAATGCGACCAACTGAATGCCTGAACTGTTTGGCGTCGCGTCGTCATGGGTGGTGACGATCGTGTTTTCCCTCACGCGCACGGCGCGGCTCGGCGGGTAGCCTTCCTCGCTGCCAACGATTACGCCTTGTCGGGCGGAATCGGTAATGCGGTTACGGACAATGTCAGCGTCGCTTGTGGCATCGATAAACACGCCGGTTGGGGCGCGCAGGAACGCCATGCCTTCGACGCGCACCCGCGTGCTGCCGAAGGTTTTCACACCGAACCCGTTTGTGGCACCGCCGCCACGGAACGTCACGTCCTCCGAAAAACGCGCGTAGTGCGACGCGTGGTCGGCCGGGCCGTCCACGGCAAAGGTGTCGCGTGCCAGCGCTCCCGTGCAGTATTTGAAGTAAAATCCCTTCCAGCGATAGTCGACGATACTGCAGCCGATGATCTGCGGAGTGCGGGAGTCGTAGAAAGCGAACACCGCGCAGGTTTCCTGCGGCGCGGCGCGCTGCATGTGCTCCGCCTGCAGACCGTCGAGAAGCACGTCGACGGTGTGCCGCGCAAAGATGCCGCCGCCAGGAAAGTTCGTGAAGCGACAGCGCAGCACGCGCGCTCCGCGCACCGGCTCGCCCGTCGTGCCCACGATGAGCACGCCGACACCGCGGGGCACACCGGTTTGCTCCGTCCAATTCGCGAGCGGTTCGGCGAGGCCGGTGCCGTCGAGTTCGATTCCGTCGAGGGTCGCGCCCTCGCGCAACTCGACCAGATGATCGAGACGCGCCTGCGGTGCGGCGCGAAAAACTGCGGGGCCGCGCAGGCGCGCGTGTGGTGGAATGACGAGCGGCGCAGTAAGAAGCTGTTCGCCGCGCACGTCCACCGTTGTGCTGGCGGCGAGACGTTCAACCCATTCCGACACGGACGCGGCGCGAGCCGCCGAGCCGGCGGCGGCAGTCGCGGCGGCCAGCAGGAGCGCAGCGCTGAGGCGTCGGACGCTCACCTCAGTGCTGGAGCAGCCGCGCGATCTGTTGCGCGGCGCTTTGCTCGTTGTTGGCCGCGGGTAGGGCGAGGCCGCAGCAGCGCGCGTAGGCGGACTGGATGCGGGCAGGGTCTGTGCCGGCGAGGAAGTTGGCGCCGGCGGACACGGTTTCGACCCACTCGGTCTCCTCGCGAAGCGTAATGCAGGGCACGCCGAGCCAGAACGCCTCCTTCTGTAGGCCGCCCGAGTCGGTCAGCACGGTCGTGGCGTCGGCGGTGAGCGTCACCATGTCGAGATAGCCGACCGGATCGATCAGGCGCAGGCGGTTGCGGGCCTCGGCGAGCAGATCGGGCATCGTTCGCTCGAGGATGCCGCGGGTGCGGGGATGCAGCGGCAGAACGATCGGGAGGTCGAGTTGGGCAAACGTCGTGAGCAGGGTGCGAAGGCGGACGGGATCATCGGTGTTCTCCGCGCGATGCACGGTGGCGACGAGGTAAGACTTCGGCGCGAGGCCGAGCGTCGCCAGCACGCGGCTCCGGGTGCGGCCGAGCTCGCGCGCGGTGCAGAGCGCGTCGAGCATGACGTCGCCGACGAGGCGCACGCCTTCGGTGATGCCTTCGCGGCGCAGGTTCTCGACCGACGTCGGCGTAGGGCAGAACAGCAGCGCGGAGACGTGGTCGGTGAGCACGCGATTCACTTCCTCCGGCATGCGGCGGTTAAAGCTGCGCAGGCCGGCCTCGACGTGGGCGATTGGGAGGTGCAGCTTCGCCGCGGCGAGCGCGGCGGCGAGCGTCGAATTGGTATCGCCGTAGACGAGCACCCAATCGGGCTTTTGGGCGACGAACTCCTGCTCGATGCGCTCGAGCATCAGGCCGGTCTGACGGCCGTGCGGGCCGGACCCGACTTCGAGGTTTGTGTCTGGGCGCGGGATGTCGAGTTCTTGGAAGAACACCTCCGACATCTGGTAATCGTAGTGTTGCCCGGTGTGGATGATGTGCTCGGCGCAGCCGGCGGCGCGCATGGCGCGGCTGAGCGGCCACGCCTTGATGAATTGCGGGCGGGCGCCGATGACGGTCGCGATTTTCATGGGCACTTGAAGGAGTCGTAGTTGCGCGCGCCCTTCGAGAGTTCTGTGGGAAGCGGAGCTTCTTCGTCGAGATCGAGGCAGCGGAGAACGCCGGGGGCGGTCTCGCGGTAGCGATAGCCGGACTCGGGACAGCGGAGTTCACCACGCACGTCGGGCTTGAGCAGGTGGCCGTGGCGGCTCATCCAGGCGACGCGGCGGCCGGGCACACCCTGTATCAGCGCGTAGTCGGGCACGTCCTTCGCGACGACGGCGCCGGCGGCGATGAAGCAGTATCGACCAAGCGTGATGCCACAGACAATGGTCGCATTGGCCCCGATAGTAGCTCCCCGCCGGATCAGCGTTTTCTCGTAAAGATTATGCCGGTTGATTTGGGAACGTGGATTCGTGACGTTCGTCAGCACGCAGGAAGGCCCAAGGAAGACGTCGTCCTCAATCGTCGTGCCGGTGTAGATCGCAACGTTGTTCTGCGCCTTGACGTTGTTGCCGACGACCACTCCGTCGGCAACGAACGTGTTCTGGCCGAAGATGCACTTCTCGCCGATACGCGCCCCGGGGCAGACGTGCGCAAAATGCCAGATCTTGGTACCGGCACCGATGACGGCGCCGGGGTCGATGACCGCAGTGGGATGGACGAAAAATGAAAGGTTCATGCGCCGGTGATTTTCTGGATTTCTCCATTACGCTCAAGGCTCGCTTGCGCCGCTTGCAGCACCCGGAGCACTCGGAGACCTTCGGCTCCATCGGTGCGGGGTGCGGAACGGTCGACACAGCAATCGAGGAAGTGCTGGCATTCTGCGCGGAGCGGCTCGCCCTCGGACAGCATGACGTACTGCGGCTGGACCTTGTTCGGGACGGGATGCCGTCGGCTATCCCACCCGAGGTAATCGCGGTAGACGGCGAGCTTCTCGTTCCACGCACGCGTGTCGTCGAAGACCGCCATGCCCTTTGCCCCGACAACAGTGAGCTTCTGCTCCTTAAAGGGATTGAGCCAGCTTACATGGACGTGGGCGCGCAGGCCGCCAGCGAATGCAAGCGCTGTGAGCGTGGTGTCCGCGACGCCAGGCGTGACGTAGCCACCACCGATGCAGACTACTTCCTCCGGGAGGCGATGGCCGGCAAGCGATAGGATGACGGACAGATCGTGCGGGGCAAAGCTCCAGAGCGCATTCTCCTCCCGGCGGATCTTGCCGAGATTGAGACGATTCGAGGTGATGTAGTGGAGGGCGCCGAGTTCACGGGAGGCGACGAGCGCCTGGAGGTGCTGGACGTGGGGATGATATTGGAGCAGATGACCCACCATGAGCACGCGACCGCGGGCGGCGGCGAGCGCGATGAGTTCCCCGGCTTCGGCCGCGTCGAGGCAGAGCGGCTTCTCGACGAACACGTCCTTGTCGGCGAGCAGGGCCTTTTTCGCCAGCTGGTGGTGCAGCGCCGCCGGCGCGGCTATGGCGACGCGCTCGATGGCAGAGTTCGACCAGAGCGAGTCGATCGCGCTGATTTTCTGCACTCCGTCGTAGTCAGCGCCGTAGCTGTCGAGCGTGGCCTGGCTCAGGTCGCACAGTGTATGCAGCGCGCCGAGTTGATGGAAGTTCCGCGCCAAGTTCTTGCCCCAGTAACCGGCGCCGATGAGAGCGAGATTGCGCTGACTCATGGCGCTTGGTCGGTGGGCTGGGCGTGCTTATTCACAGCAGCGACCACCTTGTCCTGTTCCGCTTTGGTCAGGTAGGGATGCATCGGCAGGCTGATGACTTCACGTGAGGCGCGTTCACTCGCCGGGAAATCACCCCATTTGTAATCGAGGGGAGCAAAGACCGGCTGCTCGTGCAGGCACTTGGGATAGTAGACAGCGCTGGGGATCCCCTCTTCCTTCAACTTGACGCCCAGCTGATCGCGGTTGCCGACGCGGATCGTATACTGGGCATAAACGTGGGTATTTTCGTTAGCGACCTCCGGAACTCCACAGGACCCGCGGAGCAATTCAGTATAGCGGGCACCGATTCGCTCACGAGCACTGACCTCGCCGGGGAAATGGGGAAACTTCGCGAGAAGAATGGCAGCCTGCAGCGTGTCGAGACGGCCGTTCATGCCGAGCAACGGATGATGGTGCCGTTTGATGCCGCCGTGCGTGCGGATCGCCCGCATTTTCTCGTTCAGTGTATCGTCATCGGTGAACAATGCTCCGCCATCTCCGTAGCAACCGAGGGGTTTCGCGGGGAAGAAGCTGGTGCTGGCGATCTTGGTCACCGCGCAACTCTTCCTTCCGCGCTGGGTCGCGCCGAAGCTCTGGGCGGCATCCTCGATCACGGTGATGCCGCGACCTGCGGCGATCCGGTTAATCGCCTCATAATCGGGCATCTGGCCGAAAAGGCTGACCGGCATGATCGCCTTGGTGCGCGGCGTGATCGCACGCTCCAGTTGAGCCACATCCAGATTATAGGTAACCGGGTCGATATCGACAAAGACCGGGGTCGCCCCGACGAGTCCAATCACTTCGCAGGAACTGATCCAGGTGAAGGGCACGGTTACGACCTCGTCACCCGGGCCGATGCCAAGGGCCCGAAGGGCGATCTCGAGGCTGTCGGTGCCGCTCGCAACCGTGATTGCGTGCTTCACGCCCACATAGCTCGCGAGCGCACGCTCCAGTTCCTCGATTTCCGGGCCCATGATAAACTGCCCGTGTTCGAGCACGCGGGCCATCCGGCCGTCGATCTCGGCACGATGAAGTTGATACTGGGTCTTGAGGTCGATGAATTGCATGGTCAAAGCAGGCTCAGGACTTCCAAACCTGGCCGGGACGCGTGCGCAGTCCGGCCATGGCGTTACGGGTGTCGACGATGAGGGCCGCCCAGTCAGCCAACTGCTGGTGGTCCACGCACTGGTGGGCAGTGGCAACAACCACAGCATCATAACGGCTGACGGTCTCGCGATCCCAGGCGACCGAGCGCTTGCCGGTCCAGTTGCCGTGCTCCCGGGTTGGCGTGACCACCGGAATGAAGGGATCGTAGTAGTCCACCACCGCACCCCGGCGCTGCAGCTCATCCATGAGCGTGAAGGTCGGTGATTCCCTCATGTCGTCGACGTTTGCCTTGTAGGCAAGGCCGACGAGCAGAATTTTGCTGCCATTGACCGGCTTGCGCGCCGCATTCAGAGCCTCGGCGGTGCGGTTGACCACATAGAGGGGCATCGCAGTGTTCACTTCACCGGCCAGTTCGATGAATTTCGTAACTTGTCCGTATTCCCGCGCTTTCCAGGTCAGGTAAAAAGGGTCGATCGGGATGCAATGTCCGCCCAAGCCCGGCCCGGGATAAAAGGGCATGTAGCCGAAGGGTTTGGTCTTGGCCGCGTTGATGACTTCCCAGATGTCGATGTCCATCGCCGCATAAACCAGCTTGAGCTCGTTCACCAAGGCGATGTTGACGCCACGGAAAATGTTCTCGAGGAGCTTGGTCGCCTCTGCCGCCCGGCAAGAGGAGACCGGCACGAGTTTCTCGATCGCACGGCTGTACACCTTGGTCGCCTTTTCCAAGCAAGCCGGTGTCAGTGCACCCAGCACCTTGGGAATCTTGGCAACCTTGCTGTCGGGATTGCCCGGATCCTCACGCTCGGGTGAAAAGGCCAGGTGGAAATCGACACCGGCCTTCATACCCGACCCCTCCTCGAGAACCCGCCGCAGGTCCACATCGGTCGTACCCGGATAGGTGCTCGATTCCAAGGCAATCAAGGCCCCATTGCCGATGTGTGGCGCGATCGCCCGGCCGGAATTGAGCACGTAAGAAATGTCGGGCTCACGATTCTTGTTCAGCGGCGTCGGCACGCAGATGATCACCGCTTCAACGGATTTGACCTGGCTAAAGTCGGTGGAGGCGACCAGCCGGGCCGCTTTGACTTCAGCCTGAACCCAAGCTGCCTCGATATGCTTGATGTAGGAGCGTCCTTCGTTGAGGGCATCGACCTTGGCCGGATCGACGTCCAAGCCAAGCACTTCAACCCCGTTGCGGGCGAACTGGAGCGCCAGTGGCAGTCCAACATAGCCAAGACCAACAATTGCGATTTTCATGGATTTATCCGGATAAAGCTTCGCCCCGTCACTTCCCGGGGGAGGAGATCAAGGCGTGATACCCTGTCCTTGGAATCAAGGGCGACGGAGGTTGAGAATGGTTTGGACCACGGGGAGCACCCGGCCGAGCTGCTTGTGCCAGGTCTCCAACTGTCTGATCCGCGCCAATTGAAAATCGGTCTGCCCACCTTGTGCCGATCCGGCGTGCCGCTTCAGCCGAGCAACCACGTCCTTGGTCTCCTTGGCCAAGGGCTGGATCTTCTCCTGGATCAGTCCGCTGGCCAGACGGCGCAAGCCCAACTCGGGCTCGAAGAACTCCCGGCGGTCGCCGGCCACCTCCACCACTTTCACCGCCCCGCTCTGGCGCAAAAAGGCCAGGCCCTGGCTGACCGATCCTTTGCTCATGTCCAGCCTCTCGACGATGTCGGCGAAGCAAAGCGGCTCGGGCGAGGCAAAGAGCAGGCCGTAGATCGCCCCAACGGAATTGGGCACGCCCAACACGTGCAGGAAGCCGGAAAACAAGGCGACGCACTCGCGCTCGAACACGGGGTCGGGCGGAAGCTTGTCGACGGCGGCTGTCTCTCGGGCGGGCACGGGGACTGTCACCACCGCAGAGTTCGGTCGTTTGTTCAAGAAAAATTGAACTGATATGGCGCGGCGCGAGTGCGCGCCAGCGCCAGTTGAAGCTGGAAGTTTAAGTTGAAGACAATCAGCGTCGCGAGCGCGGGGTGTCGCCATGAGTGAGCTTGATTGCGCCGCGCCAGCCGCGCTGCAGGTGCACCGCCCCGAGCTGGAAGCCGCTCTGAGGAAAGTCCGCGGGCATGTCCACCAACAGGATCTCCCGGATACCGAAGCCGGCGGCGCGGATGTCACGCAGCCGCGCCTTCGTCCACAGATGATTGATCGTAAGCAGGAACACCACGTGGTCCGCCAGCGAGAGGGCGTGCCGCAGGAACGGCCGGATCTGGCTCCAGGGCGGATTGGTGATGATCCAATCCACCGGCTCATGCCAATCGAAGAAATCCCGGCCGCGCCTGATCTCACACCAGTGCGAACCCCGCGGCAGGTGGAGCAGGATCCGGCCCTCCCCGCAACAGGGTTCGAGCACGCGACCGCGCGGACGGAAGTGCCGCACCAACAGGCGGGCCAGCGCCGGCGGCGTCTGCACGTCGTCATTGCTCACATAATCGCGGTTGGGTTGATAGCGCATTCTCGGTGGACGGTGGACGACAGCCGGTGGACGGTGTGTGAGATAGCCACGAAAAGGCACAAACGAGCGTAAAAACGGAAGTGAATTCAACACAGTCAGGTATGCGTTGCCAGCCGAACCCAAAATGCCATTCTCTCACCACGGATTACACTGATGGGCACGGATGATTGATACTTCAGAATCCGGGAAATCCGTGGTCAAAACCCGGTGGGCTGTTGGAGAGATAGCCACGAGAAGACACAAGAAGCGCAAAAGCCGAAGGCATTCCACGGTCATTATGTATCCGTTGCTGACCGAACCCCAAATGCCATTTTCTCACCACTGATTGCGCTGATGTTCACTGATGATCGATCCGTCTGAATCCGGGAAATCCGTGGTCAAAAATCGAAACCCTATAACCTCGGAAGACACGAAACCTGTGGAGAGCGGACAGGCGTAACGGAAAGGAGGAAACTCCTGCATCTGACACCAAGGAAGCAAAGTCAGCAAAGTGGCCGACTTCGCGGCCTTCGCGATCTTGGTGTAAAGTATGATTGATTCAGGGACTGGCCACCGGCTACCGGCCACCTGTGACCGGTGGCCGGTGTTTCGCGTTTGCCTTGCCGGGTTGGCACTGCTTCACACGAACATCCTCTTACACCCGTTCCAAGCACACCATGACCAACCAGTCCGACACCCGCCCTTACGCCGACGACGATGCCATCGACTTTGCCGAGCTTTTTGCGCGCATCCGCCGCGGGCTGGCGGCGACGCTGGGCTACGGCCTGCTCGGCCTGGCCGTGGCCGCGGGAGCCTACTTCGCCGTGGGCGCTTATCTGACGGTCAACACGTCCACCCGCGTGGTGTTCTCGTTCCCCGGCCAGGAAAGGGGCGAATACCCCGACAAGTCCAAGTTCCAGCCCGACGACCTGCGCGCGCCGGAGATCGTCGCCGAGGCCCTCAAGCGGCAAGGGATGGAAACCACCGAGGACTTCCAGAGCAAGGTCCGCGGGGCCCTCAGCATCGAGGGCATCATCCCGCCGAACATCGTCAAGGAGCGCGACCGTTTGCGGGCTGCCGGACAGACCCTGCCGCGCTATGTGCCGGACGAATACGCGGTCACGCTTTCCCTGCCCCGGAAATTCCCGCTGACCGGCCGCCAGCGCGAACTCCTGCTCGGCGAACTCGTCAACGTCTTCCAGGAGCGGTTCCGCCGCACCTACGCCAACCTGCCCGTGAACTTCGGCAACGCCTTCGACTCGCTCAACGGCGCCGACTACTTCGATTACGAGCTGGTCCTGAACCAGGAGAGCCAGAACCTCACCGCCTTCTTGGCGATGATGAGCGAAACGGCGCGCACCTACCGCTCCCCGCGTACCAACCTCTCCTTCGGCGACCTGCTCAACCAGTCCCATCTTTTCACCCAGCTCCGCCTGAACGAAACCCTGGGGCTCATCCGGCAATACGGGCTCTCCAAGGACCGCAAAACCGCGCTGGTGAAGCTGGACTATTACTACCGCACGCTGGAGGACCAGGTCCGCCAGGCGGTGGAGGAGGAAAAGGTCGTGCAGGCCCTGCTCGACCAGACCCGGGAGCGGATGCAGAATTACGTGCTGGGCGTGCGCTCGCAGGTCGCACAGCAGCGCCCCGAGGCCCCGATCATCGACCAGGGCCTCGTGGACTCGCTGCTCGCCAACGACGCCTACAATTTCCTCGTGCGCCAGGCGCTGGAGGCCGGCCTGAAGACCAAGCGGCTGCAGTCGCAGATCGCCATCCTCAAGGAGCGCCGCGACCTGATGCGGGCCTTCAGCGAGAGCGCACAGGCCGAGCAAACGGAAGTGCTGGCCCAGATGGAAAAATCGCTGGCGGAACTGAAGACCGCCTACACCGCGCTGGTCGCGGACATCCGCCGGACCCATGAGGACTATCAGCGCCAGCTCTTCGGCAGCGCCGTCAGCCTGAGCATGCAGGCCAAGACGGATAATTTCTATTTCAGCCTCGCCAAGGCGGGCATCGCCGGCTTGGGCGTCGGCCTAGCGTTCGGGCTGGGACTGAGTCTGCTGGGGCTCGGCTTGGGGCGACGCCCAGCAAGCTGAGCCAGTTGAAGTTGATAGTTTAAGTTTAAGTTAGGCACGAAGCGTGACGGAAGCTGTTCTGTTGCTATGGATCCTGGTGAAACTTTCGAGAGGCTGGAGGTGTGGCGACGTTCACTGGCCGTGAGTATCGAGATCTATCGACTATTGGCCGACTGCCGGGACTGGGGGTTCAAGGATCAGATCACACGATCGGCTAACAGTATTGCGGACAATATTGCCGAGGGCTGCGAGCGAAGGGGCAATGCGGAGTTCAAGCAGTTTCTAAGCTACGCGAAAGGCTCCGCGGGGGAAACTCGCTCACAGGTGCTGCGCGCCCAGGCGCTGGCATATATCCCCAACGACGACTGCCTGAAGTTGATCGCCGAATTGCGGGAAATCTCGCGCATGATCCACGGTTTGATGAATTCCCTGGACCGCTGATTCTCTTCGGGGCTTCAACTTAAACTTTCCACATAAACTGCTCGGGCGTGCTCCGTCCTTGCGAATGCGAACACGCGCTCATTCGATGATGCACCGTGACTGAGACCGTTACCGCCAAAACCGAGCAAACTGCCGACTGGCTGCGGCCGACGCGGGGGCGGCTGGCGCTCGCGGCAGTCGTGGCAATCATCGGCTTCCTTCTGCCCCAGGAGGTGCCGCTGGAATGGTATCCACTCAACGAGCCGGGCACCGACATCAACTACCTCGAGATCAGCTGTGCCGCCGACAAGAACGGCGACGTCAAAATCTACTACAACCTGACCCGGGGCATCAACGAGCTGCACACGATCTATTGGCCGATCTCGCCGACGGAGCAGACTTTCACCTACACCTTCCCCCTGCCGGACGCGCCGATCACGGAATTGCGCGTCGATCCGGTGGCTGACGGTGGCACGCTCCACATCCGCCAGATGCGCATCATCAACCGCCGCGGGGAGGAGATCCGCCGGTTCACCCGCGACCTGTTCCGCCCCCAGAACGAGATCGCGGGCATCACACCGGTGGCCGACGGCTGGAAGATCACCTCCACGCCGGAAGCGAAGGATCCCTACGTGCGCATCGAAATGTTCTCGCCGATCATCCCCGTCGGAAAAGACCACCGCAATCTGCTGCGTTGTCTGCTCTCGACCGGCTACCTGGCGCTCATGCTGTGGATCCTGCTGCTGGCCGTGATGTTCACTTTCCTGCGGCCGCAGGGTTGGCGCGACCTGCTGCCACCCGTCGCCTTCATGGCCGGGCTGGCCCTGCTCTTCGCGCCGGTGGGCAACCGCGGCCTAATCCGCAACTCCATCCATTACGCCCGCTACGTGCCGCCCGTGCTGCCGGACGAAGTGCGCCTGGAGCTCGACCTCGTGTCTTCCGGCATGACCCCGGCGCATCTCTTCTGGGACCGCGGACGCGGCGTGAACGGCGAGGACAGCGCGCGGGTGATCCACGAACCGCACCAAGGGTTGCAGACCCTGCGGTTTCCCCTGCCACGGACCCGGCTCAGTGAACTGCGGTTCGATCCGCGGGATGACGCCGGCTCAGTGCGCATCCAAGGCATCCGCCTCGTGGACGCAGGCCAGCGAACGAAACTGGTGCTGCCGTTGGAATCGCTCACCGCCTTCCGCGAGATTGCCCAATGCAAGGTGGTGGACGAGGCCCTGCTGGTGGAAACGGTTCCGGCGGCCACCGATCCCATCCTCATGTTCTCCGCTCCGGCCCTGTCCGCCATCAATGCCGTATTGAACACGCCGGACGGGGCCCGGTGAGGCGACTTTCGGCTGGCCGGTGGCCACACACAGCGGTTGTCTGGGCGGACCCACATGGACCGCCCTGCCGACACCGCCATCAGCCTCCGCTCGGTCACAAAGACCTACGACCTGTGGAGCGAGCCGTCGGCCCGATTGCTGGGCGCGCTGCGCTCGCTGGTGCCGGGTGTGAAGCCGGCACGACCACAGCAGTTCACGGCGGTCCGCGACGTTTCGCTGGAAATCCCGCGCGGAGACTGCGTGGGCATCATCGGGCGCAACGGGGCCGGCAAGAGCACGCTGCTGCAGATGATCGCCGGCACGCTGCAGCCGACCAACGGGGAGATCCGGGTGAACGGCCGCGTCGCCGCCCTGCTGGAGCTGGGGAGCGGGTTCAACCCCGACTTCACGGGCCGGGAAAACATCCACCTGAACGCCGCCATCCTCGGCCTGGGCCGGCAGGAGATTGCGGCCAAGTTCGACGCCATCGTGGCCTACTCGGGGATCGAGGAGTTCATCGATAGGCCGGTGCGCACCTATTCCAGCGGCATGACCGTGCGCCTCGCCTTCGCCGTCTGCGTGCACGTGGACGCCGACATCCTCATCATCGACGAGGCCCTGGCCGTGGGCGACGCGCGCTTCCAGTTCAAGTGCCACGCCACGCTGGACCAGCTGATCGCCGAGGGCCGGACCGTGCTCTTCGTCTCGCACGACACCAACGCCGTCAAACGCATGTGCCGCACGGCCGTGCTGCTGGAGCGCGGCGAGATGATCCTGCAGGGCGCGCCCAACGACGTGACCAACCTCTATACCAAGTTGATCACGAGCCCGCACGGTCTGGAGGCCATCCGCGGCGACCTCGCCGCGCTGAAGGAGCGGCAGGAGAAGGGTGGAGGGGGGTCGGGAGAAGGGAGACAAGAGAAAGGAGCAGGGAGCAAGGAGGACGGAGCCAAAGAAAAGCCCCCCCTCCCCTCACCCTCCTCCCTTGTGCCTTCCTCCCTCGCCCCGGTCGCGGAGCGCCTGCTCAGCGAGGAACGCGCACACCAGCAGATCTCGGACAACGAATATGCCTACGGCGGGGAAACCGGCCGGATCCAGACGGTGACGGTCACCGATGCCGAACAGCAGCCCCGGCTCGCATTCCCCACAGGCAGCCTGCTCTGCGTGCACCTGACCTGCGAGGCAACCCGGCCGGTGGCGGATCCCATCTACGCCCTCACGATCAAGGATGTCCGCGGGCAGGAGATCTTCGGCACCAACACCTACTTCCAAAACCAGGCCTGTCCGGCGGTTCCGGCCGGCGGCCGCACCGAGGTCCGCTTCGAGGTGCGGCTCAACGTGCAACCCGGGGTCTATTTCATCTCGCTCGGCTGGGTGCGTTTGCACCACGGGGAGGTCGAGGTCATCCACCGCCGTTACGACGTCGTGCGCTTCGACGTGCTGCCCTGCGACCGCTCCTTCGGCCTCGCCTGGTGTCCCACCACCATCAGTGTCTCTCCATCATGAGAAAGATCGCCGGACTTGTCCTGCTGATGGTCCTGCGCACCTGGGCGGCCCCCGAAGCAACGACCCGCTGGGTCATGCTCGATGTCACGCCTAAGGAAAGCCAGGCCGACTGCCATCTGATCACTTTCCCCGACGGACGGCACGTGCTCATCGATGCCGGCGAGGGAGGAGATGCCCCAGGACAGATGCTGCATCTGCTGAAAGCCGCCGGGGTCGCCCGGTTGTCCTTGGTCATCATCAGCCATTTTCACTGGGATCACTTCGGACGTCTCCCCGACCTGATTGAATCAGGCATCATCGTCGATCGGGTGGCCGTCAATGTGCCCGACAAGCGCAGCGCGGACTCGGAAAGACCGTGGGGATGCGATTGGGAGCAGGTTCAGGAGGTGCTGGCCGGATTACGTGAGCGGAAAATACCGTATTTCATCCCTGCGGCGGGTGACCGGCTGCTGGAGATCAAGCTGCCCGATGGCGTCACCGCCGGCATCGACGTGCTCGCCCTTTACGATGGCTACAATACCCCGATCGGTCAGACTGATGTGAACGACACCAGCATCATCCTGCGCCTGTTCCATGGGAAGACGCGTGCCCTCTTCACCGGCGATCTCAATCATCCGATGGGGGCATATCTCGCGGAGAGCGAACTGGATCTGCGCGCCGATCTGGTGAAGGTTCCGCACCACGGCACCGAAGGCGCCGCCCCGAACAGCTTCTTCAATCGGGTCCATCCAAGGGCAGCCCTGGTGCCCTCACCCAAGAAGCTCTGGACCACCGTCCGCAGCAAACGCATCCGCAATTATTTCCACGATCGGGAGATCCCGGTCTATGTGAGCGGCGACCGCGGCAATGTGACCGTGACACTCGACGACAAGGGTTACCATATCGAAACCGAACGCTGAGCCGTGCAGGTTTCCTCCATCCATTTCCAACACAACGGAACCACCCATGCGCTCGCTCCCGGTGGGCACTATGCCGCGCCCAAGGAGCAGGGGTTCCGCGACACCGCCACCGCCGATCTGCTGGGCTTGATCGGCGAGATCGAGGCCGGGCGGTCCTGGCGCGAGGCCGTGCGCGCCCGCTACGCCACCGCCCGGCCCTGGCTGCATCGCATCATCACCGAGCCGGCCCGCACCGCCTTCTTCGACCAGGTGCTGCCGGCCGACCCCGGACTGACCCTCGACATCGGTGCCGGCTGGGGGCAGGTCTGCCGGGAGCTGGCCGCCCGGCGCACCGTCGTCGCGCTCGAGCCCGTGGCCGAGCGCCTGGCCGTCATCCGCGCCGCGGCCCGGCAGGACGGCGTCGCCGGCCGCCTCGCCTGCATCGGCGCGGATTATTTCGAGGTCCGTTTCGAGACGCGCTTCGACACGATCTGCGCCATCGGTGTGCTGGAATGGGTCGGTGCCTTCCAGACCCACGCCGACCCGCAGGAGCGGCAGCGCGCCTTCCTCCGCAAGGTGCGCGCCGAACTCGCGCCCGGCGGTTGCCTCGTGCTGGGCATCGAGAACCGGCTCGGCCTGAAATACCTGCTGGGCGCCCCGGATGACCACACCGGCGTGCCGCACATCTCGGTGCTGCCGGCACCCCGGGCCCGGGCCCGCTGGAAAGAACGCACGCAGGGCGACCTGGCCTGCTTCACCTATTCCCAGGCCGAACTGGCCCTGATGCTGGAGGAGAGCGGATACGACGACGTCGGTTTTTTCGCCGCCTTCCCCGACTACAAGCTGCCGGAGAAGATCGTGCCGCTGCACGACGGGGGCGCGGGCCTCGATGCCTGGCTGGCGCGGGAAGACCCGCCCGCCGACCACAACGGTCATGATGGCAGCGCGCTGGACCCGGGGCTGCTGCACAGCCTTGCGCTCCGCTACCGGGCGTTGGGCGCGGCCGGCGCAGCCCATCCCTTCGTGCCCAGTTTTTTCGTTGTCGCGCGATGACAGCCCGCGAACCGCCACCCTTGCCGCCGGCCGAGGTCGAGGCCATTTTCCGGACCTCCGGGCTGGTCCCGGCCGGGTTCCAGCGGCTGGAACCGGTCCCCAACCAGCGGCGCAATCCCCGCGCCCGCCAATCCTTCGTCGTGCACGGCCCGCACCCCCGCGGTTTCCTCACGCTCGGCTCCAACCTTGCCGCCCTCGAAACCGGGGCCCGGAGCTTCGCCGAGGCCTATCCCGATCTGGCCGTCCGCACTTTGGGGTTCGCCCGCGTGCAGGACCACGATCTCCTATTGCAGGAATATTTCCCCGGCCGGCCCCTGCTCGAGGTGTTTGCCCACGATGCGGCGCGCGCGGCCGACACCCTGGCCAAGCTTGATGCCCGGTTGGCGGCGGGCCTCCGGCCGTCCACACCTGACGCGGCCCGGGCCGAACTCGACGCCTTCCTGCGCGACCTCGCCGGCCTCCCGCTCTGGGAGCCCTCGGACCTCACGGTGCTGCAGGAGATCCTGGGGCCGTTCCTGCAACAGGAACTGCTCCGCGCCCCGCCCTCGTGCAGGATTTCCAACGCCGACTTCATCTCCCGCAACATCCTGTGCACGCCGGAGGGAGAAGTGCGGATCATCGATTACGAACACGCCTGTCTCACCCATTTCCACGGGGAAGACTGGGTGCGTTTCAGCCATTGGGAGGAGTTGCCGCCGGTCGTGGCGGCGTTCGTCAACACGCGCATTGCCAACCGGCCGGCATGGACCGTCTTCCTGGCCCTGCGCCAGCTGGTGCTCGAAAGCCGCATCCACAGCCAGCGGCGCCTGCATCTCGACGCCCTGCGCTGGTGCGCCGTGATCAAATCGGCCCTCTCCCAGACCGGCGGGCGTCCGGCCCTGCCCGGCGACTGGCCGTCCTTCGCCCGCGACGCCGGGCGCGTCGGCGTGCAGCTTTTCTGGGAGACGCCCGCGGGGTGGAGCGAAGCCTCCTCGCAGGTCCAGACGGTGGCACCGGGATTTCATGAACTGACTTTCCTGATCCCTCCGGCGCCGGTCTCGCAACTGCGGCTCGATCCGCTGGACATCCCGGGACGGGCCCTCGTCCACCGCATCCAAGTGCGGGAAATCCCGGCGGGCGTCATCGTCTTCCGAGCCGAGGATCCGGAAACTTTGGCCGCCCTGCTGCCCGGGGGCGATGCAAAGATCCTGCCCGCCACGCCGGGCCGGACTGCCCTGGCCCTGTCGGCGGGGGGCAACGATCCCCAACTGCTTCTTCCGCCCATGCGCCCGGTGCGGACGGTTGCGCTGGAAGTCGTGGCCGCCTTGGAGGTGTATCCCGCAGAATCGCCGCCGAGCGAACCCTGGCCGGGTTCGCCCTCCCCCGCACTCCAAGGCAATGTCGAGCAGGTCACCGCTGACGCGATCATCGGCTGGGCGCACGACCCGCAACGGCCCCAGGACACGGTCCGGGTGGATATCTGCATCGAGGGCAGGAAGGTCGCGACGGTGGATGCGGCGGCGTTCCGAAGCGACCTGCGCGCCGCAGGTCTGGGGGACGGGCGGAAGGCCTTCTATCTCAATCCGCGCCCGTTCCTCGGAGAACAGGAGGCCACGGTCACCGTGACGTTCAGCCGCACCGGGGAGTTGCTGCCGAATGGGCGGCAGCGGGTGCAGCCCACCGTCCCGCCTGCGGTCGACTGGGATCCACCGGCCATGCGCACACCAGCCGCCTCCAGCCGGCTGCAGCGTCATCCCACCGAGGCCTGGCCGCTCATCTCGGTGATCATACCGGTTCACAACACCCCGGAGCCGTATCTGGAGCACTGCGTGGCTTCCGTCGTCACGCAAAGCTACCCCCGTTGGGAACTGTTGCTCGTGGACGACGGGTCCACCGCCGCGGACCTGCCGGCCCGGCTGGCGCGGCTCACCGCGTCGGACGAGCGGATCAGGTTGGTGTCCCTGCCCGGGAACCAGGGCATCAGCCGTGCGACCAACGCCGGCATCCAAGCGGCGAGAGGCTCGCATGCCGCCCTGCTCGACCACGACGACGCCCTCACGCCGGACGCCCTGGCGGAGGTCGCCCTCGTCCTCCTGACGGATCCGACGGTCGACGTGGTCTACAGCGACCAGGACAAGATCGACGAGTCGAACCGCCGCTTCCAACCCTTTCACAAGCCCGCCTGGTCGCCGATCTATTTCCTCGGGGTCATGTATGTGGGGCACCTGCTTGTCGTCCGCACCGAACTGCTGCGCAAGACCGGGGGATGCGACCCGGCCTTCGACCGGGTGCAGGATTTCGAGCTCATGCTCCGGTTGAGCGAGGCCACCAGCCGCATCGTGCATGTGCCGGAGATCCTCTACCACTGGCGGACCCTGCCGGGCAGCATCGCACTTTCCTCCCACGCGAAAGGTCCGGTCGATGAACTCCAATGCGCCGCCGTCCAGGGCCACCTCGCGCGGCGGGGGATCGCCGCGCGCGCGAGCAGCCATCCGGTGTGGCCGCACCGGGTATGCCTGCTGCCGGCCGCAGCCGCCGATGCGCGGCTCGTGTCCGTCATCATCCCGACCAAGGATGCGCCCGAGCACATCGCCCGATGCCTGGACAGCCTTTTTGCCCGCACCACGCACCGGAACCTGGAGGTCATCGTGGTGGACAACGGCACGACCGACCCGGCGGCGCGGGAGACGCTGGCGCGCCATCCGGTGCAGCTGGTCCCCAACCCGGGTCCTTTCAATTTCTCCGCCGCGATCAACCTGGGGGCCGGGCGGGCGCGCGGCGAGGTGCTGGTGCTGCTCAACAACGACACCGAGGTTCTGACTCCCGGCTGGATCGGGATCCTGCTCACCCACCTCGATCTTCCCGACGTCGGCGCGGTCGGGCCGCTGCTGGTGTATCCCGACGGCACCGTGCAGCACGCCGGCGTCGCGCTGGGCTTGCGCGGGACCTGCGACCATGTCCTGCGCGGCGCCGATCCCGACACCGACGGCTACGCCGGGTCGCTCGCCTGCGCCCGGGAGGTGTCGGCGCTGACCGCCGCCTGCCTGATGGTGCGCCGCCGGCATTTCCAACAACTGGGCGGACTGGAGACCGGCTACGCCCGCATCTATCAGGATGCCGACTTCTGCCTGCGTCTCGGCGAGGCGGGCCTGCGCAGTGTCTTCGTCCCCGGCGCCCGGTTGGCGCACCACGAGAGCGTCTCGCGCGGCTCCGGCTACGACTTCGTGGACCGCGCGCTCTTTCTCGACCGCTGGGGAGGGCTGGTCCGCCGCGGCGATCCCTACTACAACCGCAACTTCACCCGCAACCGTCCCGATTACGCGGTGCGCACGCCATGCACGTAGTCATCGCCTGCTACCATCATTTTGACAGCAACAGCGGCGGGCAGGCGGCTTGCCTGGCCAACGCTCTGGCCAGCCGGGGAGTTGACGTCACCGTCTTCGTCCCCTCCCACCCGGAAACCGCCCGGCTGCACGGCCCGGTGCTGTTCAAACCCCGGGCCTTCCCCGCATTGGAGTCCTGGCTGGAAGAGGAAAAACCCGCGGCCCGGGAAACGGTGCTGCTGGCCTGGACCCCGCGCGAAGTCGTGCGAAAATTCACGGCCCGGCTGCGCGCCCGCCTGGCCGTGGACTATTTCGTGCATCTGGAGGACAACGAACTCCTCCTCACCGCCACCCACCTGGGCCTGGATGTGGCCACCCTCGCCGCACTGCCGCCGGATGAGATCGGCCGGCGCCTGGCGGTGGACGAACGCCTGACCCACCCGCTCCACTTCCCCGGTTTCATCGCCGCGGCCTCCGGCATCACCGTCCTGATCGACCGGTTGGCGGAACTGGCGCCGCCCACCCTGCCCCGCCTCGTCTTCTGGCCCGGATACAACCCGGCATTTTTCCGGCCACAGGAACCCGATCTTCCCCGGCGTCGCGCGCTGGGGATCGGCGATGACGTCACCGTCCTGACCTATCCGGGCAACGTCCATGCCATGAACGTGGAGGAAGTGCGGAGCCTTTATCTCGCCACCTGCCTGCTGAACCGGCGGGGCAGCAAGGCGCTGTTGCTGCGCACCGGCGAGGACTATGTGCCGGTCCTCGATCACACGATGCACGAGGCGGGCCGCCATTTCCTCTCCCTCGGCAAGCTTTCGGGCCAGGCGGAGGTGGCCGCTGCGCTGGCCGCGGCGGACTTCCTCGTCCAGCCCGGCCGGGCGGGCGACTTCAACGACTATCGCTTCCCTTCCAAATTGCCCGAGTTCTTCATCACCGGCCGCCCGGTCCTGCTGCCCGCCACCAATCTCGGGCGCTTCGTGCACGACGGCCGGGACGCCGTCGTGCTGCGGCGGGGCGATGCCTTCGAAGTGGCGTCGCAGATCGCCGCGCTCCAGGGCGACGCCGCACGACGGGAGATGCTGGCCGCGAACGCGGTGCGCTTCGCCCGCGAGCATTTTGACTGGTCCCGCATCGCCGCGCGGGTGCGGGAATTCCTGCAGCAGAACCGCCGGACCAATGCCGCGGCCACTTGACCGGCGGGGTTCATCCCGGAAATGACTTCACATTGCCTCCCCGCCCGGATTTACCGGAGGACAACATGACGCCCGACCCCGCGGAGCCGGCCGACCTGGTGCAGAAGCTGCGCCAGCAGATGATCCTCGCGCAGGTGCGCATCATGGAGCTGGAGGACGAGCGCGACGAGCTGGCGCCGCGCGCGGCGGAGCTGGAAAAATTGCTCGGCGCGGCGCAGGAGCTGGCGGACCGGAAAATCGACGAGGCCGCGCACCTCGAAAGGGTCCGCGCCGACCTGCAGGCGCAGTTCGAGCACATGCGCCACATGCAGCATGTGACCAACGAGGCGCTCAACGCCACCCGCGACCAACTGGCCCGGACCGAGCGCGCCCTGCAGTCCGCCGAGGCCCGGAACGCCGAGCACGAAAAGGTGCAGGAAGGACTCCTGATCCAGCTCGGCCACGCCCAGGATGAATTGCTCCGCTCCGCTGCCGCCCTGCGCGCCGCCCAAGCGGAGGCCGCCGCGCGAGGCGAGCGCATCGCGCAGCTCGACGCCGAGCAGCGCGCCATGAAGGCCTCCCGCAGCTGGCGCTGGACCGCGTGGCTGCGGTCCATCGAGCGCGGGTTGCGCGGTCCACGGACATGACCCGCCCGCCCGCCACCGGTGAAATCGAATCGCCGCGCCCGCTGCAGGCCGCGAACGGAGAGGTCAACCTGTCCGGCTGGTGTCTGTGCGAAGACGCCGCGCCCCGGGCCATCCGGATGGTGACTGCGGCGGGGACGATCGACGGAACCATCGGCCAGCCGCGCCCGGATCTCGCGCTCCCACCGGGCGCCCCGGCCGGGGCCCGCAACTGCGGTTTCTCCATCCGGGGGCACCTGCCGCCGGGCGTGCATGCCGCGCGATTCGAGGCCCAGGCGACCGACGGCAGCTGGCACGTCTTCCGCAGCCACACGATCAGGGCCGGTGCGTCCGGCCTGGCCGTCGAAATCGAATCTCCGGATCCGCGCCGCCCCGCCACAACCCGGCAGCATGTTGCCGGCTGGGCCCTGCATCCGGAAGCGGCCATCACCGGCCTGAGCATCCGCTACGGACACTGCGAAATTCCGTGCGACCACGGCCGCACCCGCCAGGACGTGCCGCGTCGGTTCCCCGCGGCGCCCGATGCCGCCCGCAGCGGCTTCCAAAGCCGCACCATCCTCGGCGCCGGGGCAGGCCCCCTGCGCGTCCGCGCGCGCCTCGCCGACGGCCGCGCGGTCGTCGCCCGCACCCCGCTGCAGGTCGCGATCCTGTCGGACGAGAACCATCGGGCCGGCTTCCGCTTCAGCGGGGCGCCGCTGCGGCTGCCGCGGCTGCGCCCGCCGGACATGCCGCCTTCCGACCGCGCGGACCGTCCCCGGAGGA
Organism: uncultured Opitutaceae bacterium; assembly: GCA_964601365.1. Taxonomy (GTDB): domain Bacteria; phylum Verrucomicrobiota; class Verrucomicrobiia; order Opitutales; family Opitutaceae; genus Didemnitutus. The sequence goes on along the minus strand of CAZRNE010000002.1, from coordinate 133,351 downwards.
TTCTCTTCATCCTGCCCGGCAGCTTTGCCGCCAACAACGCGCTGCAGGTCGCCGCGCTGGCCGACGAGCTGTGCGCCGCCGGCCATGACTGCGCGGTCGCGGTGCCGCACGATCCCGGGACCATCTCCCACCACGACCGGCCGCGGTTCCGCGGCCTCACCCATGCCGCGGTCCGGGCAGACGGCGCCTTTGCGGACGGACAGGCCCCGGATATCATCCATGCCTGGACGCCGCGGGAGAATGTGCGGCAACTGGCCCTGGACCTGCGCGGCCGCCACCCGGAAGCGCGGCTCGTCGTCCACCTGGAGGACAACGAAAACCACCTGCTGGCGCAGGCGCTGGGCTGTTCCATGGCAAGGCTGGCGGACATGACGGAGAAGGAATTGGACGACGCGGTCCCCGCCGACCTGTCCCATCCGCGTCGCGCCGCGGACTTTCTCGCCGCCGCCGACGGGGTCACGGTGATCGTGGACCGGCTGCGCGAATTCGTGCCGAAGGGGAAGCCCTGCCGCACGCTCTGGCCCGCCGCGGATGCGCGCTGCTTCGGACCGCTGCCGCTGCCGGCCGAATTCCGGGGTCTGCTCGACCGGGTGGCCGGCGAGACCGTGCTGTTCTACCACGGCAATGTCCATGCCGCCAACGCGGCGGAGATGCGCGAACTCTACGCCGCCGTCGCGCGACTCAACGAATCGGGCCAGCCCGCCACGCTGCTGCGCACGGGCCTCGACCAGGCGGACTTCCTCGGGTCCTTCGCCACCCGGGTGCAGCCGCACGTCCTTTCTGTTAAAGAGTACATCAAGAATCGGTATCTGCCCGCGTTGATGTCGCTGGCCGACATCTTCGTCCAGCCCGGTCTGCCCGACGAATTCAACCACTACCGCTTCCCCTCGAAGCTGCCGGAGTTCTTCGCCCTCGGCCGCCCGGTGGTGCTGCCCCGCGCCAACCTCGGCGAACACGTGCGCCACGGCATCGACGCCTATGTGCTGGAGCGCGCGGACGCCGCCGGCATCACCGCCGCCGTGACGGAGCTGCGGCGGGACCCGGCGCTCCGCGAGCGGCTGGGCCGCGGCGCGGCCGCCTTCGCCCGGGAGCGCTTTTCGTGGCGGCGCAGCGCGAGCGAGCTTGCCAGTTTCTACGGGTCGCTGGCAGCGTCGCGCCCCTGATGGGCGCGAAACCCCTACGTATCCTGGTGACCGGCGGCCGGGGCCGGCTCGCCGGCCTGCTCGCCGGCCATTTCCGGGGCGAGGCCTTCGCCGTGGATAGATTTTCCCGCACGCCCGGGCCCGGGCTGCGCCCGCTGGCCGAGCTGGGGGCGGACGGCGCGCTGGCGGGTGCGGACATCCTCGTGCACCTGGCCTGGAGCACCTTGCCGGCCGTGGCGGAAACCGCGCCCTCACTGGCGGAGCGCGAGGACCTGCCGCTCCTCCGCCAGCTGCTTTCGCGGGTGGCCGCCTGTCCGGCCGGCCGGAGGCCCCTGTTCGTGTTTTTCTCGTCCGGCGGCGCGGTCTACGGCAATGCCCCCGGCCGGCCCAGCCGCGAAGACGACGCCTGCCGCCCCATCGGACAGTATGGGCGGGCCAAGCTGGAAGCGGAGCGGATCATCACCGAGCAGGCCGCGCTCCACGGTTTACCGGCGGTCATCCTCCGGGTTTCCAATCCCTACGGCTATCCGGTGCCCGCGGAGCGGCAGCAGGGCCTCATCCCGCACGCCATCCGCTGCGCGCTGTCCGGCCAGCCGCTGGCGCTGTGGGGCGACGGGTCCGCCCGGAAGGATTTCCTGCATTGCGATGACCTGCTGGCCGCGCTCGAGGCGGTGTTCACGCAACGCCCGACCGGCACCTACAACGTCGCCGCCGGACAATCGCACGGGGTGCGCGAGGTGCTCGACCTGGTCGAGGAGCACTGCGGCCGGCGCATCGCCCTCGCGCCGGCGCCCGCGCCGGCCTGGGATGTGCACGACAGCCGGCTCGACCGCCGCCGGTTCAGCCAAGCCACGGGCTGGCAGCCTCTGATCACCCTGGACGAAGGCATCCGGCGCGCGGCGCAGGACAGCCGGACCTGATCAACGCCCAGACGGCCTCTCGATCGTCAGCGGCCCGAGCGAAATCCAATCGCGTGTATCGCGGCCCGCCGGGCCCGGACCGAAGCAAAGTTCAACTTCGCCGGCCGTCTCCAGGGTGAAGGCGATTTCCAGCGGACGTTCCCCGCGGTCGGCCAGGTTTTCGCGCGGATTCACGAGCCGGGAGTAAAGGAGCGGTCCGGCATCGTCCCGGGATCCGCGACGAAGGGTCACCTCGACGCCGTCGGTGGCATCGCGGTCGGACAGTTCCAACTGGTAGGTCGCCAGCGGGAAGAACACCGAGGTTCGCAGCACGTGCCGCCCCGCCGGCAGCGACCACACGAGCCGGGTGACGGGATGGGCCCCGAAGCGGTAGCGCCCGGAGCTTTCGTCCACCGCCGGGCCAAAGGTGCTGAACAGGGAGACCGGCATCGGCCTGATCTCGCGGAACATCCGCTTCAGTCCCGGACGCGCCTGCCGCAGATCGAGCCAGACCCCCGCCGTGGCCTTGGGCGGCATGACCACACCGGGCGCCGGCCAGACCTCATGCCAGTTTTCCTGCTCCAGGTAGGAGAGGTTTTCCTCCCGGCGGGCCACGGGCAGAAAGATGGACACGTTCCGCCATTGCAACAAGGGCGTGGGCTCCAGACCGCGCGCGACCGCCAGATCCACCAGCCATTGCCGCTCCCCGATGGGTCCCTCGATCAGGAGTGCGCCCAATTTCTCGCCGGCCAGATTGGCCCAGGCTTTCGCGATGTTGGCGCGATCCTGTTCCATGTCGGCGCGCAACATCAGCGCCCGGCGCTGGGCGTAGTAGGCCGTCATCGAATTCCAGTCCTGGCCGGTGATGACGAGGTATTCGTCGGGACGTGTCAGGGCCTTGAGCGCGTGGGTCAGGCCGTCGCCCCCGAGGCTCAGGCCGCGTTGCCCGGGATAATAGTGCTCGAAATAGCGCAGCACCTGCCCACCTGTGACAGTGAGCACGGCGCAGGCTACGGCCCAGCGGGGCAGGCGAGATTCGGCCAGGGCCACCAGCACCAAACCCATGGCCAGGAGCAGCAGCACCGTGTTGGCGACGAAGTAGTAGTCATGATAGGCGTAGAGCACCGGGAAGATCGCCAAGGCCGCGGCAAACACGGCCGTGTTCAGGCCGATCTCCCGCCATCGTGCCCGTCCGCCGACCAGGGCCAGCACCGCGAACGCAACCAGCACATATGGCCCGCTGAGTTCGTGGACAATTATCCGCCACTTCAGCGCCCACAACTCCGGCGAGAACCGTGTCCGGAAAGTGCCGAGGTTGAAGTCCCGCAGATTGGCCGAGTCCAGGAACCATGCCATCGGGTTGCGCGCCTTGACCGCATCGGCGTAGCTCACCCACCACACGGCCGCAAAAAACGGCACCGCCGCGGCCGCGGCCATCCACGCGAGTTCCGTCCGCCACACGCCATCGCGCCGACTGCGCCACAGCCGGACCAGCGCCCAAGCCCCCACCGGCAGCAGGAAGAGCAGGAAGGTGGTCACCTTGACCAACCCGGCGCCCGCGCCGGCCACGACCGCCACGGCCAGCCAGCGTTTGTCGCGGTCCCGGACGGCCCGCTCGAAGCCCACCCAAAACCACAGGGCGAACATCAGGGCCATCGTCTCGATCAGCACGGCCCGGGCGTAGAAGACATATAGCGGACACGTGACCACCACCGCGAGCACGAGCCAGCGGCGGGTCGGCGCCACCTGCCAGCGCGCAAGCAGTAGGAAGATCGCCGGCAGGCACAGGTAGAAGCACGCGATGCCGACCAGCCGGCCTGCCATCGTGATGCCCAGCCCGGTCGCGGAACTCAAGGCCGCCACACACCACTGGTAGAGCGGAAACTCCATCGGAATCGACCACGGCTTGCCCAGCACGGGCGTCGGATATTCGAGGGAATAATTGCCCTCCTGCTTGATGAAGAACGCCGAGATCGCCGTCTGCGCCTGGCGGTATTCCACCCCGGGCAGGTTCTTGCTTTCCCAGCCCACCGTCATTGCCCAGAGATGGAACCCCAGCGCGAGCATGAACAAGGCCCGCGCCCAGTGCGCCTCGGCGCGGGTGGGCTCGGGCGGAGGGCTGGCAACCGGATCGGCCCTGGGCATCGGCCGAAGCAAGGTCATCCCGGCATCCCTGCCAATCCCATTCGGCGCCCCGACCGCAGCCCGGAACAGGCTTTACTCCCCCCGCGCCGCGCCCGCTTAATTCCGGGCCCGTTTTCATGACCGCACCCGCCGCGCCCAGTTTCCACATCGACAGTCCGACCCAATGGCGGCCCGCGGCGCCGGGAATCGAGATCCGGGGTTGGCTCTACGCCGGTCCGGCCGCCCAATGCATCGATCTCCGCGCCCGCATCGACGGCGTGGTCACCCTCGGCATCTACGGCCTGGAGCGCCCCGACACCCAGGCCGCCTTCGGCGGCGGTCTGGCGGCGTTGCGCACCGGTTTCATCCAGCGCGCGCAGGCCTGGCGCGGCGCCCGCGAACTCGCCCTCGACTGGCATGACGGCCGCGAATGGCGCGAATTCTTCCGCACCCCGCTCGACTCCTTCGCCCTTCCGGCGGCGGCCACCCGGCCCACGCGCGTCCTCCGCGCCGTGACCGTCTACCAGACGGTCGAATACCTCTTCCGTCACTTCCAGCAGCGCCCGTGGGGCGAGCTGTGCGACGAGACCGACCGCGTCGTCGACGAGGTCACCACCGCCAACAGCGACGTGCTTGTCGCCGACCACTACCTCGGTTTCATCGAAAACCCCGGCTGGTGGATCTATGCCGGCTACGACAAGTTCCGGGTCACGGGCTGGATCTTCGGGGTCGGCCGCGACATTCCGGAGCTCGCCGCCACCACCGGCGTGCTCACCGAAAACCGCCTCGTCTACCCGAAGGACCGGCCCGACGTCGCCGCCCACCGCTCCGACCATCCCAACGCCCTCAAGTCCGGCTTCTACGGCCTCGTCGACCTGCGCGCCGACACGCCCAGCCCCGCCAACCTCAAGATCTTCGCCAAGACCGCCGACGGCACCCGGCAGGTCGCCTTCGCCCGGCGCATGTTCCTCAACCGGCGCCACGGCCAGCCCGACGCCATTCCCATTTACCGTCCTTGGCTGTTCGCGCGCGTCGTCGCGGCGTTCCTGCGCGGCGCCCTCTTCCGCCGCTACGCCTTCGACAGCTGGTCCGAGGCGCGCGCCGCCCTCTCCCGCCTGCGGGCGGACCTCGCGTCCACCCTCGACCGCGGCGAGGTGAAGAAACTCCCTGCCGCCGTCGTGCGCCGGCGCGACCAGGATCCCTACACCCGCTGGTGCTGGCACAACCGGCTCACGCCCCGGCTCCGCGCCTTCCTGCAACAGGACGCCGAGGCCCTCGTGCGCGCCGGCGGCCCGCTCCTCAGCGTGGTCGTCCCCGCCTACAACACCCCCGAGAAATACCTCCGCGAGCTGCTCGAATGCCTGCGCGGCCAGCTCTATCCCCGTTGGGAACTCTGCATCGCCGACGATGCCTCGCCCCAGCCCCACGTCCGCCGGATCCTCGAGGAAGCCGCGAAGACCGACCCGCGCATCAAGCCCGTCTTCCGCCCCGAGAACGGCCACATCTCCCGCGCCACCAACTCCGCGCTCGATGCCGCCACCGGTGACTTTGTCGCCCTGCTCGACCACGACGACCTGCTGCCCCCCGACGCCCTGCTCCATGTCGCCCAGGCCATCGCCCGCCACCCCACCGCCGGCTACCTCTACACCGACGAGGACAAGGTCGACGACAGCGGCCGCCGTTTCGATCCGCAGTTCAAGGGCGGTTGGAGCCCGGAGATGGCCATCACGCACAATTACACGCATCACCTCACGGTCATCCGCCGCGACATCGTGGAAAAGGCCGGCCGCCTGCGCCCCGACTTCAACGGCGCGCAGGACATCGACCTCTTCCTGCGGTGCTGGGAGCTGATCCCGGACCGCGACGTCGTGCACGTGCCCTTCGTCTGCTACCACTGGCGCGCGCACGCCGAGAGCACCGCGACCCGCGGCGACCAGAAGGGCTACCTCTTCGACGCCGCGCGCCGCGGCATCGCGGAAGCCGTCGCCCGCCGCCGGCTCCGCGCCGAGCCGGTGCTGCCCGAGTTCGCGAAAAACTACGCGCTCTGCCTCCACCAGCTGAAATGGGACCCCGCCATCCTGCGCGAAAATCCCGTCACCATCGTCATCCCGACCAAGAACCGCGCCGACCTGCTCGCCCGTTGCCTTGATTCCCTCGCGCGCACGACCCCGCGGGACTGCGTGAGGGTCGTCGTCGTGGACGACGGCTCCGACGAGCCCGCCACCCTCGAGCTGCTGGCCGCCCAACCCTCGCGCACCGACCTCGCCGTCGAGGTCGTGCGCGCCCCCGCCTCCGCCGACGGGTTCAACTATTCCCGCCTCGTCAACCTCGGCACGGCCCGCGCGGCCACACCGCTCGTGCTCCACCTGAACAACGACGTCGAGGCCCTCGCGCCCGGCTGGCTGGAGGACATGGCCGGATGGATGAGCGTGCCCGGCGTCGGAGTCGTCGGGGCCAAGCTGCTTTATCCGGACGGCACCCTCAACCACGCGGGCATCAGTCTCAGCCGCGAGGACGGCCTGCCCCACGTGCTCTTCGAGAAGGAGCCCGCCGAGGACCTCGGCTATCTATTCCTGCCGCACGCGGCGCGCAACGTCGCCGCCGTCACCGGCGCCTGTCTGCTCACGCGCACCGACCTCTACCGCCGCCTCGGCGGCTTCGAGGAGGAAAACCTCCGCGTGGCCTACAACGACGTGGACTACTGCCTGCGCGCGGCCGACGCCGGCCAGCGCACCGTCTTCACCCCGCAGGCCGTCCTGCGGCATGTCGGCAGCGCCTCGCGCGGCCAGGCCTACGCCGAGCGCGAGCACGTGGCGTATCTCGCCCGCCACGGCCGGCGCCGCGATCCCTTCCACAGCGAGGCCCTCGACTTCCCCCCGCGCAACCTGCCGCTCAACCCCTGGCACCAGCGCCACGCCGAAACGCCCCGCCCCTTCCGGGCCCTCGTGCTCACCCACAACCTCAACTACGAGGGCGCGCCCATCTTCATCTTCGAGCTGGCCCGTTACCTCGCCGCGCAACCCGGCGTCGCCGTCACCGTCGCCTCGCCGCAGGATGGCCCGCTCCGCGCCCGTTACGAGCAGCTCGGCCTGAAGGTCGAGATCTGGGACGCCTCCGCCTGCCTCGCCGCCAAATCGCCGGCGGAATTCACCTCCGGTCTCGCCGCCCTCGCCGGCCGGCGCAACTGGGACGATGTCGACGTGTTCGTCTGCAACACGATGATGACCTTCTGGGGCGTCCACCTTGCGGCCAAGGTCGGCCAACCCGCCGCGCTCTACATCCATGAGAGCAACACCGTGAAGCGCTTCTTCGCCCCGCTGCTGCCCCCCCTGCTGCACGGCACCGTCGAGGACGCCTTCCGCCTCGCCACCCGCGTCGTCTTCACCGCCCGCGCCACGCGCGACATCCACGAGGAGTTCAACATCGAGGACAACTACCGCACCCTCCGCAGCTGGGTGGACTTCGACCGCATCGAGGCCTTCAAGGCCGCGCACGACCCCCGCGCGCTCCGCCGGAAGCACGGGCTCGACCCCGACGCCGTCCTGGTCGTCAACATCGGCTCGGTCTGCGAGCGCAAGGGCCAGCACATCTACATCCGCGCCATCGACCTCATGAAGGAGGAGCTGGCCGCCAAATATCCCGGGCGGAAAATCCAGTGGGTCATCGTCGGCGCCCGCGACGGCCTCTACATGGAATCCCTCCTCGGCGACATCCGGATGATGGGCCTCAACGACCTGAAAATCTTCCCCGAGACAGGCGACATCTACGACTTCTACCGTCTCGCCGACATCCTCGTCTGCACCAGCTTCGAGGAATCATTCCCGCGCGTGCTCCTCGAGGCCATGGTCTTCGGCCCGCGCATCGTCAGCACCGACGTCAACGGCATCCCGGAGATGGTCACCGACACCGACGAGGCCCACCTCGTGCGGCCGGGTGATCCCTTCAAGCTCTCGGTCGGCCTCCTCAAGGCGCTCGACGACCACTTCGCCGGCCGCGACAAGATGCCCTCGATGGCCTACGCCCGCGCCGCCCGCAACTACCACCACGCCCGCGCCCTGCCCGAGCACCTCAGGGTCATCCGCGAGGCCGTCCTCGGTTGAAGCGTCCGATGCACGAGACCGACTTCAGTTTCTCCAACCTCGAGCACCCGCCCGCCCGCGCCGGTCTGCCTCCGGGCAAGCATATCCTCGGCGGCTGGGTCATGCCCAGGGCCGGCGGACACTTTGTCGATGTCCGGGCGCGGCTCGGCGGCCGCATCTTCCCCGGCATCCTCGGCTGGCCGCGCGCCGATCTCGCCGCGCATTTCCGCACCGGCCGCCCCGTGGCGCTCGCGGAGTTCAAGATCGTCGTCGAACTGTCCCCGGGTGCATCCGACCTGATCCTCGAGGTCCTGGAAATCGAAGGCCGCTGGTCCGCCTTTCAGGCCCTCCGGTTGGAGGCCGACGGCAGCCTGCCCCCCGCCGATGTCGCCATGCCCTCCGGCCCCCCGATGCGCTGGCATGAATACGGACGGGCGCTGCAATTGCTGCTCTGGGCCCGGCGCCGCGCGGCGGGACGTCCGCTCGACGAGCTCGCGCGCGAACTCGTCGCCACCATTCCCTGGCCGCGCGACCTGCGCCATCCCCATCCGCCCTTCAAGGGCCACCTCGACGAACCCGCCGCCGTCACGCGCAGCGGTTTCGGCCGCGTGCCCGTGCTGGGATATCTTTTCCACGAGACGCTGCCCCTCCAGCGCGTGCTCGCCACCTTCGACCTGCAGGCCTGGCAGACCATTGGGCACGGGCTGCCTTCGCCCGGCCCGGCGGGATATTACCCGCAGTTCCCCCATGCGGCCAAGTGCGGCCTCTACGGCGTGATCGATGCCCCCGCACAACTCCCCTCGCCGCTCTGCCTGCGGCTTTACGCCGAACTGCCCGACGGGAGCCTGCACCTCTGCTCGGTCCAGCGCAGCCGCCTCTACACGAACGAGGATGAAAAAAGTCCGTATCCGGCCAAGGCCGATGACACCGTCGCCGCGGCCGATGCGGCCTTGCAGCAGGCGCTGGCCACCGCCGGCCGCGAACTGATCCGCGACGCGGAATTCGAGGTAGAGCTCGCCCGGATCGAGGCCGATTTCGCCCGCCGCGCGCCGGCCAAGGTAGCGGCCGTCCCGCCGCTCGCGCCCGCACCCCTCCGCACCGCCGCACCGCTGCCCCGCTCCGCGCTGCTGGTCACGCACAACCTCAACCATGAGGGCGCGCCGCTCTTCTTCCTCGATTACGCGCGCCATCTGGCGGCGCAGGGCGTGGCCGTCACCGTGCTCAGCCCCGAGGATGGCCCCCTGCGCACCCGCTTCGCCGAATTCGCCCGCGCCGTGCGGATCGTTGACGCGCAAGCCGTCTTTGCGGCGCCGGATGCGGAGGCCGCCCGGCACGCCCTCGCAGCCGTCGCACGCGCGCCCGACTTCGCCGCCCACGATCTTGTCGTCTGCAACACCTTCACCACCTTTTGGGCCGTCCATGCCGCCAAGGCGGCGGGCCGCCCGGTCCTGCTCTATGTCCATGAAAGCACCACGCCGGCCAGTTTCTATGCCGGCCGTGTCGCCCCGGCCGTGATCGCGCTGGCCGAGGAAGCGTTCGGCCTCGCCGACTGTGTTTCGTTCACGACCGCATCCACCCGCGGGTATCATTGCGACCATGGCCGCCCGGGCAACCATCGGCTCACCCCCGGTTGGATCGACATTGCGCGGCTCGATGCCTGGCGCACCCAAAATCCCCGCGACGCCCTGCGCGCACGGTTCAAGCTCCGGCCCGGCGAACTGCTCGTCACCAACGTCGGCACGGTCTGCGACCGCAAGGGCCAGCACATCTTCGCCCGCGCCGTCGACCTGCTCTGGCGGCGTTACCCGGAAGTCGCGGCGCGCACGCGCTTCGTGATGCTGGGCGGCGGCGACACGCCCTTCGACGCCGTGCTGGCCGATCTCCTCGCCCAACTCGGCCGACCCAACCTCGAGGTCCATCCGGCCACGGCGGACTACCTGCCCTACTACGCCGCCGCCGACCTTTTCGTGTGCTCCACCTACGAGGAGTCCTCGCCGCGCGTCATCCTCGAGGCCATGGTCTGTGAAGTCCCGCTGCTCAGCTCCGGCGTGCACGGTGTATTGGAGCAGGTGCGCGACGGCCTGGAAGCCACCCTCGTCCCGCCCGGCGACACCGTCGCGCTCGGCGAAGGCATGGCACGCCTTCTCCTCTCCCCCGCCATCGGCCGCGACCTCGCGGCCCGGGCCCGCGCGCGCGTCGCGACCGAGTTCGATGCCGCCCTGCTCCTGCCCCGTCATGCCGCCCTCGCCGCCGGGGTGGCGGCAAAAATAGTCCGATCATGACCAGCTCCGGCGCCTGGCAATTCGACGTCGAGGTGCGGCCCCCGGGTTGGAGGTTTCCCGCCGGACCCTCCTGGATCGCGGGCTGGATCTGGCCGCCGGCCGGCCGGGTGGTCACGGACCTGCGGGCGTGGATCGACGGGCGTCCGATCCTCGGATTGTGGGGCCTGCCGAAGCCGGGCCTCGATGAGAAATTCCTCGGCCGGCCCGGGCCGCCGTATTCCGGCTTCGTCCTGCAGGTGAACCCGCATGCCGGGGCGACCATGCTGCGCCTCGAGGCCCGGGACCAGGCCGGCGACTGGCACGAATTCACGCGCGCCGCCATCCGCGTCGCGCCGGAGGCCCCGCCCTGTCCTCCCGTTCCGCGCCTGAGCGACCGCCTGCCCGAACTGCTGCTGGCTTTTCTCCGCCAACACGGGCAACGCCCGGAACACCCGCTGCCGGCCATCGCCGACCAGGTGGTGTCGGCCTCGCTGGGCGAGCCGCTTGATTCGCTGCCGAATCCGCCCTTCCACGGCGCGCTGGAGGAACCGACGTCCACCGGCCGCATCCGCTACGGCCGTCTCGCCGTCACGGGCTGGCTGGCGCACCGCACGGCGAAAATCACGCGCCTGACCGTCATCGCCGACGCCCTGCAGGAATCGCCCCTGCTCCACGGCCTGCCCCGCACGGACGTCGGCGGCGTCTTCGCCGACCTGCCCGGCCGCGAGACCGCGCAGTTCGCAGGCTACGTCGACCTGCCCTCCGGCCTGCCCGCGCCCGTCCTGCTCAAGGTCTTCGCCGAGCTGGACAACGGCGAACGCCACCTCGCCTTCGCCCAGCGCTTCACGCCGCGGATCATCGCGGGCGCCGAAGCCCCGCTGCCGCCGTTGTCGCGCCGCCTCCTGGCCCGGGCGCTGTGGGCGCTGCGCGGTGCGGCCGGCCGTCATGGCCTGCCCCTGGGTGGCGGCGCGCTGCTCGCCGCCACCCGCTCCGCGTGGACGGCGTGGGAAGCCGAGGCCCCGGCCAAGGTGGAACGCGTCCTCCGGACGCGTTCAATGCGCGTCGCGGACGCCGCGCATCACCGGCCGCTCGGACGCGTGCTCATCGTCAGCCACAACCTCAACCTCGAGGGCGCGCCGTGGTTCATCTTCGACCTCGCGAAGCACTACCGCGAGGCCCACGGTGCGACCGTGCGCGTGGTCGCCCCGCAGGACGGCCCGATGCGCCGCGTGTTCGAGGCCGCAGGCATGCCCGTGGACGTGGTCGACGTCTCCGCCGCCCTCGGCGCGGAAACGCCGGAGACTTTCAGCGAAAAGCTCCACGCCGCCACGGCCGCGCTGCCCTGGGCCGACACCGACCTCGTCGTGGCCAACACCATGGTCGCCTTCTGGGCCGTGCCCGCCGCGGCGCGCCACGGCAAACCCGCCCTGCTCTACGTGCACGAAAGCTCGCCGGTGCGGCGCTTCTTCGCGCCGCTGCTCGCGCCCGCGCTCTTTCCCGTCGTCGAGGACGCCTTCCGCCACGCCGCCCGCGTCGTGTTCACCGCCGCCTCGTCGCACGCGGTCTTCGCCCACCTCGACCACGGGCAGTTCGCGCTCCTGCCCAGCTGGACCGACCTCGCGCAGCTCGACGCCTTTGCCGCGGCGCATGATCCCGGCGCGCTGCGCCGCAAGCACGGCTTCGACCCCGATGACGTGCTGCTGGTCAACATCGGCACCGTCTGCGAACGGAAGGGCCAGCACACCTTCCTCCAGGCCGCCGCCCTGCTCCGCGGCGAACTGCGGCAACTTTACCCCGCCCGGCAGGTCCGGTTCGTCATCGTCGGCGCACGACCGGGCCTCTACCTCGACGCACTCCGTCAGGAGGCCGCGCTGGAGCAACTCGACCACGTGGTCTTTGTCCCCGAGACGCCCGACATCCACGATTTCTACCGGCTCGCCGACATCTTCGTTTGCACGAGCTTCGAGGAATCATTCCCCCGCGTCATCATGGAGTCGGCCGGCTACCGCCTGCCCATCGTCACGACCAATGTGAACGGCATCGCCGAGATGCTGACGGCCGACGAGGCCTGGCTGGTGCCGCCGGGCGACCGCTTCCAGCTCGCCACCGCCCTCAAGGCCGCGCTTGCCGCGCATTTCGCCGGCGACCGCACCAAACCCGACCACGCGCGCGCCGCCATCGAACGCCGCTATGCCGCGACCGCAGCCCTGCCCCTGCATGCTGCGCTCGCCCGCTGCGCGGTCCGCATCTGAGCCATGCGCGAAGGCCCCTGCACATTCCACAACCTTGAATGGCCGCCGGCGGGCGGCGCCGTGGCCGGCCCTGTCGTCTGGCTGCGCGGCTGGGCCGTGGGCAAGCCCGGCACAAGCCTCACCGGCATCCGCGCGCGCACGGCGGCCGGCCTGAACCTCGGCGTGTTCGGCCTCCCCCGCACCGACCTAGCGGCGCATTTCGATCCGGGCCGGGCCTGGCTGCCGGCCGAGTTTGTTGTCGGTGTGCCCGCAGCCGACGGCAGCGTCGAGGTCACGCTCGAGGCCGGCGACGCCACCGGCAACTGGCACGAATTGCAGCGATTGACACTCACGGTCGCACCGGACGGCGCCAGGGCCCCGCGCACCGAAGGGGAACTCTTTAACCTCCCCGCCGGAACCAGCACGGAACGCGGCACGCACCTGCCCTTCCACGGCCATGTGGACGAACCCGTGGCGCGGGGCGGTTTCGTGAAACTCTTCGGCTGGGTGCTGCACGAGGCACAGGCGGTGCGCCGGGTCTTTGCCACCGTGGACGGGTTGGTCTGGCGGCACCTCGCGCACGGGCTCGAGGATCCCGCGCTCGAGCTGAAGGTGCCCGGCCTGCGCGGGGTGCGGCATGCGCGCTTCAAGGGCGTCGTCGATCTGCCGGTCACGGCTCCGGTGCCAGCCTGCCTGTGCGTCTACGCCGAGCTCGCCGACGGCTCGACGCACCTGTGCTTCGCCCGCCGCGTGGCCCTGGCGGAGGAGAGCGTGGCCGAGGCCGCCGCGGCGCACCCGGTCAGCCTTCCCGAAGCCGAGCTGCCGGCGTTTCCCTCCGGCCGGCCGCGGCGCCTGCTGTTCGTGACGGGCACGCTCGAACCCGAGGAGGGCACCCTGCGCGCGCTCGACGTCGTGCACGGCATCGCCGGCCGCGGCCGATGGACCGCCAGGTTGCTGACCGCGGAGGACGGCGTGTTGCGCGGCGAATTCGCCCGGGCCGACTGCGGCGTCCAGACGGTGGACCTGCGGGAGATCTTCGCGGCCGGTCCGACACCCCGGCGCACGGAGCTTCTGGACAAGCTCGCCCGGACAATCTGGTGGAAGCACCTCGACGCCGTCGTGTGTTTTGACGAGGAGAGCGCCTGGATCGAGCCGCTTGCGCGGGAGCGCGGCATCCCGGTGTTCACCGACCCCGCGGCCGCCCTCCCCTGGGCCGCCCCCGCTGCCATCGCGACGCCGAGCGAGTCCGGCGTGGTGGTGGCCCCGATCCGTGCGCTGGCGGCCCACGGCGCGGGCTCCCTGCTGCATGCGGCCAGTCACTTGCGCCGCCTGCAAGCCGGCGTTGACATCATCCTCGGCGCAGCCGGCCGCACCACGGAGGAGGCCCGCTTCCGTGACGACGTGGCATTGAACCGGCTGAAAAACCTCTCCGTCTCCGCCGCACCGAAAACAGCCGGCGCGCTGTGCTGCCCCGGCGCGGCTCGGCCTCCTTTGCGCCAAGTGCTGGCCGCCATCCAGTCGGGCCTGCCGGTGGTGACGGTGCCGGTGCCCGTGTTGGCCGACTTCGGCCCGAACGAGGTTTCCCTCGTGCCTTCCGGCAACCCCCTGGCCCTGGCCCATGCCCTTGTCGACGTGCACGCCAACCGCGCCGCCGCGCACCGTCGCGCGACCGCCGCCCGGAGGATGGCCGGAGACCGCTATCGTTTCGAGCAGGTGCTGCCCCGCTGGCTCGGCGCGCTGTCCGCGGCGATCCGGCGCGGCGGCTGACCGCGTCCGCCAAGCTTGCGCTCGCCGCGGGCCTCCGCTTTGGTTCGCCCCTCGCCGTGAACGAGAACGCCGCCTACATCTTCGACATCGAGGAACCCAAGAACTGGGTCTTCGACGGCGACCATGTCTGGGTGGCCGGCTGGTTCATCTCGAAGACCGGCGCGGTTTTTTCCGACATCCGGGCGGTGATCGAAGGCGTGCCCCACCTGGGCATCCTCGGCATGCCGCGGCCCGAGATCGAGCAACGTTACCGGGGCCACGCCGGCCTGCCGCATGCGGGATTCCTGCTCCATCTCAGGCCACCGCGCCGGGCGCGCGAGTTGCGGATCGAGCTGCTGGACGCCGGCCACAACTGGGTCGAAATCTGGCGCACGCGGATCAAGGTGCGCCGCGGCGACAACACCATCGGCCGGCTCGACCCCCGCGTCCTTCCCAAACAGTTGCGCCGGCTCCTCCAGGCCCGCCGCGCCGATCCCGCCTCGGTCGGGCCACTGGCCGGCCGGCTGGCGCTCGAATCCGCCGCCGTCCCGCTCGATCCGCTGCCCAAGCCGCCCTTCCACGGGGCGCTCGAGCGCCCCGAGCTGATCGGTGCGACCCAGTTCGGCAAGGTGCGCTGCGAAGGCTGGCTGATCCACGAGACGAAAAAAATCGCCCGCCTCCTCGCCAGCACGAGTCCCTTCGTCGAGAACGAGCTCGACTACGGCGACCGCGAGCGGCCCGCCGCCGCGGAGCTTTTCCCCGGCCATCCGCACGCCGCCCGCTCGCAGTTCTTCGGGATGCTCGACATCGACGAGACCGCGCCCGGCCCGGCCATCGTCAAGCTCTTCGCCGAATTCGAGGACGGTTCGCGGCAGTTCGTGATGGCGCGGCGCTTCCACGCCCGGCCCTGCATCGAGTGGGAGCAACCGCTGCCCGTCTTCAGCCGCGCGGATTTCTTCGCCTGTGCCCGCATATTTCTCGCCGCGTGCCGGCGCCATGAGATCCGCCTGCGCCGGCCGGGCGAGGTGGGGCGCGCGCTGCTCGCCGCCTACCGCGACTTCCAGCGCGAGGCTCCGAAGTGGCGGCCGCCGCCGGACGCGGGCAATGCCTACGCGGACTGGATCGCCGCCAACCGGCCGACCGCGGCACTGCGGCAGGCCTGGGAGCAGGCCGTCACCGCCCTGAAGGAAAAGGGGCCGGTGATCTCGCTGGTCGTCGACGCCACCGACGCTCCGCCCGGGCACGCGGCCGACCTGCTCCGCTCCCTCGTCGCCCAGGCCTATCCGAAGTGGGAGGCATGGTTCGTCGGGCCTGGTGCGCCTGCGCCGGGCGACGAGCGCTGCCGGCACGAGAAGTGCACCGAAGCGAAGGATCGCATCCGTGCCCTCAACGCCGCCGCGCACCAATCCGCCGGAGCATGGCTGGCCTTTCTTCCGGCCGGTTCCCGCCTGGCGCCGGACGCCCTGCTGGAAATCGCCGAGCGCGCTGCGTCCCAGCTTTCGCTCGAGCTCATCTACACCGACGAGGACCGCATGGACGACGCGGGCCGGCGCAGCGCGCCCGACTTCAAACCCGACTGGAGCCCGGCGCTGGCCTTGTCGGGCACCTTCCCGGGCCACCTGACCGCATTGCGCAAGGAACGATTTCTCCAGGCCGGCTCCCTGCGCGACGGCTTCGGCGAGGCAACCTGGACCGATCTCCTGCTGCGCGCCACGGACGAGCTGGGGGAAGACCGGATCACCCACATCCCGCTCGTCCTGCACCATGCCCGCGCCGACCGCCCGGCGGAGCGCGACCCCGCCGACCCGCTCTACGAGCACACCCGCAAGGCCGTGGCCGAGGCGGCAAAGCGGCGGCATTGGCACGCCGAGCCGTTTTTGCCGGAACTCGGCCACCACCAACGGAGGTGCTTCATGCAACTGCGCTGGGTGCCGGACCCGGACGCCCGGCCCGCCGTCACCATCGTCATCCCCACGCGCGACCGCCTGCATCTGCTGCAGGAATGCGTCGAGCTGCTCGACGAGACGGTGGATTGGCGCTTCGCCAAGCTGGTCATCGTGGATGACCATTCGCGGGACGCCGACGCCGTGCGCTACCTCGAGGCCATCCAGCGCCGCGCCGACCTGCGCTGCGTGGTGGTGCAACCGGCGGACCGCGCGGCGCCCTTCAACTATTCGCACCTCGTCAACCTCGCGCTGCCGCACGTCGACACCCCGCTCCTCCTGCACCTCAACAACGACGTCAACGCCCTCGGGCCCGGCTGGCTCGAGGAGATGGCCGGCTGGTTCGTGCAGCCCGACGTGGGTGTCGTCGGCGCCAAACTCATCTATCCCGACCGCACGCTCAACCACACGGGCATCGTCGTGGGCCCGCACGGCGGCCTCGCCGACACGCCCTTCGCCAAGGAGGCCGAGTCCGCCGCCGACCTGCGCTGGCATGCCATGGCGCGCGAGGTCAGCGCCGTGACCGGAGCCTGCCTGATGACGCGCACCGATCTCTACCGCCGCCTCGGGGGCTTCGACGAGAGGGAATTCGGGGTGGCTTACAACGACGTCGACTACTGCCTGCGCGTGCGCGCCGCCGGCCAACGCGTGCTCTACACCCCGCAGGCCAAGCTCATGCACTGGGGCAGCGCGACGCGCGGCGTGACGTTTGACGCGGCCGAGCACATCGCCTTCGTGCGGCGGCACGGCACCGCGCGCGATCCGTTCCTCAACCCGCACCTCGACCTGGAGGCGGGCCGCATCGCCGTGCGCGGGGGCCGCTTCGCGCGCAGCGGCCGCGCCGGGCGGCTGCGCCTGCTGCTGCTCACGCACAACCTCAACTACGAGGGCGCGCCGTGGTTCCTGCTCGAATACGCCCGCTGGATGGCGCGCGAGGCCGGCTTCGGACTCGAGGTGCTCGCGGCGCAGGACGGTCCGCTGCGCGCGGAATTCGAGGCGCTCGGCGCGCACATCACCGTCGTGGACGTGCGCGACTTGTTCGGCGCCCCGGACGAGGAGGTCTTCCATGCGCGGCTGGCCGACATCAAGCACCAGCTCGACTGGGACCGGATCGACGTCGTCGTGGCCAACACCCTGATGAACTTCTGGGGTGTGCACCTCGCCGCGCGCGCGGGCAAGCCCTCGCTGCTCTACATCCACGAGAGCACGAGCATCCGCCGGTTCTTCTGGGACTCCCTCGACCACCGCCTGCACCACCTCGTCGAGGAGGCGCTGGAGGGAGCGACGCGCGCGCTCTTCCTCTGCCCGGCCACACAGGCCTATTACGAGGCTTACGGACGCAACGGCAACTTCCGCATCGTGCCGAGCTGGGTGCGGCTGGAGGACATCGAGGCGTTCCGGGCCGCCCATCCCCGCGTGGAGACCCGCCGCCGGCTGGGATATGCCGACGACGAGGTGGTGATCGCCAACATCGGCACCGTCTGCGAGCGCAAGGGCCAGCACATCTTCCTGCGCGCCATCGACCACTTCAACCACCACCACCCGCAGGTGAAGGCGCGGTTCGTCATGGTGGGCGCGCGGCCCGGCATTTATCTGGACCTCCTCAAACGCGACCTCGCCCGCCTGGCCCTGCCCAACGTCACCCTTGTGCCGGAGACGCGCGAGGTCTACCCGCATTTCGTGGCGGCCGACATGTTCGTCTGCACGAGCTACGAAGAGTCGCTGCCGCGCGTGGTGATGGAGGCCATGGCCTTCCGGACCCCGATCGTTTCCACCGACGTGCACGGCATCCCCATGCTCGTCGGACAGCGGCAGGACGCCTACCTCGTGCCGCCCGGCGACCCGGTCGCACTGTCCCGCATGATGTGGGCCTGCCTGGCCAAGGAGCGCAGCGGCAAGACCCTGACCGAGGCCGCCTATTCCCGCGTGCTCCGCGAGCACGATTACGCCCGCGTCCTGCCCTTCCATGTCGCGCTGGCCCGCGAGGCCTTCCTGGCGCGGGAGTAGGCTCAACCGGTCCGCCGCAGCACCGCCAGCATCTGCGAAGTGCGCGCGAAGGGGGCACGCAGGATGTCAAAGGCCGCGAACAGCGGAAGGCATACCCGGTAGAGTGGGTGGTAGAAAACCGGCCGTTGCCGGTCCACGGTCACCCAGCCACGCCGGCGAAAGGCATTGACGATGCTCACGGCCCAGAAGGGCGCGCCTTGGATGAAATCAAGCCGCTCGATCGTCAGCCCGCATTCCCCGGCCAACCTCCGGAAAGCCGGCTCATCGAACAGGACCCAATGGCGCGGACAATGGTAGCCGCCCCAGCTTGCGTGCCGGAAAAGCCGCGCGTCCCAGCTGTCGTGGTTGGGTGTCTGCACGACGATGCGGCCGCCGGGCGCCAGGCGGGCGGCTCCGGCCGCCAGCACCGATCCGGGGTCGGCCACATGTTCGATGAGGTTCAGCATCAGGATGAGATGCGCGGCCGGACCCGCGGGCAGATCCTCGAACCGGCAGAGGGAAAAGCGATGGCCTTTGGCCCGCGCCACCTCGCCCCCGCGCGGATCCAGGTCCACGACGTGGCCGGAGCGGAAGCGCGGCTCGACGGAGCGCACCGCATCGATCTGCACCCCGGTGCCGCCGCCCACATCCAACACGTCCACCTGCGCGGCAGCGATGCCGGCCAGGACCCGGCGGTAGAACCGTGCATCCAACGCCGCCTTGATGCGCCACACGAGACCGCGCGAGCCTTCATGGTAGGAATAATAGCTCGGCGGATAGATCTCCGTCAGCCGGGCCAGGGGCAAGGGATCGATGAAGAGCACCCCGCAGCCCGCGCAGTGATGGTAGGTGAAAGTCTCGGGGGTCGTGAAGTATTCGATGTCGGTCGCATGCGCATGCACCCGGTGCCGGTCTCCGCCGCACACCGGGCAGATCCGCGTGCTGGGTTCCGATCGGCTCATGCGCGGGCCGGCCGGGATCCGATCCGTCCGGCGGCGCAGAGCCGGCGGGCTGTGTCCAGATAGGTCGTGCGGCGCTCTTCCAGCATGGGACCGATCGGGGTGCGGAGCAGAAAGTCCTCCAGTTCCGCGAGCCGGGTGTAGGAGACGCTCGGTTCCCAGTGGTGCAGGAGGTGGCGGTTGAAACCCGCCCCGCCCAGCGTCTGGGCAAGGAGGCTGTCGCCGAACAAACGGTTGATGCGGCCATGGGCCACGGCGCGGTAATCCGTGCGCGGATCGGCATTCTCGTCGCGATGCTCGAGCAGCTGGCGGACGGCATTGAAAAACGGATAGAACATCGTGAGCCCGGCCGCCCAGGCCAGGGCCGCCGGCCAGCCGCCCGACCAAGCCAGTCCTCCCGTGATCAAGCCGTGCACGAGCATGGTTCCTCCCAGCACGCCGTTCATGGCGCCCCGGCTGGACTGATGGTCACGGTGCAGGCGCTGCCGGCGATGCCGCATCACTTTCACGGCTTCGACGCCCAGCAGAATCCGCAGGAGATAGGTCGGGGTCAGGGCATTGAAGTAGGAATTCTCCGTGTCCGCCGTGGTGCCGTGCAGCCGGTGATGGTCCCAGTGCACCCGCCGATACTCCGCGATGCTCATGCCGAAGAGGATGCAGAGCAGGCCGTCGGCGAGCAGGTCGTTGAGCCGGCGGTCCGGGGCGAGGTTGTGATGGGCGGCTTCATGGGTGAACAAGTTGAGGTAGGCGAACCAATAGCCGAGCCAGACCGCCGCGAACGGCATGACGGCCAGACCGGCCACCGCCGACGTCCGGTGCGCCAGGATCGCCGCCGCCAGCCCGGTTCCGACCATGAGGTAGCCCGCGACGATGTCGCGCCAAACGACACCGTAACGGGGCGTCAAGCCGGCCCTGAATTCGCGATAGGAACGTCCCGCGCGATCCACCAAGGTCGCCTTGTCCACGGACTCGAGTTTTTCTTCCGCGTGCATGGCGACTTTAGAAAATTTCCCGGGGCGAACCCGTCAATATCGTCGTGCGGCCGGACGGGAAAAAACGACTTTTTCGCAATCTCGATGGCGGATCGGGCAGGTTGGATTGTCATCCGCTTGTCCGCCCTCGTCCTGGCCGGCCCAAACTTGCCCAAAGCACAGGTTTTTCTCTAAAGTCCGCCCCAAATGGTATCTTCCGACAAGCGAGGTCTGGCCTTCAAAGTCGGCCTGTTCATCGGCGTCATGCTGCTGGCGCTGGCGTTCGCGGGCTACACGAACCATGTCTGGGAGGATTACTACATCACGTATCGTTCGAGCAAGAACCTGGCCTCGGGCCACGGGCTGGTCTTCAACCATGGCGACCGGCTCCACACCTTCACCTCGCCGCTCGGCGTGCTGCTGCCCGCGGCCGCCTTCGCCCTGACGGGCAACAGCTCGGACACCGGCGCGCTGTGGATTTTCCGCATCATGAGCGCAGCGGCGCTGGGCGGCGCGGCGACCCTGCTGGCCGGCCTGGCCGCGCGCCTCGGGCTGAAGAGGATGGCCGCGATGTTCGCGGTCGCCATGGTTGTCACCGACGCCAAGACGCTCGATTTCACCATCAACGGCATGGAGACGGCGTTCATGCTGCTGTTCCTGGCCTATGCGTGGTGGGCGCACCTGCGGCCCGGTCCGCGGCAGTGGGCGCACCTCGGCGGGGCCTGGGCCGGGCTGATGTGGACGCGCCCTGACAGCTTCATCTACGTGGGCCTCGTCGCCGTCGGATTGTGGTTGTTCAACGATCCGGAGCGGACCGGACATGACCGCCGGGGCTTGATCCGCCTCTACCTCAAGGCCGGGTTGCTGACCACCGCGCTTTATCTGCCGTGGCTGGCCTGGGCGGCGGGCTACTACGGCAGTCCGGTCCCGCACACCATCGCAGCCAAGGGTTCCATTTCCGCCGGCAAACACACCCTCGGCGCGCTGCTGCTGACCATCATCAAGCTGCCGTGGCTGGCCTGGCGTGAATTCGCCACGCTCGAGATGACCTGGCTGCCGTCGTATTACCTGATCGGCGGTTGGCCCGCGTGGCTGGTCTGGGCCTCACGCGCTGTCGCCACGTTCTGCGCGCTGGTCTGGCTGATCCCCGGCGTGCGGCGCGAGGCCCGCGCCGCGTCCCTCGCGTTTTTCGGCGCGCACGTCTACCTGACGTTCTTCCCCTATTTTCCTTTCCCCTGGTATGTCCCGCCCACGGCCCTGTTGGGCGCGGTGGTGCTCGGACTGCTGCTGGATCAGGTCCTCGTCCGCCCAAGGGAGTGGGCGCACAAACCGGCGCTCGGCCTCATGGCGATCGCCGTCGCCGCCGGCTGCTGGATGACCTGGCAGGTCGCGCGACAGGCCGAAGCGCAGCAGCGTCTCGTGGAAAACGGCACCCGGCGCGCCATCGGCGAATGGCTCCGGCATTCCTCCCAGCCCGGCGACACGGTGTTCATGGAGCCGCTCGGCTATATCGGCTACTTCTCGGGATTGAAGACCTACGACTACCCGGGCATGTCCTCGCGCGAGATGGTCGAGGCCCGGCGGAAAGTGGGCGAGGCGTGGAGCAAGATCATCGGACACCTCCAACCCTCATGGCTGGTGCTCCGCCCGTTCGAGATCGACCGCATCAACCGCGAACACGCCACCCTCCTCGAGCAGAACTACACGCCGGCCTGGGAGTTCAACCAGTTGGATGCCGTGCGGCGTGAGTCCGTGCGCGGCCGGCCCTACCTCGAACACGATGCCCGGTTCATCGTCTACCGCCTGAAACAAAAACTGCATTTCGACACGGCCTCCTACGAGATCAGCAGCCCGTTTCCCTCGACGGAGAAGACCATCGAAGGCGTCGTGATGCGCGAGGTGCACGCCCCCGGCTCGGTGCGCATGCCGATTCCGCGCGGCGCACAGCGGATCAAAGGACGCTTCGGCTTCACTCCGGGCGCCGGCGAAGGACCCTATGCCAGCGATGGTGCCACCTTCATCATCGAATGCCGGGCGGGGGACAGTGTGGCGGTGCTCCTGGAGAAAAAACTGGAGCCCGGCCGCGACCCGGCCCACCGCCTGCTCCAATCCTACGACCTCGCCCTGCCGGCCCGCTTGCCCGCCGACGCCGTCCTCATCCTGCGCACCGAACCGGGCACGCACAGCATGCAGGACTGGACCTGTTGGAATCCACCGGAGTTCTGGTGAACACAGCCATCAGGGAGCCGGCACCACCCGGGTGACACGCACGATCAACGGGGCGCCACCGGCCGCCTCCTCGTTGATCAGTCCGAACCAGGCGTCCGGCTCCGCCGACCAGAGGCGGAACTCACGGCGCTCGTCCAGGCGCATATTGCCCTGCCCGATGATCTCGATCCGCGAGGCCTTCGCCCAGACCGCGCGGTAGACCGGGCCGGCGGGCTGTGTGTTGCCCTCCGGGACGAAGATCTCCCCGGAAAACTCGCCGAGGATTCCCTTCGCCCGCACCCAGACTTCGCCACCGCTGGCGATCTCCAAGCCCTGGGTCGTGACGCGCCCGCGCCGCACCACGATCTCATCCGGCTGCCAGCCCGTCGGCAGCAACGCGCGGATCGCAGCCGGATCAGGAGAATCGTCAGCCGGGGTGCCGGGCCGCAGGCGGGGTGCCCCACCCGCATCCTGCCCGACGTGCAGGATGCGCAGGCCCCGGTAACCCGCGGACACGAGCCCCGCCGATTCCGGCGCCACAACAACATCGAAATCCATCTGCGCGCCGCTGCCGTCCGCAGTGAATCTGACCACCTTTTGCGATTCACCGGGTCCCAACTCCAGCCGCTCGCGCCACCGGGGGTGGACCGGCCCCGTGCTTCGTTGCGCAACCTGGAAATCCGCTGCCAGGGCTTTCCCACTGTCCGCACCGGTGCGGCACAGGACGGCTTCGCCCTCGATGCGCATGGTCGGCGCCAGCAGACTGAGTCGGCCTGTTCCCTGCGTCACACCGATCATGGTCCGCCGGTCGGCCGTTCTCTCCGGGTTCATCGGCTCCTCCGCCGAGGAGAGATGCCCGGCAAAGACATTTCCGCCGAACAGGTTGATGAACTCGATGGCGTTGGCGAAGGCGGGCCGCATCCGCTCGACCCGCAACCACCGGCGGAAGACCGGACCGAGCAGGTCTTCCTGGTAGTAGCGCTGGACCTCGAGGTTGACTTCCGGCGGCCAGTGGGCCCACGCGATGGGGCTGATGAGGTTGTAATAGACATTTTCCCGGCCGACGAGCCGCGCCAACCGATGCACTTCCCGCTGCCCATAGCTGGTGCCGCCATGCATCCAGAGCGGCAGGCCGACGTGGTGCCGGACGGGAAAGACCCTGGTCATCCATTCCAAGCCGGGACCAAAGAAAATGCGCCGCCGACCATCCCCCTCGGGGCCGGGCAGCCACTGTTGCGCCAGACTGAGCGACTGGTGCACCTCGGGCGGCACCTTGATGCCGCGCATGTAGGCATAGGCCGGTCCGGCGGTCTCGATCGGCAGGTAGTCCGCGCGCGCCGCGGGTGAGTGCCCGAATTGCGAGCGCTGTCCGAGCCAGGCGGACCACCAGGCCGCCACCCCGATCAACAGGGCCGGCGCGATCAGGCCGCCCCAAAACCAAATGCCCCGGGCTGGCAGTCCGAAACCCAGCCACAGCGCGGCCGCCAGCACGATGAACGCGGCCAGGGCGATGTAGCTGATCTCGAAATTGGTGGCCAACAGCCCGATGCCACCACCCGCGGCCACCAATGTGGCAAGGAGCAGGAAAATCCGATCCCGCCCGCGTCGGCCCCGCCAGCCCGCCACTCCCGCAACAACCAACAGGGCCAGGCCGGCCAGCCCGGCCTGCGGCAGCAACACCTCGCCATAGTAGTTGTGCGGAGACTTGAGATAGAACTGCCAGGACAGCGCTTCCCGCAGGCCCTCGGAGCGGTGGCTGAAGGGGAGCGCCACCACATTTTCCCACCACGCGGCCGGCGCGGCGCGCGTCCAGAGCAGCTCGGTGGCCACGGGGAGGATCACCCCCGCCACCAGCCAGAGGGCAAACAAGCCGATCGCTCGCGGCCAGGCGCACACACCGAGAGCAGCAGCACGAAGCGTCCAACCGAGTGCGATCGCCAGCGCCAACAAATGGAAATTCAGCTTGTTCATGCCGCCGAGCCAAAGGCCGGCCACCGTCAGCACGATCCACCACGACGAATGGCGGGTCTGCCCGGCCGGATTGTCCCGTCCTCCGGGATGCACCCCGCCGACACCTGCACCCGAGCCCGCCCCCGCACTGCACCAAGCCACCAGTGCCAGGCAGGCCACCCCCACGGTGTTGTGCCAGATGATCGTGTGTTGCGACGCGCTGGCCGCAACCACGCCGAACGCCACCGCCGCCGCCGCCCCGGCCGGCCACCAGCGCCGGAGCACCAGACCCAGTGCGATCAGCGTGCCGGCGGCAAAGACCGCCCCGCCGCGCACCATGCCAAGAAAACCGCCCCCACCCGCCCACTCGGCGGCGCCATTCAGCAGAAAGAGCGCGCTCTGGATCGGCGTTACGAAGTCCACGTAGGGCCGCTCGCCTCCCGCGATGCGGCCCACCCCCGCGATCACCAACCCGTAGTCATAGAAGTCCCGGATGAAGTCGTGATGCCGCCACCATGGCAGCAGCGCCACCCCTGTGCCCAAGGCCAGCCAGCCCGCGATGCGCGGGCGCTTTGCTGCGAGACCGATTACCTTTTTCCCCACAGCGCCAGCACGCTGCGCGCCGCCTCTTCACCAGCAAGGCAGAACTGCCCGGGGTTAACCACTTGCCAGCGCCCTCGCCTTCGGGTTTCTGGCTCGGATTGCACATGAAAGCGCCCGCCGCCCTGCGCCTGCTGTTCGTCCTCGTGGTCCTCACCGGACCGCTGGCGTTGCGCTGGGCCGGCCTCGGCCAGCAGATCTGGAGCGTCGACGAGGGCTCCACCTACACGATGGCCCAGCAGATCCTCGCGGGCGACGTGCCTTATCGGGACGCGGCGGACAACCGCAACCCCTTGCTCGCCTACTTCAAGGCCGGGATCTTCGCCTTCGCCGGCGGCTGGAACATCGCCGCCGTGCAGATCGCGCTCTCCCTGCTCATCGGCATTGCCGGTCTGTTGCTCAGGGGCACGGCCCGGCGGGCGGGCGACGGACCGGCCGGTGTGGCCGCGGCCCTGTGGTTCACGCTGCTCTCGTTTGTTTATCTGTCGGCGTTAGACATCATGGCGGTGCACACCGGCTGGCTGATGCTCGTGCTCTCCTGCACGGGTTTCTGGGCCTTTGCGACCGCGTGGCAGCAGCGCCGGCTGCGCTGGGCCGCGGCCGCCGGAGCCGCCCTCGGCCTGGCCTTCCTCGCGAAACAACCCGGCCTGCTCGACTGCGGAACCCTCCTGGTGGTTTGCGCGCTCGCCGCCGGGCTTGAGCCGGAACGCCGGGGCTTCGCGCTGCGCGCAGCCGCCCTGGTAACGGCGGGCTTCGCCGCCGCGGTGGGCCTGGCGCTCGCGTATTTCTGGTCGCAGGACGCCATCCGCGACTTTCTCCTCTATTCCTGGACCTACAACACGCGTTACTACGTGCCGGAAATCCAGCTGGGCGAGCGGCTGCTCGGTGCGCGCATGCCCTTTGTGCTCGCCGCCCGGAATGCTCCCGCCGCCCTGCTGGCGGGAGGCGCCGCCGCCATCCTGCTGCTCGCGGTCGCGTGGCGTCATCTGTCTTCCCGGCCCAGGTCGGTGCCGCTCTTCCCGTGGCTCATCCTCGGCTGGACCGCGTCTGGCATCGTCTCCACGGCGCTGAGCGGACGCACGTTCGACCACTATTCGCTGCAGGTCCTGCCCGGATTGTGCCTCGCCTGCGGCTGGATCACCGCCCGCCTCTGGGAGCGCATCCGCCTGTGGCGCGAAGCGGGAAGAACTTCCGCCGTCTGGGCCGGGCGCCTCGGCCTGGCGGGGGCGGCGGCCTCGCTCGCCTTCACGGCCGTAGAGAGAGTGCGTGAATTGCGACCGGATGACGGAGCCGCCCGGGAGGTCGGGGAATACGTCGGCCGCCTCACCGGGCCCGAGGAGCGGATCTTCGTCTGGGGTTACTCACCCGAGACCTACGTCTTCGCGCGCCGTCTGCCGAGCACGCGCTTTCTCTACACCAATTACCTCACCGGCCTCATTCCCTGGACCAACCTGGACCTGCTGAAGGACACCGCCTACGCTGTCATCCCCGGTGCATGGGATGATTTCTGGCGCGACTGGGCCAAGCATCCGCCGGCGGCCATTGTTGATACGCTCGGTCAACGCGGCTACCTCAAATACCCGTTGCAGAAACAGGCCCGGCTGTGGTCTGAAATCACCGCCCACTACGCCGAGATCGGCGGGGGATTCGCCCGCAGCCGCGGTTACCGGATTTTTTTGCGCGCAGATGCGGCCGTCGCGGGCGCCTGGGATCCCTCCTGGCCAGAATCCCGGCAGGTTGCGCTCACCGGTCCCGCAACGGGCCGCCGGGCCAGCGACGTGCGGGTCAGCGTGCGCATTCCGGCCGGAACCCGGCAAGCCGAGCTCTATCTCGACGGCCGGCTCTACCGCCAAGTCGCTTGCGCCGACCCCGGCGTCGACGAGGTGATTTTCACCGTGCGCGGAGAAGACCTCGCGGGTGAAACCCACGAATTGCGCGCCGCGGCCCGCGGGGAGAAGGTGCTGGCCTCCGCAGGTCGAAGCTATCGGCTGGATGACAGCCTCCCGGAGACGCGCGAACAGGGCGGCCCGCCACTCGTGTTCGAAGGGCAGGAATACTCCGCCGTCGAGACCGAGATCATCGATGGGTCACCCGTGCGGCTGTTGACGCCACCGTATTGGGACGCCCACGCTCCGTCGCGCATGGTCTACCCCCGGCCGCCTGACTTGGCCGTGCTGCGCCTCCGCTACGGGGTCCGCGCCCCGGCTTACGCGCCGGAAATGCACCGGAAGACCGATGGTGTCGTGGTGGTGGCGAATTTCTGGGAATCCAGCGGCACGCGCACGGAGCTGTTCAAGCGGTCGCTGCAACCGCAGGCCAACCCGCTTGACCGCGGGACCCAGACGAGCCTCGTGTCCCTTCCCCTCGGACGCGAGGGCCAGATCGAGCTGCTCATCACTCCCGGCCCCATGGCCGATGCCACCGCGGATTGGAGCTACTGGGAGTCGCTCGAGGGTGAACGGGCGCCCCTGCGCCTGAAATTCCAGGGCCGAACGGTCGATTCCGTCAGCGCCCGGGCCGACTTCGGCGTGAGCGTGATGGAATACCAGGGCCAGCCGGTCGCGGTCGCGCACGCCCCCGCCATCTTCGAGTTTCCGTTCCAGTCCGGCATGGTCGAGCTCACGGGTGGCATCGGCCTGCTCGACCAAGCGTGGACGGGTCCGCAAAAGACGATCGGCGCCGTGTTCGAGGTCATCCACGTCCACCCCGACGGCCGGGAGCGCGTCCTGATGCAACGCTCGCTCGATCCCGCCAATTTCGCCAGCGACCGCGGCATCGTGCCGTTCCGCTTGAAACTGCCCGGCGCCGAAGGCCGTCTGCGCCTCATCGCGCGTTCACCCGACGCCACAAAAAACTCCTACTGCTACACGTTCTGGCATGACCTCACCGCCCACGAATTCGCCGCCAGTCTGCGCCTCGGTTCCCGCGAGATCTTCTCCACGGAGGTCCGCGCGGAATACGGCGTGAACAACATGGAGGAGGACGGGCAGTCCGTCATCATGGCCCATGCGCCCTCGCGCATCGTCTTTCCCCTCACCCCCGCCATGCGCCGCCTGGAGGGCAGCTTCGGGATGTTGGCCCGGTCCTACACCGACGGCAAGACGACCGCCGGGGCGACCTTCATCATCGAAGTGGAGGATGCCTCCGGCAACCTTACGGAGTTGCTGCGGCGCACGCTGGATCCCATGGCGGTCGCGGGCGACCGGGGAGCGCACGGTTTCTCCGTGACGCTGCCCGGAGCCGCCGGCGGCCGCCTTGTCCTGCGCACCGAGGCCGGACCTTCCGGGAGCTATTCCTACGCCTGGAGCTACTGGCGCGACCTGCGGGCCTCGCCCTAACGGGCGCTTGCCAGTGCCGGAAGCCCGCCCTTTCCTCAGCCAAGATGCCCACTGTCTCGCTCGTCATCCCGCTCTACAACGAAAGCGCCGCCTTCCCGCTGCTGCGCTCGCGGTTGACCGAGTTCTGCCAGCGCCTGCCGGCCCATTGGACCCCGGAGATCGTCCTCGTCAACGACGGCAGCCGCGATGACACCTGGGCGCAGATCATGGCCTTCGCCACCGCCGACCGGCGCGTCCGGGGCATCGGTCTTTCGCGCAATTTTGGCCACCAGGCGGCCCTGTTCTGCGGCTACGAATTCGCCACCGGCGACGCGATCATCTCCCTGGACGGCGACCTGCAGGATCCCCCGGAGATCGCCCTGGAGATGCTGGCCCGCCACGAACGCGGCGCCGACGTGGTTTTTGCCATCCGCAAGGACCGCGCGGGCGAGTCGGCCATGAAGCTCGCCACCGCGCATGTCTTCTACCGGCTCCTGGCCTGGATGGGCGAGACCCGCGCACCGCTGGACAGCGGCGATTTCCGGCTGCTGAGCCGCCGCGCGCTCGACGCCCTGCTGCGGTTGCGCGAGAAGCACAAATACCTGCGCGGCATGGTGGGCTGGATCGGCTACCGCACCGACCGGGTCGAGTATTCCCGGCCGGCCCGCGCCGCCGGAGAAACCAAGTTCAATTGGCTCAAGATGCTGCGCTTCGCCACCGACGGCATCGTCAGCTTCAGCAAGTTCCCCCTGCGGCTCTCGTTCATCCTGTGCCTCGCGGCCCTCGTGCCTTTCCTCGGCTACCTGATCTACGCCTTCGTCGCCGCGACCTTCTTCGACCGCCCCATCGTGCCCGGCTGGTCCAGTCTGCTGCTCTGCATCATTATCTTCGGCAGCCTCAACCTCGTCGCGTTGGGCATCCTCGGCGAATACGTCGGCCGTATCTTCGAAAACGCCAAGCAGCGGCCCGATTACCTGGTCATGGATGTGACCTCGCCCGATGTGCTGCCGCACGGCGCCCCGCGGACATGACCGCGCCCAACGGTCCCGAGTTCGACCGCTACGCCACCGGCTACGATGCGGGTTTCGACGTGCCGCTGAAACGCGCGCTGGGCGACGATGCCCGCGCCTTCCTCCGGCCCAAGGTCGGGCTGCTGCGCGCGCAAGCCACACGGTGCCGCCCGGCGAGGCCGTTGCGCTACCTCGACTTCGGCTGCGGCACCGGGGATTTCCTCTCGCTCGTCCACGAGGCGGGCCTGCCCTGGGACTGCGCCGGCTGCGACATTTCCGGCGGCATGATCGCCGAGGCCGGACGGCGCTGGCCCGCAATGGCCCAACACTGCCGGCTCTGGGTGCCCGATGCCGGGAATCCGGTCCCCGAGGACTCCTACGACCTGATCAGCGCGGTGTGCGTCTTTCACCACATCCCGCCCGGCCAATGGGTGGAAACCCTCCGGACCCTGCGTCGCGCGCTCCGGCCCGGCGGGCGGCTGGTGCTGATGGAGCACAATCCCTGGAATCCCGTCACGCGCTGGCTGGTGGCCCGCGCGGAAATCGACCGGCACGCAGTCCTTTTTTCCGCGCGGCGCGGCCGGGCATTGCTGGCCGCAGCGGGCTTCCCACAAGTGGAGACGGCTTACTTCATGTTTTTCCCCCCGCGCTGGAAAGCGCTCACCTCCACCGAGCGCGCCATGGCCTGGCTGCCCCTCGGGGGCCAATACCTCCTGGCCGCCCCCGCACCATGAGCCGCCGTGTCCTCATCGTCGGCGGCGGCTTCACGGGCCTCACGGCGGCCTATCGGCTCAGCCAGCGCGGCGGCTGCGCCGTGGAGTTGTGGGAGAAATCGCCCGATCTCGGCGGGCTGGCGGGCGGCTTCAGCCTGGCGGGCACCTCCATCGAGAAGGCTTACCACTACCTTTTCCTGTCGGACCAACACGCGGTCCGGCTGGCCCAGGAACTCGGTCTCGGCGCCGCACTGCACTGGTCGCCGGCCACCAACGGCATCTTCCTCGGCGGCACGGTCCATCCCTTCAACACCCCCTGGGACCTGCTCCGCTACCGGCCCTGCCCGCCTCTCGACCGCCTGCGCACCGGCCTGACCGCGCTGTATCTGAAACACCGCAACAATCCCGCACCGTTCGCCTCCCACCGGGCCGCGGATTGGATGGAGCGGCATTGCGGCGCGGGCGCGGCCCGCACCATCTGGCACCCGCTGCTGCGGGGGAAATTCTCCGGCTACGCCGACCAGGTCGCGATGGACTGGCTCTGGGCCCGCCTCAACATCCGCGCCCGCTCCCGCTCCGGCGGGGGTGAGAAATTCGGCTACTTCCGCGGCGGCTTCGCCCGGATCGCCGCAGCCCTGGCCGCAGCCGCCCGCGGACGCGGCGCGCAGATCCACACCGGACGCTCCGTGGCCCGGCTCGAGCGAGCCGGCACGGGTTTGCGCGTCACCGACGGCGACGGGCGCGCCGGGAATTACGACCGCGTTCTCTTCACCGCGTCGTCACGGATCTTTGCGCAACTGCTCGGGCAGATGCCGGAGGCGCCGGCCGACTACCTTGCGCAACTCCGCGCCGTTCCCTACCTGAACGCCCTCTGCCTGGTCTTCGCCTCCCGGCAGGAATTGCCCTGCCCCTTCTGGCTGAACGTCAACGAGCCCGGCTGGCCCTTTGTGGTCGTCGTGCATCACACGCGGCTCGTCCCCAAGGAGGATTACGGCGGTCTCAATGTCTATTACATCGGCACCTACCTCGAGGCCACCGATCCGCAATGGACGGACGCCGATGACGTGCTCATCGGCCGCTGGTTCGGCTGCCTCGGGCGCCTCTTCCCGGGCTTTGCCCGGAACAAGGTCACGGAGCACCGCCTGCTCCGCCTGGCGGATGCGCAGCACGTCGTGCTGCCCGGCCATGCCCGGCGGATCCCGCCCCATGCCACGCCGGTGCCAGGCCTCTATCTGGCCAATTTCGCCCAGATCTACCCCGAGGACCGCGGCACCAACTTTGCCATCCGGGATGGAGAAAAACTTGCCGGCGTGCTGATCGACAGTTTGGAAAATTCCCCCTAGACGCACCGCCGGCCCGCTTCTTCCATATGGACCGCATGAGCCAGCCGACCGCCGTATCCGACCGACCCGCCGACCGCACCGGCCGCGGGCTGTTCTTTTTGCTGATGGTGGCCGCCACCTTCACCTATCCGGTTTTCCCGCTCACCGAACTGGACTCCTCCTGGCGGCAGACCCTCACCCTCGCGCTCGTCGAGGGCTGGCAGTTCGGCAAGGACATCGTGTTCACCTACGGCCCGCTCGGCCTGCTGATGGCCAACACCTATTCGGGCGTCGCCTTCTGGCCCTTCGTGCTCTGGCAGGCGTTTTCCTCCGTTCTTTTTGCCTGGGTGATCTACCGGCAGGGCCTGCGCCTCGGCGTCTACGCCCGCGCCCTCTACTGGGTCGCGATGGTCACCTTCGGCATCTGCTACGCCGACGCCCTGCACATGATCGTCATCGCGCTGATCGGCTTCGACCTGGTGCGCGCCGCCGGGGGTAGCCTGTCCCGCGGCCGGGTTGTCGATCTCCTGCTGCTCGGCCTGCTGGCGGCGGTGAAGTTCACCAACCTCATGCTCGCGGCCTTCGTGGTGCTGGTCGCCGCCGGGCTGGAACTTGCGCTGCGCCGTCCCCGTGCCGCCCTCCGGCTTGCGCTCTGGTTCGGCGGTTCGTTCCTGCTCGTCTGGATGGCGTGCCGCCAGAACCCGCTGAACCTGCCCGCCTACCTTCTCACCTCGCTCGAGATCAGCTCCGGTTACGAGCAGACGATGGGGCTGCCCACCTCGCCTTGGGCGATGAACACCGGTCTGCCCGTCTTGCTCGTGCTCGTGGTCTACGCGTTTCTCCACCTGTTCACGGCGCAGGAAAAGCCCCGCGCGCTCGCGCGCTGCCTCGTGCTGGGCGCCTTCACCTACATCAACTGGAAGCACGGCTTTGTGCGCTCCGACGGGCATCTCATCGGGTTCTACATCTGCGCGCTGGTGCCGCTCACGGGCTTCCCGGCGCTGCTCGACGACCCGCCGCGGCTCGGCTGGGTGCGCTGGGTGTTGCTCTGCCCCGCGATCGTCCTCTGCCTCATGGGACTGCAGGGGCCGATGCCGCTGACCCGCCACATCATCCCCCTGTTCCTCGACAAGGTCGTCGGCAATGTCACCAACACCTGGAATTTTTCGCGCCACTACCAGACCTACCGCGAAAAGCTCCGCGCCGAGCGCAACGCCTGGGACCTGCCGCGCACCCGCGAGGTCGTGGGCCGGGCCAGCATCGACTTTCTCCACTACACCCAGGCCATCATCCTGCACAACCGGATGAACTACCGGCCCCGGCCCGTGATCCAGAGCTATTCGGCCTACACCCCGGCGCTCATCCGGCTCAATGCCGAACACTATGCCTCGGACCGGGCGCCCGACTTCGTATTGCTGCGCATGGAGAGCATCGACGGCCGTTACCCCGCCCTCGACGACTCCGAGCTGCTCTACCTTTTCATGCACCGCTACGAGTTCGTGCACACCGAAAAGGGCCTGCAACTCTGGCGCCGCAAACCCGGACCATTCAACGCCGCCGCGCTCGCCCCCCGACCGCTGCGGTCCGCCGAGATGGCGGTCAACGAGCGTTTCGATCTCGGCGCCGACTCCGGCAAGCTGCTCTGGGCGCGCATCGACCTGCGCCCGAGCCTGCTCGGGCGGCTGCGCAGCTTTTTCTACAAGCCTCCCTTCGTGCAGCTCCGCATCAAGGACGACAAGGGTCGCGAGGCCTCCTATCGCCTGCCTCTGCCGCAGGCCCGGGCCGGATTCATGCTTTCCCCGGTCATCGACGATGTCTTCGGCTACATGCGCTTCGCCAGCGAACTCCCGCAACGCCACGCGCGTGAAATCACCGTTGCGGTGGAACCGGCCGACCGCAAATACCTCGCGGACTCCGCGCGCATCGAGCTGGGTGAACTGACCCGCAGCCGCGCCGGCGAGACCTACCTGACCCAGGCCACGCAGGCCGAATTCCCGACCTTCAAGGCTCTGCCGCTGGCCTACGAGGCGAAGACGCCTCCGTCCAAGGCTAAACTCGACGGTCACCCGGTGGTCGTCATGCACGCGCCCAGCGAAATGGTCTTCCAGATCCCGGCGGAGGCGAAAACGATCGCCGGTTCCTTCGGTTACCTGCCGGGCGCCTGGAGCGACGGCGGCAACACCAACGGCGCCGAGTTCATCGTCTATTGGGCGAACGGCGCCGAGCGGATCGAGATCTTCAAGCGCTACCTCTCCCCGGTCTCCAATCCCCTCGACCGGGGTCTCCAGCGTTTCGAGGCTCGCCTGCCCGATCGCGTTGACGGCCGCCTCTTCCTCCAGATATCCGCCGGCGCCGAAAACAATTTCGCGTGGGATTGGACCGTCTGGAGCGACGTGGAATTCCGGCCTGCCGACCCGGGCTCGAAATGACCGCGAACCTGCGAGCGCGGTTCTGGCTGGCCAGCGCCATCCTGCTGACCGCAGCGAAGATCTGGCTCACCCAGGCCTTGAGCGTGGCGGCCATCGGCGGCGCCATCCACGATGACGTCCTCTTTCTCCGGCTCGCCGAGCAAATCCTGCACGGCCGCTGGCTCGGTCCCTACGACCAGTTCACGCTCGCGAAGGGGCCGGCCTTCCCGGTTTGGATCGCGCTGGTTTTCCAGGCCGGCCTGCCGCTGCTCCTCGCCCAGCAGATCGCCTATGCCGCGGCCTGCGGCCTCATGGTCCTGGCCTTGCGGCCATGGCTGGCGGGTAATGGCGCCGCTTTCGGTGGCTACGCCGTCCTGTTGCTCAACCCGATGAGCTTCGACGGAAACAGCATGGCCCGCATCCTCCGGCAGCCGCTCTATGCCACGCTCGGGCTCGTGGTCCTCGCCGCGTTGATTGCGCTCTATCATCGGCGCGCCGACTCCTGGCGCCGGCAGGCCGGGTGGGCGACGCTCGGCGGGCTCGCTTTCGGCTGCTTCTGGCTCACGCGCGAGGAGAGCGTCTGGCTCGTGCCCGGTGTGATTCTGCTGCTCGCCGCGCTCTGGCGCTCACCGGTTGAAAGTTGGATCAGCCGCACCCGCCACGTGCTGCCCGCCTGCGGGATCTTCGGCGTCGCCATCTCCCTGCCTTTGCTGGTCGTCAGCACCCTCAATCACAGGCATTATGGCTGGTTCGGCACCGTCGAGTTCCGCGCCCCGGAGTTTCAAGCCGCTTACTCCAGGTTGACCCGGATCCAAGCCGGCCCCGAGTTGCCACAGGTCGCCGTCACCCGGGAGATGCGCGAAGCCGCCTACGCGGCGAGCCCGGCCTTCGCGGAGCTGCGGCCGCACTTCGAGGGTCCGATCGGCGACCACTGGTCGGCCAAGGAGAAATTCCCCGCCGCCGACCGCCAGATCTTCGGTGGCTGGTTCATGTGGGCGTTGCGTGACGCCGTGGCAGCCGCCGGTCATGCCCGATCGGCGGGCACCGCCCTCGCCTTTTACCAGCGCGTCGCCGACGAACTCGACACCGCCATCGCAAGCGGCCGCCTTGCCGCTTCCCGCGGTGGCGGCGGCTTTATGCCACGCTGGCAGAAGGGCTACACGGCACGACTCCGTGCGGAATTTTTCCCCTATGTGCGCTACTTTTTCCGTTTCGAGGGTTTCACGGCCCGATCCCCCGGCAGCCTCGGCGATTACGCCGAACTCAAGATCTTCCGGGATCTGACCCGCGGCAAGATGGGCCAGGCCCCGCGCTATCCCGACCGCCCAGTGCCGGAACAGGAGCGGCTCGACGCCTGGAAAGTCTCCCAGCTCGATCGGATCGGCCAGGTCATGGCGCGTGTTCTCACCGTTCTCGGCATGGCCGCCCAAGCGGTGTTCCTTTTTCTCGTCGGCCGGTGGCTCTGGCGGCGGGACGCCGGCTACACGCTTTGGGTCGCCGCCGTGGCGTGGCTCAGCTGCGCCGCGTATGTTGCGCTGAACCTGCTCGTGCACGTGACATCTTTCGATAACCTGACCCCATCGGCCCTGGCCGCGGCCTACCCCCTGCATTGCCTCTTCATCGTCACGGTGGCGGCCGAGTTGCGGCGCACCTGGCCTGCCCGCGCCACGGCTGCCGGCACCGCCGCCTAGGCTGGGAAAGAAAATCCCCTTCCCCTGGCCTGCCGCCGCTGTTTTCCTCGCGCGAAGATGCCCGATCCTGATCTCGAGCTGACCATCCTCATGCCCTGCCTCAACGAGGCGCGCACCATCGCGGACTGCGTCCGGGAGGCCCGGCAGGCCCTCGAGCAGGGCGGGATTGCGGGAGAGGTGGTCGTGGCCGACAACGGCAGCACCGACGGCTCGCAGCAGCTCGCCACCGCGGCCGGCGCCCGGGTCGTGCCCGTGGCGCGCAAGGGCTACGGCAACGCCCTGCGCGGCGGGATCGAGGCCGCACGCGGCCGCTACATCCTCATGGGCGACGCCGACCGCAGCTATGATTTCTCCCACGCCCCCCGCTTCGTCGAGAAACTCCGCGCCGGATACGACCTGGTCATGGGCAACCGTTTCCTCGGCGGCATCCAGCCCGGCGCCATGCCGCTGAAGAATCGCTACCTGGGCAACCCCGTGCTTTCCTTCCTGGGCCGTCTCTTCTTCCGCACCGGCATCGGCGATTTCCACTGCGGGCTGCGAGGCTTCAGCGCCGAAGGCTACCGCCGCATGAACCTGCAGACCACGGGCATGGAGTTCGCCTCGGAAATGGTGATCAAGGCGGTCACGCTCGGTTTGCGGGTCACCGAAGTGCCCACCGTGCTGCGGCCGGACGGGCGCGGCCGTCCGCCTCACCTTCGCCCGTGGCGCGACGGCTGGCGCCATCTGCGTTTCATGCTGCTCTTCAGCCCGCGCTGGCTGTTCTTCTATCCGGGTCTGTTCCTGATGGTCGCCTGCGGCCTCGCGGGCGCAGCGATCCTTCCCGGTCCGCTGCAGGTCGGGGGCGTCATTCTCGACGTGCATACGCTGCTGTTCGCCGCCGTGGGTGTGCTCGTGGGCTTCCAGGCCGTGTCCTTCGCGGCGTTGAGCAAGTTCTTCGCCATCCGGGCCGGGCTGCGTCTTGCCGAGGAGAGGTTCGACTCGTGGTTCAGCCGTTTCACCCTCGAGGCTGGCATCATCGCCGGGGCTATCCTGATTACGCTCGGTGTGGCGTTGTGGGCCGGCGCCCTGTGGTATTGGCGCGCCCGCGGCTTCGGACCGCTCGAGCCGGCCCAGACCCTCCGCTGGGTCATCCCCGGCGCGCTGTGCCTCGCCCTCGGCAGCCAGATGGTGCTCACCAGCTTCTTCCTCGGCGTGCTGCGGCTCGACACGCGCCGGGAGGACGCATGATCGCGCCGGCCCCAGCCTCGGCCCGCGTCTGGTTCTGGGCGGCGGTGGCGCTGACCCTGCTGAAGCTCTGGCTTACCCGCGGGCTCGACGTCTACGCACTCGGGGGGGCGGACCACGACGACGCCCTTTTCGTGCGGCTCGCGCAGCACTTGGTGCGAGGGGAATGGCTCGGCCCCTACGACCAGCTCACGCTCGCCAAGGGGCCGGCCTATCCCCTCTTCATCGCCGCGGCCTTCTGGGCCGGACTCCCGCTCTTCCTTGCGCAGCAACTGCTATACACGGGCGCCAGTGCCGCGCTCGTGCGCGCCGTGCGGCCCGCGCTCGCCTCCGCGGCCGGGCGATTCGGTCTTTTCGCGCTGCTGCTCATCAACCCGATGAGCTACGACACCACCAGCTTGGGCCGTGTCCTGCGGCAACACCTGCAGGTGCCGCTTGCGCTGCTCGTGCTGGCGGGACTCACGGCCCTGCTCCTGCGCCGCGGGCGCACCCTGCCGCAAAACCTCGGCTGGTGCCTGCTATTGGGGGCTGCCTGGAGCGGACTTTATCTGACCCGCGAGGATGATGCCTTTCTGTTGCCCGCCATCGCCCTGCTCGGGGGCGCCTGGCTCTGGCTGGCCTGGCGTGATGGCGCTCGTCGTCTGGCCGACACACTCAAATGCGCCGGCGTCGTGCTGCTCGCTGCCGCCATTCCCGTGCTCGGCGTGAGTCTGCAAAATTACCGCCACTACGGCTGGTTTGGCACGGTCGAGTTCCGCGCTGCGGAATTCAAGGATGCCTACGGCGCGCTCGCACGCATCCGTGCCGCGCCCGCGCGAACCGGCATCCCCGTTTCCCGCGAGGCCCGCGAGGCTGCCTACGGCGCGAGCCCGGCGTTTGCGGAATTGCGGCCGCATCTGGAAGGACCCATTGGGCTCGGCTGGGCCGAGGCTTCCGCCGCATGGACCGGCCTCCCCGCCGGCGAACGGCAGATAGGCGGCGGCTGGTTCATGTGGGCGTTGCGCGATGCCGTCGCCGCCGCCGGCCACGCCCGATCGGCCCGGACCGCCCTCGCCTACTACCGCCGGGTCGCAGACGAGGTGAATGCCGCCTGCGATGAGCGCAGGTTGCCCGCCGGTCCAGCCCGCAGCGGCTTCCGTCCCCAGCTGCAGGCCGGACAGCTCAGCCAAGTTATCTCGAAGTGGTGGGAGTTCGCCGGTTTCACCGCCCGTTTCAGTCTTTTTGGCGCGAAGCCGGCACGCAATGAAGGCACGGAGGAACAGCTGCAGCTCTTCCGTGACCTCACACGCGAGCGCATCGCCCCCGCAGATGGCAGTGTCGACCCGTATCTCGGCCTCGGCGAATACCTGCACAATCTCCGGGCGGCCAACTTTCTTCATGCGACAGGGCAGTTACTGGCGATCCCGCTTTTCTGGCTGATCATGACCGCCCACGGCTTCTGGCTCTGGCGGGCCATTGCCTGCCTGCGACAGCGTGACTTCTCCGTCCCGTTTTTGCTGGCTGCGGCCGCCTGGCTGGCCGCGGCGGCGGCGTTGTTCATCCAAGCATTGGTCGAGGTCACATCATTCCCCGTCAAGGTGATCTCATCCTTCGCAGTGGTGTATCCGCTGTGGCTGCTCTTCGCCGGTGCGGCGACCTGGGATTTCTTCTCTGCGCTTCGGCGACGGGTGGTGCAGGATCCCCGGTCGACCACGCCTCCCGTCGCTCCGCTGGCCGTGCTTCCGCGCCACGCCTGGCTGGTTCCCCTCGGTGGCGGGATTGCGGCACTGTTGCCATTCGTGCTGTGGCAAGCGGAATTCCGGAAGCTCTTCTGGTTCGCCGACGACCTGTTCCTCATCGACCAGCATGCCCAGATGGGCTTCGGAAAATGGACCTTTTCGATGTTCGCCGAAAATTTCGTGCCGCTGTTCAAACTGCTCTGGGGCGGCGCGCTGCTCGGCTTCGGAGGCAGCTACACGGCCATGCTCTGGCTCCTGTGGCTGACGCATGCCTTGAACACGGCCCTGCTCGGCCGCCTGCTTTTCCGCGCGGGACTGACCTGGCCGGCCGTGGTGTTCGCGATGACCGTCTTTGCCCTGCCTGTCGCCAATCTCGAAACCCTCGGCTGGTCCGTGCAATGGTCGGCCATCCTCGCGCTGACCTTCCTGCTGGGAGGCCTGCTCTGGCACGAGACCCACGCCGTCCGCCACGCCGCTTGGAGCTGGCACGGCCATGCCCCGCTGGTCTTGTTCGCCACAGCCAGTGCGCTGTGCTTCTCGCGCGGCGTGCTGACCGGCGGCGTGCTCGCGGCCGCCATGCTGCTGCCGCTCTTATCCGATCGCACCGGGATGGGGTGGAGGATGCGCGCGGCGCTGTCGTGCCTCGTGCCGGCACTGCTGGTCACCACCATCATCACCCAGTTCGGCGGTGGCAATCCGCAGCGCATGGCCGGCCATTGGGACGACGCGTTGCAATTTGCGCTGACCTTCCTGCTGCTCAACCCCGGACACCTCCTACTCGGGGAGCCGGCATTGGGTTCGGTCCCGTCGCTGGCCATCGGAGCCCTCAAGATCGCGGTGCTCATCGCCGGGTTCGCCCTCGCGCGCGGCACGCGCCGCCTGCTGGCGCTCCTGTTCCTTTTCGATGTCGGAAATGCGCTCATCCTCGGCATCGGCCGCCATCACACCGGCCTGATCGCGGCGACCGGCTCGCGCTACTGCTACGGTTCGCTGGCGGCCACCCTGCCGTTCGCCGCCGTGGTGGTTTCGTGGGTTTTCGAACGCATGATAATTCCGAGCCGCCCGCGCCGGGTCGCCGCCGCGGTGCTGTTGGTGCTGGTGGCCGGCCTGCTGCTGCGGGGCTGGCCGCGGCAGCTCCCGGCGTTCACCGGCTGGCGCGGTGTCGAGATGCGCCAATTGATGCAGGGGCCCTACATCACCGACCCGGCGGCCACGGTGCCGGCGCTTGATTTCATGCACCTCGAACGCGCCAAGGCCCTGCAGCGAGCTTACCGGCTGCACTGAGCTTCAGGGCCCGACCAGGATTGTCGCGTGGCGCGAGGGCGGCACAGCCCAAGCCGCCCAGGCATCCTTCCAGCGGATCGCAGCGCCGGCGAAATCCACATCGCCGGCCACGCCGCCGCGGAAGGCTGCGCGCACCCTCAATAATGTCCGGGTGCCGGCGGCACCGACCGTCACCGGCCAGCGGCGGTCAAAGCTCGTGCCCACGTTCATCTCATAGGCCAGAGGCGCCCAGTTACGCCCACTGTCCGTCGAGACTTCCACATGAAGGAAGCCGATCTGCTCGCCGGCACCCGCCTCTGTGGCGGCCAGCACCCTGGCTTCCGCTGTCGCCCCTGGGGCAACACGGGCGGGTGCCACCAGTTCAAGCGAACGCTGCGCAGCGGGGGACACAGTCGTGACACATAAGGCGATGGAAGCAAACCGGAGCCAGCGATCCAACTTCATGGTCAAATCAGGGGCAGGGCCGGCGCCGGTTGGCAAACCCCAACTCCGCCCAAAAAGGTCTGGCCACGGCGGGTGCGGCCGGTATGCGTGGGCGTCCTTCTTTTCCGCATGGCCAAGACCATCCTCGTCACCGGCTCCTCGGGCCTCATCGGCTCAGAAGTGTGCGTCTATTTCGCCGCGCAGGGCTACACCGTCCACGGCGTGGACAACAACCAGCGCGCCGTCTTTTTCGGCCCGCAAGGCGACACCCGCTGGAACCAGCAGCGGCTCGCGCAGGAGCTGAGGGGATTCCAGCACCACGAGCTCGATATCCGCGACCGCGCCGGCGTGCTCGCCCTCGTCAAGCAGCTCAAGCCCTCCGTCATCGTCCACACCGCCGCCCAGCCCTCGCACGACCGCGCCGCCGCGATCC
This sequence comes from uncultured Opitutaceae bacterium, assembly GCA_964601365.1. Taxonomy (GTDB): domain Bacteria; phylum Verrucomicrobiota; class Verrucomicrobiia; order Opitutales; family Opitutaceae; genus Didemnitutus. The sequence continues at coordinate 92,709 of CAZRNE010000002.1, read as the reverse complement.
CCTTCGACGATTTCGACACCAACGCGGTGGGCACACTCAACTTCCTCGAAGCCGCCCGGCAGGCCTGCCCCGAGTCGCCCTTTGTGCACATGAGCACGAACAAGGTCTACGGCGACGCGCCCAACTTCATCAAGCTGGCCGAGCTTGAGACCCGGTGGGACTACGCCGATCCGGCCTACGCCCACGGCATCCCCGAGACCTTCACCATCGACCAGTCGAAGCATTCGCTCTTCGGCGCCTCGAAGGTCGCCGCGGACATCATCGTCCAGGAATACGGCCGCTACTTCAACATGCCCACCTGCGCGCTGCGCGGCGGCTGCCTCACCGGCCCCAACCACAGCGGCGTCGAATTGCACGGCTTCCTCTCCTATCTCGTGAAGTGCAACCTCGAGGGCCGCGAATACCGCATCTTCGGCTACAAGGGCAAGCAGGTGCGCGACAACATACACTCCCTCGACGTCGCGCGCTTCATGGCCGCCTTCGTCGCCGCGCCCCGCGCGGGCGAGGTCTACAACCTCGGCGGCGGCAAAGCCAACTCCTGCTCCATCCTCGAAGCCTTCGCGATCACCGAGAAATTCACCGGCAAGAGGCAGGTCCACACCTACGTCGACCAGAACCGCATCGGCGACCACATCTGCTACTACTCCGACCTGCGCAAGATGCGCGCCCACTACCCGGCCTGGGACATCACCGTTTCGCTCGAGGAGACCATCCGCCAGATCGTCGAAGCCTGGCGGAAGCGCTCGCCCTGAGCCAGCCACCCCCGATCGTGGGGCCGCCACCCGATGGACATGCCGGCATACAACCTGATCGGCGTTGCCGCGACAATGCTTGTCGTCCCGTTGATGTTGCTGCGCGTGTTCCGGTATCCGGCGGCGGCGGGTCGCAGGTTGGATGCAGAGATGGCCGCCGCCCTGCTGATCTTGCTGGCAGCCTGGCGTTGGCCGCCGCTTTTCTCGCCCATCGAGTTCAACCCTGACGAAAGCCAGCTGATCGCAGGCGCTTTGACCCTGTTTCACGACCCGGTATTCTGGCGCTCGGTGGACGGCACGACCTCCGGGCCATTGAATTTCTATGCCTTGATGCCCTTGCTGGCGTTCGAGTCCATTCCTCCGGTCGTCGCCGCGCGCCTGACCGGATTGCTGCTGGTCTGGTCGGCCCTCGCCTTGACCTTCGCATTGCTTCGGCGTGCGGCGGGCGCCGCCGTGGCCGTGCTGGGCCTCCTGCCCTCCGCGTCGGTGCTCGCTGCCACCACGGACTGGGATTTCATCCACTACTCGTCCGAGCACGTGTCCCTGCCATTGATCGCGGGGGCGGCGCTGCTGCTTTGGGCTGAGACCGGGCGCCCCGAACCCCGTGGCAGCTGGCGCTGGCTGCTGGCAGCCCTGTGCGCGGGACTGTTGCCTTGGGCCAAGCCGCAGTCGGCGCCCTTCGCCGCGCTGTTTGCGCTGACCGCGGTCGCCGTGGCCGCATTCACCCCGCGACTGGCCCCGAAACGGCGCATCGGAATGGTGGCGAGCTTTGCGGGCACCTCATTGTCGCCGACCGCATTCTTCCTCGCCATGGTGCTGTTCACGGAACAAGGCGCCCACTTCTATCAGTCGTATGTATTGAACAACGTCGCCTACACTTCCGCGCAATCCGGCGTGTGGTCAGCCTTGGAGGGCCTCTGGGAGATGAGCGCGATGACCTGGATGTTCCCCATCTACCTGCAAGGTTCGCTGGTGATTCTGGCAACCGGGTTGCTCGGGGGGCTGACCGGAGGAGCGCGGCCGGGCTGGTTCTATTGCGCCGCCTTGGCCGGAACTTTGACCGCAGTTTTTACCGTCCTGGCCCCAAGCCTGCCCTTTCAGCATTATCTGCTCTATCTGGTTTTACCCCTCTGCTGGCTCACCGCGGCGAACCTTCACCTGCTTTGGATCGCCCGGCCCAACCTTCGGAGCGCGGCCATGGTGTGCGTCCTCTGCGCCGGGGTGGCCGCTCCGGTCTTGGTCCGCCTCTCGTTGGGTTACCCGGGAGGCTTTGCTGCGCCCGACGAAACGGACGTCTCGCGTGATACCCGCCTGGCGGCGCTCGCACGCGAATTTGCCGAACCCGGGGATCGCATTGCCGTCTGGGGTTGGGCACCGCGCATCTACGCGGACAGCCGCCTGCCACAGGGAACCCGCGACGGAAACACCGTGCGCCAGATCCAGCTTTCGCCGCAACGCGACATCTATTACGTGCCGCGCTATGTCGACGACCTGCGACGGAACCGCCCGGTGCTTTTCATCGACGCGGTCGGTCCCGGCGCCTTCTTTTTCGCCGAACGTGTCTGGAACCATCACGACAGCGGGTCGTTTCCCGCACTGGCTGACCAGGTGGCGAGGTTCTACACCAAGGTGATCGACGTTCACGGGGCCCGCCTGTATGTCAGGACCGACCTGATACGGGATCGACCGGAAGCAACCCGACGGCTCGAGCAGGCGACCAAGACCCTCGCCGCGAAGGGGCAGGTCCCGATGGCATTGCCCGAAGTAGGTCTGCCGCGACGCAACGTGCACCGGCGGGAGGTGCTGCATCTGCAGACACCGGGCGAGTTCGCTTTGCCCCTGACAGGCAACGAAACCGATTTCTATTTCACCTTCGGCATGGAGCCCCGCGCCTATCTCGAGGGCGAGACCAACGGCGCGGAACTGAGGGTCGAGCTCCATTCACCCGGACAGCAAGCTCGGTTGCTATTCACCCGATCTTTCGATCCCAAGCGCACGCCGACGGACCGTGGGTTGCTGGCCGGTCACACGGAACTCCCTTCTCTCCCCGCGGGTTCCCAGCTGGTGGTCAGGGCGCTGCCTGGTGAGTTCAACAACAGCGCCTGGGATTGGGTTTTTGTGACCGAGCTGCGGTTCGCCCGCCGGATCGCGACGGCGAGGTAACGTCATCAGCGGCGGAATTTTGCCGGGAATTCCCGTGGCTTGAGGCTGGAGCCGCTGGCTTCCTGCGCGAGGTTGACCAGCTCCTCGATGATGGTGGCGGGCCGCTCTTCGTAGCGAAGTGAGAGGAATTTCTTCCGGTAGCGTTCGTATTCTCCTTGGTCCGCCATCCAGCCGTCGATCAGCGCGGCAAAGGCATGGGGCGTGGCGATGACCGGCGCGCCTGAGCCGCGCGTGAAGAATTTCACCGTGAGCGCCTCCTGGGGCATGATGCCACCGAAGGCGTTGAAGATGATCGGGCACCGGAAATGCAGGGCCTTGGCGCAGGTGGTCGTCCCCCCGCGGGTGACGATGCAGTCACTCACCTGCATGAGCAGGTGCACTTCTTCGGAGTAACCGTCGACAAAACAGCCGAAATCCGGATGGGCGGCCCGCCACCGGACGACGTCGTTGTAGGCCTCCCGGTTGTTGCCGCAAATGACCACGGCCTGCAGCCTGCCCGCATGGGACAAGAGGCGCGGGAGCAGCTCGAGGTGGTTGTTGGCCCCGTTGCCGCCCGTGGCGAGAAAGATCGTGAACAGATCGGGGTCGAGCTCGAGCTTGTCGGCCACGTAGTCGCGGCGGGCGCCGTTGTTCAGCACCTCGATATGCGAGCGCGGGCGCATCAGGTGACCGCGGACGCGGGTGCGCTCGCGCGGCATGCCCAGCTTCACCGCGTAATCGCGCGCGGTCGGCGTGCGCGAGAGATAGAGGTCCGCCGTGGGCTCGACCCAGTTGCGGCTGTAGCCGAACCCGCCCGAAAACTCGCCGCAATAGGTGGCACATCGCACGGCCTCCGGGCCGAGCACCTGGCGGGCAAGTTGGAAGTAACCGCGGTTGAGGCAGTCGTGCACGCTGAAGACGAGGTGCGGGCGGTATTCCTGTAGCACCCGGATGTAATAGGCGCGCCCGAACGAGACCGAACGCCGGTTGACGAAACTCAGCACCTCGACGAAGGCAAAGAACGCCTTGTGCAACCAGGGCGCACTGCGCTGGATCCAATTGTAGAACTTAACCCCGGCGCTGAACAGGCCCGAGGATTTCTCCAGCATCTGCTCGATGCGGACGTCGACCTCGTGGCGATAGAGCTCGAAGCACCATTCGGCAAAGGCCTGCGCGCGGGCGTCGTGGCCGGCGCCGGTGCTGGAGGTGAGGACGAGGATGCGGACGCGCGCCATGCTTAAAGTCCGAAATAGCGGCGCAGGGCCGCGCGGCGCAGTCCCTGCGAGCCGAGGCGCGCAAGCATGGGCGCGATCACGGCCTGGAACACGCGGCCGGTCCGGACCGTGCCGCTGCGCCCGCGGAGGAGGGCGCGGCGCAGCGCGGAGGCGGCGTGTGCCGGAGCGGGAGCGGTCTGCATCATCCGCGAGAACGCGGCCCACGCGCGCTGCTGCGAGGCATCGGTGATGGCTGCGGGGCGCCGGACCGAGGTTTCGAAGTCCGTGCGATAATCGCCCGGCCGCAAATCGATGACGATGATGCCGGTGCCGCGTGTCTCGAGGATCAGGCTTTCGCTGAGGGCGGACAGGCCGGCCTTCACGAGATTGTAGGCGGACTGGTAGGGCAGCGGGAATTCGGCGGCGAGCGAGGATACGTTGACGAGCGCGCCGCGGTTCCGCCGGAGCATCCCGCGCAGGGCGACGTGGCTGAGACGCGCGGTGTTCACGAGCATGATCTCGATCTGCCGCTGCCAGACGGCGAAATCCGTCTCCGCAAAAGCTCCGAAAGCTCCGAACCCGGCGTTGTTGATCACAAGGTCGAAACCACCCGCCGCGCCCTCGGCGGCGAGGAAGGCGGTCTCGGCGGCGGCGCCATCGGAGAGTTCAAGCGCGACCGGATGGAAACCTGCGCGCGCGGGCAGGCGCTTGAGGTCACGCGCCGTGCCCCAGACCTGCACGCCCTCGGCGAGCAGCATCTCGGCAAACGCCAAGCCCAAGCCGGTGCTTGCGCCGGTGACAAAGGCGGTGCGGTAACGGGCGGACAGCGTCGTGCTCATGGGGCGCGGCTCAGGCGGCGCTCCTGAAGACGAGGCAGACATTGGCGCCGCCGAACCCGCTGCTGTTGCTGAGCACGACGTTGGGGCGGTTGGGGAGAGTGGCGCGGATGATGTTCAGCCCTTCGCAGGCCGGATCGAGTTTCGCGATGTGGGCCGAGCCGGGCATGAACCCTTCGCGGATCGCCAGCGCGCAGAACGCGGCCTCCATGGCGCCGGCCAGCGAGAGACCGTGGCCGGTCAGGGCCTTCGTGCTGCTGATGGCCGGACGCGTGGCCGCTGACGGACCGAAGACCGCCTTCAGGGCCTTGGCTTCCGAGATGTCGCCGATCGGCGTGGAGGTGGCGTGGGCATTGACGTAATCCACCGCCTCGGGCGCGATATCGGCGGACTTGAGGGCATTCTCGATGGCCGTGCGCAGACCAGCGCCTTCGGGATGTGAGATGGCGACATTGTATCCATCTGAGGCCTGGCCCCAGCCGGCGACCTCGCAATAGACCCGGGCGCCGCGGCGCGCGACCTCTTCCTCGCTTTCGAGCACCAACACGGTGGCGCCACCGGTGCCGACGAAGCCGTCGCGCCCGACGTCAAAGGGCCGCGAGGCGATCGACGGATCGCTCTGGATGCTGAGCGCGCGCATGCCCGCGAAAGGCAGGATGCTCTCGACGTTGCCATCCTCGGCGCCGACGACGAACATGCGTTCCTGGCGGCCGAGGGCGATCTCGTCGTAAGCGAAACCGAGTGCGTGCGCGGACGAGGCGCAGGCGGAGGAGAAGCCCGTCGACGCGCCCTTGATCTTGAAGTGCGAGACGAGGTTGAAGTTAACCGTGCCGGCAATGGAGGCGACGATGCCGAGCGGCTGGCAACGCATGACCCCGTATTTGCGCATGCGCTCCAGATAAAAACCGAGCAGGAAGGGCGAGCCTCCGGAGGCCGCGTAAAGCCCGGTGTTGGGATTGGAGAAATCAGCTTCGCCAAGCCGGGCATCCTCGATCGCCTGCTGGAAGGCGCAGTAGGAATAGACGCCGTGCGGGGCCATGCCGCGCAGGAGTTCGCGTCGTATCCTGTAGCGGGCGGGGAAGACCCAGTCCTCGGCATCCACCGAGTCGGTGTTGAAGTCGCGGATGGGCGCGGCGACCTTCACCGGCACGTCGGGTTTCTGAAACGGCGGGTAGCTGACGATGCCGTGGCGCAATTCACGCAGGCTCTCGGTGACGCTGGGGGCATCGTTGCCTATGCTGGTGATGAAACCGAGGCCGGTGACGTAGACTTTGCGCATGAGGTTGGATCGGTGGCGCGCGGTGCCCGCGCGTCAGACGGCGAATCGAAACAGTTTTGCCGGGGTGGTCAACCACCCGGCCGGTTCGGACGGACCGGGGTCAGGCGCTGGCCGCCTTCTGATGCTCAGCGGGTGCGGCCGACGGTTGGGTTTGCGGCTCGGCAACCGGCGCCGCCATCTCGTTGGCGTGCGCGTAGGTGAGTGTGATTTCCTCGGCCAATGCCGCCTTTTCCTGGCCGACGCGGATCTGGCCCTCGAACGTGGCGAGCGGCAGCTTGAGACGCTTGGGCTTGATGGAGAGGGTCAGCACGTCACCCGGACGGCAGACCCGGTGGCAACGGACGCCTTCGCACGAGGTGAAGAAAATGGTCTTGGGGTCCACGGTTTTTCCCGGTTCGCCAACCTGGCCCTCAAGGAGAAAGAGGACCGCGAGCTGGCCGAGGGCCTCGAGCATGATGGAGGCGGGCAGCACGGGATTGTCCTTGAAGTGGCCCTGTAGGAAAAACTCCTGGCCGCTGATCTTGTATTTGGCGTTGGCACCGTGGGCATTGACCGAGGCCTCGCTGAGAAAGAGGAACGGCGGCTGGATCGGCATGACCGAGGCAATCTGCTCGATGGGCAGGAACTTTGTCGGCTTGGGCAGGGGCAGACCGCGGACCTTGCACTCGATGAAGGTCTTCACATCGCCGACGCTGCGGAGGTGGCGGAGTTCCTCGTTGTTGATGGACATTTGCAGCACATCTTCCACGAGGATGACGATTTCCATCATGGTCAGCGAATCAATGCCCAGATCCTCGATGATGCGCAGGTCGTCGTCGGCATCCTTGAGCTTGGCGCGGAGGTCGGGCTCGACGTAGCGTTCGATGATACCGAGGACCACGGCGGGCAGGTGCTCGGTGTTGCCGGTCTTGCGGAACTGCGCGGCCGCCTCGTAAGTCGCTGCCGAGCAACGCTTCAAGGACTCGCGCAAATTCGCATCATCCTCCGGGGTAAACGGTTTCAGTTGGAAGCCAGATGCGCTGTTACCTGCGGGTGCCATATGCCCTGTAAGTATGAAGACCCCTCGGGAGTGTAAACCCAAATTTTTCCTCCGGAAAATCGCGCTTGCCTCCCGAAATCGCGTCCGCGGATGACCTTGCGCGTTCACTGGGCCGATAGACGAAATATTCGCTTGGCCCATGCCACCCCGGACGCCAAACCGACCCTCCGCTTCCCTCACCAATTTGGACCAATCTTCTCATCCCTCCCGGCGTCCGTTGGTGATGGTGACGCATGAATTTCACCCCCAGCGTGGGGGCATCGCGGTCTACGCGGCCGAAATGGCCCGGGCCGCCGCCCAGCTCGGATACAACGTCCAGGTCTGGGCGCCCTCCACCAATCAACCGGACCCCCCCTGGCCGTTTGAGCTGCGCCGGTTGCCCATGATGGGCACGCACGACCTACCCAGCCAATGGCGCGTCGCGCGGGAGATGTTCCGCCGCCGCCGGTTGCTGCGCCAAGCACTGCTCTATGTGCCGGAGCCCGGCCCCATCTTCGCTCTGCTCCTGCTGCAATATTTCAAGTCCACCCACCCCGGTCGTATGGTCATAACGCTGCACGGTTCCGAAATCCGGAGCCTGGCCTCGCGTCCGTTGACCCGCTGGACGGCGCGGAGGCTTTTCCAACGGGCCGACCGTCTCAGCGTCGCCAACGAATTCGCGCGCCGGCTCCTCGTCGAGGACTTCGCCCTGCCCCCCGAGGGGATCGCCGTGGCCCCCTGCGCACTGCGCTCGGATTTTGCACACACAACACCCCTGGTGAGCGCACAACCGGCCGCACGCGACCGCGTGGTGGTGCTCACCGTGGCGCGCCTCCACCCGCGCAAGGGCCAGCACCATGTCATCGACGCCCTCACCCGCCTCCCCGCGGAGATGAAGGCCCGCCTGGAATATTGGATCGTCGGCGACTGCCGGCGGCCCGAATACAAGGCGCAGCTCGAGGCCCAGGCCGCCGGCGCCGGATTCCCGGTGCGGTTTCACGGTGCCGTCGCTGATGCGGATCTGCCGCGCTACTATGCCAGCGCGGACATCTTCGCCATGACCAGTTCACCCCACGGACACAGCGTCGAGGGCTTCGGACTCGTCTATCTGGAGGCCGGCGCGCACGGCCTGCCCGTCGTGGCCTTTGCCACCGGCGGCGTGGCCGAGGCGGTGCGCGACGGGGTCACGGGCCTGCTGGTGCCCGAGCAGGACGGAGCCGGACTGACCGCAGCCTTCGCCCGGCTCATCGCCGAACCGGAACTGCGCGCGCGCCTCGGCGCGGGCGGGCGGGAGCACGCCCACGCCCGCACCTGGCTCGACTCCGCGCGCATTTTGTTCGATTGATCCTGCCATGATCGAATCCCGCACCCAGATCATCGTCCGCTACGCCGAGACCGACATGATGGGCATCGTCTACCATGGCAGCTACCTGCCGTGGTTCGAGGTCGGCCGCACCACCCTGCTCAGGGAATGCGGCCTGCCTTACCGGGAGCTGGAAAAGCAGGGCTATCGGCTGCCCGTGATCGAGATCGGCGCGAAATATTTCCGCCCCGCCCTCTATGATGACACCATCACCGTCATCACCCGCCTGAAGGAGAAACCCCTCATGCGCATCCGGCTCGACTATGAGGTGAAGCGCGACGACGAACTCCTTGTCACCGGATTCAGCCTGCACGGCTTCATCAATCTTGCCGGCGAGCCGGTCCGCCCGCCCCGGCTCTTCACGGAGAAGATGCGGGAGTTTTTCGGCGCCCGCGCTTAACCGGCGTATTCGGCCAGCACGAGGGGGTCCGTTTCCCCCGCCTGCGCGCGGGCGAGCAATTCGCCGGCGGCGTCCCCGGCCAGCCGGCGCACCGCCCACACCGCATGCACGCGCACCACGGGCGATTCATGCGCGGCCAGCCGGCACAGGGGCTCGACGAGGGACGCGTCGCCGGAGTTGCCGGCCACGACACAGGCGTTGCGCAGCAGACCGGTGAGCTTCAGCCGCTTGATCGCCGTGCCGCGAAACATCTCCGCGAAGCGCGCCGGTGTCAGTGCAAGAATTTCGCGTAACGGCAGCGCGGCGATATCGCCGCGTGTGGCCAGCAGGAGGCTCCGGCCGGCCCGCGCCCAGCGGTTCCACGGACAGACTTCCAGGCAGACATCGCAGCCGTAGATGCGCGCTCCGATGCCCGCACGCAGCTCGCGCGGAATGACACCCTTGTTCTCAATCGTCTGATACGAGATGCAGCGCCGCGCGTCCACCACTCCCGGTGCGGGGAACGCATCCGTCGGGCACGCGTCGAGACAGCGGGTGCATTTCCCGCAGAGCAGGCCCGCCGGCTCCTCGCCCCCGCGTCGCGGGACGTGCGGCCGCAGCGGCTCGTCGGGCGGAATCGTGAGACGCGTGAGGATGGCCGACAGGAAGAGCCAGTTGCCGTGCTCCGGCGAGATGAGCATGCCGTTCTTCCCGAGAAAACCCGCCCCGGCCCGCGCCGCCCAGCCGCGCTCCAACACCGGCCCGGTGTCCACGTAGTAGCGGTGGTCCTGAGAAGTGCAGCCGGATGTTTCCTCCAGGATCTGCCCCGCCTTCACCAGGCCCGTCTTGATGGTATCGTGATAATCGTCATGCAGCGCATACCGCGCCCAGACCGGCCCGGTGCCGGCGGTCGGGTCATCGGCCGCGGACAGGTAATTCACCCCGAGCACGATCACCGTGTTTGCGCCCGAGAGGACCAGCCGCGCATCCATGCGCTTGGCCGCGGTGCGTTGCATCCATGCCATGTCGGCGTGGTGGCCCGCCGCCAGCCAGCCGGCGAGCGACCCGCCGGCAGCGCCCTCGATGCGGGCGAACCGCACGACGTCGAAGCCAGCCTCGCGCAACCTCAGCCGCAGCCGCTCGCGCTCATCCGGATTCATGTCTGTCCGTCCGGCTTCCATGCCCGCGCCTCCTCGCGGTAGACGCGCAGGACGTGCTCCACGATGTCGTGCTTGGTCCGTCCGCCGGTCAGCACCATCGTGCCGGCGCGGCGGTAGATGGGCTCGCGCGCGGCAAACAGCTCCCGCACTTTCCTCTCCCGGTCCTCGCCGGCCAGCAACGGCCTGTGGGCGGTGCGCCGGGTCCGCTCGACCAACACCTCGACGGACGCATGCAGGCACACCACCACCCCGCGCCCCTTGAGCAGCTCCAGCCGCCCGGCCGGCACGATCAAGCCGCCACCGCAGGCCACGACGGCCGCCGCCGCGGGCAGTTGCTCCGCCACGAGCCGGCGCTCAAGCTCGCGAAACGCCGCCTCGCCTTCCCCGGCAAAGATCTGTGCGACGGGTTTGCCGTGTCTCTGCTCGATCTCGTAGTCGGTATCGAAGAAGGCAAAACCCAGTTCCCGCGCCGCCAGCCGCCCGATGGTGCTCTTGCCCGTGCCGGCGAAACCGACGAGGTAGAGGTTGGGCGCGGGCATGTTCATCGGCGGCGAGCCAACACGGCGGCGCGCCGTGGCGCAAGCTCCCCGCCCGGTCACAAAAAAGCGCCTCCCAAGGGAGGCGCTGATACGGTCGTCGGGGCGCGGCTTATTTCTTCGCCTCGGCCTCGGGTTTCGGGGCGTCCTTCACCTCGAGCAGGTCGACCTCGAAGATCAGGGTCGCGCCGGGAGGGATGCCTTGGTTGCCCTCGTCGCCGTAGGCGAGATGCGCGGGCACGTAGAGCTTCACCTTGCCGCCCACCTTGGTGAGCAACAGGCCTTCGATCATGCCGGAGATGGCGTAGCCGTCCTGCAGCAGCAGCTCGATGGGCTGGCCGCGGGCGTTGGAATCCTCGACCACCTGGCCGTTGAGGAAGGAGAGCTTGTAGTGGATCTTGGCCACCTGGCCGGGCTTGGGCTGCGCGCCGGTGCCGACCTTGAGCATCTCATAGCGCAGGCCCGTGGGCAGCTCGATCACGTTCTTGTTTTCCTTCAGCTTGATGAAGAACGACAGCTGGTCAGCCAGGTTCTGGTTGCGCACCTTGGTGAGGAAACGCGTCTGCTTTGCGCCGAGCAGCTCCTGGAGTTGCTGGCCCATCTGGTCCGCGTTGGCCGGGGCCTCCTTGGCGGCGGCGGCGTTCGTCATGCCGGCGGTGACGGCGCGCATCTGCTCGGGCGTGAACTCCAGCTCGGCGAAGCGCATCTGGCGGCCGAGGATCCACCCGTAGGTCTCGAGCAATTGGGCCTCGGTGAACTTGATCTCGGGCGCGGGCACGGCCGGTGTGGTGGCGGCCGGCTTCGGTGCGGTTTGGGCCGGAGCGGAGGCGGGGGCGGCCTTGTTGTTCGCGGGCGCGGGCTTGCTGTCATTCGCGCCGGGAACGTCGAATTTCACCGGATTCTGCGCGCAGACGAGGGTCGCGCCGGCCAGGATCACACTGAGAAGACTGAATCGTTTCATGATGGGGGAGCCCGGTTGAGAAACGGCCCGGGCGGATTTGTTGCCGTAAAAGCCGCGAAACTTGGGCGGCGCCCCCCGAAAAATCAACCCCTTTGCCGGATCCGGCGCCGATTTCGAGGCCCAAGGCCGGACTTGTCACCGCCGCGACCCCGCCCCACCCTCGCCAATCCCATGAACGAAAACCAATTCTGGCACAGCACCGACGGCCAGATCCTCACCATCAAACCCCGGAAAGACGAGACGGCGTCCCTGACCCTCGTTTTCTGGCCCCGCCACCCGGCGGAGATGGATTTCCTCAAGTCCCACCTCGCCGACCTCCGGTTCACCGAGCGCAGCTCGCTGGCCCGCATCGGCATCGAGATGGTGGTGCGCGGGGCCCCCACGGTGGACGGCAACCGCCTGCTCCTCGAGGCCGAGGCTTCCATCTACGACTCCAGCTTCCCCAACGCCTCCTACTGGAAGAAACTCCTCCGCCCCGGCACGCCGGCCGGCCGGCTCTTTTTCGCCCCCGCCGCCGCCAAGCTCTCCACCGCCGAGATCTGGCAGGCCCTCAAGGACAACCAGCTCAAGCTCCCCAACACCATCAGCATCGACTCGCAGGGCCACGTCTTCTTCACGCCCCACCGCGTCCGCTATACCCTCCAGCCCCGCCTCCAACGCCTGAACTTCGAGCACATCGTCTCCGGCTACGCCGGCCGTGGTTTCCTCGACAAGGTCCAGCTCCGGCACGACGTGGACATGCTTACCATTCCGCCGCACTCGGGCATCCTCACCAGTTGCTCGATGTATCTGAAGGAGCACTACGTCGTCCTCAGCCCCGGCGCCGGCAACTTCGGTCTCCATACCAGCGCCGTGCTCCTCGACCCCGTGAAGACCTTCGGCACGAACGTCATGCTCGAGATCTACAACACCGGCAACCAGCCCGTCGTGAACCCCATGGTCTCGGTCGAGATCTACCGCGCCGAACCCGCCGAGGACACCGAGGCCCGCTCGCTCACCAAACGCCGCCAGCGGCTCCTCGGCACCACGGCCGGCCTCTACAAGTGCCTCGATGAATTCCCCGCCCGCGACAGCGGCCAGGCCAAGCCGCGGACCTCCATCACCGTCCGCGGCCAGACCGCCACCATGGAGAACCGCGCCGTCCTCGTCCGCACCAACGACGACCTCAAGAAACTCCTCGAGGGCGAGGCCTGCCCGCTCGGCGCCCGCACCATGATCCAGGCCCTCGACGAGCACGAGCCCGACGCCGACACGCTCGTCGTCGACTTCTTCCCCGACCTGCTCGAGCACATGGAGCTCGTCACCCGGCTCGCCGACGTGAAGCTCAAGCGCCTCGTCTTCCGCCGCGCCTCGCGCACCCACGGCTACTTCCTGTCGAGCAACGCCCACGCCCGGCTCGACACCTTCCACTCCCTCGGCATCGCCGTCTACTGGTATGACGAGATGACCAAGGACCTCTACCTCCACACCTACAAGAAGGGCCACGGTTTCTTCGTCCGGGAGGAAAACGCCCGCAAGTTCCAGGAGTGCCCCATCCTCGCCTTCTACGGCTCCGCCGTCGAGCTGGAGCAGGAGGACACCGCGCGCATCTCCGGCCTCGTCGAGCAGCTCAGCACCTTCATCGGCCCCAACATCGGCGTCCTCACCGGCGGCGGCGGCGGCGTCATGCGCCTCGCCACCGAGACCGCCCGCGGCAAGGGCGCGCTCACCGGCGCCTGCTTCCTCGAGCTCGAGGCCCAGCCCCCCGAGCTCGGCGTCGATTTCTTCAACACCTTCCAGGAATCCGCCCGCCACTTCCGGCAAAAATGGTTCGAGGTCGCCGATTTTTGCATCTTCAACGTCGGCGGCGTCGGCACCCTCGAGGAGATCGGCATCGAGATGTGCAACCTCAAGCTCGGCATCCGCCCCCGCACCCCCTACGTCTTCTACAACGCCGGCTTCTGGGGCCCCCTGCGCAAGCAGATCGAGACCATGATCACCGAGCGCCGCGCCCCCTCGTGGATGCGCGACTACGTCCTCTTCACCGACAAGCCCGACGAGGTCGTCCAATTCTACCGCAAGACGCTGCAGGTGCTCTGAGCCCGCCGCCTGCTACTCGAAGCGCAGTTCCCACCAGCCGCCCGGCTCGAAGCGCGAGGACCCGGCCGGGAAGACGATGTCCGCCGCCTTCCCGGTGAAATCGCGCACCTCGACGCGCAACCGCTTCGCGCCGCCGTCCAGCTTCGCCCGCTCGATCACGAACTCGTAGCCCTCCGCGGGCGGAAAACTCGCCTTCGTCAACGGGTCGTCATTCGCCCGCTCTTTCAACGGCCGTCTGGTATTCACCTTCCAATCCTTTTGCCGACCCCACCTCGTTGCGGGATTGCGGTCGTCCCATCCGCGTCCCGCCACCGTCCGCTCCCCCTGTTGCATCGAGGCGTGCAGATTCCAGATCATACCATCCTCAGCCTCGACGAAAAGGTCCACATAGGCCGGGAACTCACAACCTGTCACCACCCCGATCGCCACCATCCCGTCCCCCTGCTTCAGCAGCACCGTCACACCCCGCCCCGCCTCGAGCACCTGCGCCCCGGCCCACTCCTTTTCACGGTCGAATTTCCCGTCGGCCACCCATTCCTCCGCCCTGGTCGTCGCCAGAAGGCCGAGGGCAAACATCACCGCGGCCACCGTCATGGGGTTTCTGCTCATTGCTTGTCCATCAATGCGACCCATCCGCTCCGCAACCAGGGAACGACCAGTGGCCGCCAACGCGCGGTGAGTCATCTTGCAACCTCGTCTTTACGACACCCTCCATCTGTGTCCATTTGTGTCCATCTGTGGTTAAAGAAAACCTCCCCTCTTCCGTCCTCGTCGTCGGTGGCGGCGGCCGCGAGCACGCCCTCGTCCGCGCCCTGCTCGCCTCGCCGGCAAAGCCGCGGGTGCTTTGCGCGCCGGGCAACGCCGGCATCGTCCAGGACGCCGCCTGCTTTCTCGTCGCGGCCGACGACATCCCGGGCCTCGTCCGGCTCGCGCAGGCGGAGAAGGTGGACTTCGTCGTCGTCGGTCCCGAGGTGCCGCTGTCGCTTGGTCTCGTTGATGCCCTCACCAAGACCGGCATCCCCGCCTACGGCCCCAAGGCCGACGGCGCCCGCCTTGAGGCCTCCAAGGTCTTCACCAAGCAGATTCTGCTGAAACACCGCATCCCGACCGCACCGGCTGGCATCTTCACCGCGGTGGCGCCCGCCCTCACCTATGTGCGCCAGCGCGGTGCGCCCATCGTCATCAAGGCCGACGGCCTCGCCGCGGGCAAGGGCGTGGTCGTCGCGCAGACCCTCGCGGAGGCCGAGACCGCGATCCACGACATGCTCGCCGGCAACAAATTCGGCTCCGCCGGCAGCCAGATCCTCATCGAGGACTGCCTCACCGGCGACGAGACCTCCATCCTCGTCGTCGTGTCCGGCCGCGACTACGTCATCCTGCCCGCCTCGCAGGACCACAAGCGCGCGGGCGATGGCGACACCGGCCCCAACACCGGCGGCATGGGCACCTATTCGCCCGCCGAGGTCGTCACGCCGGACCTGCTCGCCCGCATCGACCGCGAGATCGTGCGGCCTTCCGTCGACGCCATCGCCGCCGAGGGCATCGATTTCCGCGGCACGCTCTTCATCGGGGTCATGCTCACGCCCTCCGGCCCAAGCGTGCTCGAATACAACACGCGCTTCGGCGACCCCGAGACGCAGGTCGTCCTGCCCCGCCTGAAGACCGACGTGCTGGCCTTGCTCTGGGCCGCGGCCCGCGGCGGACTGCAGGGCATGAAACTCGAGGTGCGCCCCGACGCCGCGCTGTGCGTCGTCATCGCCGCCCAAGGCTATCCGGAAAAATTCCCGAAGGGCGATGTCATCAAGCTCCCTGCCCAACTCCCGCCCGGCACCATTGTCTACCACGCGGGCACCACGCGCAATGCCGCCGGCGACCTCGTCACCAACGGCGGCCGCGTCCTCGGTGTCACCGCCCTCGCACCGACGCTGCGCGAGGCCGCCGCCCGCGCCTACACAGTCTGCGACCAGATCCAGTGCGCCTCCAGATATTTCCGGCGCGACATCGGCGCCCGCCAACTCAACCGCCCATGAAACGCGTCCTTGCCCTCCTCCGTGTCCTGTCCTCCGCTTGCCGCGCCGACGCTTGGCCAAGGCGGATCGTCCGCCGGTGCGCCGTGGCCTTTTGCGCAGGCGGATGGCTCTTGTCCTCCGGCTTCGCCACGGAGCTCACCGACCTCGGCCAGGGCCTCTCCTACCTGCGTGTGAAATCGCTGGCCGAAGTCGAAAAGGCTATCCGCGCCAACGTCCCCTCCGACCGCGCGCTCGTGCTCGACCTGCGCTACAGCGTCGCCGACGAGGCCTCCGCCGCCATGTTGCGCGATGTCCTCGCCGCCCGCCGCAACGCCCAGCAGCCCCTGCTTGTCCTCGTGAGCCCGGCCACGCCCGCCTTGGCGGCCCGCGCGCTCGATCCCCTCCCCGCCCGCACCCTGGTCCTCGGGGTCGACGGCTCGACGCCCGCGCCCACGGTCGTGGTGCGCGGCGATGCCGCCACCGACCGCCGCGCCTACGACGCCGCCGACGGCGGCATGCCGATCGCCGCCCTCATCAACGGCAAGCTCGACAAGGAACGCTACGACGAGGCGGCGCTCGTCCGCGAGTTCAGCAACGGCAACCGCGACCCGCGTCCACCCCCGGCACCGAATCCCGGCACCACCGCCCCAACCGATCCCAAGAAACCGGAACCCGTGCCCGCCCTCACCGACCGCGTCCTGCAGCGCGCCGTGCAGCTCCACCGCGCCCTGTTGGCCATCCGCCAGCGGTGAGCGAAGGCCTGCCGGGTGGAGCGCGTTGACCTCAACGCGCTAAACGAAGCGGCTTGGGGTCAAGCCACTCCACCTTTCAAACAGCACAGCCCCAAGGAGGGGCCTGGCTCAACAACAACTCCGCTGTCCGCTGCGGCCAGTTGCCGGCAAAACAGCGTTTACATTGCCGGGGCGCTGACTTTCCTTCGCGACCTTGGTTCGCCCGGATGGCGGAATTGGCAGACGCAACGGACTCAAAATCCGTCGCCCTCTAAAGGCGTGTGGGTTCGACCCCCTCTCCGGGCACCATGCTCCGCCGAGCAAAACGAGAACGGAGCATGCCCTCCGTAGCTTCAGCGAAGGAGGGCCCGTTATTGCACATGCAGTTCGAGTGGCTACGCATGGCAGGCCACAACGATTGACCCGACGACAGTAATCTAGAGACTTCACCGTATGCCTGACTTCCGCGCCTACGCTCCCGCCGCCACGGCCGACGCCGCCGAAATCCGGCTCGATGAGGCCGAGAGCCACCATCTCGTCACCGTCAACCGCTGCGGGCGCGGCGATCCGGTGACAGCCTTCGACGGGCGCGGACGCGAGTGGCTGTGCGAGTGCACCGACCCGGCGAAGCACGGCTCGATCCTCCGCGTGAAGAGCACCCGGCAGGCCCCGCCCCTGCCCGCCGCCATCACGCTCGCGCAGGCCCTGCCCAAGGGCGCGACGATGGACGAGATTGTGCGCCAAGCCACCGAGCTGGGCGCGCGGCGCATCGTGCCGCTGCTGACGGAGCGCACGCAGGTCCACCTCGACGGTGACCGCGCCACCAGGAAACAGGAGAAATGGCTCACCACCGCCATCGAGGCGGCCAAGCAGTGCGGCAACCCGTGGCTGCCCGAGATCGCTCCCGTGCAGAAACTGGACGCCTTTCTCGCCACCACGAAAGATTACGATCTCAAACTCACCGCCAGCCTGCACGCCGGCGCGAAACCGTTGCGGCAGACCGTGGCCCAGGCCCGCGCGAAACTGGGCCGAATTCCCGAAAGCGTGCTCTGGCTCGTGGGCCCCGAGGGCGATTTCTCTCTGGCGGAGATGACCGCCTGCGTGCTCGCCGGCTGCGTGCCGGTCACCCTCGGCCCGCTCGTGCTCCGCTGCGACACGGCCGCGGTCGCCGCCCTCAGCGTGCTCCAGCACGAGCTGGGCAACTGATCACTTCCGGCTCGCGAGATATTTCGCGACGTCGTCGCCGGAGACGCGGCCGCCGGGGCCGGTGGCCTCGATGCCGGTGATCGTCGTGTGATCGAGACCGGCTTCCTGCGCCATCTTGATGGCGCGCGGCGTCCAGACCAGGGCCTTGGCCGGGGCCGCGGTGGCACCCGCCGCCGGGGCGCCCGAACCCGCGACCTCGAGATGCTTGAGGCTGGCGTCCGCGGTCTGCATGCGGAAGAGCGCCTCGCCGGAGCGCTTCACGTCGCCCTTGTTGCCCTTCACCTCGAGGATGGTGCCGTCCGCGGGGCTCTCGAAATCGAAGGCCGACTTGTCGCTCTCGAGCTCGGCCAGCTTCTGGCCCTTGGTGACGGCCGCGCCGGGGGCGACGGCGATGTTGATGATGGTCAGCTCGCTGACCGTGGCGCCCATCGAGGGCATGGGGACGTCGATGATGAACGGGGACATGGGGAAATCAGCGCACGGCCTTCCACACGGCGAGGCAGGAGGCGATGAGCGCGGGCAATTCGGGCAGCGGGATCTGGTTGGGTCCGTCGGAAATGGCCTTCTCGGGCTCGGGATGCGTCTCGATGAACAGGCCGTCGGCCCCGGCGGCGAGCGCGGCGCGGGCGAGCGGCGGCACGAACTCGCGGCGGCCGCCCGTCTTGCCACCGGCGGCGCCCGGCTGTTGCACGCTGTGCGTGGCGTCGAAGATGGCGGGATGACCGAAGGCCTTCATCTGCGCGAACGAGCGCATGTCGACGACGAGGTTCTGGTAGCCGAAGGTCGTGCCGCGCTCGGTCTGCCAGATCTCCTTCGCCTGGCCGTCGCGGAGCTTGGCGACGACGAACTCCATCTCCTGCGGCGAGAGGAACTGGCCTTTCTTCACGTTGACCACGCGGCCCGTGGCGGCGGCGGCGAGCAGCAGGTCGGTCTGCCGGCAGAGGAAGGCGGGGATCTGCAGCACATCGCAGACCTTGCCGACCGCCTCGGCCTGCGGGCGCTCGTGGAAATCCGTCAGCACCGGGAACCCGTAGTCGGCCTTCACCATCGCGAGGAGCTTGAGCCCCTCCTCCATGCCCGTGCCGCGGCCCGTGCCGAGCGAGGTGCGGTTGGCCTTGTCGAACGAACCCTTGAAGACGATGTTCAGCTCCGCATGCGTGCGGCGCAGCGCGACGAGCTTCTCCGCCACGGCGCGGCAGACGCGCTCGTTCTCCAGCGAGCAGGGGCCGGCGATGAGGAGGAGCTTTTTCGGGTCGAAGAGCATGGGCTCAGGAAGGGCTAACCACTAATGGACACCAATAAACACGAATAGTGGAGAGCCTGTGATAGCGCCCCCGGCTTCGTGTCCATTCGTGTCCATTCGTGGTTTCAACTAATTCTTTTTCTGTTTCCTCTTGATCGCGGCGGCGATGAAGGCGGCGAAGAGCGGGTGGGCCTTGTTCGGCTTGGACTGGAACTCGGGATGGCACTGCACGCCGAGGAACCAGGGGTGGTCGCGCAGCTCCACGACCTCGACGAGGCCCCGCCGGGGATTCCAGCCCGAGATGACCATGCCGGCCTTCTCAAGGGCCTTGAGGTAGTTGTTGTTCACCTCATAGCGGTGGCGGTGCCGCTCGGACACCGTCTCCACGCCGTAGGCCTTGCGCGCCAGCGTGCCGGGCTTGAGGCGGCACTCGTAGGCGCCGAGGCGCATCGTGCCGCCCTTCATCACGATGTTCCGCTGCTCGTCCATGAGCGCGATCACCGGATGCGGGGTCTTGCGGTCGAACTCGACGGAGTTGGCGTCGCGCAGCTTGAGCACGTTGCGGGCGAACTCGATCACGGCCACCTGCATGCCGAGGCAGAGGCCGTAGTAGGGGATCCGGTGCTCGCGGGCGTAGCGGGCGGCGGCGATCTTGCCCTCCGTGCCGCGGTCGCCGAAGCCGCCCGGCACGAGGATGCCGTCGAGCCGGCCGAGCTGCGCCAGGCCGCGCCGCGTCTCGAGGTCCTCCGCGTCCACGCGCACGATCTTCACGCGGCAGTGGTTGGCGATGCCGGCATGGCTGAGCGACTCGTAGACGGACTTGTAGGCGTCCTGCAGCTCGATGTATTTGCCGACGACGCCGATGCGCACCTCGTGCCTGGGCGACTTGATGCGGTGGACGATCTCGGCCCAGATGTTCTTCCGCGGGGCCCGGGCCTTGATGCCGAGGAGGTCGCAGACCTGCTGGTCCATGCCTTCCCGCTGGAGCATGAGGGGCAGCTCGTAGATGGAGGTCTTCACGTCCAGCTCCTCGATCACGGCCTTCACGGGCACGTTGCAGAACATCGAGAGCTTCTCGCGCATCTCCGCCTTCAGCGGGTGGTCGCAGCGGCAGACGAGGATGTGCGGCTGGATGCCGATCTCGCGCAGCTTGGCCACGCTCTGCTGGGTGGGCTTGGTCTTCAGCTCGCCGGCCGCCTGCAGGAAGGGGATGAGCGTGACGTGCACGAACACGCAGTCGCGCGGGCCGACCTCGAGCGCGAACTGCCGCATCGCCTCCAGGAACGGCAGGCCCTCGATGTCGCCCGTCGTGCCGCCGATCTCGGTGATGAGCACGTCCACGCCCTTGCCGCCGGCGTAGATGCGCTCCTTGATCTCGTTCGTCACGTGCGGGATCACCTGCACGGTCTTCCCGAGGTAGTCGCCGCGGCGCTCCTTGGCGATGACGGCCTCGTAGATCTGGCCGGACGAAAGGCTGTTGCGGCGCGAAAGCTTGCCCGAGGTGAAGCGCTCGTAGTGGCCGAGGTCGAGGTCGGTCTCCGCGCCGTCGTCGAGCACGTAGACCTCGCCGTGCTGGTAGGGGCTCATCGTGCCCGGATCGACGTTGAGATAGGGGTCGAACTTCTGGATGCGCACCTTCAGCCCGCGCATTTCCAGCAGGGCGCCCAGCGCGCCCGCCGTGAGCCCCTTGCCCAAGGAGGAAACCACCCCGCCCGTGACGAAAATATACTTCATCGCCCTTGGGTAAATGCGCGCCGTTTGCCCGACACAAGAAAAAGCTTTGCCAGTGCCGCCGCCCGCCGCGAATTTCGCCTTCCGTGCAGTCCAAGCCTCAGCTCCTCGTCTGGATCACCTGCGACGCCGTCCACATCGACCCCGCCTCCGGCAAGCACACCATCCTCGGCGTCTTCTCCAACATCAAGGCCCGAGCCTTTCCCGTCGTCCACCCCTACATGGTGTGGTTCATGACCCTCACCGACGTCCAGCCCGGCCAGCACCGCGTCAAGATCTCCATGGGCCTCGACCCCGCCAACCCGCCCGCCCTCATCGAGCGCGAGTTCGAGTCCCAGAGCCCCCTGCACCGCATCAACCTCATCAACGAGCTGCGCAACCTCCCCTTCCCCCAGCCCGGCGACTACTCCATCCTCATCGAGGTGGACGACGAGCCCATCCTCGCCACCAGCATGACCGTCGGCCCCTGAGGCCCGTCCCTTCCGCATGACCCACCACGAGTTCGACCTCATCGGCGTCGGCAACCCCATCATGGACCTCGTCGCGCACGCCACCGACGACTTTCTCCAGGCCCACGTCGCCGGCGACAAGGGCGGCATGGTGCTCGTCGACGACACCGACATCGTCCGCCTCGTCACCCTGCTCGGCGACCGCATCGCCCTGGCCCCCGGCGGCTCCGCCGCCAACGCCGCCATGGGCGCCGCCCGCCTCGGCCTGCGCGTCAGCTTCCTCGGCAAGGTCGGCGGCGACGTCACCGCGCAACAATACCGCGACGCCTTCGCCGCCACCGGCGGCGACATCGCGCGCTTCAAGCACGCCACCGTGCCCAACGGCCGCTGCCTCTCCATGGTCACGCCCGACAGCCAGCGCACCATGCGCACGCACCTCGGCGCCGCCATGACGCTCCATCCCGACGAGATCACCGTGGACGACTTCCGCAGCTGCCGCCACGCGCACATCGAGGGCTACCTGATGTTCAACCCCGCCCTCGCCGAGAAGGTCGTCGCCACCGCCCGTCGCGCCGGCTGCACCATCAGCCTTGATCTCGCCTCCTTCGAGGTCGTCAACGTCGCCCGCGACTGGCTCCTCGGCCAGCTCCGCCAGGGCGTGCATGCCGTCTTCGGCAACGAGGACGAGGTCCGCGCGCTCTTCCAGGTTGACGCCTCCTACGACGCCTACGCCCGCAAGCTCGCCGGCTACGGCGGCATCGCCGCCGTCAAGATGGGCAAGGACGGCGCCTGGGTCGCGCAGGGCGGCGAAGTCCACCGCATCGCCCCCGTCTCCGCGCCCAACGTCGTGGACACCACCGGCGCCGGCGACGCCTGGGCCGCCGGCTTCCTCTTCGGCTGGCTGCGCGGCGCGCCCCTGCCCGCGGCCGGCGCCATCGCCTCGCTCATGGGCGCCGAGTGCGTCCAGCACCTCGGCGCGGCCATCCCCGAGGTCCACTGGCCGCGCGTCCGAGCCCAAGCCGAGGGCCTGCTGTTATAGCTGGCGGAAACCTTGCGCAGCATCCCGGGTCTCCTCCTCATGCCCCTCGCCCGCACCGTCATTGTTCTTTTCGTCCTGGTGATGACGGCGGGATTTGCAGTGGCCCAGCAGCGTGAGCGCCCCCGCCTTTCGCCGCGGTTGAAGGAGGAGCTGTTCCACACCGTGCCGCCCTTCGCCCCGCGGCCGCCCGAGGCCAAGCCCGAACCCGAAAAACCCGTCGACCCCGACGTCGTCATCCTGCCCAAGGTTGTTGTGGAGGAAAAACCCCTGCCCCGCTTCACCCCCGACGAACTCCTCAGCCGCAAGGGCCGCACGGAGAAACTGCTCGCCGAACGCAGCAGCCCGCTCGACCGCGCGCTGAACCGCTTCCGCATTCCCATCATCACCATGTCGCCCGAACAGCGGGTGAATTGGGAATACAACCTCAACCGCGACTGGTCGCGCCGCTACGAGCTCCTTTCCCTCGAAAAGGCGGACAAGGAAAAGGAAGCCGCGCCACCCGCCCCCGGCAACTGAGCGCCCGCCTACTCCGGCTTGCGCCGCCGCCCGGCGCCGCCAACCTGCGGCCATGCTCCCGCCCGACGTCGCCGTGCTCCGCCAGTTCCTCGCCGCGGACGGCGGCATCGTCCCCGGCCCCAAGCTCGGAAAGCTCCTCGGCATCTCGCGCGTCTCGGTCTGGATGCGCCTGCGCAAGCTCGAGAAGCAGGGCTTCCGCTTCGAGTCCGTGCATCGCCGCGGCTACCGCCTCGTGCGCAAGCCCGCCGGCCTGCACCCGGCGCTCCTGCTCGCCCACCTCCACGGCCGCCCGCGCCTCCCGGAGATCGTCTGCCTCGACACCGTCGACAGCACCAACAGCGAGGCTGAGCGCCGCCTCGCCGCCGGCGCCGGCGTGCCGCTCGTCATCCTCGCCCGCCGCCAGACCGAGGGACGCGGTCGCCGCGGCCGCGTCTGGCACAGCGCGGATGCGGGCAACCTCTACGCCACCTTCGTCTTCCGCCCCCACCTCGACCCCGGCCAGATGCAGGACTTCACTCTCTGGATGGGCCTGCATGTCTGCGAGCTGATCGGCAGTTTTTGCCTCCTGCAACCGGGCCTCAAGTGGCCCAACGATGTCTACCTCAACGGCCGCAAGGCCGGCGGCATGCTCACCGAGGCGCGCATCGACGCCGACCAGATCCGCGAACTCGTCTTCGGCCTCGGACTCAACCTCAACGGCCACCTGCCGCGCGAGCTCGCCGCCACCGCCACCACCGTGGCCGAGGCCGCCGGCCAGCCGGTCGACTTCAACCGCTTCACCGCCGCCCTCATCGGCCGCATCCTCACCGCCTACTCCGACTTCGTCGGCGGCCGCTACCGGGGAAAATTCGACGAACTCTGGCCGCGCTACGACTGCCTCGCCGGCCGGCCCGTGACCGTCACGCAGGGCGACCGGGTCGTCGCCGGCACCGCGCAGGGCATCGACGCCGACGGCTCGCTGCTGTTGCGCACCGCCGCCGGCCGCACCGAGCGCTTCCGCGCCGGCGAGGTCACGCTGGCGAAGGCCTGATCGGGCCTGATTCGCAGGCTTGCGGCGGGCCGTCCCGGTGAATCTAACTGGCACCGGCTGCATGGCGGAAATCCCCGACAACACCATCGAAGTCTCGCACCTCGTGAAGCGCTACGGCGCCCACACCGCCGTGCATGACCTCAGCTTCACCGTGAAGCGCGGCGAGATCGTCGGCCTCCTCGGCCCCAACGGCGCCGGCAAGAGCACCACCATGCGCATCCTCACCGGCTACCTGCCCGCCACCGCCGGCTCCGTGCGCATCTGCGGCATCCCCGTCGCCAGCCAGCCCGACCTGAGCAAGCGCCACATCGGCTACATGCCGGAAAACAACCCCCTCCCCGAGGACATGCGCGTCTCCGAATACCTCTGGTATCGCGGCCGCCTCAAGGAGGTCCCCCGCGCCCGGCTCCGCGACCGCATCGACGAGGTGCTCGACCTCTGTGACCTCAAGCGCAACCGCCACCGCGTCATCGGCAATCTCTCCAAGGGCAACCGCCAGCGCGTCGGCATCGCCGAGGCCATCCTCGCCGAGCCCGCTGTCATCATCATGGACGAGCCGACCATCGGCCTCGACCCGCACCAGATCCTCATCGTCCGCGACCTCATCGCCAGTCTGCGCGGCCGCATGAGCGTCATCATTTCGTCCCACATCCTGCCCGAGATCGAGATGACCTGCGACCGCGTGCTCATCATCAACGGCGGCCGCATCGTCGCCCAGGGCTCGCCCGCCGACCTCCGCCACGAGATCTTCGGCCACTCCACTTACCGCGTCGAGCTGAGCGGCGACACGGACGCCCTCCCCGCCCTGCTCGCCGGTCTCGACCCGACCCTGAAGGTCGCCTCCGCCGAGAAACCCGGACCGGACGGCTTCAGCTCCCTCGTGCTCACCGCCGAGGCCGGCGATGACCTGGGCGAAAAGATCCTGGGTGTGCTTCCCACCCACGGCTACCGCGTGCGGGCCCTCGCCCGGGCCAACCCCACGCTGGAGGATGTCTTCCTCGCCGCCACCCGCCGCAGCTGGGACGCCAAGGCCCCCGCCTCGTCCGCCACCAACGGCCAGAGCCGCGCCCCGCTGCCAAAAATCTAAAGACTGAAGAACTGAAAGGCTGAATGGCTGAAATAATGCACCACTCCTCTTTGTCTGGGTCACAATCCGCTGCCGAGATTCCATTTCAGCCCTTCAGTTTTTCAGCCCTTCAGTCCTTCCCCCCATGCGCCATTTCCTGACCATCCTCTCGCACGAGGTCCGCACGCTGCTCTACGCGCCGAGCACCTACATCGCCGCGACCTTGTTCCTGCTGGTCATGGCCTTCGTGTTCACCGGCATCCTCGAGGACTACACCCGCTCCGCGCTCGAGACGCCGCCGGCCGCCGTGTTCTTCCAGCTCTTCTGGCTGCCCGTCTTCTTCATGGTGCCGCTGCTCACGATGAAGTCCCTCGCCGAGGAACGCCGTCTCGGCACGCTCGAGACCCTGCTCACCACGCCCGTCTCCACCACCGAGGTCGTGCTCGGCAAGTTCGGCGCCGCCTACCTCCTCTACCTGCTGATGTGGGGCTCGACCTACGGCTTCCACCGCGTGCTGCATTACTACGCCAAGGATCCCCGCCTGCTCGACGCCGGCCCGCTGCTCGGCGGCTACCTTTTCATCGCCGTCAGCGGTCTGCTCTTCATCGCCATCGGCATCTTCGCCAGCTCGCTCACCCGCAGCCAGTCCGTCGCCGGCGTGCTCAGCGGCACCATGCTCATCGCCCTCATCCTCGGCTTCCGCTTCGCCGGGCAGGTCGCCGCCCTCGACCAGGAACTGCTCCATCCCGTCAAGGCCGCCGTCGACTCCCTCCAAGTCTTCCAGCACCTCGAGGACTTCACCAACGGCGTGATCGACAGCCGGCAGGTCATCTTCTACGTGAGCGGCGCGATCCTCGCGCTCATCTTCAGCATCCTCGGAGTCGAGGCCAAGCTGCTCCAGGGCTGACATGGAACACACCGACAGCTTCCGCACCGCGCGCATCGTGCGCCTCGTCAACCTGTTCCTCCAGGCCGTCCTCTTCGTCACGCTCTTCGCCGGCCTCAACTACGTCGCGCTCAACCACGGCTGGCGCTTCGACCTCTCGCAGCAGCGCCGTTTCGCCCTCTCCGCCGAGACCAAGGCCTACCTCGCCAGCCTCGCCGAGCCCGTCCGCATCGTCGTCACCATCGTGGACGACGGCACCAACCCCGAGCTCACCCAGGCGCAGCGCGACATCACCGCCCTGCTGCGCGAATACGTCTACGAGGCTTCGCGCAACCCGCGCGCCCCCATCACCGTCGAGCACGTCGACATCTACCAGCAGCGCCAGCGCGCCGAGGCCCTCGGCCTCGAGCAGATCAACACCGTCGTGCTCCTGTGCGGCCCGCGCCGGCACGCCATGACCCTGAGCGAGTTCTACCGCCTGCGCCGCGGCCAGCGCGACGAATTCCTCGGCGAAGCCGCGCTCACCGCCGGCCTTCTCACCGTCTCCAAGCCCAACAAGGAGAAGATCTACTTCCTCACCGGCCATTCCGAGATGCTGGCCGACGACACCTCCCCCACCCGCGGCCTCTCCCAGTTCCGCGACGAGCTGCGCCTGCGCAACTTCGACCTCGGCCGCCTCGACCTCTCCATCGACCCCAAGATCCCCGACGACGCCTCCCTCCTCCTCATCCCCGCCCCGCAGGGCCGGTTCAGCCGCTACGAGGAGGACTTGCTCCGCACCTACATGCAGACCCGGGCCGGCCGCGTCATCATCCTCCTGGAGCCCGGCCGCCCGCACGGCCTCGAGAACCTCTTCTTCGATTGGGGCATCATGGTCTACGACAACCTCGTGTTCGACTTGGAAAACCTCACCGCCACCGGCGACCTCGTGCTCCGCCACTACGCCGACGATCCCCTCACGCTCACGCTCCGCCAGGCCGACGACAAACCCATCGTCGGCGCCTGCCGTGTCATCAACGAGGAGCCCGGTCGCGCCCTCGACGACGGCCTCCGCGTCAAGACCCTGCTCGCCACCGGCAAGAACGCCTGGGGCGAGACCAACTACCGCGCCGCCGGCGTCACTCCCGCCTACAATCCCGGCCAGGACCTCCGCGGCCATCTCGGCATCGTCACCATCTCCGAGCGCCTCAAGCCCGCCAACCTCCCCCTCAGCGTGCGCGGCGGCCGCCTGGCCGTCATCGGCACCGGCGACCTCGTCTCCAACATCCGCATCAACACCACCGCCAACCTCCGCCTCATGCTTAACCTCGTCAACTGGGCGGTGGACCGCGACACCGAGGTCAACATCCCCTCCCGCCCCATCCCCCGCTTCCAGCTCTCCCTCACGCAGGAGGAGATCTCCCGGCTCCGCCTCGGCCTCTTCCTCATCGTCCCCGGCCTCACCGCCGTTCTCGGCCTCTTCGTCTACTGGACCCGGCGGTCGTGAAGAGCTGAAGGGCTGAAGAACTGGACTTCCTCCACCACCCGTCAAACCCACCATGCCCCCTCATCACATCGCCTTTTGGAGGAGCCTGCTTGCAGGCGATGCGGAATATCCTCCAGGGCATGATGCGCCGAGTCCTCTCCAAACAGGCTCCTGCATCCAATCGATGCCAATCGAGTCCGGGATAGCAGGCCCGAAGAGAATGCCTTCGTGGCTGTCTAGCTGAACGCGCGCTTACCTCCATTTTCCCGCTTCCAACTCCCTTCCGCCTTTCAGTCCTTCAGCCTTTCAGCCTTTTCTTCGTCCATGCGCACCAAAGTCACCCTCGTCCTCGTCTTCCTGAACGTCGCGCTGTTCTTCTACATCTTCCATTTCGAGGCGAAATGGCGGCAGGACCGCGCCGGCCTCGTCAACAGCCGCAAGGTCTACGGCCCGGAGGCGTCCACCATCGACTCCTTCAACCGCACCAGCCCCGACAGCCCCACCGTGCGGATCGAGAAGCGCGGCGAAACCTGGTGGCTCACCCAGCCCTACGAGTGGCCGGCCAACCCCAACGCCGTCGACAGCATCCTGCGCGAACTGCAGTTCCTCGAGCACGAGACCAGCTTCGCCGTCAAGGACCTCACCTCGGGCGGCCGCTCGCTCGCCGACTACGGCCTCGACCGGCCCTCGCTCACCTTCACCTTCACCTCCGCCGGCCGCGCCTTCGAGACCCGCCTCGGCAACCCCACCACCCTCGCCGCCCGCCTCTATCTCCTCTCGCCCGGCGGCGAACGCATCCACGTCGTCAACCGCGCCGTCGCCGACAGTCTCGGCCTCCCGCTCGACCAGATCCGCGCCGACTCCGTCTTCACCATCCCCATCTTCGAGGCCCGCTCCCTCGGCGTCCAATCCGACGGCACCAAGGTCCGCCTCCGCCGCGACGGCGACCGCTGGGCCTTCGAGACACCCATCCTCGCCCGCGCCAACAAGGACAACGTCAACGTCGCGCTCAACCTCCTCCTCAGCCTCCAGGGCCGCAACTTCCTCGAGACCGACAACGCCGACCTCGAGCGCGCCGGCCTCAACAATCCCGTCCTCCGCGTCACCCTCGAGGGCAACGCGCGCCGCGAAACCCTCCTCCTCGGCGCCCACACCGGCGACGACTATTTCGCCAAGATCGAGGACAAGTCCGCCGTCTTCACCGTCGCCGTCCCGGGGCCGCTGCTCAGCTTCCTCCGCGGCGCCCAGCAGGAACTGCGCGATTCCCGCGTGCTCGATTTCAACCCCGCCGCCGTGACCGGCCTCACGATCAGCGGCCCGGGCCGCACGCCCGTCGCCCTGCAGCGCCTCGACGCCCCCGACGCGGAAGGCAACTTTCCCTGGCAGCTGGCCGGCCGCGCCGTGGACGCCCAGACCCCCGCCCCCGTCCCCGCCGAACTCCCCCTCATCCAGGACCTGCTCAAGCGGCTCTTTGATCTGCACGCCACGCGCTATGTCAGCGACGCCCCCACCGCCGCCGATCTCGAGCGGTTCGGCTTCAACCGCCCCGAGCGCACGCTCACGTTGAGCCTCGGCGGAGGCAGCGCACCCGGCCAGCCCCCGTCATCCCTTGTCGCCGAGATCGGGGTCTCGCCCGACCAGCCCGGCAAGGCCTTCGCCCGCGTCACCAATGCGCCCGCCATCTACGAGATCGACTCCGTCATCCTCGACCACCTATCGCCGGAACCGCTGCATTATCGCCAGCGCCTGCTCCGCACCCTGCCTTCCGGCGCCAGCATCACGGGCGTGACGCTGACGCAGACCGGCGCGCCGGCCCCGCTCTTCCGGCGCCAGCTGGCCGAGGGCGAAACCTGGGAGGCGGCGCTCGCCGCCGAACCCGAGCCGCGCCGCCGCGCGCTGGGCGCCCTGCTGGCCGAGATGTCCGTGCTGACTGCGCGCAGCTTCAGCGCGCAGCCCTTCAACCCAACCCAGGTCGAGGTGCGCGGCGCACCCGCGCCCTGGCAATACCAGCTCACCCTCAACCTCGCCCTGCAGGGCGGGGGCAGCGCGCAGCAGGAGCAGTTCACCCTCCTGTTGACCGAGCGCCTCGGCGGCACCAGCCAGCTGGCGGGCACCGCCGACTTCGGCGGCGTCGTCTTCGAGGTGTCCCAGCCCCTGCTCGACGCCCTCTTCCACTTCACCTTCACGGAAAAGCAAGATCCCGGTCCGCCCCAGGGCTGAGCCCGGCAACCCGCCGACGTTTTCGCTGTCCGCCCGCGCATGGCTCCGGAATCCCCGTCCAAGACCACCGCCGCGCTCCGCTGGTGCGGCGCGTGCTGCCTGTCGTTCGCGCGCTGGACGCTGTGGCTCATCCTCGGTGTCTCGCTCGGCGCCCTGGTCTGGATCGCCGCCGTGCGCGAGGTCACCGTGCCCGGGTTCCTGCTCCGGCGCGCCGAGGCGCAGCTCGCGCGCTTCGGGCTGCAGGCGCGCCTCGACCGCGCGATGATCTCGCCGCGGGGGATCGTGCAGGTGGACAATCTCCGCCTGCACGCCGCCCCCTACGAGGAACCGCTGCTTGCGGCCCGGGCCGCGGTGCTGCACCTCGATTTCTGGGCGGTGCTCGCCGGGGGTCTCACCCTGCATGAGATCCGCCTCGAAGGCGCATCACTCCAGCTCCCCGCCATGGTCTCCCCCACCGGCGCCGCGGAAAACCTCGTCCACGACCTCTCCGCCGCCGTGCGGCGCACCGGCGAGCACTGGCGCCTCGACCAGCTCGCCCTGCGCCTCGGCGCCCTGCAGGTCACCGCGCACGGCGAGATCTGGAGCCCCGCCGCCACCGGTGCGCCCCCCGACCTCACCGGCCTGGTCGCCGCCTACACCCGCCGCGGCCGCGACCTGCTGGTGCAACTGCGCCGGCTCGAAGCCTGCGACCGCCCCGCGCTCGCCGCGCGCATCACCGCGCAACCCGATCACACGCACCGCATCGATCTCGCCTTCACGGCGGACGCGGTGCGCGCGGCCGGTTTTTCCGCGCGTGCGCTCACCGCCACGACCACGCTCTTCCCCGCGCGGGACCGCGCCGCGCGGCTCCACGTCCATCTGGCCGCGCGCGACCTCGACCACACCGGCCGCGGCCGCGCCGCCCGCGCCCATGCGCAATTGCAGCTCCTGTGGCCGGACATCGCCACTCCCCCGCGGCCGCAGGAACTGCTCGTCGCGCTGAGCGGCGTCGGGAATGACCACGAGCCCCTGCTGGCGCCCGTCGTGCGCGCCGACCTGTCCGCCTGGCCCGCCGTGCGCGCGGAGGCGGCCTTCGCCGTGCGGCGCGAGGTCTTCACCGCCGCGGTGGAGGCCAACCTGCGCGACCAGTCCGCGACCGTGCGGCTGGCCGGACGCATCCAACCCGACCTCGCCAACGAACACCTGGCCCGCCACCTGCCGCGCACCTCGCAGTGGCTGCAGATCCGCGCCCCCGGACGCGCGGATGTCACCGCGCGACTGGCGCCGGCGTGGAAATTCGACCGTCTCGATGCGCTCATTGCCGCCGGCCGCCTCGACTTCCGCGGCGTCGCGATCGACTCCGCCCATGGCCGCCTCGGCTTCGACGGCCGCGAGCTGCTCGCCACCGGTTCCGTCCTCCGCCTCGGCGACAACTTCGCCCGCGGCAGCTACTGGCAGGACGTGAAGACGCGCGATCACCGGATGTTGCTCACCGGACAGCTGCGCCCGATGGCCATCGCCCCGTGGTTCCGCGCCGACGGCTTCTGGCCCCGGCTGTGGGACGATTTCGACTTCACCGCCGCCGCGCCCGCGGCCGACGTGGACGTGCAGGGCCGTTGGGGCGACGGCGCGAAGGCGGTCTTCTTCGGCCGGGCGCAGGTCGCGCAGCCCAAGGTGCGCGGCGTGGCCTTTGACACCGTCGACACCACGGTCTTCGCCCGCGGCGGCTATACCCGCGGACTGGCCGTGGATGCCGCGCGCGCGGGCGGGGCGCAGTTTGTGCGCGGGTCCTTCGAGGTCTGGCGCGGCCGCCCGGAGCAGAAGGACGCCATTGGCTTCGACCTCGACCTCCGGCTCGACCCCGCCGCGCACACCGGACTGCTGGGCCGGCCCGCCGAGAATTTCCTGCGCGACTGGTGGTTCGCGCGCCCGCCGCGCGTCGCGGCCCGCGGCCGCATCGGCACCGGCGCCTACGCGGGCGACACCTCCTACGTGTTCCGCGGCGAGGCCGGGGGCGGGCTGCACTACCGGTATTTCCCGCTCGACACCGTCCGCGCCGAGGGTGGCGTGACCGGGGCCGATTTCCGCGTGGACCGGCTGGAATTCTCCCTCGGCGGCGGCACCGGGGCCGGCAAGCTCTCGCTCGGCGGCCCCGAGGGCGCGCGCCAGCTCGGCTTTGACCTCTACCTGAAGGACGCGGACCTCACCCGCGTGATCCTGGCCACCGAGGAATTCTCGCGGCAGGGCGCGCCGGGCTCGTCGGAGCTGGCCGACAGCAAGTTCCTGAAACGCGCCGCCGGCGGCCGGTTGGAGCTGGCGCTCTCCGCACTGGGCGCGCCGGGCGACGTGGCGAGTTTCCGCGGCTCCGGCAATGCGCGCATCACCGGCGCCGAGCTGGGCGAAGTCCATCTCTTCGGCCTGCTCTCCCAGGTGCTCTCCGGGCTTTCGCTCAATTTCTCCTCGCTCAAGCTGGACCAGGCGCAGTCCAGCCTGCAGCTCGCCGACGGCATCGTCACGTTTCCCGACGTGCGCATCAGCGGCCCGGCGGCCTTGATCGAAGGCCGCGGCAGTTACCGGCTGGCCGGCGGCGCGCTCGACTTCACGGCGAAGTTCAAACCCTTCGACCGCACCAAGACCCTGTTGCAGGACGCGCTCAGCCTCGTGTTCAATCCGCTGACCAGCATCATCGAGCTGAAGCTCGGCGGCCAGATCAAGGACCCCAAGTGGTCGTATTCTCTCGGCGAATCCCGCCCGCGCGACCCTGTGCCCGCCACACGCGAGGAAAGCAACGCCACCCGACCCAAGTCTCCCTAGGTCGCTCGCGGGACAACCCGTCCCGCATCTAGGTAAATACCCCTAAATCCGAATTGCTATGGCCTGTTGCCATACCTATGCAGGCAGGCGTTGACGAATTCCACCGACAGGCATTTCGCCACCCGGCTTTTGCTGGCAGCGCCCTTTGCGCTGCTCGTCGTTTTCGGCTTGGTCGCGCTGCTGGGTTGGTGGACCGGCACGCTGGTGCTGGTGCAACCGCGGGTGTCCGACGCGGTGCTGCCCGCGAATGGCGCCCTTTGCCTCGGCCTGCTCGGCGGCGCCGTGGTCTGCTGCCTCTGGGAAAGGCGCACGGCCGCGCTCGTCATGGCGCTCGCCGTCGCCGGGCTGGCGGCGTTCACGCTGCTGCAGGGCGCGCTCGAATGGGAGCGCGGCATCGATGACCTGCTGGTGCGGCACCGCGACCTGATCGACGGCCAGCAGATCGGACGCATGCCGCCGACGCTGGCGGTGCTCCTGGCGCTCGGCGGCCTCCTCGCCGCGTGGTTTGCGTGGCGGCCGGCGAGCCTCACCCGGCCGTTCCTGCTCACCCTCACGGGCTCCATCGCCTGCGCCTACGGCATCGTGTCCTTTGGCGAAAACCTCATCGGCCTGAATTACAACGAATCCTGGATCCAGCTTGCGCGGCTCGCCCCGCACGCCGCCGCCGCCGTTGTCGTGCTGGGTGGCGGCCTGATGGTGCTCGCGATGCGCGACGGCGGCACGCTCGGCCTGGCCGGGCCGCGCTGGCTCTGGCTGCCCGTCTTCATCGGCGGCGTCACCGCCGCGCTCGCCGTGTGGTTCGCCCTCCGGGAGCGCGAGCTGGGCTACGTCAACAGCACGAGCCGGATCCAGATCAGCAGCTTCGGCGCCCTCTTGGCCGGCGAGGCGGAAAGCAACATGGGCTCGCTGCGGCGCATGGCCATGCGCTGGAACCAGGCCGGCGGCACCCCGCAGGACCAATGGGAAAATGACGCCGATGCGCTCATCAGCCCCACTTCCGCCTATCGCGCGCTCATGTGGGTGGACGCCGGCGGGCGCACCCGCTGGCTCTGGCCCGAAAAGGGCAACGAGGACATGATTTTCTTCCTCAACGCCAACCACCCCCAACGCCTTGCCGCCATGGAGGCCGCGCGCAAGGCCGCCGAAACCGGCGCCCCCTCCCTCACGGTGGTCGGTCCCCTGGTCAACCCCGCCCGCGAACCGGTCTTCGCGGCCTACACGCCCGTGCAACGCCAGGGCGCGGCCGACGGCTTCCTCGTCGGGGAATACCTCTACCGCCGCCTCATCGAGGTCATCGACCAACGCATGGCGCTGTCGTCGCGGTATTCGGTGGAGGTCGCGGTCGCCGACCCGGCCGACCCCGCCAAGAACCTCTGGCTGCCCGTCTACTCGAATGTCGCCACGGAAGCGCCGGCCGACCCCCGGCTGCGGCAGACCACCACCTTCCGTTTCTACGACCAACGCATTTCGGTCGCGCTCACCCCGCTGCCCGAGACCATCGCGGCGAACCGCCGCTTTCTGCCCGAGCAGATGGCGCTCTATTTCGGCTTCGGCTTCAGCGCCCTGCTCGGCCTCGTGGTCCACCTCGCCCAGGCCGCCCGCCGCCGCCAGGCCGCCGCCGAGTTGACCAGCGCGCAGTTGCGCGCCGAGAACGAGGAGCGCCGCCGCGTCGAGGCCCGCCTCAAGGTCACCGACGAGCGCCTCCACCTCGCCCTCGATTCCACCCAGGTCGGCGTCTACGAGTGGGACGTCCCTTCCGGCCGCGTCATCTACTCGCCCAGCGTCTGGACCTCGCTCGGCTACGACCCGGCCGCCATGGCGCCCACCGCCGAGGCCTGGGCCGCGCTCATCCATCCCGACGACCAGGGCCGCTTCCAGGCCGCCTTGGAGGCGCACTTCAGCAACGCCACCCCGCTCTTCGAACTGGAATACCGCGTCCGCGGCGCGGACGGGCAGTGGCACTGGATCTTCGCCCGCGCCAAGTGCGTCGCCGTGAACCCCGAGCGCCAGCCGCTCCGCGTCATCGGCACCTGCCAGAACATCACCGCCCGCAAGCGCGCCGAGGAGGCCCTCTCCGCCGTCCAGGCCGAAAGCCGCAAGCTCTCCCTCGTCGCCAGCCGCACCGACAACCCCGTCCTCATCCTGACGCGCGAGGGCCACATCGAGTGGGTGAACACCAGCTTCGAGCGCATCAGCGAATATTCGCTCGGCGAGATCGCCGGCCGCAGCCTCCTCGATCTGCTCGCCAGCCCCGACACCGACGCGGGCGCCCTCGACCGCGTCACCAACGCCATGCTCCGCGGCGAACCCGTGGCCACCGAGGTCATGCACATCGCCAAGTCCGGCCGCCGCTACATCCTGCGCCTCGACCTCCAGCCCGTGCATGGCGCCGGCGGCCGCCTGGAGAACATCATCGGCCTCGCCACCGACATGACCGCCCGCGTCGAGGTCGAGCAGACCCTCCGTCGCGCCAAGGCCGAGGCCGACTCCGCCTCCCGCGCCAAGTCCGAATTCCTCGCCTCCATGTCGCACGAGATCCGCACGCCCATGAACGGCGTCATCGGCATGACCAGCCTCCTCCTCGACACCAAGCTCGACCCCGAGCAGCGCGAATTCGTCAACACCATCCGCACCTCCGGCGACGCCCTTCTCTCCATCATCAACGAGATCCTCGACTTCTCCAAGATCGAGTCCGGCAAGATGGAGCTCGAGCAGCAGCCCTTCGACCTCGTGCAATGCCTCGAGGACGCGCTCGACATCTTCTCCCTCCAGGCCGGGGCCAAGGGCATCGAGCTCGCCTACAGCCTCGACCCCGCCGTGCCCCGCTACATCGAGGGCGACATCACGCGCCTGCGCCAGGTCATCGTCAACCTGCTCAACAATGCCGTGAAGTTCACCCCCGCCGGCTTCGTCACCATCGAGGTGCGGCTCGCCCCCGGCGCCGTCCGCCGGCCCGGCGGCAAGTTCCTCCTCGACTTCTTTGTCACCGACACCGGCATCGGCATCCCCCCCGAGCGGCGCCACCTCCTCTTCCAGCCCTTCAGCCAGGTTGACTCCTCCACGACCCGCAAGTTCGGCGGAACCGGCCTCGGCCTCGTCATCTGCGACCGCCTCTGCCAGCTCATGGGCGGCACCATCGATGTGGAGAGCGAACCCGGCAAGGGCTCGCGTTTCCGCTTCAGCATCCAGACCCAGGCCGTGGACGACGTGCCCGAGCCCACCCGCCCGCCTTTTTCCATGCGTCTCGCCGGCTCCACGATCCTGGCGGTGGACGACCACCCCGTGAGCCGCGCCACGCTCCACCACGCCCTGACGGCCGCCGGTTTCAAGCCGCTCGTCGTCCCTACCGGCCGCGAGTTCCTCGATCACCTCGCGCGCCAGCGCCCCCTGCTCGCCATCGTCGACTGGGTGTTGCCCGGCGAATCCGCCGAGGAACTCATCGCCCGCATCCGCGCCGCCTACGTCAATCTGCCCGTCGTCGTCCTCAGTCCCGCCACCGAAGTCGCCCAGCGGGTCAGCAGCACCGACCCGCTCGTCGTGCGCGTGCCCAAACCCGTGAAGCCCTCCGCGCTGATGGAGCACATCGGCCGGCTCACCGGCGCGCCCGCCACCGGCCAGACCCAGCCCCCGCTGATGATGACCGAGAGCCGCCCGCCCATCGCCGGCGCGATCCCGCTCGAGATCCTCCTCGTCGAGGACAACCCCGTGAACCAGAAGGTCGCGCTCCGCTTCCTCAGCAAGCTCGGCTACCAGGCCGCCGCCGCCTCCAACGGCCTCGAGGCCGTCGCCATGGCCACGAAGCACAATTTCAACATCATCTTCATGGATGTGCAGATGCCGGAGATGGACGGCTTCGCCGCCACCGGCGAGATCCGCAGCCGCCTGCCCGTCAACCAGCAGCCCGTCATCGTCGCCCTGACGGCCAATGCCATCGCCGGCGACCGCGAGCGCTGCATCCTCGCCGGCATGGACGACTACCTCACCAAACCGATCAAGCTCGACGACATGGAACAGGTCATCGTCCGCCACTTCGGCCCCACGGCCAAGCATCGCGGCCAGATCTGAAAATCGGACGGCTCTCAGGCCTTTCCGCCCAGCGCCGTCAGGGATTCGCGCAGCGACTTGCCGCCTTGCAACGCCGACACGAGCGCACTGCCGATGACCGGCACCGCGCCCATCGCCCGCACCGCGTCGAGCGACTGGCCGTCCGACAAGCCAAAGCCCACCGCCAGCGGGCGCGACGTGATGCGCCGCAGCTCCGCCACGCGCTCGCGCACCGGCGCGAGATCGGACGCCTGCCCGGTGCCCGTGACTCCCAGCCGCGCCACCACATAGGCGAAACGCTGGGCGAACGGCGCGCCAGCGCCGGGGTCGGGCCGCTCCGCCAGGAGGCGCGCGGCGCGCTCCAAATCCGTCGTCGGCGCCAGCAGCGGCACGATGGGATAACCCGCGGCGCGCAGCTCCGCCTCGAACTCCGGCTCCTCCCCGAAAGGCAGATCCACGATGAGCAGGCTCCGCACCGGCGTCGGTCGAAGCAATTCGATCAACCGCGCCGCGCCGATCTGCAGCAACGGATTGAGGTAGGTGAACAGCACCACCGGCGCACTCGGGCGGCAGGCGGCCAGCTTTGCGAGCACGGCGCGCGGCGTCACCCCGGCCGCGACGGCCTGCTGCGCAGCCGCCTGCAGCACCGGGCCGTCGGCGATGGGATCGCTGTGCGGCAGGCCGACCTCGATGGCATCGAGCTTCAGCCCGGCGGACTCCGCGAGGAAACCCGGGAGTCTCTCCAGGCTTGGTGCACCGGCCATGATGAAGGGCAGCACCGGCTTCATGCGGAGCCTCCCTGCTTTTTCGCCGCGGTGTAGGTGGCGAGGTCCTTGTCGCCGCGCCCGCTGAGCCCGAGCACGACCGTGCGCGCGCCTTCGCGCGCGAGGCGGGACAGCATGGCCAGCGCGTGGCTGCTTTCGAGCGCCGGCAGGATGCCTTCGAGCGCGCAGAGCTGTTCAGCCGCGGCGCGCGCCTCGTCGTCCGACGCGCGCCACACCTCCACGCGGCCGTCGCCGGCCAGCGCGGCCAGT
Source organism: uncultured Opitutaceae bacterium (assembly GCA_964601365.1). Lineage (GTDB taxonomy): Bacteria > Verrucomicrobiota > Verrucomicrobiia > Opitutales > Opitutaceae > Didemnitutus. The sequence goes on along the minus strand of CAZRNE010000002.1, from coordinate 55,528 downwards.
TCGGGCCCGAGCGCGGGATAGTCGAGCCCGGCGCTGATGCTCGCGGTCTCCGCCGTGTAGCCCCCGGCATCCTGCAGCACGAGGGTCTTGCAGCCGTGCAACACGCCCACGCGGCCGCCGTCGACCCGCGCCGCGTGCTGGCCGAGATCCCGGCCGTGTCCGCCCGCTTCCACGGCCACGAGCCGCAGGGCGTCGGGCACGAAGGCCGTGAGCAGGCCGAGCGCGTTGCTGCCGCCGCCCGCGCAGGCGATGACCGCATCCGGCAGCGCGCCGTGCGCCGCGAGCACCTGGGCGCGCGCCTCGTCGCCGATCACGCGCTGGAAGCTGCGCACGATGGTCGGGAACGGGTGCGGCCCGAGGGCCGAACCGAGGATGTAGTGCGCGTGGTCGCAGCGCGCCGCCCAGGCGCGGAGCGCCTCGTTCACCGCCTCGCGCAACGTGCCCTGGCCGGTGCCGACGGGCACGACCTTGGCCCCGAGCAGGTTCATGCGCGCGACGTTGGGTGCCTGGCGCGCCATGTCGGTCGCGCCCATGTAGACCGTGCAGGCGAGACCGAGCCGGGCGCAGGCCGCGGCGGTGGCGACGCCGTGCTGGCCGGCGCCCGTCTCGGCGATGACCTCGCTCTTGCCCATGCGGCGGGCGAGCAGGGCCTGCCCGAGGGCGTTGTTGATCTTGTGCGCCCCGGTGTGGGCAAGGTCCTCCCGCTTGAGAAACAACGCCGCGAGGCCGACGGCCTGCGCGAGGCGCGGTGCGGGCATGAGCGCCGTGGGCCGCGCGGCGAAATCCCTCAGCTCGCGGGCCAGCTCCGCCTGGAAAACCGGATCGGCCTGCGCGGAGGCGAAGGCGCCCTCGAGTTCGAGCAGGGGCGGCATCAGCGTTTCCGGCGCATAGCAGCCGCCGTAGGCGGCGCGCCCGAAGCGGGTGGGCAGTTGGAAACGGGTGGCGGCGGTCATGACGGCGGTGCGGTGAAGATTTCCTGAATGAAACTGCGGTGGTCGTTGCGGCGCATCAATGCCTCGCCGATCAGCACGGCGTCGAAGCCGTGCACGAAGGCTTCGCGCGCGTCGGCGGGCTCGCGCACGCCGCTCTCCCGGATCAGCACCGCGTCGGGAAAGCGCGCCCGCCACGGCGCGGCGGGGGTCTCGCGCACGGCGAAGGTGGCGAGGTCGCGGGTGTTGACGCCGATGAGCCGCGCGCCGGCCTCCAGGGCATAGTCCGCCTCCGCGAGGTCGTGCAGCTCGACCAGCGGCTCCAGCCCGCGCGCGCGCGCGGCATCGGCGAAGGCCGCCGTGTGCCCGCGCAGGACGCGGGCGATGAGCAGCACGGCCGAGGCGCCGCTCTCGGCCGCCTCGCGCAGGTGCTGGGGCGAAAGCACGAAGCCCTTGTAGAGCACCGGCACCTCGAAGCGGGCGGCGCGCCGCACGTGCTGCGGCGAGCCGAGGAAGTATTTCGGCTCGGCCAGCACGGAGAAGCAGTCCACCCCCGCGTGCTGGTAGGACTCGAGCTGCACCTCAAGCGTGACCGGCGGGGCGAAGGCGCCGAGGCTGGGCGAGGCGAGCTTGAACTCGCCGATGATGCCGCCGCCGCGTTGGGCCCGCGACCGGCGCAGAGCCTGCTCGAAGCGCCCGGCCTGGTGCCGCTCCAGGATCGCGCCGGTGTGCGCCGGGGTCTCCCCGAGGCGCTGCAGCTCGGCCGCCAGCACGCGGCCGAGGTGGGAGTCGGCGGGAACGCCGCTCTCGCGGACCAGTTCGGCGGGATCGGGCAGCCTGTGCAGCGGCGTGAACGGCAGCGGGATGCCCTGCTCGACCCGGTCGCGGGCCTCGCGGAACGCGCCCGCGAGCGCACCCAGCGGTTGCTGCCGGTGCAGCAGCAGGCCGAAGGCCGCCTGCAGGGCCACGGCGTCGGCCACGGCCGGGCGGAAGTTCTTGTGCCGCGCGCCGCCGATGATGGCGCGGGCGAGATCGAAGGCCTCGTCGCGGCTCCGCACGGCCAGCGCGCCCGCCGGCGCGGGGGCCAGGCCGAAGTCGCACGGTCCGAGGCGGACCGCCGGCAGCACCTGGTCGCCGATGATCTCGACCACCTCGGTCGCGCCCTCGATCGAGGCCTCGTCCAGGCCGTGGCCGTCGGCGGTGGTGCCGTGCAAAATGAAGGCGCGTTGCACGCCGTTGCGGGCCAGCGCGGCGGACATCTCCTGCAGCAACGCCGCGCGGGCGACCCCGAGCACCATGAACGCAGGCTGCGCGGGATTGAGCAGCGGGCCCATGAGGTTGAAGATGGTGGGCACGCCCAGCCGGCGGCGGATGTCGCGCAGGCGCACGAGCTGCGGGTGGTAGGCGGAGGCGAGCAGGAACGCGAAGCGCCGGTCCGCGAGGTCGCCGTGGAGTTTGGCCGGGGTCCGCTGGAGGTCGTAGCCGAGGGCCTCGAGCACGTCGGCGCTGCCGCAAAGGCTGGTGGCCGCGCGGTTGCCGTGCTTGGCGACGGTCACGCCGAGCGCGGGCAGCAGCAGGGCGGCGAGCGTGCTGAGGTTGGCGGTGGAGACGCCGCCGCGGGTGTCGCCGCCGGTGCCGACGATGTCGAGCACAGGCTGGGAAGGGGCCGGAAACGGCGAGGCCACGGCGCGCAGCTCCAGCGCGAAGGCCGCCAGCTCCTCGGCCGTGGGCTCGCGCTGGGCGAGCACGGCCAGCCCGGCGCCGACGACGAGCGGGTCGGCCTCGGGGTTGAGGAAATACCGGATCAGTTCGCGCGCGTCGGCGAACGACAGCGGCTTGGTGGGGTTGTGCGTGGCGAGCAGGTTCATGCGGAGTAGCGGGCGAGTTGCAGGAAGTTGCCGAGCAGGCGCGGGCCGTCGGGCGTGAGGATGCTCTCGGGGTGGAACTGCACGCCCCAGCGGGGCAGGCTCCGGTGCGCGACGGCCATGACGACGCCGTCCGGCGTGCGGCCCGTCACACTCCAGCAATCGGGCAGCGCGGCTTCGTCGGCGGCGAGGCTGTGGTAGCGGCCGACGGGAAGGTCGGCCGGCAGGCCGGCGAACAAGCCCGTGCCGTCGTGCCGGCAGGGGTGCGCCTCGCCGTGGCGCGGGACCGGGGCGTGGATCACGCGGCCGCCGCTGGCCGCGATGAGCGCCTGGTGCCCGAGGCAGACGCCCAGCACGGGCACGCCCCAATCGGACGCGCCCACGGCCATGTGCAGCCCGCACTCCGTCGGGTGCCCCGGTCCGGGACTGAGCACGACGGCGCGCGGCGCGAGGGCGCGGGCTTCGGCGAGGTCGAGCGTGTCGTGGCGGCGCACCACGACCCCGGCGCCGAGACCGGCGAAGGCCTGCACGAGGTTGTAGGTAAAGGAATCGTAGGCGTCGACGAGCAGGATCATGATGCATCGTCCTCCCCGGAAAGCGTGACACCGAGCGCGGCGGCCACGGCGGACATCTTGCCCACGATCTCGAGGTATTCGCGCGCGGGATCCGAAGCGCGCACGATGCCCGCGCCGGCCTGCAGCCACGCCGCGCCGCCGGCGTAGACCGCGGTGCGCAGGATGAGCGCCGTGTCGAGTTCGCCGTCGGCGCCGAGCCGCAGCAGCGCGCCGCCGTAGGGGCCGCGCTGCTCGCCCTCCATTTCTGCGATGCGTTGCGCCGCGCGGATCTTGGGCGCACCGCTGACCGTGCCCGCGGGGAACACCGCGGCAAGGACGTCGAGGGCGTCGAGGCCGTCGCGCACGGCGCCTTTCACCTGCGTCGTGATGTGCAGCAGGCGGCTGGTGCGGTGGATGGCGAGCGGGCGCTCGACGCGCACCGTGCCGGTGCGCGCGACCCGGCCGAGGTCGTTGCGCGCGAGGTCCACGAGCATCTGGTGCTCGGCCAGTTCCTTCGGGTCGGCGAGCAGGGCGCGGGCGCGTTGCTCGTCATCGGCGTCGTTTTCGCCCCGGGCCACGGTGCCGGCGATGGGCAGGGTCTCGGCGCTGCCACCGGACACGCGCACCAGCGTCTCGGGCGAGGCGCCGACAAGCGCGCAACCGGACCATTCGAGCAGGAACGCGTAGGGGCTGGGATTCGAGCGCCGCAGGCGGCGATAGGCGGTGAGCGGCGCCGGGGGCGCATCCACCCTCACGCGGCGGCTGGGGACCACCTGGTAGACGTCGCCGTCGCGGATCAGCTCCTGGCTGCGGCGCACCAAGCCCTCGTAATCGGTGCGCGGGCGCAGAGCCCGGGCGACGGGCGCGCCGGGTTCCTCCGCCGGCTCGGGCAGCGGCGCAGCCAGGCACGCGGCGATTCCGGCGAGTTGCGCGCGTCCGTCCGCCTCGTTCTCCGCGAGCACCTGCAACTCGGCGGTTTGGTGGACGTGGTCGAAGACCACCGCCGCGCCGATGCGCCGCACGCGCACGGTGTCGAGGCCGAGGGTGTTGGCCGCGGGCACCGGCACGCTGGGCTCAAGCCCGGCGAAGGCCTCGAAGCCGACGTAGCCCGCGAGCCCGACGCCGACGGGCAGGCCGCGGCCGCAATCGGCACGCGGGAGCCGGGCGCGCAGGGCCTCGACCCATCCGCGCGCGGGGGCCGGCAGGGCCAGTTCGTCGCCGTTGTCGATGAGGACGAAGGAGTGCCGGCCCATGCGCTCGCCGCGGTCGACGCTTTCGAGCAGCACGCCGGCCCCGAGCCGGCGCAGGCGCAGGTAGGCGGCCAGCGGTGTGAGCAGGTCGGCGGGGATGGTCTGGCGGAGGAGTTGCATCGGGAAAACAAAAAAGCCCGGTCATCGGACCGGGCTCGGGGAAAGTCGTGGGCGCAGGACGGGGCGTCAGCGTCGCGTCGCTTTCTCCGAGCCGGAATGCCACCACCACGCCCAACCTTGGGCAGGTGCGGAAACGGCTTGGGGGAGAAACGACATGCCGGCAGGGCAACGATCCCCGGGAATGCTGTCAAGCCGCGGTTGCCCTCATGACATGCGGCAAAAATGGGGCGGCCAACGGGATTCGAACCCGCGACCCCAAGATCCACAATCTTGTGCTCTAACCAACTGAGCTATGGCCGCCGTGGGAAGCTGCCGAACATTCGGACCCATCAGATGGTGTCAACCCCGCAGCCCGATGAATTTTACGCCGGAAGGCGTCACGTTTGTAAAATTGCCTCGCGTCGTTTGTCCCGGCCCCTTCGTATCGCGGCATGATTTCCGTCAAAAAGCTGCTCGGCAAGGAGGAGAAGTTCTATGACCTGCTGGAGGCCAGCGCCGACGAGGCCAAGGTCAGCGCCGCCCTCCTCGCCAAGATCCTCACGGAGGACGGCTCGACGCCCGCCTCGAGCATCCACGACATCATCCAGACGCGCCGGAAGGACAAGCGCATCACCCAGCAGATCACCGAGGAGCTGTGCAAGACCTTCGTCACGCCCTTCGAGCGCGAGGACATCGAGGCGCTTTCCATCGCCCTCTACCGCATCCCGAAGACCGTCGAGAAGATCGTCGAGCGCCTCACCATCTGCCCGGCCAACATCCCGCGCCAGAGCATGCAGCGCCAGATCGTGCTGCTGGAGGAGGCGGTCGAGTCGGTCGTGTTCATGGTCAAGCAGCTCCGCAAGGGCACCCAGATCGACCGCATCCAGGACGCGCACAACCGCCTGCAGTTCGCCGAGGGCGAGGCCGACAAGATCATGCTCTCGCTGGTGAAGGACCTCTACAACGGCCCCTACGACGCCAAGGAGGTCGTGATCCTGATGGAACTCTATGACCTGATGGAGACGGCCATCGACCGCGCGCGCGACGCCGGCCAGGTCATCTTCCAGATCATGCTGAAGTATTCCTGAGCGCCGCCGCCCGCGCCCGACCGAGAAACGGCCGAACCGCCATGACCATCTTCCTGATCGTCCTCCTCACGGCGCTGGTCTTCGAATACATCAACGGCTTCCACGACGCGGCCAATGCCATCGCCACCGTCGTCTCGACGAAGGTGCTGACGCCGCGCCAGGCCATCTGGCTCGCCGCCTTCTGCAACCTTGTCGGCGCGCTCTGGGGCACGGCCGTCGCCACCACCATCGGCAAGGGCCTGGTCGACGCCAGCGCCATCACCATGACCACGATCTTCGCCGGCCTGATGGGCGCGATCATCTGGAACCTCATCACCTGGTGGCTCGGCCTGCCCTCCAGCTCGAGCCATGCCCTCATCGGCGGGCTGTGCGGCGCGGCCATCGCCTCCGCCGATGGCAACTGGTCCGTGCTGCACTGGTCCGAGGTCAACGCCAAGGGCGTTGCCTCCGGCCTCTGGCCGAAGGTCGTCGCGCCGATGTTCACCTCGCCCGTCATCGGCTTCTTCGGCGGCGCGTTCCTGATGTTCCTGCTCATGCTCATCCTGCAGAAGGCCACCCCGCGCTTCGTGAACGGGGTCTTCGGCAAGCTCCAGATCGTGAGCGCCGGCTGGATGGGCTTCAGCCACGGCACGAACGACGCGCAGAAGACGATGGGTATCATCGCGCTGGCCCTCTTCACCGGCACCAGCAGCGGCGCCTTCAACGATCTGCCGGCCTGGGCCGAGTTCCTCCGCACGCCCGAGTTCACGGTCAGCCGCTGGGTCATGATCACCTGCGCCATCGTCATGGCGCTGGGCACCGCCGCCGGCGGCTGGCGCATCATCCGCACGATGGGCCACAAGATGGTCAAGCTGCAGCCCATCCACGGCTTCGCCGCCGAGACCACCGCCGGGATCGTCATCCACACCGCCTCGAGCCTCGGCATCCCGCTCTCCACCACCCACGCCATCTCCACCTCCATCATGGGCGTGGGCGCGATGAAGCGCTTCGGCGCCGTCAAATGGGGCGTGGTCGAGCGCATCCTTTGGGCCTGGGTGCTGACCCTGCCCGTGTGCGGCCTGCTGGGCTTCATCACCGAGGTGGCGTGCCGGTATTTCGGGATGGAGTAACGGCGGGTTGCGGAACTCCCCCGCCCCGCTACAGTCCCCGTCCTGCATGAGCCGTTACTACGCGCCCGCTTCCGACGAACACCGTCCGTTGACCTACTTCAACGGCTACGGCATTTATGCGGCGCACCTGGTGGTCATCGTCTATTGCGTGTCGATGGTGGTGACGGCGGTCCTGGGCGGCATGAGCCCGCTTCTGGCCTGGCTGCCCTACTCGAACCGCCTGGTTCTGGACGGACAGGTGTGGCGGCTCGTCACCTTCGGCCTGGTCAACCCGCCGAGCATCCAGTTCGGCATCGATATGCTCATGATCGTCTGGTTCGGGCGCGAGGTGGAGAAACGGCTCGGCTGGAGAAAATTCCTGGGGCTCTTCGGCGGCAGCTATGTCCTGCCCCCGCTCCTCCTGCTCGCCGTGACCCCGTGGTGGCAGTTTGGCATGGCCGGCGAGATCGGCGCGCTGGCCATCTTCGTCGGCTTCGCCGTGCTCTACCCCGGCGTGCCCGTCTTCTTCAACCTCACGGCCCGGTGGGCCGCGGTGATTTTGGTCGGCCTCTTCTCGCTCATGGCGCTGGCCAACCGCGACTGGGCCTGGCTGCTGGCCATCTGGATCGCCAATGCCTACGCCTACGGCTACGCGCGCTACGAACTCGGCCACTTCACCCTGCCCGACCTGCGCTTCTGGCGGCGCCGGCCGAAGCTCCGCGTGCTGCCCGACCTGCCGGCGGACGAACGCACCCCGCGGCCCCGCGCCCGGCCCGCCGCCCCCGCCGAAGCGGCCGACGTGGACGCCATCCTCGACAAGATCGCGCAATCCGGCTTCGCCAGCCTCACGCCCGAGGAGAAGGCCCGTCTCGAGGCCGCCCGCGCCGACCTGCTCCAACGCAAGGGCCGGTGAACGCCCACAGCGCACATGTCACTTATTGGGTGACATCGGTTGCTTCGGTTGCAGCAGGTCCCACTTGTTGCCGCAGCAATCTTCGAACACCGCCACCGTCCCGTAGGCCTCGTGGCGCGGCTCCTCGAGGAACTTCACGCCGGCCGCCCGCATCGCCGCGTGGTCGCGGACGAAATTGTCGCTGTGCAGGAACAGGAAGACGCGGCCGCCACCCTGCCGTCCCACCGCGGCCTGCTGCTCCGGTGTCGCGGCCTTGGCCAGCAACAGCGCCGTGCCGCCGCCCGGCGGCGCGACCAGCACCCAGCGCTTGCCCGGGCCGCGCGGCGTGTCCTCGACCAGCCGGAAACCCAGCCTTCCCGTGAACCACGCGATGGCTTCATCGTAATCGCGCACGAGCAAGGCGACATGGGCGAGGCAGGACATGATCCCATCACGCCACGAACGCTGCCGGCGTCAACGTCGCGCACCGCCGGTTGACCGCCACCCCGACCGCGCTATCGTCCGCGCATGTCCCTCGCCGCCCGGTTCCGCTCCCTTTTCGACGGCCTGCTCGACCGCGTGCTGGCCGTGACGGGCGCGGTGCTTTTTTCGCAGGCGCCCGAGTTTTTCCAGCAATACCTCCAGCGCCTCGGCGGCCACCTTGACGAGGCGCGCCGCATCCTCGCCCAGTTCGAGCAGGCCGCCGGGCAGGCCGGGCTCACGCTCGCCGATTACATCCGCCGCACGGCGGCGAACGCCGACACCGCCGTGGCGCGCCTTGCCGACACGATGGCCGCCGCCGTCGAGCGCGTGCAGTCGCTCCAAGCCGCCCACGACGCGCTCCGCGACGCCTCGGCCTGGACGCGGCCCTTCGTCTTTTTGCGCCACCTCGACTGGGACATCGCCCGCGGCACGCTCAGTGTCTTCAAACCCGCCGTGCCGGTCACGCTCGAAGGCGGCCTGTATGCGCTCGCCGGCATGCTGCTCTTCGTCGGCCTCTACCACCTGCTGTTCCACCGGTTCATCGCCCGGGCCAACACGGTGCCATCGCCATCTGGCGCGAAGCCGGTCTGACCGGTCGCGAAACCGCAGCGACAGGCCGCAGCGAAATTGCACGATGCGCCGGTCCCCGCGCTGTAGAGCGGCGCATGACCCACGCACCCACGGCGTCGAACCGCGCGGCCCTGCTGCGCGCGATCTTCTGGGGCGGGCTTTGGTGCGGCGTCCTTGATATCGCCTTCGTCCTCGTCTTCTACGGCCTGCGCGGGGCCAGCCCGGTCCGCATCCTCCAGTCGGTGGCGGGCGGCGCGCTGGGTCCCGCGGCCTATCAGGGTGGCGCGGCCACGGCCGCCCTGGGCCTCGCGCTGCACTTCGTGATCTCCTACGGCGCCGCGACCGTGTTCACGCTGGCCGCGCAGCGGCTGCGCTTCCTCACCGCGCGGGCGCTGGTCTCGGGCGTGCTGTTTGGCGCGGCGGTGTGGTTCTTCATGCAGCTGGTGGTGCTGCCGCTTTCCGCCTCGCCGCCGAAGTCCTTTCCGCCGCCGGCGCCCTGGCCCGTGATCGTGGCACACCTCACCTGTGTCGGCCCGCCCATCGCGCTCGCCGCGCGGCGATTTCTCCGTCCCGCAACGATGTCACTTAACAAGTGACATGGAACGCCGCCCTCCCGCCAGCGCTACTCCCCGGAGCAAGCCCCGGGGATTCTACGCGCGGCTTGCACAGCCCTGCTAACGCCGGGCTGGCCGGGCGGCGTCCGCATCGCACTCGGGAAACCCCGCAGCTAGCTGCGGGGAATGAGACAGCATTCACTCTGAAGCGAGCCGGCTCAGTTCGGCCTCGGCGGCGATGTAGCCGAAGCTGCCCCATTGGTTCCCCGCGACGATGCGGCGGAACAGTTTCTCCGCCTCCTCTTTGCGTCCGTTGTAGAGATGCCAGTTGGCCAAACCGTAGCCGAGCGAGGCGTCGCTCAGGCCGCCGGCCGCATCCTTGCCCAGCGCAGCCTCAAGGTCCTCGGGGGCGGTCTTGCCGAGGTAGAGGTGCAGCAGCTTCAGATAGTCGTGGTCCTCGATCACCTCGATGTCGTCCGGCACGGCCCCCAAGACCATTTCCGCCTCGCCCGTGCGCCCCGCGCGTTGCAGGGCCATGTAGAGCCAGTGCGTCGTGGCGACGACGGTGTCGGGGTTTTTGCTCACGTTCATGCAGCCGCGATAGGCCGCCACCGCGCCCTCGAAGTCGTCCTGCAGATACCGCGCGAGCCCGAGGTGATACCACAGGTTGAACTGCAGCGTGCTGGTCGGGATGTTCTTCGCGTTGGGCAGGCCGTCGGGCTCGGCCTCGTCGGGTTTGCCGGCGGTCAGCTCGAGACCCTTCTCGAAATCCGCCGCCGCCGCCGCGAAGCAGCGCAGCGTCAGCAGCCGGTGCCCGCGGTGCCGGTAGAAGCGCGCATCGCGCGGATGCAGCTCGATCCCGCGTGAGAAGAGGTCGATCGCCTCCTTGTAGCGGCCGAGATACGCCGTGCGCCGGCCGAGCCAGATCAAGTTGTCGGCGCCCGGCTCCCCGGCGTAAGCAGCCTTGGCCTCGGCCAGTTGCGTCTCGAACTTCGCCCGCGTCTCCGCCGACAGGACCGGCGCGACCTCCTTCGCCTCGCGCCAATCGGCGCCGGCCATGAGAGCACCGAGCACAAAACAGAGGACACAAACAAAGATTCGCATGTCGGCCTCATCAGTGGGGAAACGCTCGGCGGGCGCCAACCCGAAATCCCGCCGTCGGGGGCCGGTCGGCCCGCCGATTCCTAGCCGGACGGCCCAATGCTTCGGCCGAAGGGACGGAGTATTCTCGGCGGCCCTCCACGCCATGATTTTCAATTCCCTCACGTTCGTCGTGTTCTTTGCCGTCGTGCTCGGCGCCTACTGGGCGATGCGCTCCTGGGATGCGCGCAAGAATCTGCTGCTTGCCGCGAGCTACCTGTTCTACGGGGCCTGGAACCCACCTTTCGTCCTGCTGCTCGTGCTCTCCACCGTCATCGACTATGTGGCGGGGGCCCGCATGGCGGCCGCCACCCGCCCGTTCGCCCGCAAGGCCTGGCTCGGCTTCAGCCTGCTGTCGAATCTCGGGCTGCTCGGCTATTTCAAATACGGCAACTTCCTGCTCGAAAACTTCCAGGCCCTGCTGGCGCTCGGCGGCATCACCTACGTCGTCCCCAAGCTCAGCATCGTGCTGCCGGTCGGCATCTCCTTCTACACGTTCCAGACGCTCTCCTACTCGCTGGACATCTACCGGGGGCAGTTGCAGCCCACGCGTTCGTTCCGGGATTTCGCACTCTACGTCACCTTCTTCCCCCAGCTGGTGGCGGGTCCGATCGTGCGTGCGATTGATTTCCTGCCGCAGATGGTCCGCGCCCGCACGGCGCAGCCGGATCGCCTGGCCTGGGGCCTGTTCCTGATGACCCTCGGCCTCTTCCAGAAGGCCGTGCTCGCCGACACCCTGCTCAGCGGCGCGGCCGACAAGGTCTTCGGCTTCGGCGGCCTTGTGGCCGGCCTCGACGCGTGGATGGGCGTGTTGGCATTCTCCGGGCAGATTTTCTTCGATTTCGCGGGCTACTCGACCTGCGCCATCGGCGCGGCGCTCTGCTTCGGTTTCTCGATGGGTGACAATTTCCGCGCGCCCTACGCCGCCGTGGGTTTTTCCGATTTCTGGCGTCGCTGGCACATCTCCCTGTCCACGTTCCTGCGCGACTATCTCTACATCCCACTCGGCGGCAACCGCGCCGGCCTGGCCCGGGCCCTGCTCAACCTCCTCATCGTGATGTTCCTGGGCGGCCTCTGGCACGGCGCGGCGTGGACCTTCGTGGCCTGGGGCGTGGTGCACGGCCTCTGTCTGGTCGTCGAGCGACTCCTGCAAGCCGTCTGGGGTGGCGCCGCCTGGGTGGAGCGGCCCGCGGTGCGGTTCGGACTCAGCCTCGTCACTTTCGCCGTCGTGTCCCTCGCGTGGGTCTTTTTCCGCGTGCAGGATTTCGGCGCGGCGATGCGGATGTTCGCCGCGCTCACCGGCTTGGCCGGCAACCCCGGAACCGCGGTGCTGCCCATGCGTGAGATCGCGCAGGTGGCGGTCGTGATCGCCGGGTTGCTCGCCATCCACTGGGCCACGCGGCAGGCGACCATCGAGCAGACGGTGGCGCGGCTCCCCGGCTGGGCCCTGACCGGCGTCTGGTCCGTGATGCTCTTCTCCCTCATCCTCACCCAAGGCAATGGCAATGCATTCATCTACTTCCAATTCTGAGTTCGTCCGTCCCATTCCCGCCCGGCCCTGGCGCGGCATCCTCGCCGCCACGGTCGCGTTGACCGTGGCCGCCACGACGGCCTGGGAACTGCGCGCCCGCGCCCAAGGCTACGCCCCGCGCCTCAACGACACGGCCGACCTCTGGGCCGAGAAGCGCAGCGAGGTGCAGCCTGATTCCCTCGTGCTGCTCGGCACCTCCCGGATGCTATTCGATGTCGACCTGGATGTCCTGGAGCGCGCCTTCGGGCGCCGCCCGGTGCAGCTCGCCCTCGTCGGCAGCACGCCGTTCCCGATCCTCGCCGACCTCGCGCAGGACGAAAACTTCCGCGGAACGGTGGTGCTGGACCTCGTGGCCGCCATGTTCATGGCTCCCGACGGCTTCTTGATGGAATCCTCCCTCAAGGCCCTCAACCGCTACCGGCAGTGGACCCCCGCCCAACGCTGGAGCCACGAACTGGCGGTGCAGCTGGAGCAGCGCCTCGCTTTCCTGAACCAGGAAGACCTAACCCTCGCCAAATTGCTGGAAAACCTCGAGCTGCCGGAACGCGCCTCGTTCCACCCGCCGCCGAGGCTGCCGCCCTACTTCTACTCCCTCGACCGCGACCGGCGCGCGCGCATGACCGAACAGGCCGCCACCATCGGCCATCCGGTCCAGCAACGCGTGGTCAACGGCTGGCTGCCGCTGTTCACGCCGCCGCCGCCCCCCGCGCACATCCCGCCGGAGGAATTCCGGGCGATGATGGGCCGGGCGATTGAGGCCCGTTTCGTGGAAACCGCCCGGCACATCGCCGCCATCCGTGCGCGCGGCGGCCGTGTCGTCGTCGTGCGGCTCCCGGTGCAGGGCCCGCTCTTGCAGCGGGAGAACGAGCTGGCCCCCTTCGAGCCGACCTGGGGACGCCTGATCGGCGAGAGCGAGCTGGCCGCGGTCAACTTCGCCGACCATCCCGAACTCAGCTCCTTCATCCTCCCGGAATGGTCGCATCTTTCCGCGCCGGACTCCGTCGAGTTCACCCAGCGCCTGGTGCCGCACCTGCAGGAGGCGTTGCACCGCGAGACGCAGCTGGTGGCCCAGCGCAAGGGGACGGTGACCACCGGCGCCCCCTGAGGTCGTGAGGCGGCGGCACCACGGGCGCCGGGTGCTGTCAGCGAGGAATCCAACCCGATTTCCGCGCCGGTCGCATCACCGGCGTTGAAATCGGCCCGTCCTTCCCCACTTTCCAGCCATGCGCCTGTCCCGCCTGCTCGGTCCCGTCCTCGCCGTCGCCTTGGCCGGGGTGTTGCCTGCGCAGAACGGTCCGCGCTCCGGCCAGTGGGCCCACGCCAACAGCCGCCTCGCCCCCGACCCCGCCGTCATCTGGGGCAAGCTCGACAACGGCGTGCGCTACGCCCTCTTGCCGCACCGCGGCGTGCCCGGCCGCGTCTCCCTGCGCCTGCTCGTCCTGAGCGGCTCGATCGACGAGCTGCCGGAGGAGCAGGGAGTCGCCCACTTCACCGAGCACATGGCCTTCCGCGGCACGCGCCATTTCGACGCCGCCGGCATGGTCGCTCTCTTCCAGAAGCTCGGCGTCGAATACGGCAGCGACGTCAACGCCGTGACATCGTTCGACCACACCTACTACGCGCTCGAATACCGCGAGAACGACCCCGCCCTGTTGCGCGAGGGCCTGCGGTGGTTCCGCGACATCGGCGACGGCATCAACTTCGACCCCACGGCCATCGAGTTCGAGCGCCGCGTCATCCTCGCCGAGATGCGCCGCCGCGACAGCCTGGCCGAGCGCGAGCAGCAGGCGGCGCTGCCCACCGTGCTCCGCGGCCTGCAGGTCGGCCAGCGTTCACCCATCGGCACCGAGGCGACGATCAACGCGATGTCGCGGAAACAATTCCTGCAATTCTACGAACGCTGCTACCGGCCCGATCTCATGGTCGTGCTCGCCACGGGGGATTTCGATCCCGCGGAGATGAAGGCGATGGTGACGGAGCAATTCGCCGGCCTGGCCAGGCGCCCCGGCGCCCCGCCCGCGCGCAACGAGGGCAGGCTCGACGCCAACAGCCTGCGCACCGGCGTCTACCGCATCACGGGCGTCGGCTCCGCCGAGACCATCGCCGCCGTCGCCCAGCCGCCTTCCGACCGGCCCGACACGCGCGAGGCGCAGATGGAGCGGCAGCAGCGGGAGTTCGTCATGCAGCTCCTCGGGCAGCGCCTCGCCGACCAGGTGCCGGGAGCCGGCGGGCCGCAGGCGCATTACGAGAACATCACGCGCCACGAGCTCGCCCTTGCCTCCCTCCAGGTGCCCGGCCCCCAGTGGGAGCACGGCGTCCTCGCCGTCGACCAGATCGTGCGCACGACGCACGCCAAGGGTTTCGACGCCACCGAGGTCGACGCGCTGCGCCGCCGCCAGTTGCGCTTCACCGAGCACATGATCGCGCAGCTGCCCACGCTCGACCCCGCGATGCACATGACGCTGCTCACCGACTCCATCGTGGAGCACACCGTGTTCACCGGCCCCGAGCGGGAGATGCGCCTGCAAGCCGAGTGGCTGGAAAAATTCACGGCGGCCGACGCCCAGCGCGTGTTCCGCGGGCTGTGGAACCTCGACCGCATGGCCTTCCACGTCGGCGGCGACGTCGGCGCCGACCTCAAACCGGCCGACGTGCTCAAGAAGGTCCAGCAATACCGCAAGGACGGCACGGTCTATCTCCTGCCGCGCGCGCAGGAAAAGGCCGTCTTCGCGCCGAAGCCCTGGGGACCGCCCGGCACCGTGGCGGAGCGCCGCGAGGTGCCCGGCCTCGGCGCCGTGCTCCTGCGGCTCGACAACCGCGTGCGCGTGAACCTGCTGCCCAGCCGCGCCGAACCCGGCCTCGTGCGCGCCATCGTCCGCGTCGGCGACGGCCTGCTCGACATGCCGGGCTCCCAGCCCGCGCTGAAGGAGTTCGGACTGAGCACCGTCATGGCCAGCGGGTCGGCCAGCTACCCGGCCCAGACCATCGCCGCCGTCATCGAGGAAAAATTCCTGTCCTTCGGGTTCGACGCCGCCGAGCAGGACGCCTTCGCCTTCCGCGGACAGGTGGCGGTGGAAAACCTCGAGACCTTCCTCGGGGTCGTGACCGACTTCCTCCACAAACCGCAGTTCGATCCCTCCGCCCACAAGAACGCCCGCGTGCAGGCCGCCATGCAGCGCACCGCCCAGGCCTCCGGCCTCGGCGAAGCCTTCCGCGACCTCACGGACCATCTCTTCTTGGGCGACGCCCGCTTCATGTGGGGTTCACCGCTCGACTACATCTCGCTCGGTGTCGGTGACGTGCGCCGCTGGATGGAGCCCTCGCTCGCGCGCGGCTATGTCGAGGCCACGCTCGTCGGCGACTTCACCGAGGAGCAGGCCACCGCCCTCGTGTTGCGCACGCTCGGGGCCCTCGCCCCGCGCGCCGACACCAAGCGCGCCGAGCCCGCGCGGCCCGTCGCGCTGCGCGCCCCGGCCGGCTTCAAGCGCATCGAGTTCGCGGGCGAGCTGAACATCGGGCTCGCCACCGCCACCTGGCCGGTCGCCGCCCAGCTCTCGCTCGCCGACGAGGCCGCCCTCATCGTGCTGGCCAAGGTCCTCGAGATCCGCATCCGCGAGGAGGTCCGCGAAAACCTCGGCCTGTCCTACTCGCCCAGCGTGAAGTTCGACCATCAGGACGGGTTCGGCGGTTTCGGCCTTCTCCAGGCCACCACCGACACCGCGCCGAAGGAGACCGACCGCGCCTCGCGGCTCATGGGCGAGATCGCCGACCGGCTCGCCCGCGAAGGCGTGAAGGAGGGTGAATTCGCCGGCGCCCGCGGCATCCTCCGGAGCCAGGTCCAGCGCGCCTTCCACGAAAACGGCTTCCTGCTCGACCTCCTGCGACGCGCGCAACAGAAGCCCGAGACCGTCGCCGACATCGACGCGCTCCGCGGCGCCGCCTTCGACCGCCTCACGCGCGAGGAGGTCAACGCGTGGGCGGCCCGCATCCTGCCCGCCGCCAACGCCCGCACCGCCGCGCTTGTGCCCAAGCCCTTTGTCGGCATCTTCCAGAGCGACAAGCGCTGATCCCCATGAAAACCATCCTGCCGCTGCTCGCCGCCGTCCTCCTGCTGTCCGGTTGTTCCCTCCTGACCAAGGAACCGTCCGAAGCGCGAAAGCGGAGGTTGGAGCAGGACGCGCTCCTCGCGGAACGTCCCGATCCGCTGCGCGCGCGGGCCGAGGCGATCCATGCCCGCGCCCGGCAATACGAGAACCTCGGCTACAGCGCGCGCGACGCGAAAGCCAAGGCCATCGCCGACGCCTGGCCGAAGCCGAAGTCCTGATTTCCCGTTGCGTGAAGGCGGGCCCCGGCTTCAAGACCCCCGCCCTGTGAACGGTCAGGCGCGCAGCATGCGCGCCGGGGCGGTGCGGGCGGCGCGCCACACCGGCCAGGCCAGACTGGCCAGCGCGCACGCAAACAGCAGCCCCAGCGCCAGCAGATAAGGCGCGGGCGAATCCGCCGTCAGGCCGAACAAGGGCAGCGGGACCGCACGCAGCGCGAGCCAGGAGATCCCCGCCCCGGCCAGCGCCCCGCCGGCGACGAGCTGCAGCTGCTCGAAGAGCACCATGCGCCCGACCGCAGCGGGCGTGGCGCCGAGCGCCTGCCGCACGGCGAATTCCGTTTCCCGCGCCGTGACGATGCGGAGCACAAGGCCCGAGACCCCCATCAACGTGATCAGCACCGCAAACCCGCCCAGCGCACCCAGCACCCGGGTCTGGAAACCCTCGACGGCCGCGGTGGCGTCGATCCGGTCCGCCAGGCTGCCGGAATTCGTCACCGGCAGGAGCGGGTCTGCGGCCCAGACCGCACGCTTCACCGCCTCGACCGCCGCGGCCTCACCCAAGGCCGTGTGGGCGATCACCGTCAGCGCCGTCGACGGCGGCACCTGCGGCATCGGCTGGAGCACGATCGGCCCGGTGGCGGCCCGCGAGCCGCCGATCTTGACGTCGGCCACGACGCCCACGACCTGCAGCCGGGTCTCCACGCCCCCGCGCCGGCGCACCAGGGTCTCGCCCACGGCCTCACGCCCCGGCCAGAACCGGCGCGCGATGGATTCGCTCACGATCACCACGAGCGGCTTGCCGGCCGTGTCGTCCGCCGAGAAATCCCGGCCGCGTTGGAGATGCAGTCCCATGGTCCCGATGAACCCTTCCGTGACCCGGGCATAGGGGAAGGCGGCGTAATTGATCTCCCCGGCATCGCGGGGCAGGGCGCCGAAGGTCGAGACCCACTGCGTGTCCCCCACGGGGATGTTGGTCGCCACCGCGGCGGAGTGGAAGCCCGGCAACGCGGGCAGACGGTCCTGCAGATTACGCGCGAGACGGTGCGCCTGTTCGGGCCGGCCATACCGCGTGGGTGAGAGCGCGAAGGTGACGGCCACGCGCCCGTCCGTCCGGTAGCCTTGGTCCGTCTCGCGGAGGGTGAGATAGCTGAGCCCGAGCATGGCGGCGCCGGTCAGGAGCACGACGGTGATGGCGAGCTGCGCCCGCACGAGCCAGCGCTGCAGGCGCAGCACCCGCGGGCTCAGGCCGCCGCCACGCGTGGACTCGCGCAAGGCGAAGGCCACGTTCACGCCGAGGTGCTGGCGGGCGGGCAGCGCGGCGGCGAGGACGCCGAGCGCCAGCGCCAGCAGGCCCGACGCGGCGGCGATCCCGGGTTGCACGGTCAATTCGCGCAGGAAAAAGGCGAGGTTGGGGTTCGGCGTGAGGGTGGCCAGATGCGGAACCGCGAGCCACGCCGCCAGCAGGCCGAGCAGGATCCCGGGGGCGACCAGCGCGAGCGTCTCGCCCAGCGCGAGGCGGATGAGCCGCCCGGGCGGGGCGCCGAGCGAAAGACGCACCGCCGTTTCCTGGCTGCGTTGCGCGGCCTGCGCATAGATGAGCGCGCCCATGTTGAAGGTGGCCATGACCAGCAACAACAGGGCCGCGGCCTGCAGGATGACGGCCGTGCACTCGTTGCCGCCCAGCTGCGTCGCCACCAGCGGGAAAATCCACGGCCGCCAGTGCGCAAACTGCGCGGGATAGGCCGCGGCCTGCGCCTCGCCGGCGGCCGTCAGCTCCGCCTGGACCTGTTCGATCGTGGCGCCGGGTTTCAGCCGCAGCACGGAGCCTAGCGCCTTGAACGAGCGGAGGTTGAGGTTGTCGTTCATCACGAACGGCGTCCACACATCCCCGAGCAATGGCAGCTCCGCCCGCCGCGGCAGCACGCCGATGATCTCGTGGCTTGTGTCGTTCAAGGTGATCGTGCGGCCGATCACGTCGTCCCGGCCGTGAAATTCGCGCTGCCACAGGTTGTGCGAAATCACGGCGACCTTCGCGGCTCCGGCGGTTTCCTCCGCGGTGGGCAGGCGCCCGCGGTGGGCCCGGATCCCCAAGGCGGGGAAGAAACCCCCGTCCATCGCCGCCCCGAACAGTTGCCGCGGCTCGCCGGCGGAGGTCCAGCTGTAGGTCTGGGCAAAATAGAAACCGTAGTGCTCGACCGACTGCAGGGCACGCCGGTAGTCGATGTGGTCGTGATAGGACTCCCCCACCTGGTTGCTGGGCTGCGTGCGGTCCTTGCCCTTCTCCACCGCGCGGATCTCGACCAGCCGGTCGAGCCCGGGGAACGGCAGCGGCCGATACAGCATCGCGTGGGCCAGCGAGAGCGTGGCGGTGTTGATGGCCACGCCCACGGCCACCGTGCCGAGGATGACGAGGCTGACGAACGGGCCGCGGCGGAAGGCGCGCACGAGATCCTGCCAGGGAGCGCTCATGGCCGGAGGCCCGGCACAGCGGGATGGTGGGGTGGCACGCCGCGCGATTTCATTGCTCCGGAGCGAAGCGGGGCGTGCCGTTTCGTCAAAACCTCTGAGACCGGCGACCGGCACAGTCCGATGAATAGTGCAGCAGATGAGTCCCTCAGTGCGGATCGGCAAAGGGCTGCCCGGTCCACGGCGCAGCGTCGGGCGCATAGCGGAAATACCAGGCGCGATGGATCAACCCGTCCTTCACCTCGAACACCGCGAAGGCCTGCTGGGAGACACGCTTCCCGTCCGGTCCATCCCAGCTCACCCGCTCCCGCACCATCACCTGGGAGCCAACCTGCTCGATCGTGCGGAAATCGGTCTTCACGCTTTGGTCCTTCCGGAAGTAGTCCAGCAGCCAGGCGCGCAGCTTCTCCTTGCCCGCGACCTCCGTGGCCAGCTGCTCGGGCCCGACGTTCAGCCACGCAAAATCCTCCGTGCAGGTCGCCAGCAGCGCGTCCGCATCCATCCGGTTCAGCGCGGCCAGGAAGCGCCGCAGCAGCGCGATTTCGGGCGAATCCTGAAAACCCGTGCTGCCGTGGTAGAACGGCTTGAACTCCGCCGCCGTGATCGTGAACAGCTTCGCGGCCACCGCGGGATCGGCCTGGAACTCCGCGAGCGCGCCGGCCTCGTCCGCGGCGCGCAGCAGCACGATGCCCTTGTCGCCGTAGAGCCCGCCGGAGATGACGCGGCCGGCTTGGCGCAGCCGGGTCAGGTTGTCGGTGTGCCCTTGGAACAGGACTTGGTTGGACGGCGCGGTCTCCTTGCCCCAGGCCGGCCCCAGCGTGAACTGGACGGCGAAGATCCGTTGCGGCGGAGGATCGTCCGCCGGGGTCGCGACCGCCGCAGCGAACACCAGCGCGCAGCGCACGGCGATTCGAAGAAACCTTTTCATGGCCATGATGACCGTCGGGAAAACTCCGCACCGCCAGCCGGGTCAATCTCATTGCCCTACCCGACCGGAACAGGAGGCCGGTTGTTTCCGGCCTCAGTGGCGAGCAGCCCACGACGGATGCATCCACCCAGGCAACCGTTCCGGCGCACGGCCGGCACCTTTCGTCGCACGGGAACATTTGCGACGTGCCGCTGCCCCACTGAGGTGAGCGTCATGGCGCTGCGCCCATCATCTAGCCAGAAGAGATGAAATGCTTCGGGCCCGTTGCCGCGACCTTGCCAGCAGAACAAAACCTGTCACCAGCACGCGCATGAACCAACCACCCGTCGTGCCCCTGCGGCAGATCATCGGCGTGTGGTCGTTTGTGGGGGTCGTGCTCACCCTGCAGACCTTCGCCGTCGTCGACCTGCCCGCTAAGCCCGGGATGTTCTGGTGGGATGCCTGCATGGTGGTCTACATGCAGCTGTCGCGCGGCCTGCTCTGGGCGCTGCTCACGCCCCTCGTCTGGCGCGTGCAAGCAAGGTTCCCACTGCAAGGCCGCCGGCTGCCCGTCTCCCTGCTCGTGCACGCCGGCACCTGCGCCGCGCTCGTGCTCTGGCACGTGTGGTTCCGCGGGGTCGCGGGCATGTTCGTGTTCTCCGAGCCGCACTGGTGGCCGATGATCCTCTCCATCGAAAACGCCTTCAGCATGCTCTCCTCGCGGCAGCTGATCGACGTGCTCCTCTACGGCGGCATCCTCGCCGCGGGCTACATGCTGCGGCTGCGCGCCGAACAGCAGTCGGCCGCGCAAAGCGCGCTGGCCTTGCGCGAGCAGCTCGCCCGCCAGACCGTGCAGAGCGAGATGCTGCGCACCGAGCTGACCGAAGCCCGCATGCGCGCCCTGAAGGAACGCCTCCACCCGCACTTCCTCTTCAACGCCCTCAACGCCGTCTCCGGCCTCGTGCGCCGGCGCGACAGCGAGCGCGCGGTCGACGCCATCAACCAGATGTCGCACCTCCTGCGCGCGCTCCTCAGCAACTCCGGCCAGAAATTCCTGCCGCTTGAGCAGGAGCTGGACTACTGCCGCATCTACCTCGACATCGAGAAGCTCCGCTTCGAGGACAAGTTGACGGTCGAATTCGCCGTCGATCCCCTCGCCCTGCCGGCGCGCGTGCCCGCGCTGCTCCTCCAGCCCCTGGCCGAGAACGCCATCAAGCACGGCATCGCCCGCCGCCGCAACCCGGGCCGCGTCCGGATCGAGGCACGGCTCGCGCACGACCGCCTCCTGCTCGTGGTGGAAAACGACCCCGCCGAGCAGGCCGCCGGGCAGACGGCTCCGGTCAGCCACGGCATCGGCCTCTCCACCCTGCGCAACCGCCTCCACATCGCCTACCGCGAAGATTACCACCTTCACTTCCACCTCGTTCCGCCCGGCCCCACCCGCGTCGAGATCGATCTGCCCCCGCTCTCCCTCACCGACAACCAAGCCCGCCATGAAAACGATCCGCACCCTCATCGCCGATGACGAAAAGATCTCGCGCCAGATCCTGCTCGACCTCCTGCAACGCGACCCGGAGGTCGAGGTCGTGGGCGAGGCCGCCGACGGCGAGAGCGCCCTGCAGCAGCTGCGCCGCCTCAAGCCCGACCTCGCCTTCCTCGACATCCACATGCCGCTGCTCAGCGGCATCGAGGCGCTGTCGGCCGTCGCCCCCGCCGAGCGCCCGCACTGCGTCTTCGTGACCGCCTACGACCAGCATGCGCTCAAGGCCTTCGAGTTGCATGCGGTGGACTACGTCGCGAAGCCGTTCAGCGACCGGCGCTTCGAGGCCGCGCTCGGCCGCGCCAAGCGCAACGTCCGCAGCACCACCTTCGCGGAGACCGAGCAGGCCGTCTCGCGGCTGCTGGACTATTTCCAGAAAGGCGCGACGGCGGCCCCCGCCCGCCCCGCCCCGCTCGTGCTCAAGACCGACGGCGAGCTGCATTTCGTCGAGCAGTCCGACATCCGCTGGATCGAGGCGCAGGGCGACTACATCCGGGTCCACGGCCGCAACCGCAACCTCCTCACGCGCATGACGCTCACCCAGGCGCTCCGGCAGCTCGCCCCGGACCTCTTCGTCCGCATCCACAAATCCACCATCATCAACCGCACCTGTGTGCGCTGCCTCGGCCCCACCACCGCCTGGGGCCGCACCGTGGAGCTGGACGACGGCACCAAGCTGAACATCAGCCGCGGCTACCGCGACGCCGTCGCGCAGCTGGTGTGAGGCGCGTCGGCCCCGGCTAGGCGATGGACGCGGCCGGCTAGGTGCGGGTCGCAGCTCTTTTGCGGAGACCGGGACGGGACGGTGTGCTCGGGGCCACGGCGCATTCCGCGCCGCAAACCCTAGACACCATGAACAACAACACCCCCGAAAAGTTCGGGAGGGCTTCGCGTGCCGCCATCGTGGCATTTGCCGGCCTGTCCCTGTTTGCGAACGCTGGCTTCGGCCAGTCCACCCCCGCAAGCGAAGATGCGGTCAAACTCGAGAAGTTCGTCGTCACCGGCTCGAACATCCCCTCGACCGAGACCACCGCCGAGGCGCGCACCTTCCCGGTCGCGACCATCGACCGCCGCCTCATCGACCAGTCCGGCTTCCAGAACACCACGGAGCTGCTCCAGAAGATGACGCTGTCCAACGGCGGCAGCGTGCCGTTCTCCAACAACGCCACCGGCTTCACCCCCGGCGGCACCTCCACCTCGCTGCGCGGCCTCGGCCCCGACGCCACGCTCGTGCTCGTCAACGGCCGGCGCATGCCCTTCTATCCCGTCGGCCAGGGCGGCACGCAGTCCTTCGTCGACCTCAACACCATCCCGCTGTCCGCCATCGAGCGCATCGAGGTGCTCAAGGACGGCGCCTCCGCCGTCTACGGCGCCGACGCCGTCGCCGGCGTGGTGAACATCATCTTCCGCAAGGGTTATGATGGCGCCGAAGCCTCCGTGACCTACGGCAACACGACCAACAAGGACTCGTCGGAGTTCACCGCCAACATCATGTATGGCGTCACCACCGACAAGAGCAGCATCCTCGTCGGCGCGAATTACTACAACCGCGAGCCCATCTTCCAGCGCGACCGCAGCTACTCGGCGGTCCCGGCTTTCCTCAGCTCAAATTCCTCGCCGCCCAACTTCCAGGTCACGCGTGCGACCGTGCTTGAAGCTCTCGGACTGCCCGCCGGCTCCGCCATCACCATCAACGGCGTTGCCAATACGACCACGAATGTGTTCTTCACCACCTCCGGCCCGAACGTGCCCGGCACTCTCACGCCCGACACGCTCAACCGCAACGCCTCGAACAACGGCCTCCTGCCCGCCAGTCAATACTCCTTCTGGACCGGCCGCCGCTCGACCTTCAACTTCAACGAATTCGCCGGCTCCTTCCCGGAGATGACCCGCAAGGGCGCTTTCGCGTCCTGGGAGCGCGCCTGGAGCGACAACGTCAAGACCTACGGTGACATGTTCTTCCAGCAGCTGCACCAGATCGACGAGCTCGCCCCCTATGCCACCGGCAACTTCGAGGCTCCCGGCCAGACGACCATCGTCGTCCCGGCCCGCACCCCGAACCCCATCCTCACGCCGGCCGAGGTCGCCCGCGGCGGCCGCACCGCCGCCCCCGGCGCCTACAATCCCTTCAATCCCTTCAACCAGGATCTGTCGGGCTCCTCGCGCATCCGTCTCGCCGAATGGGGCAACCGCGTCTACCACACCCGCAACACGGCCTTCGCCGTCACAGGCGGGCTGCGGATCGACAACATCATGGACAAGTGGAACCTCGATGCCGGTGTCCGCTACGGCCAGATCCAAAGCGACGGCCGCGCGGGCCTCATCTCCACCTCGCGCTTCCTGCGGGCCCTGAACGCCAACGACCCGATCTTCAACCCGGCGTCGCCCTCCTACATCGGCACGACCGTGCCCTACAATCCGTTCGGCTACTTCCGCAATCCCATCGCGACCAACGCCGCGCCGGTGGCCTTCGCCACCCATTACACCCGCGACGAATTCCGGTCCTCGCTCATGCAGGCCAACTTCCTCCTCAACACCGCCAGCCTCATGGAAGTGCCCGCCGGCGACGTCGGCTTCGCCTTCGGCGCCGAATACCGCCGCGAGACCAATGCGCAGGCCTACGACTCCACCACGCAGTCCGGCGACCTGCTCGGCTCCTCGCCCACCGGCGTGACCGTGGCCCAGCGCAAGATCGCCTCCTACTTCGCCGAGGTCGAGATCCCGCTCTTCAGCGAGAAGAAGAGCATGGATTTCGCCCACGCCCTCTCGCTCAACGTCGCCGTGCGCTACGAGGACTTCGTCACCTCCCAGCGCAACGCCTTCGTCCCGAAGTTCGGCGTCCGCTGGCAGCCGCTCGCCGACGGCTCCGTCGTCGTCCGCGGCAGCTGGGGCAAGGGCTTCCGCGAGCCCTCGCTCTTTGAGCTGTTCTCCGGCCTCACCTCCGGCCTCGACACCGTCACCGACCCGATCCTCGGCACGACCGAGTCCGAGCAGAACGTCACCGTCCGCGGCAATCCCCGCCTCGAGGCCGAGGACTCCGAGTCCCGCAACATCGGCATCGTCTGGTCGCCCAAGGGCCGGTTGCAGGGCTTCACCGCCTCCGTGGATGTCTGGCGCCTGACCCGCGAGGGCACGCCCGCCTACAACTACCAGGACACCACCGACCGCGCTGCCGGCCGCGACCCGAGCGGCAATCCCGCCCCCGGCGGCCTGCGCCCCGGTGAAAGCGTCGTCCGCGATCTCGCCGGCAACATCATCCAGGTGAACGTGCTCTTCATCAACTCGGGCGAGACCATCGCCTCCGGCATGGACATCGCCGCCAGCTACGCCTGGAACACCAGCGACTGGGGCCGCTTCGATGTGGGCGTCAATGCGACCTACCTCGACTCCTACAAGTTCTCCTCCCTGCCCGGCGTCGCCCCGACCGAGATCGTCGACCAGACGATTCCCGGCACCGAGGCCGACGACGGCTACGTCCACTGGAAGGCGCAGGCCTTCGTGGGTTGGAACTGGAAGGGTCTCTCCGCCCGGGTGACCGCCAACTACACCCACAGCTTCCTCGATGTGGGCGGCGACATCAACGGCTCATTCTATGGCGAACTGCCCTTCCGCATCGCCGCCACCACCACCTACGACGCGCAGATCAGCTACAAGCTGTTCCCGTCGACAAGCCGGCAGAACACCGACTGGAAGTCCGACCTCAAGCTCACCGTCGGCGCCAACAACGTCTTCGACAAGGACCCGCCGTATGCCGCCGATTGGGGCGGCAACTCCAACGGCTACCCCGGCTTCCTCTACAACAATACCGGCCGCTTCCTCTACGTCGGCCTCGAGAAGAAGCTCTGAGCTGAGCCCGTTCTCCTCCCTCCCGGGCGCCCGGCGGCATCGCCGGGCGCCTTTTTCTTTCCCGGTCCTTTCGCATCGCGAAATGCTAGGCGGACACCGCGCCGCGCTTGGCGCGGGTCGCGGTGGTTTTGCGGCCGTCCCGAACCCGGACCTCATCGCGCGCACCCTGCGGCCACCGGGTGGGCAGATGCCGATCCGGACCGCCAAACCCCGACACCAAACCCATGAACACACACCGTTCGTTCCCCCGCGGGACGGCGCGCTGCGCCCTGTATGCGCTGTTCGCCCTCCCCGCTGCCCTGGCCATCGGCCAGACGGCTGCCGCCCCCGGCAACCCGAAACCAGAGGAAGAAACCCTCAAGCTCGAGAAGTTTGTCGTCACCGGCTCCAACATCCCGATGCCATCGGATGTGCAGTCCGTTCCCGTGACGGTGATCGGCCAGGCCGACATCGAGAAGACCGGCCTCAGCGCCAACCTCCAGGAAATCCTGCAGAAGCGCCTGCCGATGATCTCCGGCAACGGCAACCTCGGCACCACCGCGGCCAACACCAATTCCGGCCTCACCTCCGGCGGATCCCAGCTCTCCGTCCGGAATCTCACGACCCTCGTCCTCATCAACGGCCGCCGCATCTCCGACAACGGCGCCGGTGGCAACGGCAACCGCAACTTCGTCGACGTCTCGCAAATCCCGGTCGCGGGCATCGAGCGCGTCGAGGTGCTGACCGACGGCGCCTCCGCCATCTATGGCTCCGATGCCATCGGCGGCGTCGTCAATGTGATCCTCCGCTCCAACTACCAGGGCTTCGAGACCGGGGGCCGTTACGGATTCTCCGAGGCCAGCGGAAAATACCGCGAGCGCTCGGCTTTCGCCGTCGGCGGCGTGGCCAACGACAAGATGGGCGTGACCGTCGCCCTCAATTGGAACAAGGTCGACCCGCTCCTGCAAAACGATCGGGCCATCAGCGGCGTGATCACCGGCCGCACCGCCACCTATTCCGGCGTCGTGGGCGTCGGCGCCGCCTTCCCGACCGCCATGCTGGCCCCGGGCGTGAATTCGGCCCGCGACCGCAATCCCGTGGGCCTTGCCGCCACCGCGACCAGCCTCGCGGATCTCCTCGCCAACGGCACCTATGTCCCGGCGACATTCGCCTCCGCCGCCAATGCGCTCGACCTCGCCCCCTACGTCACGCTCGTCATCGGCCGCGAGATCGAATCGGCCTACGTCAACACGTTCGCCAAGCTGGCGGGCGACCAGCTCGAGTTCTTCGGTGACTTCCTGCACTCCAAGACCACCTCGATGTCGCAGCTGGCCGCCCAACCTAGCACGCCCAACCTGAACCTGCCCGCGGGCTCGCCCTACAACCCGCTCACCGTCGCCTTCACCCCGGTGGCCTTCCGCTACCTCCCGGCCCCGCGCATCTTCGAGAACGAAAGCGTGATCAACCGCTACAACCTCGGCGTGCGCGGCCGGGTCGGCAGCGACTGGTCCTGGGAAGCGGCCTACAACTACAACAAGTCGAAGCTCATCCGCGAAACCCGCAACGTGCTCTATGCGCCCAACATCAACCGCGCGGTGGCCGGCGGCTTCAACTCCAGCGGCACGGCGACCCCCGGCGGCGCCTTCAGCCGCGTCATCACCGGCTTCTCGGAATCATCGACCACGTTCGTCACCCAGCCCGCGCTGGACGGCACCGCGCGCGCCTCGGCGATCGATCCGGCCTCCATGGCCAACATCCTGGGCACGGCACGGGGCGAATTCTTCGTCAGCAACAAGCAGCTCGACGCCAAGGTCAGCGGTGTCGTCTACGAGCTGCCGGCCGGCAAGATCCGCTTCGCCGCCGGAGCCGATTTCCGCACCGAATCGCTCACGGGCGTTCCCGACGAAAACTCCCGCTCCACCGGCCCGACCGCCCGCCGCTGGCTCGGCGCCACCTTCTTCGACTACTTCATGCGCGAGCGCAACGTCACCTCGGCCTTCGGCGAGATCCGTGTCCCGCTCGCGGGCGAAGGCTGGCGGGCCCCCGGCCTCAACCACCTGGAGCTCGACTTCGCCTACCGCAGCGAGGACTACAGCGACGCCGGCCGCTCCAACGTTCCGAAATACGGACTCGTCTGGCGCCCGCTGGACGAAACCCTGACCGTCCGTTATTCGTATTCGGAGTCGTTCGTCGCCCCGACGCTCTATGCGCTGTTCGGGCCCACGACCCAGGGTTTCACCGCCCAGTCCATCATCCCGAGCGTGTTCGGCGTCAACGGGCAGGCCCAGCAGCAGACGGGTTCCAATCCGACCCTCCGCCCCTCGACCGCCGAGAGCAGCTCGCTCGGCTTCTCGTGGGCGCCCAAGCAGGTCAAGAACCTGTCCATTTCCATGGATTACCTCGAAGTGGAGCAGATCGACCTCACTTCCACCTTGGGCGCCGGCGCGATCCTGCAGGACGTGAACAACCGCGGCTCGGCCTCCTCCTTCGCCAATCAGGTCGCGTTCAGTAACTTCCCGGGCCTCGCGGGATCCATTCCCATCACCACCCCCGGTCAGATCGCCGCCTATCTCGCCGCCGGCAACTCCGCCAACGGCATCTATGTCTTCGACGGCAACCAGAACATCGCCGGCCAGCGCGTCCAGGCGCTGGACATCAACGTGAACTACCTCTGGCGCTCGGAATCGCTCGGCACCTTCGATCTGACCAGCACGGGCACGTTCTTCCTGAAGTTCGAGTTCCAGGCCACGCCCTTCGAACGCTTCTACCAGTTCGCCGGCCATACCTCGGCAAACGGTGTCAGCGCCCAAGGCACGATCCCGGGCTACCGGTTCTACAATACCGTCGCCTGGCACAAGGGCAATTGGAACGCCACCATCGGCCACACCTACATCCCCGCCGTGGTGGACATCGGCACCGGCGGCAGCACCTTCGTGCAGAGCGCCACGGCCCGCCGCATCGCCGTGCCGTCCTACAGCACGGTCGACCTCTCCCTCGGCTACACCGTGCCCCCGTCGCTCACGAAGGGTTGGATGGAGTGGGTCAAGGGCATGCGCGTCACCGTCGGCGTGAACAACCTCGGTGACAAGCAGCCCCCGCTCGCCCCCCAGGCCTGGACCGACAACAACGCCGACGTCTCCACCTACAATCCCATCGGCCGGCTCTGGTATGTCAGCGCGGGCCTGAAGTTCTGATCTCCCTTCCGAGATCCGTCGGTCAGCGAGCCGGGCGGCAACGCCCGGCTTTGTTTTTGCCGCACCTCGCTAGACGGACATCGCCCGGGCGCTAAGCCGAATCGCCGAAGCTTTGAGCCGCTCCCACAACCGGACCGTCATCGCGCCCAGCCGGCGGATCCGGCCCGGGCACGCGCCCGGTCCCGGCCGCCCCAACCCCGACCGCAAACCCATGAACACACATCGTTCGTCCCCGCGCGGGACGGCGCGCCGCGCCCTGTATGCGCTGTTCGCCCTCCCCGCCGCCCTGGCCTTCGGCCAGGATTCCAAACCCGCCGAGGAGCCCACCAAGCTCGAGGCGTTCTCCGTCACCGGCTCCCGCATCAAGCGCATTGATGCCGAGACTCCGCAGCCCGTCGTCCGCATCACCGACGCGGACTTCAAGGCCACCGGCTTCTCCACCCTGGGCGACGCCATCCGCGCCATGCCCCAGATGAACGGCCAGTCGCTCGTCTCCACCGACGGCGGCACCAGCTTCACGCCCGGCGTCAGCTCGTTCAACCTCCGCGGCCTCGGCAACAACAACACCCTCGTCCTCGTCAACGGCCGCCGCGTCGCGCCCTTCGCCTCCGCCGGCTTCAACGGCTTCCAGACCGTCTTCGACTTCAACTCCATCCCGGTCGCCGCCATCGAATCCATCGAGGTCCTCAAGGACGGCGCCTCCGCCATCTACGGCTCCGACGCCGTCGCCGGCGTGGTCAACGTCAACCTGAAGAAGAACTACACCGGCCTCACCACCGAGATGTCTTTCGGCAACACCCTCCGCACCGACTCCAACGAGCGCAGCTTCTTCGCCATCTTCGGCGCGCAGGCCGGCAAGGTCTCCACCGTCACCACCTTCGACTACCAGCAGCGCGCCTCCATCTACGGCCGCGACCTGCCCTGGACCGACGAATCCGACGGCCGTCCCTACGGCGGCATCGACCAGCGCAGCTCGCAGCCGCCCATCGCCGGCGTCCGCGGTCTGAGCGGCATCCCCGGCTTCGCCAACGGCCGCGCGACCTTCCTCACGCCCCAGGCCAACCCCACGCTCGCCAACGCCGTCAACCAGACCCCGCTCTACAACTTCCAGGAGATGGCCGGCTTCACCCCCGACACCCGCTCCTTCGGTTTCTACACCCGCGGCACCTACGACTTCTCGGACAAGCTCACCGGCTTCGCCGAACTCTCGTTCCGCCGCTCCGAGGTCTTCATTGACGCCGCCCCGACCAATTACTTCTCTGCCGCCGAAATCGGCGACGGCCCCGGCGGCATCGGCGTCTTCCCCGCCTCCAATCCCTTCAATCCCTTCGGGCAGAACGTCCTCGATCTCCGCTACCGCTTCAACGAACTCGGCAACCGCATCCAGGAGTCCATCGCCGACAGCACCCGCCTCGTGCTCGGCTTCGAGGGCGCGCTGCCCATGGAAGGCTGGACCTGGGACTCGGCCCTCGCCTGGTCCAAGAACAGCGTCACCCAGCTCGCGCACAACAACACCTCCGACCGGCTCGTGCAGAACGCCCTCAACGGCATCACGCTCAACGGCACCGTGCGCCACCTGAATCCCTTCGGGCCCAACCACCCCGACCTCCTCAACTACCTCCGCATCACCAACCCCAACTGGGACGCCTTCGAGGTCCGCACCGCCGACTTCAGCGCCGCCGGCCCGCTCTTCAAGCTCGCCGCCGGTGAGGCCAACCTCGCCTTGGGCGGCGAGGTCCGCACCGAGGATATGCGCAACGTCGTCACCCAGCTCAACCGCGACGCCCAGATGGTCGCCGGCGGCATCGGTTCCGACGTCATCGGCGACCGCCGCCTCTACTCGGCCTACGCCGAGCTGAACGTGCCCGTGATGAAGAACGATTCCCTCGGCTCCCTCGAACTCCAGCTCGCCGCCCGTTTTGAGAGCTACAGCGACTTCGGCGAGACCACCAAACCCAAGGTCGCCGCCGTCTGGCGCCCGCTCCCCGAGGTGCTCCTCCGCGGCTCCTTCGGCGAGTCCTTCCTCGCCCCCAACCTCGCCTTCCTTTACACGAGCGTGAGCGTCAGCTTCACGCCCAATTCGCTGATCGATCCGCTGCGCCCCGCCGACCCGCCGACCCAGATCCGCCAGTTCGGCGGCGGCAACCCCACCCTCCAGCCCGAGGAGACCGAGGTCACCTACGCCGGTCTCGTCCTGCAGCCCTTCGCCCGCTCGGACAAGAAGCTGTTCCGCGACCTGTCCTTCGGCGTCGATTACATCAAGTTCGACCAGACCAACCTCATCTCCCGGGTCGTCGCCACGCAGATCCTCGGCAACCTGACCGCGTTCGGCAACCTTGTCGTCCGCAACGCGCCCGCGCCCGGCGAAACCGTCGGCACCATCAGCGGCGTGCTCACCACGTGGCAGAACCTCTCCTCCGCGCAGACCGAAGCCTATGACTTCAACCTGCGGTGGGTCCTGCCCAAGACCGACCTCGGCCAGTTCCGCACCGATCTTTCGGCCACCTACACCGCCACCGTCGAGGGCATCGGCTCCACCGGCGCGCGCTTCGACGTCGATGGCGACTATCCGTTCCCGCTCTGGCGCGGCACGGCCACCCTCGCCTGGAACAAGGGCGACTGGGCGGCCACACTCTACGCCAACTACATCAGCAGCTACACCACGGCCGGCTCCGGCATCGGCGGCCTGCCCGACGTCGGCGAGCAGTGGGTCTTCAGCCCGCAGATCGCCTACAAGGGCCTGTGGAACTCCACCATCACCGTCGGCGCACGCAACATCCTCGACAAGGCCCCGCCGGTCGACCCCTCCGACTCGAAGCTCGTGAACGAGAACCTCAACTTCGTTGAGCCCCTCTTCGTCTACGTCCGCATCTCGAAGGACTGGTGATCCCTCCCGCCTGAACGGCGCTTCCCGGCCCGCCCGCTTCTCCGCGGGCGGGCTTTTTTTCGACCTGGTTCAGCGCGTTGTCGCCCGCCGTTGGGCTCTCGTCGCGCCTCCGTTGCGGCGGCCAACGACACCTGCAGCCTCACCCTCATGCGCATTGCCCGCGTGACGATCCTCGCCGCCCTGCTGTTCGGCGGCTGCCAGACCATCCATGAGGTCAAGGTCGATGCCATCCGCGATCCCCGCGCCGGCCCGCCCGCATCTTATCAGCTCGTCGTCGCTGCGCCTACCGGCGATTCGCCCGGGCTGGCCGCCCTGGTCGAGCGTAGCGTGCGCGCCGGCCTCGCCGCCCGCGGCTGTTTCGCGGCGCCCGCCGGCACCCTGCCCGACCAGATCATCGCGGTTTCCTACGGCGTCGGCCCCGCCCGGCTCGCCTACGTCTACAAGGCCCGCGACATGCTCACCATCGATCTCTGGGGCAAGATCCCGCCAAAGGGCGGCGCCGTCCCCCTCGAAGTCCGCGAAAAATATCTGCGCCTCTCCGCCCGCGCGCCCGCGCCGGCCGGTTCCGCCCCCGCACCCGAACTGTGGAGCGTCCATCTCGTGGTCGAGGACGAGGACAAGGATTTCGCCGCGAGCCTCCCGGCCCTCGCCACCGCCCTCCTCGACTACATCGGCGAGCACAATGCGGCCGAGACCACCATGAAGATCAAGGAAGGCGACGCCCGCCGTGCCCTGCGGGAATTGACCAAGTAGACCGCCACCGGCCCCATCCCTCGATCGCCGGATGTCTTTTGCCGCGAATCCGCAACGCTTCGCCCCGGCTGCCTTGTCCCATCCGTGCGCCGTTGCTGGACTGGCCACACCCACCCCATGAATCGCCGTCAGCTTTGTGTTCTCGCACTGGCCGGCCTGCTGGCCCTCTCCCTGTCCGCGCAGACCCAGCCCGCCTCCGGGCCGGCCCCGCTCGCCATCGCCGGCGCCTGGCAGGGCGCCATTCAGGCCCCGCAAGGTCCGCTCGAGATCGGTTTCCGCTTCGCCCGCCTGCCCGATGGCAAGATCGACCTCAGCCTGCACATGCCCTCCATGCACCTCTACGACCAAAAGGTCGGACCCTACGCGGAGGAAAAGGACGGCGGCTACGCGGTGCCTATGCTCGACATCGCCTTCCGCCTCGAAGGCGGCGAACTGCGCGGCACCTTCGGCAAGGCACACCTGCCGATGACCCTCATCCGCGGGGAAAAATTTTCCACCGCACCCGCCCTGCCCGCCCCGGCCCCTGCTCCGCCGCCGCTTTGGGAGCACAGGCTCGGCTCCGCCACCTTCGCCTCGCCCGTCGTGCACGATGGCGTCGTCTATGTCGGCGCGCGCGACGGCAAATTCCATGCCGTGCGCGCCGGCGACGGCGCCGGGGTCTGGGTGTGGAGCGGCCCCAACCGCATCGATGGCCGCGCCGTGGTCGCCGGCGAATCCCTCTGGTTTGTCGACGGCAGCTGCGACCTCGTCTGCCTCAACCGCACCGACGGCGCCCTGCGCTGGCGCCGCCCGTTGCACGATGTCGCCCTCGCCGGCCATCCGCCCGCCAACGACCCCACCTTCAACCGCCGCACGGCCACGCCCCTCGTCGTCGGCGACACGGTCTACGCCGGCTCGAGCGACGGCGGCCTCTACGCGCTCGATGCGGCCACCGGCGCCGTGCGCTGGCGTTTTGCGGCCGGCGCTCCGGTCTTCTCCGGCGTCAACCGTCTCGGCGACGGCTCGCTTCTCTTCGGCGCGATGGACGGTTCGGTCGTGCGCCTCGATGCGTCCGGCAAGGAGATCTCCCGCTTCAAGGCCGGCGGCCCGGTCGTGACCACTCCGGTCGTGATCGACGGCATCGTCATCGTCGGCAGCCGCGACTACATGCTCTACGCCTTCCACCTCGGCGACGGCTCTCCCGCCTGGAAATACTCCTACGGGTTCTCGTGGGTCGAATCCACGCCCACCGTCCACGACGGCCTGTTTTACCTCGGCGGCTCCGACTGGGCGCGCGTCTCGGCCTTCGACCCGAAAACCGGCCGCCCGGTCTGGGCCACAGTTGTCGGCGGCATGAGCTGGGGCACACCCGCCGTCACTCCGCGCACGGTCTACGCCGGTGTCGTCTGCCAGCGCGGCGCGCTCATCCCCCATCGGGGCGGCCTCGTCGCCCTCGACCGCGCGACCGG
Source organism: uncultured Opitutaceae bacterium (assembly GCA_964601365.1). Lineage (GTDB taxonomy): Bacteria > Verrucomicrobiota > Verrucomicrobiia > Opitutales > Opitutaceae > Didemnitutus. Next base: position 22,141 of record CAZRNE010000002.1, on the reverse strand, counting down.
CGCGATCACGTGGCGCTTCGACCAGACCTTCCCCGACGAAAAATATCCCTTCGGCGGCACGCCCGGCTCCATCGCCGTCGCCGGCGACCGCATCATTGCCGCCGGTTTCGACGGCATGCTCCGCGCCATTGCCGTCGAGTGAACAGCACCCCATGAAAACCTACCGCCCCCTGTCCCAATTCGTGGCCGTGGCCCTGCTCGCCGCCACGCTGTCCGCCGCCGAACCCGCCGAGGGCAAATGGCTCGGCACCCTCGGCGTTGACCCGGTGAAATCGGAATTCGGCCTCGATGTCCGTGCCAAGGCCGACGGCCAGCTCGATGTGCTCCTCTATCTCGAGCAGATGCACTATGACGGTATACCAGCGGGCGCGCTGAAAAAATCCGACGGCCGCTACCAGCTGGCCGTCCTCGGGCTCGATTTCACGGTCGAGGGCGATGCCGTCAAGGGCGTCGCCGGCCCGAACAAGCGGCCCTTCGAGCTCAAGCGCGTCGCCGGGTTGCCGCGCGACCCGTTCATCCCCGCCGGGCTTCCCGCCGGTCCCGGCCCGAAGTGGCAGCGCAAGCTGAGCGGCGCGATCTGGGCGCGCGCCACCGTGCACGACGGCGTCGCCTACGTCGGCACCGGCGGCGGCGTCATGCACGCCGTGCGCGTCAGCGACGGGACGTTTGTCTGGAGCGTGGCCGCCGGCCGGGGAGTCCACGGCGCCGCCTGCGTGACGGATGACGCGGTCTATTTCGCCTGCGACAACGGTTTCCTCTTCCGGCTCAACCGCGCCGACGGCAAGGAGGTCTGGCGCTACGACCTCGGCGACGCCCGCGTGCCGCGCGTTCTGCCCTCGGCCAACATCTTCGACTACGACCACAGCGGCCCCGCCCCGGTGCTGGCGGACGGGGTGCTCTACATCGGCGCGGCTGATGGCGGCTTCCATGCGGTCAACGCCGCCGACGGCTCGCAGGTCTGGCGCATCCAGGCCGACGGCAAGATCCGCGGCACTGCGGCCGTCTCCGGCCCGAACATCATCTTCGCCACCCTCAAGGGCCCCGTCAACATGGTCGAGCGCGCCACGGGCAGGGAAGTCTGGAAACAGGAGGGCAAGACCCCCGTCACCAGTTCGCCCGTCGTGATGGGCGACAAGGTCATCAGCGGCACCCGCGGCAGCGTGCTGCGCGCCCTGCGCCTCGACACCGGCGCCGAGCTCTGGCGCCAGACCTACTGGGGCTCCTGGGTCGAGTCCACGCCCGTGCTGGGCGACAACGGCCTCGGCTATGTCGGCACCTCCGACTACCGGCGCGTGACCTGCTTCGATCCCGCCGACGGCCGCGTGGTCTGGCGCACCGACATTTTCGGCTGGTGCTGGAACCAGCCCGTCCTGACCGCCAGGCACGTCTACGTCTCGGCCGGCGGCACGATACCCTACGACATCAGGCACGAAGGCGGTCTCACCGCGCTCGACCGCGCCACCGGCAAAATCGCCTGGCGCTGGCCCATGCCCAATCCGCCCGGCGCGATGCACTGGGGCTTTGCCGCCGGCCCCGTCCTCGCCGGCGACACGCTGATCGTCGGCGGCCTCGACGGCACGCTTTACGCCTTCCCCGCCGAATGAAACGCCTCCTTCCGTTCCTCCTGCTGGCACTATCGGTGGCGGCAGCCACCGGCGACCATGTCGACGGGATATTGGCCCGGGCCCGCGAACTGGCCGGTGCAGGACGGTTCGCCGGGGCGCTGCCGCTTTTCACCCAAGCCACCCAACTCGCACCCGACAATTATCGCGCCCATGCCGGACGGGGGGCGATGCTCAACCGCCTCGATCGCTACGCCGAGGCACTCGCCGCGATGGACCGCGCCGTCACCCTCGCCCCCGACCAGCCGATGCTCCGCTACAACCGCGGACTCGCCCTCTGGGAAACCGGTCGCTTCACCGAGGCCGTGGCCGAGTTTGACCGCGCCGCAGCCGGCCGGCCCGAGCTGCCCATGCCCTATGCCGACCGGGCCCTGGCCAAACTCAGCCTCGGCGACCCGGCGGGCGCTTTCGCCGATTGCGAAAAAGCCCTGCTCGCCGACCCCGGTTACATCTGGGCGCGCTATTACCGGGCCATGGCGCACTATGTCGCCGGGGATTTTGCGAAAGCGGCCGAAGACTTCGCCGCCGTGGCGGAAAAGGAGCCCGCTTTCGTCGCCGCCCACCTTTGGAGCCATGCGGCTGCCCGCCGCACCGGACGAGTTCCCGCGGCAGGCCCGGCCCTGACGACCGGCTTGCCGTGGCCGGAACCGTTGCTGGCGCATCTGCGCGGCGAGATCTCCGCGGCTGAGCTCCTCTCCGCCGCCCGCACCCAGCGCGTGCCCGATGATGAACGCCGGGTGTCCGCCGCGCATGCCGTCATCGGTCTGGCGCATCTGCTGGCGAACCGGACCGGGGCGGCGCGGGAGAGCTTTGCCGCCGCCCTGGCCCTGCCCGTGCCCGCCCATTTTGAGCAGATCCTCGCCCGGACCGAGATCACACGCCTCCCCCGCGAAGGCTAATTTCCGCCGCGATTGACGACCCCGGCCTGGTGCTGGCCCTGCATCACGCGCGCGTTGTCGATGTCCTGCCGGTTCGCCCCGCTCACCGGCGTGATGTTCGTGCGCTTCTTGATGCGGGAGCCGAGCGGGGCCTCCACCGCCACGCGTTCGTTCGGTTCCGGTGCCTCGGCCTGTTTGGGCTGCGTGGCGCAGCCGCCGACGGCAAAAACGATGACCAGGAGTGATACGGCGATTCGCAGGCGCATCCGCCGAGGTTTTCGCAAAGCGCGCGCATGACGAACCTGCGGCGATGAATCTCAAATTCCGCGCGACCAATGGCCGCGCCGGCCGCACCTCCGTCTAGTCCCGGTGCAGGACGGCGGCGCGCTCCCTGGCGTTGAGTTCGCGCCAGCGCCCGGATGTCAGGTCGCCCAGCTCGAAATGTCCGATCCGCACGCGCACCAGCCGCAGCGTCGGGTGTCCGACCGCCGCCGTCATCCGCCGCACCTGGCGGTTCTTGCCCTCCGTGAGTTCGACGGAAATCCAGCAATCCGGCACGTTTTTCCGAAACCGCACCGGCGGCTCGCGCGGTGGCAGCGTCGGTGCTTCGATGTGCCGCACGACGCACGGCCTGGTGCGATGACCGCCGATCGCCACGCCGCCGGCCAGTTTTGCCAGCGCCGCCTCGTCCGGCACTCGCTCCACCTGCACCCAGTATTCCCGGACGTGCCCCTGCTCCGGGTCGAGCAGCCGCGAGTTCAGGCCCGGTTCGTCGCTCAGCAACAGCAGCCCCTCGGAGTCGGCATCCAGCCGGCCGAGCGGATAGACGCCCGTAGGAAGGCCGAAGTCCGACAGCGTGCGCCAGCGGGAGCCCGGCTCCGGGGTGAACTGCGAGAGGACGCCGTAGGGCTTGTGCAGCGCGAGCAACACGCTAGCTCTGCTACCTCAGACCGCACCAGTCACACGATGCGGGATTGCTCCGCGTGTGACTGACGAAATCTTGCGTTGGGTGGTCGAGAGGGCTCATGTCTCAACTCTCTGGTTTCGCGAGCCAATACTCTTTCACCTTCTCAAACTTGCCGATGCGTTTGGTGATCTTGGAGATTTCGCGCGGGTAAAACGCGAGCACGGTGTCGCAGAACTCCAGCATCCATGCCCGTCGCTTCTGCTTCGGGTCTGTTTCGATGCGCTTGGAATCCGCCACCTGAATCTGGCCGGCACCCAGCGCGCCAATGGTAAGGCAATCCCACTTCAAATGCTCGATTGGGACAAAGTGAACGCGCTGCACGGTGACCTTCGTTCCGATGACGGCATACTTTACCATCAACATCACGAAGTAGTTTGTGTCGTCCTCGTAGAACCGGGCGAGACGGTCCACCGATGTCAGGTTGGGCATGTTGAACGCCGTCCCTTCGCGATGCGTCTTCACGTCCACGACGCAGTAGTTGCCGACCTTGTCCTTGAACGCGAGGTCCGCCATCGCGCGACGGGCGAAGCTGGCGGAATACTCGCCGGCGAGGTCGCCGAGGATTTCCGCAAAGTTGTCCTCAATGATGGACTGGATGGCGTCGCCCGCGGCGCGTGTGCTTTCCGCGGTGTCCGCCGACAGGAAATCCGCCTGCTCGTTCAGGAGAATGCAAACCTTCCGCTCGATGCGCTCCCGCGCCTTCGGTTCAAACACTGGCGAGTTCATTTCAGTTTGGTTTTGGCGACGCGGTAAGGCGCTGGCGATTCCAGCAGCAACGACTGCTCATCCGACACCGGCGTGGCCTGCTTCGGCTGCGCGGCGAGGGAATTCCGCTCCCAGAACACACCGCCAGCGTAGCCCTGGATCGACGGATCGTCGTTCGCCAGTTCGATGCGCTTCAACGCGAGGCAGGCGTAGTCCACATCCAACTCGATGCCCAGGAAGCGCCGGCCCAGCTTGCGTGCGACCGCCGCCGTCGTGCCCGAACCGAGGAACGGATCAAACACGAAGTCGCCTTCCCGGCTGCTCGCCAGCAGCAGTTTTGCCAGCAGCTTTTCCGGCTTCTGCGTCGGATGGTCGGTGTTCTCGGGCATGGACCAAAACGGCACGGTCAGGTCCGTCCAGAGATTGGAAGGGTGCGTCAGCCGGAAGTCGCCTTGCTCCGTCTCGTGCCAGTCCTTGGGTTGCCCGTTCTCGCGATACGGCGCGATCACCCGCCGCTTCAACTTCACCGCCTCCACGTCGAAGCAGTAGTCGTCCGAGACGGTGGCAAACCAGATGTCCTCGCTCGCGTTCTTCCAGTTGGACTTCGCGCCGCGTCCTTTCTCGCGCTCCCAGGTGATGCGGTTGCGCACGATGACATGCCGGTCCAACACGCGATGCAGGGCCGTGGACGACCTCCAATCGCCGCAGACGTAAAGACTGGCCGTGGGCTTGAGCAGCGGCACCAGGTCGGCAAACCAGCTCCCGAACCACTCTTCATACTCCGCGAGCGACCGCTCGCGAAACGCCTCCGCGCCGAACTGTTTGTTGAGGTTGTAAGGCGGGTCGAGGATGAGCAGGTCCACGAACGCCTTGGGCAACTGCGACACCAGCTCGACGGAATCGCCGCAAACTATGCGGTCCCTTAGCGCCGCCACTCCCGTCGGCAACGGCGCGCGCAAAAGCCGCTGGGACAACGCGGCCTGCTCGGACGCCGAAAGCGTCAGTGTGCGATTGCGCGGGGCGCGTGGTTTGCCTGCCCCATTCATCATTCTATGCGTGAACTTGCCGCACCAGACGAAGCTCAGCGCTTGAGCATCGCCCAGACGAAGTTCGGGTTGCGGTCGCGCTTCATCGCGAGGCGGATCCACATCAGGGCCAGCGGCTCGAGGCTGCGCGACATGCCGAGCCCGCCGGTGGCGACGGGTTCGAAACCGAGGTCGGCCGCCAGCGTGGCCACGACGGTGTTGGCTTCGTCGCTGTCGCTGCAGTAGAACATCACGGGCTTGAGGTCGCCGTAGCCGGGGTATTTCGAATCGGCGAAATTCTCGTAGCCGTAGGTGTTGAAGGCCTTGGCCACCTGCGCGCCGGGCAGCATGCGCTCGATTTCCTCGGCGCCGGAGGTGGTCGAGCCGAGCGCCAGGCTCAGGCTGCCCTCGGCGTTGAGGGAGAGCGGATTGGTGCAATCGACCACGATCTTGCCCTTCACGTTGCCCATCGCCTTGGCGGCGTCGGGCACGGCATTCCACGGCACGGCGAGGACGATGATGTTGCATTCGCGCACGGCGTCGGGGATCGCCATGGAGGAGATGCCCGCGGCCGTGGGCGGCTGCGTCTTGCCACCGCCGGGGTTGCGCACGCCGAATATGACCAAGTGACCGGCCGCGGCCCAGGCTTTGCCCAGCGCCGTGCCAACGTTGCCTGCTCCGATGATCGCGATCTTCATGGGTGGGGTTGGTTGTAAGAAGCGGGCCTTGTCTCTCAATCCAACTGTCGAAAGGCAAGAAACTTGGAGCAGACGGCCCGGCTTGAACGAATTTTTCGCAGCTTCGGGCTTGGGTTTGCCCCCACCCCGGCCAATTTTCGACCCGTGCCTTTGCCCGATTCCATCGCCCGACTGCCCGCGCGCACCCCGGAGTTACGCGACCTCCTGATCCGCTGGGCCAACCAGAACTCCGGCAGCGACCACTTCGCCGGCCTCGCCGCCATGCTGGAGCTGCTCGCCGCCGAGTTCGGCCGCCTGCCCGGCGCCCAGCTCGAACGCCTCGCCCTCGCCGGCGCCCCGGCCCAAGCCCTGCGCATCCGCGTCCGGCCCGCCGCCCAGATCCAGCTGCTGTTCAGCGGCCACTTCGACACCGTCTATGGCGCCGACGACCCATTCCAGCGCTGCGAACTGCTCTCACCCGACAAACTGCGCGGTCCCGGCGTCATCGACATGAAGGGCGGCCTCGTGACGATGCTCGCCGCCCTGCAGGCCTTCGAGCAGACCCCGCACGCCGCCGCCATCGGCTACGAGGTCCTGCTCAATCCCGACGAGGAAATCGGCTCCTTCGGCGCGCGCCCCCTGTTCGTCGAGGCGGCGCAGCGCTGCCGGTTCGGTTTTGTCTTCGAGCCGGCGCGCCCCAACGGCGACATCGTCCACTCGCGCAAGGGCACGGGCAATTTCGCCGCCCTCGCGCACGGCCGCGCCGCCCACGCCGCCAGCCCGACCGGCCAGGGCCGCAACGCCATCGCCGCGCTCGCCGAGTTCCTCACCGCCGCCAACCGCCTCCCGCAGGAGATGCCCGGTGTGCTCTTCAACATCGGCAACATCCGCGGCGGCGGCCCCGCCACCAACGTCGTGCCCGACTTCGCCGAGGCCAAGCTCGACCTCCGCATCACGCAGGCCGCCCAACGCGACGCCGTGCTCGCCCGATTGCAGGAACTCGCCGCGCCCATCAACGCCCGCGAGGGCTTCCGCCTCGAGATCACCGGCGAATTCAACCGCCCGCCCAAGGAGTGCCGGCCGCAGGAGGAGGCTGTGTTCCCGCACTGGCAGCGCTGCGCGGCCGACGTCGGCATCGCACCCTACACCTGGGTCCATGCCGGCGGCGCCTCCGACGGCAACAACCTCTCGGCCGCCGGCCTGCCCTGCCTCGACGGCGTCGGCCCCATCGGCGACCGCCTTCACAGCCCGGAGGAGTGGATCCTGCTCCCATCCATCGCCCCCCGCGCCCAGACCGCCGCGCTCTTCCTCCACCGCGTCGCCTGCGGTGAAATAAAGCTCCCACCGAAATGAACCTCTGCTGACTGCTCACTGCTTACCGCTCTCCCATATGCTCGTCCTCCGTCCCATCCGCGAAAATGATCTGCCGCGCCTCGTGGCCCTGGCCAAATCCACCGGGGGCGGCCTCACCACCCTCCCGCCCGACGAGGAATTCCTCGCCGAGCGCGTCGACGCCTCGCTGTTGGCCTTCAACCCGCGGCTGAAGAAGCCCGGCGGCGAATCCTATCTGTTTGCGCTCGAGGACACCGACTCGGGGGACGTCGTCGGCGTGTCCGGCATCGCCGCCCGCGTGGGTGGATTCGACCCGTGGTATAGCTACGAGATCCGCGCCGAGCGCTTCACCCACAAGCCCCTCAAGGTCGACAAGGACATCGCCGTCCTGCACCTGAAATCCGACCACCGCGGCCCCTCCGAGATCTGCTCGCTCTTCCTGCGCGCCGACCGACGCCGCGGCGGCGCGGGCCGGCTCCTGTCGCTCGGCCGCTTCCTCTTCGTCGGCGCCTTCCCCAAGCGCTTCACGGAGGAGATCATCGCCGAGATGCGCGGCTACATCGACCAGACGGGCAAATCTCCCTTCTGGGAGGCCGTGGGCCGGCACTTCTTCGAATTCGACTATTACGCCGCCGACGTGCTCAGCGGCCTCGGCGAGAAGCAGTTCATCGCCGACCTGATGCCGCGGCATCCGATCTACATCCCGCTGCTCGCGCCCGAGGTGCAGGCCGTCATCGGCCGCGTGCACCACGACACCGAAGCCGCCCTCGCCCTGCTCCTGCGCGAGGGTTTCACCCGCACCAACGAGGTCGATATCTTCGATGCCGGCCCGCTCGTGCGCGCCGCGACCGCCGACATCCGCACCATCCGGCAGGCCCGCACCGCGCGCATCCGCAGCGCCGCCGCGCCGGCCACCGCGGGAGTCGAACTCCTGCTCGCCAACGGCGCCCTCGACTTCCGCGCCTGCATCGGCGACGTGACCGAGCATGACGACGGCTCGGTCTCGCTCTCACGCGATTACGCCGCCGCCCTGAACGTCGAGGCAGGCGACAAGCTCTGGTTCGCCCCGCTGAAATGACGCCGATTCCTTTCAGGTAGGGCGAGTCCTCCGGACGAGCCGCGGCTCATCGAGGACGATTCGACCTACCACTACAACGAATGCCGACTTTCTCCTCCATCAACCCCGCCACCGGCGAAACCGTCTGGACCGGCCCGGCAGCCGATGCTGCGGCGGTTGACGCCGCCGTGCGCGCCGCGCGACAGGCCTTTCCGGCCTGGTCGGGCAAATCCTTTGACGAGCGTGCCGCCGTCGCCAAGACCTTCGCCGCCCAGCTAACTGCGAACAAAGAGGCGCTGGCCCGCGCCATCTCCGCCGAGGTGGGCAAACCGCACTGGGAGGCGCTCACCGAGGTGCAGTCGATGATCGGGAAGGTCGACATCTCCATCGAGGCGCACCAGCGCCGCTGCGCGGAGTTCAAGAACAGCCTCGGCGTGACGCGTTTCCGGCCGCACGGCGTCGTCGCCGTGCTCGGGCCCTTCAATTTCCCGGGCCATCTGCCCAACGGGCACATCGTGCCGGCCCTGCTCGCGGGCAACACCGTCGTCTTCAAACCCAGCGAATACGCGCCCGCGGTCGCCGAGCTGACCGCGAAACTGTGGACCGCCGCCGGCCTGCCCGTCGGCGTGCTCAACCTCGTGCAGGGCGGTCGCGAGACCGGCGCCGCGCTCGCCGCCCACGCCGGCATCGACGGGCTCTTCTTCACCGGCAGCGCCCGCGCCGGCCTCGCGCTCAACGAGCAGTTCGCGCGCACGCCGGAGCGCATCCTCGCCCTTGAGATGGGCGGCAACAACCCGCTCATCGTCCACCGCGCCGCCGACGTGAAGGCGGCGGTCGCGCTGACCGTGCAGTCGGCCTACCTCAGCGCCGGCCAGCGCTGCACCTGCGCGCGCCGGCTCATCGTTGTCACTGGTAGGGCGAATCCTCCGGATGAGCCGTCGTCCACCGCCGGCTCGGCGGGACGCCTCGCCCTACCTGACGACTTTGGCGATGCAGCTGCCTTCATGAGCGCGTTATGGAACTCGGTAAGAAATCTCCGCGTGGGCCCCTCCACCGAGCGGCCCGAGCCGTTCATGGGCCCGGTGGTCTCCGCGGCCACCGCGGACCGGTTGCTGGAGGCGCAAAAACATCTGCTCGCCCGCGGCGCCGTGGCCCTAGTCGAAATGCGCCGGCTCAAGCCCGGCACCGGCCTCGTCTCGCCGGCCCTGCTCGATGTGACCGCCGTCACCGGTCGCGACGACGAGGAGTTTTTCGGTCCGCTCTTGCAGGTGATCCGCGTGCCGGACTTCGAGGCCGCGCTGCGCGAGGCGAACAACACGCGCTACGGCCTCGCCGCCGGGCTGATCTCCGACGACGCGGCGCTGTATGAGCGATTCCGCGCCGAGGTGCGCGCGGGCATCATCAACTGGAACCAGCAGCTCACGGGCGCGAGCAGCGGCGCGCCGTTCGGCGGTGTCGGCCGCAGCGGCAACCACCGCCCCAGCGCCTATCTCGCGGCCGACTACTGCTCCTACCCCGTCGCCTCCATCGAGGTGCCGGAGTTGAAACTGCCCGCGCAACTTCCGCCGGGGCTCAACTTGTCATGACTCCCACCGTGCCCAACTCTTGGAGGAACCTGCACTGTCTGCGGGTCAAGCCCGCACGGAGTGCGGGCTCCACCCGCGGCTTTCTGCGATGAAGACTTACGAAGTCAATTTCGACGGCCTCGTCGGCCCGACGCACAACTACGCCGGACTGTCGCACGGCAACGTGGCCTCGATGACCCACGGCGGTGCCGTTTCCAATCCCCGCGAGGCCGCCCTGCAGGGGTTGGCCAAGATGAAGTTCCTCGCCGACCTCGGCCTGAAGCAGGCCGTGCTGCCGCCGCACGAACGTCCGTCGATCGAGACCTTGCGGGCGCTCGGCTTCGGCGGCAGCGACGCTCAGGTGTTGGCCGCGGCGGCGAAGGCGTCCCCCAAGCTTCTCGTCGCCTGCTCGTCGGCCTCCAACATGTGGGTGGCCAACGCCGCCACCGTCGCGCCCTCGGGCGACACCGCCGACGGCCGGGTGCATTTCACCCCGGCCAACCTCGTCTCCAAGTTCCACCGCTCCATCGAGCCGCCGCAGACCGCGCGCACGCTGCGGGCGATCTTCCGCGACGAGGCCCGCTTTGCGGTGCACGAACCCGTCCGCGGCGGCCAGGGATTCGGTGATGAGGGCGCGGCCAACCATACGCGGTTCGCGCCGACCCACGGCCACTACGGCCTGCACTTCTTCGTTTATGGCCACAGCGCCCTCGGCGCCCCGGCGGTGAAGTCGCGCCCACGGCGCTTCGCGTCGCGGCAGGCGCTCGAGGCTTCCGAGGCCGTGGCGCGCTTGCACGAGCTGGGTGAGGACAACACCGTGTTCGCCCAACAGGCGCCCGAGGCAATCGACGCCGGCGTGTTCCACAACGACGTCATCTCCGTCGGGAACGAAAACGTGCTGTTCTATCACGAAAAAGCCTTCGTCGGCACCGAGGCCGTCGTGACCGGCTTGCGCCGCGCCTACGAGAAGCTGCACCCGGGCGAGGATTTCGTCGGCATCCGCGTGCCGTCACGCCGCGTGCCGCTGAAGGACGCCGTGAAGTCCTACCTTTTCAACAGCCAGCTCGTGACCGTGGCACCGGGCGAGATGGCGCTGATCGCGCCCGGCGACTGCACGGAGGTCCGGAGCGTGCGTGATTTTGTGCGCGAGCTGGTCGAGCGCGGCGACACGCCGGTGCGGTCGGCGCATTTCTTCGACCTCAAGCAGTCGATGCGCAACGGCGGCGGTCCCGCCTGCCTGCGCCTGCGCGTGGTGCTGAACGATGCGGAGATCGCCGCGTTGCCGGCGGGCGTGTTCATCAATGCCCGCACCTACCCCAAGCTCGTGCGCTGGGTGAAGAAGCACTACCGCGAGCGCCTCACCCACGCCGATCTCGCCGATCCGTCCCTGCTCGAGGATTCCCGCCGGGCCCTCGACGAGCTGACGCGCCTGCTGGGGCTCGGTCGCATCTACCCGTTCCAACGGGCCTGATCAGCCGCCGGGAACGACGTAGCGGAAGATCGCGACCCAGTGACAGGCGCCTCCGGCCAGCACAAACAAGTGCCAGACCGCATGGTGGTAGGACAGACGTTTCCAGAGGTAGAAGACCGCGCCGAGCGAATAGCACAGACCGCCGGCGACCAGCCAGAGCAGCCCGGCCCGCGGCAAGGCGGCCGTCAGAGGTTTTAACGCGATCAGGACCAGCCAGCCCATGGCGAGATAGATGACCGTCGACACCAGGCGGAACCGGCCGGCGAACCAGAATTTCAATGCGACCCCGACGATCGCCAAGCCCCAGACGACGCCGAACAGGCTCCAGCCCCATGGCCCGCGCAGCGTGACCAACACGAACGGCGTGTAGGTGCCCGCGATGAGCAGAAAGATGGCCGCATGGTCGAATTTCCGCAGGATTTCCTTCACCCGGGTCCCGCGCAGGGAGTGATAGAGCGTCGAGGTCAGGTAGGACAAAACCAAGGTGCCGCCGAAGATCGCCGTGCTCGTGACGTGCCAGGCGTCGCCATGCCGGACCGACGCCAACACCAAGGCCACGAGGCCGGCCGTGCTCAGCAGCACGCCCAGCCCATGCGTGAGGCTGTTGGCGAGTTCTTCTTGGGCGGTGTAATCAGCCACACCCTCAGTGCGCCCACACTTTCCCCGCGGCGCGAGCCGATTCTACCGACGGTGTCGCGGGCGCAATATCGGGCCGGACGGCATTGGGTGCCGGCTGTGCTGCATCCAGACGCCGTGTCCTGTGCACCAACACAGACATTTGGGGGCAACTGTGCGTCCCGGACAGCACCCGGCGTTTGCCGCGGCGCCGATCGGGTTACGGTGGAAACATGAACGCCCTCCTGTTCGACCTGCTTTCTTCGGTCAGGTTTTTCGCGCGGCGCAAATCCGCCGTGGCCGTCATCGTCCTCACGCTCGGCCTCGCCCTCGGGGCCAACACGGCGGTTTTCTCCGTGCTCAAGGCCTTCGTCTTTGCGCAGCTCGCCGTGCCGGAGTCGGACCGCGTCATGTTCGTCTGGACCGTCCGGAATCTCGAGGGACGCGGCGCGGTGAACTTCCTCGACGCCTATCCGAACGTCCAGTTGCTGCGCGCGACCACCCGCTTCTGGGAGCACCTTGGCGCGACGCTGGGCTCGGACGTGAACTGGCAGCAGGACGACGGCTCGGCGGTGCGGTTGCAGGGCGCGCGGGCGGAGGCGGAATTCTTCGCCGTCATGCGGACGCAACCCGCGCTCGGCCGCCTGTTCACGCGCGAGGAGCAGGGCCCGAAGGCCGCCCCGGTGGCCGTGATCAGCCACGAGCTGTGGCAGGGCAATTTTGCCGGCGCCCCGGACATTCTCGGGCGCGTGCTGCGGTTGAATGGCGTGCCGCACGCGGTCATCGGTGTGCTGCCGGCGAAGTTCTCGCAACCGCAGGGCACCCAGGTCTGGCTGCCCTTCGACCTGCCCGACAACATGTGGACCCTGATCATCGGCGGGCGGCAACTGGGCGTGTATGCGCGGTTGCGCGATGGCGTGACCGAGGCGGCGGCCAAACAGGAATTGCTGCAAACCTTCACGCCACGGGCGATCGAGCACAACGCCGAGAACAAGAACTGGACGTGGACCGTGCAGCCGATGCGCGAGGCGCTGCTCGCGGGCGCGGGCAACGCGCTGTTCTTCGTGCAGGTCGGCGCCGGCGTGCTGCTGCTGCTGGCGATCACCAATCTCGCGGCCATCCTGCTGGCGTGGGCGGCGGAGCGCGAACAGGAGACGGCGGTGCGGCTCGCGCTCGGGGCGAGTCCGGCGCGCATCGTGCGGCAGTTCCTCACCCAGAGCCTGCTGGTGGTGGCGCCCGGCGGGCTGTTCGGCGTGTTGCTGGCGGCCGCGGCCCTGCCGGCGCTGCAAAGGCTGAACCCGAACCCCGCGCTGTCGGCCTTCATCACCGATCTGCGGATCGACGCGGGCACGCTGCTGTTCGCGGGGGCGCTCGTCGCCGTCGCCGGCTTGCTCGCGGGCGTGCTGCCGGCCTGGCAGGCGGGTCGGGCCGCGTTGGCCGAAGCCTTGCGCAGCGCCTCCCGGGGCGCGAGCCTGAGCCGCGCGGGCCTGCGCTGGCAGCAGGCGATGGTGGGCCTGCAGGCGGGTGTCGCGGCCCTGATCCTGGTCGGCGCGGCGCTGGCGGGCGTCGGCTTCGCCAAGCTGGCCCGGGTGGACTTCGGCTTCGCGACGGAGGACCGGGTGGTGTTCCAGCTGCAGTTCCCCGAGCCGGCGTATTCGGCGCATGAGAAAAAGGCCGAGTTCATCCGGAACCTGGAGGCCAACCTCGCGCGCGAACCGGAGATCGCGTCCTACGGCTTTTCGAGCACGATCCCGGTCGGCGACACGCAGTGGGGCGCGGGCATCAGCCCGCAGTTGCCCAACGGGGAGTTTCCGGCCGAGCCCGAGGTCTTCCACATCCGGCGCGTCTCGCCGGGTTTCCTGCGCACGATGGGCGTGCCGCTTCTCGAAGGGCGGATGATCACCGAGGGCGACCGGCAGAACGCCCCCAACGTCGCGGTGATCAGCCGCGCGGCCGCCGAGAAATACTGGCCGGGGCGGAGCGCGGTGGGCCGCAAGCTGCGCCGCGCCATCCCGAAGGATGCGCCGCTGCTTGAGGTCATCGGCGTCGTGGGCAACGTGCGGGACGCCGGACCGGGGGCGCCGGAGGCGGTGACGCTCTACGTTCCGTTCGACCAGATTTCGACACGGCGCGGCTGGGTGGTGCTGCAGGGACGCAACCCGGCCGGGCTGCTGTCCGCGGGCCGCCGGGCCTTGCGCGCGACCAGCCCCGATGTCGCCGCCTACAACGCCAATCTGCTCGCGGACCTCGCCTGGCAGGCCAACGCCCTGCCCCGCCTGCAGGTGGTGCTGCTTGTGGTGTTCGCGGTGATCGCGGTGGGCATCACGGCCCTGGGCAGTTACGGTGTGATGAGCCAGCTCGTGGCCAACCGGCAGAAGGAACTGGCCATCCGCGCGGCGCTGGGCGCCGATCGCGGCGCCGTGTTGCGCTTCGTGCTTTGGACCAATGCCCGGCTGGCTCTGACCGGGGCCGTGCTCGGCATCGCCGGGGCCTGGTTCACGGCGGGTTGGTTGCAGTCCAGGTTGAGCGGATTCGAGGCACGGCTGGTGTGGCCCTATCTTGCGGTGTTCGCGCTGGTGTTGCTGTTGACGCAGCTCGCGAGTTTCCTGCCGGCCCGCCGGGCGGCGCATGCCGACCTGCAGAAGGCTCTCGCCGGCGCCTAGCGGACGTAGGCGCGCAAACGGACCAACTCCTGCCGCAGGGACTCATCACCGGGCTGCAAACGCAGCAACTCCTCACCATAGCGCAGGGCGTCGGCATAGCGGCCGGTCTGCGCGCAGATGGCCGTAAGGGCACGCCGGGGCTCGGCATAGCCCGGGTCGGCCCGGGCGGCGGCCTCGTAGTGCGCGAGGGCCTCGTTGACGCGGTCGGCTTCAAGCAGGACGTTGGCGAGGTTGTTGTGCGCCTCGGCATAATCCGGACGCAGCGCGACGGCGGCCGAGTAGGCGGCATGGGCTTCGCTCCATTGGCGGGCCGCGATGCTGGCGTTGCCGAGCGCAAAGGCGGCGGTGGCGGAGCGAGGGTCGAAGGCGCGCGCGGTGCGCGCGGCGGCGAGCGCCTCGTCAGTGCGACCCGACTCAAGGAGGGCGAGCGCAAGGTTGGCCTGGGCCTCGGCGTAACGGGGGCGTATCTCAAGGGCGCGCTGGAACATGTCCATGGCTTCCTCCGGCTTGCCGTCGTTCAGCCGGATCGTCCCCAGGTTGTTCCAAGCCTCCGCGTAAGCCGGGCGGAACCGCACAGCTTCGCGGTAGGCCGCTTCGGCGGCGGTGGGTTGCGCGAGGCGGGCGTAGACCACCCCAAGATTGTAGTGTGCATCTGCCGAAACTGGGTCGAGACGGAGCGCCATCTGGAGTTGGTCGCGAGCCTCCTCCGGGTTGCCAGCAGCGAGTTCGGCGCGGGCGAGGTTGATGCGCGCACGGGGGTTCTCAAAGCGTTTTTGCACCGTGTCGCGCCACAGCGTGAGCTCGCTGCGGTAGTCGTGGTTTCGCAAGGAGGTCAGGATACCAAAAATCACGGCAACCGTGAGCAACGCTGGCAACGCCTTGGTCCCGAGCCAGCGCCAAACCAGCGCCACCAGCAGCGTGAGCGGCCCGAGCATAGCCAGATAGAGGCGGTGTTCGGCGACGGTCTGCGACGCGATGGGCACGAAACTGGAGGTGGGGGCCAGCACCAGGAAAAACCAGACGAGGGGCAAGGCCGCGTGGGATCGCCGGAACCAGAGCCATGCAGCTGCCGTCAGCGCGGAGAGGACAAGCAGCGCCTGCCACCAAACTTCAGACAGAGATCCAACCGTGGCGGTGCCGTAGTCGAAGACAAGCGGATGCGGCCACACGACAAGCGCCGCATAACCGACCAAGGCGCCGCATTGGGTCAGCAGGTAGCTCCAGACGGTGACCGTCGAGTCGAAGCCAGCCGTGCCGCCGCGTCCGCCGGTGCCGACAACCAGCATCGCCAGGATCACCCATGTCGCGGCCAAGGCCAGGTAGTAGGGTCCGCGTCGGCGCAAAGCGGTTCCAACCGCACCGGAGAAGAGGCTGGCATCCAGTAGGAGAACCGCCAGCGGTGCCGTGACCATAGTCTCCTTGCCGGTCATGCCGGCCGCGCAAAACATGACGGAGCCGATCAACCAGCCGGGCTTTGGCGTGTCCGCCAACGCCCGCACAAAGGCGTAAAGGGTGCCGAGATAACAAAGCGCCGTGAGCGACTCGGCGCGCTGCACCACATAGGTGACGGCGGAGGTTTGCAGGGGGTGCAAGGCCCAGAGGGCGGCGATCAGGAAGGCGGGGACGGTTTCTCCGCCCGGGAAATAACGCCTCAAGGCGGGCAGACCAAGAAGGCGACGGCACAGACCGAAGAGCAGCAACGCCCCCGCGATGTGAATAACCAGATTGCCGGCACGAAATCCCGGCGCCGAGACACCCGTGAGGGCCTTGTTCAGGAGGAAACTGGCGAGGATAAGCGGACGGCCACTCAAGGTCGCGCCCGGATCCCCGGCTACGGTTCTCCAATCGGTCGCCGTCGTCGAGGCCCGCAAAGCGGGATTTTCGAGGAGGTTGGGCACATCGTCGAAAACGAACGGGGCCCTCAAGCCGGAGAGGTAAGCCAGAAGAACCCCGGCCACCAAAACAATGCGCCATCGGAGCTGGGCGCGGTGGGATTGTCGGGCCGTATTGGTCACGCGCCAAGGAATGAATGCACTACGACGGCGGGCTTGAAGCCCGAAATCGGAACCAAGGCTTGTTACGTGGCGGAAAATTATTGGACCGGACGCGAAAACCCGGGGGTTGCGGGCTTGACTAAGGGGGGGTCGGAGGCGTTCCCTAGCCCTTCAAAGAAACCGGGTGCCCCTTACATCCGGTCCGTTCCTAACAAACCTGCATCGCACCATGCACAAATCGTTCATTAGATCGTTCCTCGCGGTAGCGCTGTCCCTCGCGACACTCGCCATCGCCCCCACCACTTGGGCCCAGCTGGTCTCGACCGGCATGACGGGTGTCGTTCGTGGCAACGACGGGAAAACCCTCGGCGGCGCCACCGTCACTGCGGTCCACACCCCGACCAACGCCACCTTCACCGCCACGACCGGCTCGGATGGCCGTTACTTCTTCCGCGGGTTGCCCGTGGGCGGCCCCTACACCGTATCGGCCAGTGCGGACGGCGGCTATTCCGGCGAGCCCGTGACGGACATAGTCACTCAACTGGGCACCGACATTGACGTGAACATCATCCTGAAGAGCGACGTGGTGCAGATGGAGAAGTTCACCATCACGGCCGAGCGTAACGCCCTCGACTCGGGCGCCACCGGGGCCGGCTCCACCCTCAGCAGCGAGCGCATCGCCAACAAGCCGACCTCGGAGCGCTCCCTCGCGGATATGATCAGCGCCTCGCCCCTCGTCACCTTGCGCGACACCTTCGGCGACCGTGAAGAATCCCAGATCACCGCTGTCGGCCAGAACAACCGTTATAACTCGATCCAGATCGATGGTTCGCGCATCAACGACCTCTTTGGCCTTAATGGCACCGGCTTGGCCTCGTTCTTCAACCCTCTCTCCCTGGACACCATCGAACAGCTGGCCGTGCAGGTCTCGCCCTACGACGTCCGCCAATCGGGCTTTACGGGTGCTTCGATCAACGCGGTCACCAAGAGCGGCACCAACACGTTCCGCGGCACCATCTACACCTACTTCCGCGGTGACGAACTTTTCGGGGTCAAGCTCCAGGGCCCCAATTATCGCGAACTGGCGACCACCGGCCGCAAGTTCACCCCGCGCTTGGAGCGCTCGACCTTCGGCGCCACCCTCGGTGGACCGATCTGGAAAGACCGCCTGTTCTTCTTCGCCAATTACGAGGAATTCGAAAGCACCATCGCCGGCCGCGACGCGCGGTTTTCCCCTGCCAACGAGGCCGAAATCCTTACCCGCCTAGGCCAGATTGCAACTGCCTCTGGCAAGACCATCAACTGGGGCAACGCCGTGACCGGACGGACCGCCAACACTTCCAAGGACGAAAAGGTCAGCCTGAAGCTCGACTGGCGCATCAACCGCGACCACAAGCTTTCTGTCCGCTACACCGCCACCGAGGGCGAAGTGCCCCAGTTTGGCAATTTTGCCAGCGGCAACCTGAACCTCAACGGTGTCAACGGTGGCATCACAGATGCACCTGACGGGCACTTTTACTCGCAAACCCGTGAGGAGGAGACCTACGCCGCCACCCTTAACAGCCACTGGACGCCCAATTTCACGACGGAAATCCGCTACTCGCAAACCTCTCAGGATCAACTCACGCCGCTCAACACAGTGGCCCCGCAGATCTTGATCGCAGGTGTCACCGGCACCGACCTGCTCAACAACACCACCGTGACCAATGGTGCTTACACCGCCGGCACGGAGCAGTTCCGCCATGGCAATGTTATCGCCGTTGAGAGCAAGCAAATGAGCGTCACCGGGGACTATCGCTGGCGGAACTTCATCTTCACCGGTGGCTATGAGCGCGAGCAGACCGATTTCTACAACTTGTTCCGCAACGGCTCCTACGGCCTCGTCGCCTACAGCTCCTATGCGAACTTCCTGGCTGATACCAATGCCGTGATCCAACGCAACGTCTTTGATCCCAACGTGCGCAATGTCGCGGATCTCTCGGACTTCGCCACCAACGGACTTTTCGCCCAGGCGCGCTGGGACGTGAACCCTCGCTTGAGCATTACTGCCGGCCTGCGTTACGAATTCAATGAGAGTGCCACCCCGCCGCTCAACCAAGCCTTCGTGGCCGCCACGGGCTTCCGCAATGACGGTTCACTGGACGGCACGAGCACTCTCTCGCCGCGCATCGGCTTCAACCTTGCCCTAGACGACGAGCGCCGCACTCAGATCCGCGGCGGTATCGGCCACTTTTTCGGCCGGGCCCCATGGGTCATCTTCTCAAATTCGTGGAATGCTCCCGGCGTCGGCAGTTTCACCCTCCAATCCTCCGCCGGCCAGCTGCCGACCTCGCTCACCGACTACCTCCGCAACAACTTTGATCCTGCCAATCCGATTGGCACCGGCACCGACAATCCTTCTCTGCGCCGCGAGGTGGACTGGGTGGATGATGGGACCGAGTTGCCCCAGTCTTGGCGCGGCAACCTCGCCATTGAGCATCGCCTCGATTTCCTCAACTCGATGGTCACGGTCGAAATCGTCCACAGCATGGTTGATCAAGCTCTGTTTCTGACCAACGAGAACCTGCGGGCCACGACCGTGGGGGCCGACGGCCGCCAGCGCTTCGCCGGCAATCCTAACACCACCGCCAACGCCCGTTACGCCGGCTTCACCAACCTAATCCGCGTCCAGAACACTGATGCCGGTGAGTCCACCTACATTACCTTCCAGTGGGCCCGCCCGATGCGCAACAAGTGGGGCTTCGATATCTCCTACACCCGCGGCAAGGCCACCGAGGCCCAGTCCACGGGCCAGACGACGGCCGGCGGCCAGTGGTTCCGCAATGCCGTGTTCAACCAGAACAGGGTCGAGGAAGGCACCGCCGACTTCGAGATCAAGGACCGCATCCAGATCAACCTCACCCGCCAGTTCGAATTCATCAAGAACTGGCGCACCACCGCCTCCGTCTACTACGAGGGCCGTTCGGGCAATCCCTACACCTGGGTGTTCGGCGGTGACCTCAACGGCGACGGTGTCTCGTTTAATGACCGGGTGGCTGTGCCTTCAGGCCAAAACGACACGCGGTTCGACTTCTCGCTTATGCCCACCGCTGAGCGCGAGGCCTTCTTCGCCTACTTGAACTCCAGTGGTCTCTCGGCCTACGCCGGCGGCATCGCCCCGAAGAACTCCGACCGCGAACCCTGGGTCAACCGCCTCGACCTGAAGCTCACGCAGGACATCCCGCTTTGGGGCGTGAGTGACTACAAGCCGAAGCTGCAACTGTTCTTCGACTTCATCAACTTGGGCGCCTTCCTGAGCGAAAGCACCTTTGGTTACACCGAATTGGCGCCGTTCCTCTCCAACGGTGTGTTCCGCACCCGCACTCTCACCAGCGCCACGAGCTACAGCGCCGACGGCCGCATCCAACCGCGCTTCGCGACCACGCCGGCCGGCTTTGGCATCGACAACGGCATGTCGCGCTGGCGCATCCAGCTCGGCGCGAAGGTGAGCTTCTAAGCTGCGCAGAAACCAACTCTTCGCCAAAGGCGGCTGCACATGCAGCCGCCTTTTTTTGTGCGTAATAATATTCTAGCGCGCGACGAGCATTGGGGTGCTACAAGTGGATGACTTCTCCCTCGGCTTTGCCATTTCGCGACAAGCCATGGTGCTTCACGGCAAATCCACTGCTAGGCAATCCGGACCCTTGACCGTGGTAAGTGACACCCCAGCAAGACAGCGACTGTAGGCTGCTCTGATAGGTGTGCGCCGCTTCCTAGGCGGATGCGGACCGCGATTGCTGGCATCGCGATGCTTGCGATGTCGTCACCAGGCGCCGGGTAGATCGATCTGCTCAACAGGACCGGCATAGCTTCTGCCATATTGGATCATGCCGGGTTGGAAGCCGCTGGGCGGAAAGGTTCAGGGCGTCTGAATCAGAAGATCCGGCGCAACCCGAAGCCGGCCTCGCGCACGTCGCGCACCTGCGCAGGCCCAAGCATTGCTCACCGTCATCAGAAACGCCACATTGTCGGCTGTCCTGAGTGAGTGCCGCAGAAAGGCCCGTATCTGCTCCAAGGCGGGTTGGTGATGATCCAGTCGACGTGGCCGGAATCCCACCAAAGGAAATCGCGGCCGTGCTCGATCTTGCACTATTCGGCGCCACGCGGAAGCGCCTCGAGGAATGCACCGTCACCTGCGCAGAGTTCGAAAATGCGTCCTTCCGGGCAGATCAAATCTACCAAGGCCGTGGCCAGCGCCGGCGGCGTCTGGATGTCATCATTGCTGATGTAGCTCCGGTTCGGCCGGAGGCGCACGGACAGCTTGAAGTGCGGGCGGAACCCGATGTACAGGCAAAAAAAGAGGCCCGGCTCGTCTTTCGACAAACCGGGCCATAGACCTGGCAACGACCTACTCTCGCGGGACCTAACGTCCTACTACCATTGGCTGCTCGGGGCTTAACGGCCGTGTTCGGGATGGGAACGGGTGGAACCCCCGGCATCTGGTCACCAGGAAGGGAAACTCCGGCGAGGCCGGAGTAATTGGGAAAAGTTCAGACAAAGAGCTCGTGCAAGGAGGTGAAATAAACGCCCGGAACACTGGAAGTCTGCATAAACCGGCAAGGTCATTAGTAGCAGTAAACTGAACGCATTGCTGCGCTTGCATTTCTGCCCTATCAACCGGGTGGTCTACCCGGACCTTGCACCGTCTTGCGACGGATTGAGATCTTATCTTGGGATGGGCTTGGCGCTTAGATGCTTTCAGCGCTTATCCCTTCCGCACATAGCTACCCGGCGCTGCCACTGACGTGACAACCGGAACACCAGCGGTGCGTCATTCTCGGTCCTCTCGTACTAGAGAATGAACCCCTCAAATCTCAAACGCCCACAGCGGATAGAGGACCGAACTGTCTCACGACGTTCTGAACCCAGCTCGCGTACCACTTTAACCGGCGAACAGCCGGACCCTTGGGACCTTCTCCAGCCCCAGGATGTGATGAGCCGACATCGAGGTGCCAAACCGCGCCGTCGCTGTGAACGCTTGGGCGCGATCAGCCTGTTATCCCTAGCGTACCTTTTGTCCTATGAGCGATGGCGATTCCACATTCAACCACCGGATCACTTGAACCTGCTTTCGCAACTGCTCGACTTGTTGGTCTCACAGTAAAGCTCCCTTATACTCATGCGCTCTATGGCCCGATTACCAACCGGGCTGAGGGAACCTTCGTAATCCTCCGTTACTTTTTGGGAGGATTCCGCCCCAGAAAAACTGACCTGCTATCACTGTCCCACGCCCGGATGACGGGTCGAGGTTAGACGCCTAACAATAAAAAACTGGTATTTCATATTGCGACTCGGCCCTCCCCTGGAGGAGGGCTTCACAGTCTCCCAGCTATGCTACGTATTTAAAATCAAGCGACAATAACAGCTTACAGTAAAGGTGCATAGGGTCTTTCCGTCCTGCTGCGGGTAGGCGGCATCTTCACCGCCACTACAATTTCACTGGGCCTCTCTCCGAGACAGTTATCAACTCGTTACACGATTCGTGCGGGTCGGAACTTACCCGACAAGGAATTTCGCTACCTTAGGACCGT
>CAZRNE010000001.1:0-176059 GCA_964601365.1 uncultured Opitutaceae bacterium | reverse complement strand
TCTCGCCCGTGGCCGAGGGCTACGACGGCAAGCCCTACAACGTGAACGCCGACACCGTCGCCGGCCGCGTCGCCAGCGCGCTCCGCGCCCGCCGCCTCGTCTATATGAGCGATGTGCCCGGCCTGCTCTCCGACCCGAAGGACCCAGCCTCCCTCATCTCCACGCTCAAGGTCGGGGAGATCGAGGGGCTGAAGAAAAAGGGCGTCATCGACAAGGGCATGCGCCCCAAGGTCGCCAGCGCCGCCCGCGCCCTCGAGGAGGGCGTGCAGCGCGTCCATTTCATCGACGGCCGCCTGCCGCACAGCCTGCTCATCGAGATTTTCACCGACAAGGGCGTCGGCACCGAAATCGTCCGCTAACCCGCGGCCCCCTGCGCCGTCTCATTTTCCATGAATCCGCCGACCATCGTCCGCACCAACACCGCCGAGCTTTACGACGCCTACGTGATGAAGAATTTCGCGAAGGCCCCGCTTACGCTCGTGCGCGGCGAGGGGGTCTGGGCCTGGGACGACACCGGGAAAAAATACCTCGATTTCGCCGCCGGCATCGCGGTCAACGCCCTCGGCCACTGCCACCCCGACTGGGTCGCCGCCATCCGCCGGCAGGCGGGCGAGTTTGTCCATTGCAGCAACCTCTACCGCAACCCCAACTACGGCGAACTGGCGCGGCGCATCGTGCAGCAGGCCGGTCCGGGCCGCGTCTACCTTTGCAACTCCGGCACCGAGGCCAACGAGGCGCTGATCAAGCTCGCGCGCCTGCACGGCATCCGCAAATGCGGCGAGGAGGGGAAATGCATCCGCATCATCTGCGCGAAGAACGCCTTCCACGGCCGCACCTACGGCGGCATGAGCGCCACCCCGCAAGAGAAGATCCAGAAGGGTTTCAAGCCCTTCGTGCCCGGCTTCGTCTTCGGCGAGCTGAACAACCTCCAGAGTTTCGCCGACCTCGTCGACGAGAACACCGCCGCCATCTTCGTCGAGACCGTGCAGGGCGAGGGCGGCCTGACGCCATGCACCGACGAGTTTCTCCGCGGCCTGCGCCAGCTTTGCGACCGGCACAACCTGCTCCTCATGCTGGACGAGGTGCAGTGCGGCATCGGGCGCACGGGCGCGTTCTACGCCTTCCAGCACAGCGGCATCCGGCCGGATGCCATCGGCATGGCCAAGGGCATCGGCAACGGCTACCCGATGGGCGCCATCTGGGCCGCCGAGAAACACGCCGAGCTTTTCACGCCCGGCTCGCACGGCACCACCTTCGGCGGTTCGCCCCTGGCCTGCGCCGCCTCCCTGGCCACCCTCGATGTCATCGAGCGCGACGGCCTGGTCGAGAAGGTCCGGCTCAACGGCGCCGCCTGGCGCGCCGACCTCGAGAAACTGACGGCGGAATTCCCGAAGCAGGTTGTCGCCGTCACCGGCCGCGGTTACATGCTCGGTCTCAAACTCACCAGCGATCCCACGGCGTATTTGCCGCTGCTGCGCGAAGGCGGCCTGCTCTGCCCGGTCGCGGGCGGCAACGTCATCCGCCTGCTTCCCCCGCTCATCGCCACGAAGGAGCATCTGGACCTGGCGACGGGCATCATCCGCGCCGCGCTCCGGAAAAAGGAAACCGCCTGATGCCCGCGCGCAGCTTTCTCGCCGAGACCGATTTCAGCGCCGCCGAGGCCGCGCAGATCTTTGCGCTGGCGCGCCGCTTCAAGCGCGAGCGCGGCAAGCACGAGAAACCGCTGGCCGGCCAGACGTGGGCGCTGATCTTTTCGAAGAGCAGCACGCGCACCCGGGTTTCGTTCGAGGTCGGCATCCACGAGCTGGGCGGCAATCCGCTCTTTCTGTCGAAGAACGACATCCAGCTCGGCCGGGGCGAGACGCTGCCGGACACGGCGCGCGTCCTCTCACGGTTCGTCCACGGTCTGGTGGTGCGCACCTACGCGCACAGCGACATCACCGAGCTGGCGCAGCATGGCAGCACGCCGGTGGTGAACGCGCTGACGGACTTCCTGCACCCGTGCCAGATCTTCGCGGACGCCTTCACCGCCGCCGAGCGCTGGGCCGGCTCGGCGGGCGACCTGTTTTCGGCGCTGCGCGGCCGGAAGGTTGCCTATCTGGGTGACTGCAGCTTCAACATGGCGAACTCCTGGATCCTCGGCGCGCATCTCTTCGGCATGAAGGTGGCGCTGGCCGGCCCCGAGGGCTACGGTCCGGGCCCGCAGATCCGCGCCGCCGCGGCCAAGCTCGGCGCGCAGTTCGAGTTCACCACCGATCCGCGGGCGGCGGTGGCCGGGGCCGACATCGTCTACACCGATGTGTGGGCCAGCATGGGGCAGGAGGAGGAGCAGGAGAAGCGGGCCGCGCGCATGATGCCCTACCAGGTGGACGCCAAACTGTTTGCCATGGCCAAACCCGAGGCGCTTTTCATGCACTGTCTGCCGGCGCATGCCGGCGAAGAGGTGACGCAGGAAGTGCTCGATCACCCCCGCTCCATCATTTTCGACGAGGCGGAAAACCGCCTGCATGTGCAGAAGGCCATCATGGCCTTCCTCGCCCAACACGCCGGCCGCTGAGCCGAGCCGGCGCCGCCGCCTCACTCCTCGAGGATCAGCATCACGCGGGTCGGGGAAATCTTGCGGAACTGGCCGGTTGTAAGATCACCGTCGTCGATGCGGTTGTCGATGATGGTGAGGGTGTCGTCGTTGGCCGTGAAGCCGGTGATGGCGATGCCGGCGGTCACCCCGAAAGTGTAGGCATCCCAGTTCCAGCGGCCGCCGATGGCGGTTTGTGCCTCCTGCCAGGCATCGGCCTTGATGGCGCGGTTCATGCCGGTGGGCACCACCGCGGTTCCGGCATTGGCGGGCCACTCTCCATTTTCCGAGGCATACTGCTCAAAGGCCTGGGCGAAGGTGCGGAAATCGCTGACGATCTTGGCCAGTTTGGCGTTGTTGCCGACGCGCTGCAAAGCAGGCACGGCCATGGCGGCGAGAAAGCCGATGATCACCACGGCAATCATGATTTCCAAGAGGGTGAAGCCACGGGCGCGGCGGTGGGGTATCGGGGTAACCGCTTTCATGTCGCGCTTGGATAGCAGGGCCATTTGGCAAGGCAAACCCTAAGGTGTAATATCCCGGTAAACGCAGGGTTTTACAGTTGCCGGGACGACGGCCGGGTTTTCACATGCCGGCTCCACCATGAAGATCGTTCTCGCCTACTCCGGAGGCCTCGACACCTCCGTCATCGTCAAATGGCTGCGCGAAACCTACGATGCTGAGATCGTTACGTTTGCGGCCGACATCGGACAGGAGGAAGAGCTCAAAGGCCTTCCCGCCAAGGCCAGAAAGACCGGCGCTTCGAAGCACTACACCCTCGATCTTGTCGAGGAGTTCGCCCGCGACTTCATCTACCCGATGATCCGCGCCAACGCGATCTACGAGGGCCAGTATTACCTGGGCACCTCGATCGCCCGTCCGCTCATCGCCAAGGCCCAGATCGACATCGCCCGCCGCGAGAAGGCCGACACCGTCGCGCACGGCGCCACCGGCAAGGGCAACGACCAATGCCGTTTCGAACTCACCTACATGGCGCTGGCCCCGCATCTGCAGATCATTGCGCCGTGGAAGATCGACCGTTTCCGCGAGCAGTTCCCCGGCCGCGCCGAGATGATCGAATACTGCAAGGCCAACCGGATCCCCGTCGAAGCCTCGCTCAAGAAGCCGTATTCGATGGACCGCAACCTCCTGCACATCTCCTACGAGGCGGGCATCCTCGAAGATCCATGGTTTGACCCGACCACGAAGGCGAACAAGGGCATGTTCAAGCTCTCGGTCTCGCCCGAGGACGCGCCCGACAAGGCCGAGTATGTCGAACTCACCTTCGAGCGGGGCAATTGCGTCGCCGTGAACGGAAAGAAGCTCAGCCCCGCCGGCGTGCTCCGCACCCTCAACAAGCTCGGCGGCAGGCACGGCATCGGCCGCGTCGACCTCGTCGAGAACCGTTTCGTCGGCATGAAGTCCCGCGGCGTCTACGAGACCCCGGGCGGCACGATCCTCATGCACGGCCACCGCCAGGTCGAGTCGCTGACCATGGACCGCGAAGTCATGCACCTGCGCGATTCGCTCATCCCGAAATACGCCGAGCTGGTCTACTACGGATTCTGGTTCGCTCCCGAGCGCGAGGCCCTGCAGGCGCTCGTCGACGAATCCCAGAAGCACGTCAGCGGCACCGTCCGCCTCAAGCTCTACAAGGGCAACATCATCACCTGCGGCCGCAAATCGCGGTATTCCCTCTACGACATGAAGGTCGCCTCGATGGAGGGCGTGAAGTCGTGGTATAACCAGAGCGATGCCACCGGCTTCATCCGCCTCAACGGCCTGCGCCTGCGCGCCCGCTATTACGCGCAAGGTGGTCCGAAGGTCGGTCGCTGATGGTCGACGCCTTTGCCGGCGCTTGGTCGTGCGCCCGGCCCTCTAGGTCGCGAAAATCGGGAAACTGGGCGATTGCCGCTCGGCACGCCGGGGTGCGCGCCTAGCTTGGCGGACATGACCAAGCATATCCTACCCCTGCTGTTCCTGCCCCTCGCGCTCTTGGCCCAGCAAAACCAGTCCGCGACCTCCGTTGCGCCAGCCAACCCACCGCCCCAGCACCCCCAACTCCCACCCGTCAACCACGACTTCGATTTCTGGATCGGCGATTGGGAGGTGACCGACCGCGTCACCGGCAAGCTCGCCGGGCACAACAAGATCGAGGCGCGTCATGGCGGCCGTGTGCTCGTCGAGAGCTATACCTCGGCGGGCACCTACACGGGCATGAGCCTGAACGGCTACGACGCCGGCGCCAAGCGCTGGCACCAGTGCTGGATGGACAACGGCGGCCTCGTGCTCGACCTCTACGGCGGCATGGAGAACGGCAGCATGGTCATGACCGGCGAGACCACGCGCCGCGACGGCACCAAGCAGCAGGAGCGCATCACCTGGACGCCGAATCCCGACGGCACCTTGCGCCAGCACTGGGAGCAATCCGGTGACGGCGGCAAGACCTGGACCACCGTCTTCGACGGCTTCTACAAGCGCAAGCCGGCCGGTTAAGCTGCGTCCGAATTTGCACTGCCGCGCGCCCGCGCATGCGCACACTGTCCGGCATGTCCACCGTGCAATCCTACGGGGCCGGACCGTATTACGACCCCGTGCTCGCGCGTCGGCCGGAGCGCGCCGCGGCCACGAGGTGGTCTGCCTGGAGCCTTTGCGCCCGATGTTCGCCCTGCTCCTAGGCCGGCTGCCCGCTTTGGGTGCGCACGCGAAGCACATCACTCCGCTCCGTGCCCGTTCCATCTTTCGCCCATGAAAATCCCCACCCCTTGCCTCTTGGCGGGCCTTGTGCTCGCCGCCCTTGTCGCCCGCGCTGACGTGCCCGCCGGTTTTGTCGAATCTTACTACGCCGACTACAACGCGCAGAACCTCGATAAGCTCGCCGCCTATTACCGCGAGGACTGCGAGCTGATCGACCCGACCTTCGACCTGCACTACAAGTCGCGGCAGGAGATCTTCGACGCGATGAAGATGGCCATGCCCGCCTACGCCGGCTTCAACTGGCGCGTCGACCGCCGTATCGAGCAGGGCGACGCGGTCGCCGTGCAGGGTTTCGTGAGCGGCAAGTTCCGCGGCCGCCCGTTCGGCATGAACTTCGTGACCGTCTTCGAGTTTCGCGAAGGCCGGATCGCACGGCATTTCGACTACATGGATGCCGTCGATTTCGGCGCGGCCGTCGGCCAGATGCCCCAGCCCCTGCGCCCGCTCATGCAACAGCGCGTGGAGGCCGCGGTGGACAAGGCGCGCATGGAAGCCTCCACGCCGCCCGCCGTCGCGCCGGCCCCGGCCGCCGGCCAGCCCGTGGAGGCGCGGCAGTTCGACTTCTGGATCGGCGAGTGGAACGTCTTCGCTCACGGCACCACGCAGAAGATCGGGGAAAACAAAATCTACCCCGCGCAGGGCGGCCGCGTATTGGTCGAGAACTGGACGGACACGCGCGGCGGCTCCGGCATGAGCATCAACGCGTGGGACGCCTCGGCCGGGCACTGGCAGCAGACCTGGATGGGCAAGGGCGGCAACGTGACCAATTTCTACGGCGGCTTGGCCGACGGCAAAATGGTGCTCATCGCGCGCGGCAATGACGCCAAGGGGCAGCCGCAGCTCACGCGCGGCACCTGGACTCCCCAGCCCGACGGCAGCGTGCGCCAGCAGTTCGAGAACTCTTCCGACAACGGCAAAACCTGGGCGAGCAGCTTCGACGGCGATTACCGCCGGAAATGAACCGCTTTCGCGTTTCCGCGTGACGCGCCGTGGGCGGCCGGGTTATCGCATGACCGTGTCCACTATCCAACCCTACGGGGCCGGACCGTATTACGACCTCGTGCTCGCGCGGCGGCCGGAGCGCGCCGCGTTCATCGCCCGGCGGTTTCGCGGATTCCGGCGGTTGCTCGATGTCGGCGCGGGCAACGGCGAGATCGCCTTCGCGCTGGCGCGGCGCGGCCACGAGATGGTCTGCCTGGAGCCGTCGCGCACGATGTTCGCCCTGCTCCTCGGCCGGCTGCCCGCGTTGGGTGCAGACGCGAAGCGCATCACCCCGCTGCGGATGAGTGCCGAGACCCGGCAGCGGTTCCGGATCGAGGCGGCGTATTGCTGCAGCGTGTTCCATCTGGTGCGGGCCGACGCGGCGCGGCGGCGTCTGCTGCGCGCGATCTTCCGGCAACTGCCGCCGGGCGGCCGGCTGATCTTCGATTACGTTGGCATGCCCGCGCCGCAATCGTCCGCGCCCCGCGTGATCGCGCAGGGCCGGTTCGGGGCCGTGGAATACCGGCATTGGAACGGGGTGCGACGATTGCGCGACACCCACTACGCGGTGGACTGGCTGGTGGAGGGAAAACTCGGCGGGGCTACGGTTGACCGCTACAAGGAATCGTTTCACGTCCGCACCGATGCGGCCGGCTATTGGCCGGCGCTCGTGGCGCAATGCGGCGGCGAGGTGATCGAGATCCACGATGGTTATCCGGCGCCCGGTCGCCGCACGCCGGTGGTGGCGGTGAACCGGCGCGTCGTGGTCGCGCGCAGGATTCGATCATAATGGCGGCATCCGCCGGGGGATTGGCTTAAGACAATGCGCTTTGGCCAAGAAGGTCCGTCCCGGCAAACGCGCGATTCATCGCACGGGCGAAGGATTTCTCCGCAATAGTGCACCTTGGCGCCAATAACATGTCTGACTGGGCGTAGTAGCAGCATACCCCATGTTTACCCAATCTGTCTCCCATGCCATCCGGGGCGCAGTGCGCCGTCCGGGCTTTTCCCTCCTCATCGTTCTCATCGTGGCCCTGAGCCTCGGACTGGCGACTACGGCGGGCAATCTGGCCCATGAGGTCTTCCTGCGTCCGCTGCCCTACGCGCATCCGGAGCGGCTGTATGTGCTCAGCAGCACAAATCCGCCCGAAGGATGGTGGGAGGCCCCCGGCTCGGTGGCCGAGTTCAAGCAATACCAGCGCGACGCCCGGCTGGACGACGACCTCGCGGTGTTTTTCGACCAGCACAGCCTCAACGTCGCGCCCGATGTGCCCGGCGCCGCGGTGGAGCGCATCGCCGTCAGTTATGTGGAGCACAATTTCTTCCCGTTGCTGGGTGTCGGACCGGCACAGGGGCGCACCTTCTCCGCCGAGGAAACGCGGGAAGGCGCGGCGCTGCCGGTCGTCGTGGTCAGCGACCGGTTCTGGCGGACCAAGCTGGGGGCGCGCGCAGATGCGGTCGGGGCGACGCTCCGCTTGAACGGCCGCGACCACGAGATCATCGGCGTCATGCCCGCAGGGTTCCGCGACGTGTCGCTGGACTCAGGAGACCCCGAGATCTGGCTCCCCTTCCCGCTGGCAGCCGGTCCGTTGGGCCCGGACCTCTATTCCAACTACGCGCTGCGCCGCTGCCGCGCACTGCTGCGCCTGCAGGAAGGTGTGAGCCGGACGGCGGCCCAGCATGAAGCCGACGAGATCGGCCGCACCATCGACCGGGCGCGCCCCGCTGAGACACAGGGCCGCGGGTTCCTGATCCAGCCTGTCCGGCACTGGTTTTTCTGGCGGGTGAACAAACCCGTGGCCGCGCTGCTGGCGGGCGCGCTGCTGGTCCTGGCGGTGGCGGCGGTCAACCTGGCCAACCTCCTGCTGGTGGACAGCCTGCGGCGGGGGCAGGAACTGGCCGTGCGGGCGGCCCTCGGCGCCGACACCCGGCGTCTGACCGCGGCCCTGGCGGGCCGGTCCCTGTTGCCCGTATGCGCCGGCGGCCTGTTGGCGGTGACGGTCGCTGCGGGGCTGACCGGCCTATTGCGTGAAGCCGGCGTCTTCGTGCTTCCGGAATTTGTCCGGCTGGAAATCTCCCCGACAGGGCTGGCCGGGAGCTTCGGGCTGCTGCTTGCGGTTGCCATGCTGACGGTGCTGGTGCCGCTCCGGAAGGCGCGGCGCTTGGATTTGCGGGAGGCGCTCTCCTCCTCGGGCAAGGGCATCTCGGCCGCCGGCGGCATGCGGGCCCGCCAGACGCTCGTGCTCACGGAAGTGGCGCTGGCCACCCTGTTGCTGGCCTGCACGGGGCTCGCCGCCCGCAGCCTCTGGCAATTGATCAACCGCCCGCCTGGCTACCGCCCCGAGCAGTTGCTCACCATGACGACCAATCTCGATCGGGCGCGCCTGACCTCGCCGGCGGCGCGCGCGGATTTTGTCCGCCAGCTCGCGGTCACGATGCAGGACATTCCCGGCGTCAAGGCCGCGACGTTGTGGAGTGGCAGCATGCTGGGACAGGGCGGATGGGTCACGAACCTGACACCGGGGCATCTGGATGCGACCGACCCGAAGAACGCGCGCACCTTCCAGCGCAACGGGGTGATTCCCGGCGGACTCGCCGTCCTCGGGATCCAGTTGTTGCGCGGGCGGGATTTCTCTCTGCAGGCCGTGCCGGGGCAGCCGACCGAGATCATCGTCGACGAGCGCACCGCCAGCGCGCTCTGGCCGGGGCAGGATCCGATCGGCCGCACCGTGTTCCAGAGCCTCAATCCCGCCCGGCCCGGCGTGATCATCGGCATCGCCGCACCGGTGCGCCACCGGGGCCGGCAGTTCGACGAGACCCGCAACGCCGGCGACACCTATTTCTCGCCGTTCCAGGCGCCGATGGATCAGGTCAATCTTCTGTTCCGCGTCGCGCCGGGAGCGGAACGGACGGTGGTCGAGCAGGCACGGCAACGGTTGGCCCGGCTCGACCCGACGATGGCCATCTATGATGTGCAACGGATGGAGCAACGGCTCGCCCAGGAGGAGAATGTGCCGCGATTCACCGCACAGGTGCTCGGCATGTATGGCGGCATCGCCTTGCTGCTGACGGCGCTGGGTGTCTACGGCGTGCTGGCCTTTGCCACGGAGCAGCGCACGCGGGAGTTCGGCATCCGGCTCGCGGTCGGCGCGCGCCCGACGCAGGTCTGGCGGCAGGTGCTGGCCGGTGGCGCGGGCTGGATCACGGCAGGTGTGGCCGCGGGTCTGATTTTCGCCGGGTTGGGCGCACCCTTGCTCGGGGATCTCCTTGTCGGGGTTTCCCCGCGCGATCCGCTCGCATTGGGTGGAGCGGCGGCGGTGGTGTGTGCCGCGGGCCTGATCGGTGCGGGCATCCCGGCGTGGCGGGCCGCCCGCGTCGACCCGTTGATCGCGCTGCGCAGCGAATAACCCGCGCCAATCGGATCAGCCGGCGAAGAATTTCAGGAAGGTGCGGGTTTCGGCCGGCACGGCGGGCGAAAGATTGGGCAGCACCCAGCGGTAGAGCTGGCAGATCTCGTCGTGCAGACCGCCCGAGGTGTCGAACACGGGCCGGCTCGCGCCCGGGTCGGTGTCGCCCTGGGATTCGAGGGCGTAGGTGCCGGGCCGGTTCAGCTCGAGTTTGCCGCGGCAATAGTAGTCGGCCATGCGGAACTCGAAGTGGTGCGGCGGGAAGCCGGCCCGCTCCTCGTGCCACATCGTGAGCATCGAGTCGGATTCACCGACATAGACGCGTTTGGTGAACCCCAACGTATCCTGGATGATCTGCTCCGGGGCCATCACCTTGAGCGTCTGGCCGATGACGACCGGTTGCATGAGCTGGTAATAGGTCCGCTGGGGCTCGGGGTCGGGGAAAAGGAGGCCCAGGCCGAGGGTGATCTGCGCGTCCGCGGATTGTAGGTGTGCGATGCGCGCTTCGAGCGCGAGGCGGTGTTGGGCCAGCAGCAGATCCACGCGCACATGGTGGCCGGCCTGCAGGTCGTTGCGGTGGGCGAGGAGCAGCCGCAGGCCGTTGCTCGAGATGTCCTGCACCTTGGCGGGGCTTTCACGGCCGGAGTTGAACAGGATGGCCTTCAGCGGAAAACCCGGTCCGGGTGCGTAGCGCTGGTTGAGGCGCTTTTCGAGCTGATCGACCTTGGCCTTCTCGAAGTTGAAGATGCGCCGGAAAAGCATACCCCCATTGTTGGCGGGCGGGCGCGCCGCTGACAAGCCCCGCCCTTAGGGCCACTATTCCCTAATCGCATGACCCGCGGCCCGCATCGCGGCGAGGGCGGGATCGAGGTTGCCGGCCTTGATCAACAGGTAGTCGGTGTCGAAGGTGGCGACGGCGAGCGAGCTGACGCCGGCGCTGGCGAGGGGCGTAAGCACGGAGTGGAGGATGCCGACCGCGCCGAAATCGAAGGGGCCGGCGAGCTGGAGCAAACGCCAGCCGCGCTCGCATTTCACACCGGAGGGCACGCGGGCGGTGAGGCAGATGACGGAAAGTTCGTCAGCCGTGCGCGTGACGGAGCAGAAGCCCGGACCGACGGTCCACGCCGGCACAACCGCATCGGGCGCGAGCCGACACACGACGTATTCGCCGGGGTGGAGATGAAGGGTGAGAGGCACTGCAGGAGGGGCCTTGGGCCCGGTCGAAAATTGAAAGGTGTTCGGGTCGCGGCATTAAGCCGCTCCTGCAGTTTACCGATGCGTCAGAACAGCGCGTTGGCGGCCACGCCCACGGCGGTGATGGGACCTTGATCGTTGAGGCCTTCGAGGGCGCGGTCGGCCTTCTTCATCAGGTTCTGGGCCTCCTTGTAAAGGGAGTCATCGGCGAGGAGTTTGCCGAAGGTGCCTTGGCCGCTGTTGAGCTTGGCGGAGAGGTCGCGGAGGTTTTGCGCGGTGACCTTGATGTTGCCGGCGGTGGTCTCGTCGTAGAGCAGGACGCCGAGGGTGCCGCGGCCGGCCTTCACGTCGGCGACGATGCCCTTGGTGTCGCTCACGAAGGCGCGGGCATCGGTGGCGGCGGCCTTGATCTCGGCGACGGAGGCGAGGAGTTCGTCGTGCAGCTTGGGGTCGTTGATGAGGCGGCCCATGGTGCCTTCGCCCTGCTTGAGCTTGGCAGTGATGTCCTGCAGGTTGGAGATGGTCTCGGTGAGCTTGGGGCCGTTTTCCTCGACGAGCTTGTCGACGCGGGAGAAGAGCGAGCCGGAGCCGCCGTCGCCGCCGAGGGCCTTGCCGATGTCGCCGGCCACCTGCTCGAGCTTGGAGCCGAGGGAGCCGAGTTTCTCGATGACCTCGTTCATGTCGGTGGTGTTGGCGGTGCGGATCTCGTCGCCGTTTTTCAGATAGGTGGACGCCTGGCCGAAGCTGACGGCCAGATGCTGGCTGCCGAGGAGGCTCGAGGTCTGGATGGAGGCGACGGCGTCGGTGGGAATCCTGACCTTTGGGTCGATGGTGAGGACGGCTTCGACACGCTGGGCGCCGAGGCGGGTCTGGTCGACGGTGCCGATCTTGACGCCGGCCATGAGGACCTCGTCGCCGGTCTTGAGGCCCTTGAGGTTGGCGAAGGGCGCGACGACAGTGTAACCCTCGGGGCGGAAGAGATGGCCGCCGTTGAGGGACTCGAACGTGATCCAGGCAAGCGCCAGGCCGAGGATGAAGAAGAGGCCGACGCGGACGGTTTGGGCGGGATTATTCATGGTTGTGCTCCAGTTGTTTGAATCGGGGGTTGGCCAGGTCGATGGCCGGGTTGAGGAAGTTGGCGATGGCGGGGTCGGACGGGTTCCTGAAATCGGCGGGCTTGCCGGTGGTGCGGATGCGGCCGTCCATGATGATGGCGATGCGGTCGGCGATGTTCAGGGCGAGGTTGCGGTCGTGCGTGACGACGATGCTGGTGACGGCGGTCTGCTCGCGGAGCGTGGCGATGATCTCGCTGATGGTGGCGCTCATGACCGGGTCGAGCTCGGAGGTGGGCTCGTCGTAGAGGAGGAGCTGCGGCTCCATGACGAGGGCGCGGGCGATGGCGACGCGCTTCTTCATGCCGCCGGAAAGCTCGGAGGGGAACTTGTTCGCGGCCTTCTCGAGGGAGAGGATCGAGAGGGCGTGCATGACGCGGTCGCGGATGCCGGCCTCGTTGCAGAGACGGTGCTCGCGGGGGTAGAGGGCGAGGTTGTCGTAGACGGAGAGGGAGTTGAAGAGCGCGCCGGCCTGGAAGACGAGGGCGAGATGGACCTTGTCGCGGGTGTCGGGATCGGAGGCGTCGAACTCGCCGATGCGCACTTCGCCGCTCGTGGCCTTTTCCAAGCCGGCGATGTGCTTGAGGAGGACGCTTTTGCCGGAGCCGCTGGGGCCCATGATGCAGAAGATCTCCCCGGCGCGGACCTCGAGGTTGATGTCGCTGAGCACCGGCACGCGGCCGAAGCTCTTGTGCAGGCCCGCGACGGTGACGCCGTAGGTCTTGCCGACGAAGGGGGTGGCGGTGAAGGAGTCAGGCATGGCGCGGGGTCAGAGGAGGGCCTTGGTGACGAAGTAATCGAGCACCAGGATGAGGATGAGGGAGGCGACGACGGCCTTCGTGACGGAAGCGCCGATCTCGCGCGGGCCGCCGCGCGTGCTGAGACCCGTGTAGCAACAGACGAGCACGATGACGAACCCGAAGACCTCGGCCTTGAGCAGGCCGTCGAACACGTCCTTGTGGTCCATGTAGCGCGTGAGCGCGGCGAAATAGGCCTCGCTGTCCACGGAGATGAACTTGGTGTATTCGCAGACGAGCGCGCCGCCATACCAGCCGCAGATGACACCGATGAGGGTGAGCGCGGGCATCATGAAGAGGATGGCGGCAAGGCGCGGAAGCACGAGGATGCGCTCGGGCGGGATGTTCATGGTCACAAGGGCATCGACCTCCTGGTAGACCTTCATCGAGGCCAGCTCGGCCGTGATGGCGGAACCGACGCGGCCGGCGATGAGGATGGCGACCATGACCGGGCCGAGCTCGCGCACCATCGAAAGGCCGACGAGGGTGCCGATGAACTGCTTGGCGCCGAAGTTCTCCATGCTGTAGCCGCTCTGCAGGGCGAGCACGCCGCCGATGAAGAACGTCAGGATGGTGACGATGGGCAGCGAGGTGTAGCCGATGAGGTAGCACTGCTCGATGAAGCGGCCGAACTGGCGCGGCAGCGTGGGCGTGTAGCGCAAGGCGCAGACCGCGAGCTGCACGGTGCCGCCGATGTGGCCGAGGACGTTAGTGAGCTGATTCATGCGGAGGATTCGCGGGGGCGGTTGTAACCGATGGACGGGAGAAATCGAACAGGAAGGGGCGCCAGCCGCGGGCGCCGCGTTTCAGGCCGAGCACGCCGCCGAGGAGGGCGGCGCGGGCGCCGTCGGGATGCGAGCGCAGGCCGAGAAGCGGGCCGAGGTGGAATTCGCGTTCGCGGCCCACGCGGTGCCAGGTGACGGCGCCCCAAAGCAGGGAGGCGTGCGCCTCGTCGTCACTGCGGCGGTCGTGGCGGTAGACGGCGAAGAGCGGGCTGTAGAGCTGGCGCACCCGGTCGTTGTGCGGGAAGAAAACCTCGACGGGGCTGAACCATTGGAATTGGCGGCGGCCGGCGCCGTTGTCCCATGCGCTGAACAGCGGCCAAAGGTGGCGCTTGGTCGCGGGGGCGGCGTCGGGCCTGGCGAGGCTGCGCTGTTCGAGCGACCACCAGACGAAGAACAGCAGCTCGGCGCGCTCGTGGGCGAGGCCGCGCTCCTCCCAGGTGGCGTGGCGCAGCAGGGGCCAGAGCACCCAGGTCTTCTCGTAGCCGCGCACGCTGGAGTGGGAGTAGAACGGGGCCCAGCGGTTCACCGTCTTGTGATCACCGCGGCCCTGCACGAGGAACGGCCAGAAATAGCGTTGTTCGTCGTAGCGGTAGGGTGCGGTCCGGTGGGTGTAGCCGAAGAAAGGCCAGAGCCAGTTCTCGCTGCGGTGGCCGGGGCCCTTGTCGCGGGAGTAGAAGGGCAGCACGCCGAATTTTTCCTCGGGCTCGGCGGTGTCCAATCCGGTGCGCTGCGAGTAGATGAGGGGCCACAGCGCGTAGGTGAGGGCCGCCTCGCCTTTCGTCTCCCGCCGGCCGCCCAGCGGCCAGAACTCGAAGCCGCTTTGGCCGGCGCCATGCGTGCGCCGGATGAAGGGCCACGGGGTGTAGGTGGTGTGCGCGCCGTTCTTGACGACGTCGGCATAGAGCGGGAAGAGCGTCCAGCTCAGGGAGTCGCGGCCGAAGCGGTTCTTGATCGTGCCATGGAGGGGCAGGAGGGCCCGGTAGGAGGTTGCGGGATCACCCGTGTCCCGCGAAAAATAGAACGGCCAGACGTCGAAGCCCGCGGTCGGGTCGCCATGCACGGGCGTGTCGCGCCGGGCGTTGACGAGTTTGAAGAAGCTGGTGTTCGCGTAGCCGGGGCCGCGCTCGGCGGTGAAGAACGGGAACAGGAAATAATCCTGCGTCGCGTCCGGCTGGCTGACGTGCAGGTGCAGGGGACGGAAGCCCGTTAGCTCGGCTTTGTCCCCGCCCGGTTTTGAGAAAATCAGCGGACCCGCCGCCTGCCAGCCTTCGTTGCGTCCGTCCGGATGCTGATATCCGACAAAGAGCGGCCAGACGTTCAGCTCGGCGGCGCGCAGGCACGACGCGAAGGCGAACGCCGCGAACAGGCCGAGGGTCAGTCGGTGGCGCATGCGTGGTGTAGGTTTGCTATTGGTGTCGGAGGTGGCCACTAGAGGGCTTGCCGGAGAACGACAACTGCGGTCTGCAAAACCTCAGTCGTCGCCCGGCAGAATATGCTACAACCGCCGACAAAGCAAAGAGTTCCCATGCATTACGGCTATCGGCCCAATCCGGCCCCAATGCGTCATCAAGGGAGGCGGACATGAGGATAACGGGGGGTCGGGCCAAGGGCATACCGCTGGTGCTGCCGAAGGGTGACGTCGTGCGGCCTGCCACGGATGCGATGCGGCAGGCGGTTTTTTCCAGCCTGGCTGCAGTTGTGCCCGGGGCCGTGTTCTGGGATCTCTTCGCCGGCAGCGGAGCCTATGGTTTGGAAGCCCTCAGCCGGGGCGCGGACGGAGGTGTGTTTGTAGAGAGCAGCGCCAAGGCGGCCGCGTGCGTGCGCGCCAATCTCGCCGCCGTGGCGAAGAGTCTCGGGCGCGATCCCGCTTGTGCCCGGGTGGTGCAAACGGATGCGACCACCGGCGGGTGGATGGGCGGGGCGGTGCCGGATCTGGTGTTCGTGGATCCGCCGTATGAAATCATCCCTGAGATCGCGCCCGGGTTGTTGATCCTGCTGCACCAGGCGCTCGCACCCAAACCGGACGCCATCGTCGTTTTCGAGATGCCGGGCGAAATGGAACTGAAGACTCCCGGATGGGAATTGGTGAAGCGGCTGGGCAAGGGCGCGCGCCAGCCGACGGTGTGTTTCTACAAGCGGCAGAGAGCTGCGTCCTAACCGGCTTCCGTTTTGGCGCGGATCAATGTCAGGGCAGCGATCACGGCGGTCTCGGTGCGCAGCACACGGCGGCCGAGGTGCACCAGGTCGAATCGCGCGGCCCGCAGGATCTCGCGGTCACGCTGGGTCCAGCCGCGCTCCGGACCGATGGCAAGCACGACGGGCCTGCCGGGCATTGGCTGGACAGCCGCGAGAGGATGAGCGGCCTCGTAGTGGTCGAGCGCGAGGCGCGTGGTCCCATCGGGGAGAGACCCGACGGCGGCCTCAAGGGTGTCGCCGGATTTCACCTCCGGCACAAAGGTGCTGAAGGCCTGCTCGGCGCCGGCGAGCACATGTCGGCGCCATTCGTCGGTTGTCCAGAGTTTGCTGCGGGCGTAGCTCGGCTCGCTGCGCCCGGTGGTGACAAAGCACAGCGTTGTCGCGCCCATCGTGGTGGCATCGCGCAGGATGTCCCGGGCGGTCTGCGGGCGCGGCAGGCCGACAAGCAAGGTCAGTGCGGATGGCGGCGGCGGGGGGACGCCATCCCAAGCGAAGGTCAGATGCAACGCGTCGGGCGTGGTGCGCACGAGGGTGGCCTTGCCGAGCGGGCCGTTGATCAGGCCGGCATCGAAGGTGTCGCCGGGCTTACGGCGCAACACCTCCACAATATGATCCGCGCGGCGGTCCGCACGGGGCAGGGGACGGCCGGTTTCCTCGGGGGAGAAGAGGACGAGGTTCAAGTTTGGTCGATTATTTGCGGCGGGCCGACAAGCCCGCCTTCGCCGAAGGCTTCGGCGAGGCACTTTTCTTTCCGCCTCGGAAAGAAAAGTGGTGCGGGCAGACGGAATCGAACCGTCGACACCTGCTTGGAAGGCAGAGGTTTTACCACTAAACTATGCCCGCGAAGGCGGAGGGCAGCGTGTGGAGGCGGACGTGGCCCGCAAGCCTATGTTGGGCGCAAGCCGGGGGCGAGAAAGGGGTTGCGGCAAGGGGGGCCATTCGCTTTAACCGCCGCACTATGGCGACACCCCAAGCTGGCAAGGCTCAGTCCAACGTCAAAGCGGCGCAAGCGATGGCCAAGCAGAAGGCCCTCGAGAAGAAATCCAAGACCTACAAGCTGCCGTTGGGCGAACTGGCCCTGTTCACCAACCAGCTCGCGTCGCTGCTCCAGGCCGGGCTCCCGCTGGTGTCGTGCTTGGAGGCCTTGCAGGACCAGACCGAGGATGAGGTCTTCCGCATCGTCATCCGCGACGTGCGCAACGACATCTCGACCGGCACGTCGTTCTCGGCGGCGGTCAAGAAATTCCCCAACTCCTTCAACTCGCTGTTCATCTCGATGGTGGAGGCGGGCGAGGCCTCGGGCGGTTTGGCGGAAATCCTCGGCAAGGTGGCCGGCTACTTCGAGTCCACCGTCAAGCTGACCAAGAAGGTCAAGTCCGCCATGACCTACCCGGTGGCGGTCATCGGCCTGGCGGTCGCGCTCGTGAACGTGCTGCTCATCTTCGTCATCCCGGTGTTCGCGGCCATGTTCGCCGACTTCGGCGCCAAGCTGCCCGCGCCCACGCAGTTCCTCATCGACCTGTCGAACTTCATGAAGGCCTGGTGGTGGGCCATCGGCGCCGGCGCCTATGGCGTCTACGTGGGCATCACCAAATACATCAAGACGCCCAACGGCCGGAAACAGAAGGACCAGTTCCTCGTCCGCGCGCCCATCTTCGGCAACCTTGTCCACAAGATCGCCCTCTCCCGTTTCTGCCGCACCTACGCCACGCTGATGCGCTCGGGCGTGCCGATCCTGCGCACCCTCGAGATCGTGTCCGCCGCCAGCAACACCGTGCAGATCGAGGATGCCTGCACCGAGATCGCGAAGCACGTCAGCCAGGGCGGCCAGGTCTCCGACATCATGGCCACCAACACCTTCTTCCCGCCGATGATGAAGCACATGGTGAAGGCCGGTGAGTCCACCGGCAACGTGGACGGCATGATGAACAAGATCGCCGACTTCTACGACACCGAGTGCGAAGCCACCATCGCCGCGCTCACCTCGCTGATCGAGCCCATGCTCATCGTGTTCCTCGGCGTGGTGGTCGGCGGCATCGTCATGGCGATGTTCCTTCCGATCTTCCAGCTCGGCTCGGTGGCCGGCGGCCTGAACTGAGACGGCGACAAGACCCGGGACATGGCTCCGGCCCCGCGCCGGATGCCCGCTTGGGCCCGCGCGTTCCA
This sequence comes from uncultured Opitutaceae bacterium, assembly GCA_964601365.1. Taxonomy (GTDB): domain Bacteria; phylum Verrucomicrobiota; class Verrucomicrobiia; order Opitutales; family Opitutaceae; genus Didemnitutus. The sequence continues at coordinate 158,089 of CAZRNE010000001.1, read as the reverse complement.
CCGCGCGCCAAGGTGTGATGCAATTAAGCGTGAATTTCCCGTAAGTCCGCTTGCGTGCCTTGACCGGGTCGGCACAGTGCCGAGCATAGCTTTTTCATGCCCTCACTGCTCATAGTCGACGACCTCGTCTCCATCCACGAGATGCTGGGCGCGGTCATCCAGCCCATCGGCTACGAGCTGGCCTTTGCCACCGACGGCGAGAAGGGCCTCGCCACCTACAAGGCCGGCAAATTCGACGTCGTGCTGGCCGACATCGACATGAAGCCGATGGACGGGCTCACGCTCCTGAAGAACATCAAGGAGTTCGATGCCAGCGCCGTGGTCATCATCATGACGGCCTACGCCAGCACGGAGAGCGCCATCCAGGCGCTGAAATACGGCGCCTTCGACTACCTGCAGAAACCCTTCAAGGTCGATGAGCTGCTGCGCACGTTGAAGCGCGCCGTCGAATTCCGCCAGAGTGCGGTCGAACGCGAGGCCACCGCCACCACCGCCGGTGTGCCCCGGGGCGACCTCGACGCCCGTTTCCCGGGCGAGAGCGCCAAGATCAAGCGCGTGGTGGCGCAGTTGCGCAAGCTGGCCGCGGCGCAGACGCCGGTGCTCATCACCGGCGAGCGGGGCACGGGACACGAGATCGCCGCCGAGCTGCTGCACGCCGCCGGCCACGGGCCAGACAAACCGATGATCTTCGCCGACTGCCGGCTGACCAGCCCCGAGGCCGTGCGCCGGAATCTCCTGGGTGTAAACGGAGCCGGGGGCGAATGGGCCACCCAGGCCAAGGGGGGCGTGCTCGTGCTGGAGCATCCCGAGCGCCTCGACCCCGAAGCGCAGAACGAGCTGGTTTCGGTGCTGCGCAACAACCTCCAGAATTTCCGCCTCATCTGCACCACCGAGACCGACCTCGAGCGCCTCGCCGACGAAGGCAAGTTCAACGAGGAGCTGTTCTTCCGCATCGCCCCGCTGCCCGTGCACCTGCCGCCCCTGCGCGAACGGCCCGAGGATCTGCCCGCGCTGCTCCGCGAGATCTGCACGCGCACCACCAACCCGCAGTTTGACGTCAAGCAGATCGAGTTCACCCATGAGGCCATGGCCGTGCTGCGCGCCTACCAATGGCCCGGAAACCTCGCCGAGCTGAACCAGGTCATCTCGCAGATCGCCACCACCACCACCACGCGGGTGATCGGGCCCGAGCAGCTGCCGCTCCGCCTGCACGAGCTCGACCGCTGGCCCCGTCTCGCCGACTACCTGGCCCGGCAGGAAAAGAGCTACATCGCCCAGGTCCTGCACGCCTGCCAGGGCGACCGGAAACGCGCCGCGATGGTGCTCGGCATCGACGAGGCGCGGCTGGGTTAAGACGCTGACACGGCAGGGGCCTTTTCCCGCTTGCGCGGCGGTGGGGCGACCCCAAGCCTCGCGCGCGCCTACGCCCATGCCCAAACGCACCGACCTTGAGTCCATCCTGATCATCGGCGCTGGACCCATCATCATCGGCCAGGCGTGCGAGTTCGACTACTCCGGCACGCAGGCCTGCAAGGCGCTCAAGGAGGAAGGCTACAAGGTCATCCTCGTGAACTCCAACCCGGCCACGATCATGACCGACCCGGAGTTCGCCGATGTCACCTACATCGAGCCGCTCACCGTCGAGATCCTGGAAAAGATCATCGAAAAGGAGCGCCCGTCCGCCCTGCTGCCCACGTTGGGCGGCCAGACCGCGCTCAACCTCTCGATGGAGCTGCACAAGCAGGGCATCCTGCAGCGCCACAAGGTCGAGATGATCGGCGCCAAGCCCGCCGCCATCGCCAAGGGCGAGGACCGGCAGCTCTTCAAGGAGGCCATGCTCCGCATCGGCCTCGACTGCGCACGCTCCGGCGTCGTCCATTCGCTGGAGGACGCGCGTGCCGTCGCCGAGAAGATCGGCACCTATCCGCTCATCATCCGCCCGAGCTTCACCCTCGGCGGCACCGGTGGCGGCATCGCCTACAACCGCGATGAGTTCGAGGCGATCGTGAAGGGCGGCCTTGAGGCCTCCCCCGTGCACGAGGTGCTCGTCGAGGAATGCCTGCTCGGCTGGAAGGAATACGAGATGGAGGTGATGCGCGACCACAAGGACCAGTGCGTCGTCATCTGCTCCATCGAGAACTTCGACCCGATGGGCGTGCACACCGGCGACTCCATCACGGTCGCCCCGGCCCTCACCCTCACGGACAAGGAATACCAGGTGATGCGCGACGCCTCCTTCGCCGTCATCCGCGAGATCGGCGTCGAGACCGGCGGCTCCAACATCCAGTTCGCCGTCGATCCGCAGACCGGCCGCATGGTGGTGATCGAGATGAATCCCCGCGTGTCGCGCTCCTCCGCGCTCGCCTCGAAGGCCACCGGGTTCCCCATCGCCAAGATCGCGGCGAAGCTCGCCGTCGGCTACTCCCTCGACGAGCTGCGCAACGACATCACGCGCCTCACGCCCGCCAGCTTCGAGCCCACCATCGACTACGTGGTGACGAAGATCCCGCGCTTCGCCTTCGAGAAGTTCCCCGGCGCCAACACCACGCTCACCTCCGCCATGAAATCGGTCGGCGAGGCCATGGCCATCGGCCGCACCTTCAAGGAGTCGTTCCAGAAATGCCTGCGCTCGCTCGAGACCGGCGCGCGCGGCTGGGGCGGCGGCGGCAAATACGGCCATGACGACGTGCCCGATGACGCCACGCTCCGCCAGAAGCTCGGCACGCCCAACGCCGAACGCGTCTACTATCTCCGCTGGGCCTTCCTCGCCGGTCTCTCCATCGAGGAGATTTTCAACCTCACCAAAATCGACCGCTGGTTCCTGCACCAGCTTCGTGAATTGCACGAGATGGAGCAGGACCTGAAGAAGCGCACCCTCGCCACCCTTGATGCCACGACCCTGCGGCGCGCCAAACAGTTCGGTTTCTCCGACGCCCAGCTGGCGCACTTCCTCAAGGCCGACTTCGACGCGATGCGCGCGCATCGCAAGAAGGCCGGCATCAGGACCACCTACCGCCTGGTGGACACCTGCGCGGCGGAATTCGAGGCCTTCACGCCCTATTACTATTCCAGCTACGGCGACGAGAACGAGATCCTGCCTTCGAAGAAAAAGAAGATCATGATCATCGGCGGCGGGCCCAACCGCATCGGCCAGGGCATCGAGTTCGACTACTGTTGCGTCCATGCCTCGTTCGCACTGCGCGAGGCAGGCTTCGAGACCGTGATGGTGAATTCCAACCCGGAGACCGTCTCGACCGACTACGACACGAGCGACCGTCTTTACTTCGAGCCGCTCACGCTTGAGGACGTGCTCGAGATCTACGAGCAGGAGGGCTGCGTCGGCGCCATCGCGCAGTTCGGCGGCCAGACACCGCTCAATCTCGCCAGCGCGCTGAAGGCCCGGGGGGTGAACATCATCGGCACCTCGCCCGAGAGCATCGACGCCGCCGAAGACCGCAAGCTCTTCGCCGCCGTGCTCGACCGCGTGGGCCTGAAGTCGCCGGCCAACCGCATCGCCATGTCCGAGTCCGAGGCGGTCAAGTGCGCGGCCGAACTCGGTTACCCCGTGCTCGTGCGTCCGTCGTTCGTCCTGGGCGGACGCGGCATGTTCATCCTCTACAGCGAGGCCGAGCTGGCCGACGTCGTGCACCAGGTGTTCAGCGTCATGCCCGGCAAGCCCGTGCTCATCGACAAGTTCCTCGAGGACGCCATCGAGCTCGATGTGGACTGCATCAGCGACGGCGAGACCACGCTCGTCGGCGGCATGTTGGAGCACATCGAATACGCCGGCGTGCACTCGGGTGATGCCGCCATGGTGATGCCGCCGCACACGCTCACCCCGGCCATGCTCGACACCGTGCGCCAGGCCACCTACGCGCTGGCCAAGGCGCTGAAGGTCGTCGGCCTGATGAATGTGCAATATGCCGTGAAGGACAACCAGCTCTACGTGCTCGAGGTCAACCCTCGCGCCTCGCGCACCGTGCCCTTCGTGGCCAAGGCCATCGGCGTGCCGCTGGCCAAGCTCGCCGCCCGCGTCATGGCCGGCGCGAAACTGAAGGATCTTGGCTTCACGCGCGAGGTGCGCCCGAAGCATTGGTGCGTGAAGGAGGCCGTATTCCCCTTCAACCGCTTCCCGGGTGCCGCCATCGTGCTCAGCCCCGAGATGCGCTCGACCGGCGAGGTCATGGGCATGGACGACGATCTGGGCATCGCGTTCGCGAAAACCCAGATGGCGGCCAAGCCCGCGCTGCCCACCGGCGGCCGCGCCTTCATCAGCGTGAAGGACACCGACAAACCGCGGGTCGTCGAACTCGCGCGCGGGCTCATCGCGCTGGGGTTCTCGATCTGCTCCACCAGCGGCACGGCCAAGCTGCTCCGCGAGAACGGCGTCGAGGTGCAGACGGTTTTCCGCCTCAACGAGGGCCGGCCGAACTGCGTGGACATGCTCAAGAACGGGGAGATCCAGCTCGTGGTGAACACCCCGCGCGGCATGATCCCGCGGCAGGACGAGAACGCCATCCGCGCCGCCGCCGTGGCCAACAATGTCGCGATCATGACGACCATCACGGGCGCATTCGCCGCCCTGGAGGGCATCCGCGCCATGAAGCAGAAACGCGTGGGCGTGCGGGCCTTGCAGCAGTATCGCGGCAATGTCACGCCGGTCTGAACCGGAGCATCGTCTCCGGGGTTTACAGCGTCCCGGGAATTTGCCTTACACGTGCTCTTTCCCACCATGACCGACACGCCTGCCGCCAATCCGAAGGACAACCCGACCCCGGCCGAAACCGCGCCCGCCCCGCTCGTCGGCGCCGCGGAACTCGAGTTCCAAGTCCGCACGTTCTGGGAGAAGAACCGCAATTTCATCTACGGCGTCATCGCCGTCGCCCTGCTGGCCGTGCTGGGCCGCGAGGCCTGGCAGTATTGGTCGGCGCAGCGCGAGCAGGAGCGGCGCGCCGAGTTCGCCCGCGCCGCCGACCAGGCGGACAAGCTGGCGGCCTTCGCCGCGGCGCATGCGGGGCATCCGCTGGCGGCCGTGGCGCTGCTGCGCGTGGCCGACCAGAAATATGACACCGGCGACTTCAAGGGTGCCGCCGAACAATATGCCAAGGCCGCCGCAGCCTCCGCCCCGGGCATGACCCAGGCCCGCGCCAAGCTCGGCGAAATCATGAGCCGCTTGGGCGGAGGCGACAAAACCGGCGCCGAGACCGCGCTCAAGGCCTTCATCGCCGATGCCGCCTTGCCCGCCACGCTTCGGGCGGAGGGCGCCTATCATCTCGCCTCGGTGCAAGCCGAGTTGGGCCGGAAGGACGACGCGCTGAAGTCCATCGAGCAGATCTCCAAGATCGAGATGACCAGCGGCTGGGCGCAGCGCGGCCTTGCGTTGCGGCTTTCGCTGGAGAACGCGACGCCTGCCACCGCTACCACACCCGCCACCGGTTCGGCTCCCTTCACGCTCAAGCCCGGCGGGGAGTAAGCGCCGGCTGGGGTTTCGCTGATCGGGAAGGCCGGCCGGAAGACCGGCAAAATGGTCGGGGCGGAGAGATTCGAACTCTCGACCTCCTGGTCCCAAACCAGGCGCTCTACCAGGCTAAGCTACACCCCGTGCGGTGGTTCATGGGATGCCCGCGGTTGGCGAGTGTCAACGGCGGCTTCAGCATGGCGGCGATAAGTTGGACATGGTGCGACTTCCCTTAATCCATGGCAGACTGGAGCCTAGGTGGCAGGTTTTGTGCATAAATGCTTCTTGCGTAGCACTGGGCCGCTGCCCTACAAATCGTCCCTCAATCTTCCCAAACATGGACACTCTTTCACGCGACAGCAGCAGCGGCTCCAGCAACATCTTGCCGATTGCGGCAATCTTACTCGGCGTCATCGGCGCCATCCTCGGTGGCGTCGGCATGGCCAAGGGCAACAAGGCCCAGGCCGCCGTCGATGCCCTTTCGGCGGACACCAGCGCCAAGATCACCAACGTCGAGGCCGGCCTCGCCGGCGTGGATGCCAGGATCAAGGCCGAGGGCGCCGCGGTCCGCAATGACCTCGCACAGGTTCTCAACAACCAAGTCGCGCCCCAGCTCAACGCGCTGCAGGAGCAGGTGAAGAAGATCGAGGACGCCATGAAGAAGCCGGCCGCCGCCAAGGGCGCCGCCGCGGCCGCCCCGACCGGCGTCCGCAACGCCGACGGCACCTACACGATCGCTGCGGGTGACACGCTCGCCAAGGTCGCGAAGAAGTTCGGCCTGCGCCTCGACGACGTGCTCGCCGAGAATCCCGGCATCGATGCCTCGCGCCTGCGCGTCGGCCAGAAGATCAAGCTGCCGCCCGCGCGCTGATCCCGGCCCCGCCTTTACGCTGCGCCTCCCTGACCTGCGGTCGCGGAGGCGCTTTTGTTTGGCCACTCCATCCTCCGCATGAGCAATGCCCCGCGACCCTGGAAGCGCCTCGGTGCGACCCAACTGACGCGCACGCGGGTCTTCGACGTTGAATCGGTGCGATTCGAGGACCCGCGGTCAAAGTCCGAGCGGGATTTCTACGTCATCAACGCACCCGACTGGGTCAATGTCGTCGCGGTCACGCCGGACCATCGCCTCGTCCTGGTGCGCCAGTTCCGCTACGGCAGCGCGGAGATCTCGCTCGAGATTCCCGGTGGCGTGGTGGACGGCGGCGAGGACCCGCTGGCTGCCGGCGCGCGCGAATTGCGCGAGGAGACCGGCTACACCGGCGCGGTCCCCCGCTTGCTCGGGCGCGTGCGGCCCAACCCGGCCCTGCAGAGCAACCACTCGCACCTCATTTTGATCGAAAATGCCACCCGCAACGCGGCCACCGAGTGGGACCGTGACGAGGACTTCGAGATTCTCACGCTGCCAGTGAACGAGGTCTATGAAAAGGCTTGGCGCGGCGAGATCACCCATGCGCTCGTGCTCGACGCCTTGCTGCTGTTCTGGCCGCACTGGCAGCGGATGCGGGGCCGGGCTGGGGGCGTCGTTTGACTTTGCCCGGGCTCCGCTTTCACTCCACGCGATTCATGACCGCCGCCACGCCGCAATTCGCCAATCCCGCCACCGTGCTCGGGTCGGGGGAATCGTCGCGGCTTCCGGTTGCGCTGGAGAATGAAATCCGCGCCATCTACCGCCGCAGTCCGCTCTACGGGCGCCGCTTCGCGCTGCATGAACGTCCGTTGGAGTGGGGGTGTTATCGCGAGATTCCGGCGCTGACCAAGCGCGAGATCATCGAGGCGGGACCGGCGGCGTTTTTTGCGGACTACGGGGAGATCGAGCGGGGATTCCAGACAAAGCGTTACGAATACGAGCACACTTCAGGCACCACGGCGGGGCCGATGACCGTGATCATGGAGGACGGGTGGTGGAACGCCCAGACGCGCCGGGCCTACCTCGCGCATCCGCAGCTGGCGCCCTATGCGAGCCGCCCCTACCGCAAGTGCGTCCTCGCGCCCATCGGATGCTCGAGCAATCTCTGCCCCTACGAGGACCATCCGTTCCCGCACCGGTATTTCGACGGCACGGTTTACCTCAACCTTTCCAGCGATCCCTTCGTTTTCTCCGAGGCGGAATGGAACCGCATCGTGGTGGAACTGCAGGCGACGCAGCCCGAGGTTTTGGAGGGCGAACCCATTTATCTTTCGCTCTTGGCGCGGGCCGTCCTCCGCCGCGGCGTCAAGATGCCGAGCCTGCGCACGGTCATCCTCACCTACGGCAAGGCCAGCCGCCAGCACGGCCGGCGCATCGCGGAGGCGTTCCCCGGCGCCGTGCAGGTCGATCTCTACGGGTCCACCGAGGCGGGCTACATCTTCGTGGGCGACGCCTTCGGCGACAATTCACGGGTGATCGACGGCAACGCCTTTGTCGAACTCGCGCCGTGGCGGGACGACGTCCGTGATGTGTTCCAGATCTACGTGACCACGCGCGACCGTGAGGCCATGCCCTTGCTGCGCTACCACACCGGCGACCTCGTGCGGCGGTTGCCGGCCGGATACCGCATTCTCGGACGCGAGAAGGACATCTTCGCCCGGCCCGACGGCGGGCTGGTGACGGCCCACGAGATCGACGAGGTGTGGCCGGAGGATTTCGCCTGCTGGCATTGGTCCCTCACGCAGACCTCGGAAAACCGGTGGGAATTCCACTACGTCGCGGATGCGGTGGCGCCGGCCGGGCTCGAAACCGCGCTGGCGGCGGTGTTGGGACCCGGCACACGGGTGACGCTGTTCCGCCGCAAGAGCATCCAGCCGGCGGCCAGCGGCAAGTTCGCCCTGCTCAAGCCGCTGGCGCGTTGACGGACTTGCGCCGGCGGCGCCAACCGAGGAATGCGCCGGTCATCCCGAGCAGCATGAGGCCATAGGTGGAAGGCTCGGGCACAGGCCGCGCGATGCGCGAACCGAAGCCCATGAAGTCCATGTTGCCGTAGCCGGCGCCCGCCGCGCTGGTGTTCGTGGGATAATAGGTGGTGTTGTTCCAGTTCACGAGGTCGGCCGCCGCGACCGGAGCGACGTCGCCGGCCATGAGCGAGAAGCCTTGGATCGTGGTGCCGGTGGAGACGCCCATGTCGGAAAACCGGATGAGGATGCCGACCAGCTCGAGAGTCCCGATGCCCGTGATGCCCGAGGCGGTGCCGGACAGATTGTCGCCGTTCGTGAAGGTGGCGCGGCGGTAGTTCGCAGAGGAAGTCAATTGAGGGTTATTGACCGGGCCGCCGAAGGAATCGGGGGCGACCAGCAGGCCGGTGTTGGCATACGCGGTGGGCGTCCCGGAGCCGTCCGCAGCGGTGAAGGCCGCGATGCGGAAGCCGTCGCCGAAATTTCCCGCGTTCTCCAAATCGAAGAAAACCAGCGCGTCATTCGTGTTCACGGTGTAGCCACCGGAGAAATAGAAATCGATGCGCTCGATGTTGCTCTGGGTCGAGCCGGTGCCGTTCTCGAACGGATTGCGGACACCCTGGTAAAGGTTGTTGCTGAGGAAGAGCTCGCTGGTGTTTGGCTCGTAGGTTCCGTAGTCGCGGTTGGAGCCGTCGATCTGGTAGAAGATGGTCGTGTTGTTCGCGTTCCCCGCCGTGGTGTTGCGGCGGAAGGTGACACTCGTGGCGATCGGGCCGGTGAAGTTGAAATCACCGATGCCGCTCGTGACCGTGCTTACCGTGCGGGTGCGCTCCAAATAGGTGATGCCGCCCTGCGTGATGTTGGCATTGTCGGTCAGCGTCCCATAGGTGACGGCGGACACCGCGGTTTGCGCCTGCGCATCGAGGCACAAGACCAGCAAGAGCAGGTTGACGATGAACCGGGGGGCTTTGGGGTGAGGTTGCACGGCCTTGTGGCCCCACTAACTACTAGGGTAATACACCCAGTCAATATAAGCGTTTATACCCAATCCCAAATGGTTATCCCTTAACCAGATCGGGAAAATATCCGATGCCCGTCCTCAGCGCGCACGGCGCGCTGCCGTCGCCACACAGAGGGACAAAGCAGACAGGCAACACTGCAGTCGGATCGCAAGTGATGCGGGGAAATGCGTCGGCGCGGCTCGGCAACGCGAGGGGGTTCGCTTCTCTTTTTGGTTAGTGACCCTAATAAGCCTCTGCGGCGGGAATCCGCTCATGGGCCGCGCTTTACTTGGCGGTGGGCCGGTGGTCTACTGCACGGGCTCGTGCTTCCCCTTCCATCCACGCGATGAATCTCCTCGGTTCGCTCTTCACCTCATCGGTTGGCAAAAAGATCCTGATGGCGGCCACCGGGCTGGTGCTCGTCGGTTTCGTGACCGGCCACCTTCTCGGCAATCTGCAGATTTTCCTCCCGCCGGAGAAGATCAACGCCTACGGCCACATGCTCGAGTCGCTCGGCGTCGGGCTCTGGCTCATCCGCGGATTTCTGCTCGTGTGCGTGGTGATCCACATCTGGGTGGCCTTTCAGCTGACGGCGGAAAACCGTGCCGCCCGCCCCCAAGGCTATGCGGTCGACCACATCAACCGCGCCACGCTGGCCTCGCGCATCATGATCCGCAGCGGCATCGTCGTGCTCGCGTTCCTTGTGTTTCATATCGCGCATTACACCGTGCGGGTCGGGCACCCGGAATGGAGCGAGCACAGCTACCGCCTGGCTGATGGCACGATGGTGCGCGATGTCTATCAGATGGTCGTGCAGGGTTTTTCCAGCGTCGGCGTCTCCGCGTTCTACATCATCGCCGTCGGCCTGCTCGCCTACCACCTCAACCACGGCCTGGTTTCGATGTTCCAGACCCTGGGCCTGAAGAACCACCGGTGGACCCTCGGCCTCGAGCGCGCCTCGCTGGCCTATTGCTGGGGCTATTTCCTCCTCAACGCCGCCATCCCGCTCGCCGTGCTCGGCGGTTTCGTGCGGCCGCACGCCTGATTCCACCCGCCATGGCCAAACTCGAGTCCAAGATTCCCTCTGGTCCGCTCGCCGACAAGTGGCGCAAGCACAAGGCGGAGATCAAGCTCGTCAACCCCGCCAACAAGCGGAAATACGAGGTCATCGTCGTCGGCGCCGGCCTGGCCGGCTCCTCCGCCGCGGCCACGCTCGCCGAGCTGGGCTACCGGGTGAAGAACTTCGTCTTCCACGACAGCCCGCGCCGCGCCCACTCCATCGCCGCCCAGGGCGGCATCAATGCCGCCAAGAATTACCAGAACGACGGCGACAGCGTCCACCGGCTCTTCTACGACACCATCAAGGGCGGTGATTACCGCGCCCGCGAGGCCAACGTCCACCGCCTCGCCGAGGTCTCGGTCAACATCATCGACCAGTGCGCCGCGCAAGGCGTTCCCTTCGCCCGGGAATACGGCGGCCTCCTCGCCAACCGCTCCTTCGGCGGCGCCCAGGTCTCCCGCACCTTCTACGCCCGCGGCCAGACCGGCCAGCAATTGCTCCTCGGCGCCTATTCCGCCCTCTCGCGCATGGTCGGCGCCGGCGGCGTCGAGCTGCACACCCACGCCGAGATGCTCGACCTCGTTGTCGTCAACGGCCACGCCAAGGGCATCATCGTCCGCGACCTGATCACCGGGAAAATCGAGCGCCACAGCGCCGACGCGGTGATCCTCGCCACCGGCGGCTACGGCAACGTCTTCAACCTCGCCACCTACGCGCGCGGCTCCAATGCCACCGCCATCTGGCGCGCCTACAAGCGCGGCGCCTGCTTCGGCAACCCGTGCTACACGCAGATCCACCCGACCTGCATCCCCGTCTCCGGCGACTACCAGTCCAAGCTCACCCTCATGTCCGAGTCGTTGCGCAATGACGGCCGCATCTGGGTGCCGAAGAAAAAGGAGGACCGCCTCAAGAACCCCGCCGACATCCCCGAGCAGGACCGCGACTACTACCTCGAGCGCCTCTATCCCGCCTTCGGCAACCTCTGCCCGCGCGATGTCGCCTCCCGCGCCGCCAAGCGCATGTGCGACGAGGGCCGCGGCGTCGGTGAATCCGGCCTCGGCGTCTACCTCGACTTCTCCGACGCCATCAAGCGCCTCGGCGAGGCCGGCGTGCGCGAACGCTACGGCAACCTCTTCGACATCTACCACGAGATCACCGCGGAGAACGCCTACCAGACCCCGATGCGCATCTTCCCCGCGGTGCACTACACCATGGGCGGCCTCTGGGTGGACTACAACCTGATGTCCAACGTCCCCGGGCTCTTCGTGCTCGGCGAGGCCAATTTCTCCGATCACGGCGCCAACCGCCTGGGGGCCTCCGCCCTCATGCAGGGCCTGGCCGACGGCTACTTTGTCATTCCCTACACGATCGGTGACTACCTCGCGCAACAGAAACCCGGCTCCCGTCCCTCCACCGACGGCCCCGAGTTCAGGCAGGCCGAGGAAAACGTGACCGCAATGAACAAGCGCCTCCTCGCCATCAACGGCAAGGAGCCCGTCAGCCACTTCCACAAGCGCCTCGGCAGGATCATGTGGGAATACTGCGGCATGGCGCGCAACAAGGCCGGACTCGAAAAGGCCCTCCAGCTCATTCCCGCGCTGCGCGAGGAGTTCTGGGCCAGCGTCAAGGTGCCCGGCTCGGCCGACACCCTCAACCAATCGCTGGAGCAGGCCGGCCGCGTCGCCGACTTCATCGAACTCGGCGAACTCATGTGCCGCGACGCGCTCACCCGCGAGGAGAGCTGCGGCGGCCACTTCCGCGAGGAGCACCAATACGAGGACGGCGAATGCAAGCGCGACGACGTCAACTACGCCCACGTCGCCGCCTGGGAATACCAGGGCGAGGGCAAGGCCCCGCTCCGCAACGTCGAGCCGCTCAACTACGAGTTCACCAAGATGAGCGTCCGCTCCTACAAATGACGCGCCGCGTCCTCCTGAGCCAAGTCGAAGGATCACGAATCACCCCCGAGCACCGAATCCCACCCGGCCATGGTCGCTGAAAAATCCTCCAAGAAGCTCTTCTCCGTCACGCTCCGCGTCTGGCGTCAGGCCGGCCCCGGCGCCCCCGGCCGGTTCGTCGACTACCCCGCGAAGGAGGTAAATCCCGACATGTCCTTCCTCGAGCTGCTCGACGTGGTGAACGACGACCTCACCCGCCGGGGCGAGGAGCCGATCGCGTTCGCCCACGACTGCCGCGAGGGCATCTGCGGCACGTGCTCGTGCACCATCAACGGCAAGCCGCACGGCCCGGGCCAGGGCATCGCCACCTGCCAGCTCTACATGCGCAGCTTCCGCGACGGGGACGTGATCATCGTCGAGCCCTTCCGCGCCCGCGCCTTCCCCTTGATCAAGGACCTCGTCGTGGACCGTTCGGCCTTCGACAAGATCCAGCAGGCCGGCGGCTTCATCACCGTCCGCACCGGCGCCGCCCCCGACGCGAATTCGATTCCCGTGCCGAAGGAGGACGCCGACCTGGCGATGGACGCGGCCGCCTGCATCGGTTGCGGCGCCTGCGTGGCCGCCTGCAAGAACGCCTCCGCCATGCTGTTCGTGGCCGCCAAGGTCTCGCACCTCGGTCTCATGCCGCAGGGCCAGCCCGAGCGCGACCGGCGCGTGCTCGCGATGGTGCAGGCCATGGACGAGGCCGGCTTCGGCAACTGCACCAACCAATACGAGTGCAGCGCCGTCTGCCCCAAGCTCATCTCGCACGACTTCATCGCCCGGATGAACCGCGATTACGTGAAGGCCCTCTTCAAGACCCGCTTCAAGCCCGTCACCACCGCCACCGGCGGCGGGGCCGGTTGAAGAGGAGCCGCATCCCTTTCATTTAGGTCGTTGCCACGCTCATTCCGACGCCCACACTGGCGGTCATGAGCACCCCCCTCGCCGTCGCCATCGTCCACGGCGTGGGCGACACCAAGCCGGATTTCGCCGAGGGGATGATCGACGAGTTGCGCGCGCGCTTTGCGAAGGCCACGGACGCCGACGCGGACACCACGCTCATCTGCCGGCCCATCTATTGGGGCCCGATCCTTCAGGTGCCGGAGAACAAACTCTGGCAGCGACTGCGCGCGGGCGGCGACCTCGACTTCACCTCGCTGCGCCGCTTCATGGTCAGCTTCGCGGCGGATGCGCTGGCCTACCAGCCCGTCGAGGGCGAGGCCGACAAATACGAGCAGATCCACGCCGAGTATGCCATCGGGCTTCGCTGGCTGGCCGACAACGCCGGCGGCGACGCCCCACTCGTCGTCATTTCGCACAGCCTCGGCACCATCATCTCGAGCAACTACTTCTACGACCTCTTCCACCCGCGGCTCATCACCGATGCCGTGCGCGACGAAATGAACGCCCGCCGCACTGCGCTCGAACGCGGCGACACCCTCACGTATTTCGTCACGATGGGCAGCCCTATCGCGCTCTGGAGCCTCCGTTATGAGGATTTCGGCACGCCGTTGGAAATGCCGCCCGCCCGCCTGCCCCGCCGCCTGAAGGACGTGGCCGCGTGGGACAATTTCTACGACCCCGACGACATCATCGGCTATCCGCTCAAGACGCTCAACAAGGCCTATGGCCGCACCGTCACGCGCGACTTGGCCGTGAACGCCGGCGACCTGCTCACCAGCTGGAACCCCGCTTCGCACATCGGCTATTGGACCGACGACGACGTCACCAAACCCATCGCCGAGCGGCTCGTGAAGATCTGGCGCGCCGTGCAGGCCTGATCCACCCAAAGGGTCGTTCCGCCCCGGTTGGGCCCATCCATCCGGTCAGGCGACCGCCGGTAATTCCCTGCAACTTTTCCCGGCAGGGCGGGTTATCATGGCAGCAACCAACCATGACCATGAAAACCGCTCTGATCTCCCTCCTCACCGCGACCCTCCTGGGCTTCGCGTCCTATGCGAGCGGTCGTTCCTTCGACGCCGCCGATTTCACCGCCATCGTCTTCGCCACCGGACTCGCCGCCTGGACCGTCAACCAATACGGCCGCGAATTCCGTCCGCTCACGCTGGCCAAGCCCATCCGCCTCCCCGTCACCCGCAACACGCCGGCGGCCCGCCCGTCCCGGCTGGCGGCCTGAGAATTCCAACTACCGACACCAACAGGCGGCGCCCGGCTTCGGCCGGCGCCGCCTTGTCATTTCCGCACGACGACCGTGCGGCCCCGTGCGGACAGCTCGAGCGACTCCCGCGATTCGCCGTAAAGCCTCAGCGAGAAATCCGACTCCATCCGGTAGTCCACCGCACCGGCCGTCAGCTGGTCCAGCCGTTCGGGCTTCAGTGCCACCGTCTGCTCGACGGTGTTGCGGGGCGGCACACCGAAGGCCTCCCTCGTTTCCGCCACCCCGCTCCAGGCCCCGATCTGGATCTTGTGGCGCGTCTGGGCCAGGTTGTAGGCCATCAGGTTGGGATTTACGTAGCGCACCGTCGCGCGGGCGGCCGCGCCCTCGACCTCGATCTTGACCAGCTCCACGGACAAACCGGCCAAGCCCGGCCGCGTGGTCGTGCAGGCGCCCAAGACCAGCGCCACAGCGAGGAGGAAAAGGGTGGGGAAGGATTTCTTCATCGCGCGCATCACGCGCCAGCGTCCGCCGCCGGTCAATCCTTCTTGTCGGCCTTCTTCTTGCCCGCCGCCTTGCCGCCGCCAGTCTCGAACTGGATGACCGCCCCGGCCACCGCCAGCACCAGCACGGCGGGAAAGATCCAGGCCTCGCCGGCGATGAGCGCCGGGGTCTGCTGCGGTTGCGCGAGATAAAACAACCAGTCGGTGTTGCTCACGAAATAGCTCGCCGCCAGCGTGGCCCGGAAGGCCCCCAGCAACGCCGTGGCCAGCACGAGCAGGACACGCTGGAGCTTGATCGCAAGAAAGCCGCCGATGAGGCCGAGCACCAGTCCGACCCCCAGCGCCATCATCTGGTGTTGGTGGGCGAGCAGCAGCACGCCGAGCGTCGCGCCAAATCCGAAGCCCGCCAGAAAGACGGCCGCGAGGTAGAGGAAAAACGCCGTGAAGCCCCCCAGCACCGCGCCGGTCACCAGGCAGGTGATTTCCCAGCCGAGGCCGAGGTCGAGCTGCAGCCCGACGGCGCGCCCGATCACACCGCCCGCCAGCGCGCCGAGCAGGCCGATCGTCGCCTTGAACACCTTGTAGCCGAGGAAGCAGTCGAGCAGCCCCCAGGTGAGGACGGCGACGGACAGCCAGGGATACAGCTCGGGATCAGGGCGCACGCCGCTGGTCTAAGCGGCGGCCGCCGCGCGCTGGCAACCTATTTCGCGAGGTGCAGCGGCGCCCCGGGCCCCACCGGGATGTCCAGCGCGATCCAGCCCATCAGCAGCAGCGTCCACGCGATCAGGAAGGCGATGGAGTAGGGGAGCATGGTGGCGATCAGCGTGCCGATGCCGGCCTTGGGGTCGTATTTGTGGATGAAGGTGAGGATAAGCGGGAAATAGCTCATCAGGGGCGTGATGATGTTGGTCACGCTGTCGCCGACGCGGAAGGCGCCCTGCACCAGCTCCGGCGAATAGCCGAGCAGCATGAACATCGGCACGAACACCGGCGCCAGCAGCGCCCATTTCGCCGAGGCGCTGGAGATCAGCAGGTTCACCATCGCGGCGAACAGCACCAGCGCCACCATCAGCGGAATGGGCATTTTTTCCAGACCCAGATGCGTGATGAAGTCCGCCCCCTTCACCGCGGTGATGATCCCGAGGTTCGTCCAGTTGAAATACGAGATGAACTGCGCCGCGAAGAACGCCAGCACGATGAAGGACGCCATCGACTTCATCGTCTGCGTCATGCCGGTCATGACATCGTGGTCGTTCTTGAGCGTGCCGGCGGCCACCCCGTAGGCGATGCCGGGCAACAGTCCGTAGAGGAAGATGAAGAAGATGAGCCCGCGGATGAAATAGGAGTCGAGGAAGCGCGGCTTGGTCGCGTCGGCCAGAAAGCCACCCGGTGCCAGCGTGCCCCAAAGCACGATGCCGGTGAGAAGAACCACCGAGACGAGGGCCGCCACGAGGCCGCGTTTTTCCTCCACGGAGAGCGGTTTCAATTCCTCGCGGTTGGCCACGCCGCGATATTCACCCAGGCGCGGGGCGACAATCCGCTCCGTCACCCAGGTGCCGACGGCGGTGATGACAAAGGTCGAGGCGGCCATGAAGTAGTAGTTGGCATAGGCGGCGACCTTGTATCCGGGGTTCATGATCTGGGCGGCAGCTTCGGACAAGCCGGCCAGGAGCACGTCCACCGAGCCCACGAGCAGATTGGCGCTGTAGCCGCCGGACACCCCGGCAAAAGCCGCGGCCAACCCGAGGAGGGGATGGCGCCCCAGCGTGTGGTAGAGCGCCGCCGCCAGCGGCGTGAGCAACACATAGCCGACTTCGCTGCCGGCGTTGGACATCACCCCCACGAATACCACCATGGGAGTGATAAGCGGGCGGGGCGCGGCGAGGACGAAAAGGCGGATCAACGCCCCCATCAGGCCGGAATACTCGGCGATGCCGATGCCCAGCAGACAGGTGAGTGAGATGCCCAGCGGCGGATAGGCGAGGAAGTTGCGCGCCACTTCCAGGATCATCCGCTGCACGCCTTCAGGCGATAACAGGTTGACCACCGTGACAACCTTGCCGGTGGCGGGGTTGGTCACCGACACGCCCAACGTGTGGCAAAGCCAGGAGGCGACAACTACGAGTGCCGCGAGCAGGGCAAAAAGCGTGGCCGGATGGGGCAGCGCGTTGCCGGCGCGCTCGACGCCGTTGAGGAAACGCTGGAAGAAGGTCTGCGGGGCGGAGGCGGTGCTCATGACGGTGGCGCCGCTTACTTGATGAACAGGCCCGCGCCGGGGCCGACGGGCAGGCCGAGCGCGATCCATCCGACCAGCATCAGCGTCCACGAGATGAGGAACGCGATCGAGTAGGGCATCATCATCGCCAGCATCGTGCCGATGCCGGTCTTCGGCGCGTAGCGGACGGCGAAGCCGAGGATGAGCGGGAAATACTGGTTCAGCGGCGTGATGATGTTCGTGCAGCTGTCACCCACGCGGTAGGCGCCCTGCACCAGCTCCGGCGAATAGCCCAGCAGCATGAACATCGGCACGAAGATCGGCGCGAGCAGGGTCCATTTCGCCGAGGCGCTGCCGATGATCAGGTTCACCGTGGCGGTGAACAGCACCAGCGACACCATGAGCAGGATCGGACTGCCCTGCAGGCCGAGGTCCTTGATCACACCCGCGCCCTTCACCGCCATGATCGTCCCGAGGTTCGTCCAGTTGAAATAGGCCAGGAACTGGGAGGCGAAGAACGCCATCACGATGTAGGAACCCATCGTCGAGATCGAGGCATCCATGCCGCGGATGACGTCGTTGTCGTTCTTGATCGTCCGCGCGCCGAGGCCGTAGGCGAGGCCGGACACGAAGCCGTAGAGGAAGATGAAGAAGATGAGCCCGCGGATGAAATACGAACCGAGGAACGTCGGGTTCTTCGGGTCGAGCAGGAAGCCGCCCTCGGTCAGCGTGCCCCACAGGATCACGCCGGTCAGGCCGAGTGTGGCGAGCACGGCCCACAGCAGGCCGCGTTTTTCGTCGGCGCCGAGCGGCTTGATCTCATCGGGCTTCGCGTCGCCCGTGTAGGCGCCAAGGCGCGGCTCGACGATCTTCTCCGTCACCCATGTGCCCACGACGGTGATGAGCGCCGAGGCCGCGATGAGGAAATACCAGTTGGCGGCGGGATTGACGACGGTGCCGGGCTTCACGACCGCGGCGGCGGTCTGGGTGATGCCGGCCAGCAGCGCGTCGATGGTGCCCAGCACGATATTGGCGCTGAACCCGCCGGACACGCCCGCGAACGCCGCCGCCAAACCGGCCAGCGGATGCCGCCCCGCCGCATGGAAGATGGCCGCGCCCAGCGGAATGAACAGCACGTAGCCCACGTCGGCGCCCGAATGCGAGAGGATGCCGCCGAAGACCACGATCGCGGCCAGCCAACGCCGGGGCGTTGTCAGCACAATCAGGCGCAAGCCGGCGGTCACGAGCCCCGTGCGCTCCGCCACCGCGATGCCGACGAGACAGGCCAGCACGGTGCCCAGCGGCGGAAACCCGACGAAGTTCGGCACCACCGCCAGCAACATGCGGTGCAGTCCCTCGACGTTGAGCAGGTTGACCACCTTCACCTCCTGGCCCGTGGCCGGATGGATCACGGACACGCCCATGTTGCTGAACACCCACGACAGCACCACGACCAGCGCGGCGAGGATGGCGAAGAGCGTCGAAGGGTTCGGCAGGAGGTTGCCGACGCGCTCGATGACGGTGAGGAAACGCTGGAACCACGACTGGTTCCCGGCGGGGGCAGGGGCGGAACTCATGCGCCGAGAGAACCTTCGCCCCCGTCGGCGTCAACTCCGGGCGTCAGGGGCTGGAAAATACGGCGCGCTTTTCCTCCCCTCAGCTCCGGGGCCGGGCCCGGTCAGAATATCTGCACCGCCCGGGCGCTTTCCAACACCACCCATGCCGCGCCCACCGCTCCCAGCCAGTAAAGCATGCCCCGGACGGCCCGGCGGCGGCGCAGGCTGCGTTCATAACGGTCGGCGCTGAAGGTGCGGTAGCCGCTGCTCTCCATGAAGCTCGCCCGCTGGGCGTCGCGCACATTGCGCATCCGGATCCGGCTGTCCCGCCCCGGCAGATGGGGGAGGTGGTTCAGCAGGCGGCGGACGGCGATCGACATGGAACCTGTTTTCGGAAAATCACGCTTCCGTTCAAGGCCATTCCGGGCAACCGTCCGGCTTTCACGCGCGCTTTACCGCCATGCACCATTTCCGCCGCCGGGATTCCCAACTTTTTTGCGAATCGGTCGACCTCGCCGCGCTCGCCGCCGCCCACGGGACGCCGCTCTACGTCTACAGCGCCGCCACGATGGCGGACAACTACCGCCGCCTCGCCGCCGGGCTTGCCGGCCTCGACCTCCGCATCTGCTACGCCTGCAAGGCCAACTCGAATCTCGCCGTCCTACGGCATTTCTCAAACCTCGGCGCGGCCTTCGACCTCGTGAGCGGCGGCGAGCTGCGCCGGGTCATCGCCGCCGGCGGCCGGGCCCGGGACAGCGTCTTTGCCGGCGTCGGCAAATCCGAGGCCGAGATGGTGGCCGGCCTTGAGGCGGGGGTGTTCGCCTTCCACGTCGAAAGCGAGCCTGAGCTTGAGCGGCTCAACGCCGTCGCCGGCCGCCTCGGCCGCCGCGCGCCCATCGCCATCCGCGTCAACCCCGACGTCGACGCCAAGACGCACGCCAAGATCACCACCGGCAAGAGCGAGAACAAGTTCGGCATCCCCTTGAAAAACGCCGCTGCCGCCTACGCCACCGCCGCGCGTCTGCCGCACCTCGAGATCCGCGGCGTGCAGATGCACATCGGGTCGCAGCTCACAACGGTCGCACCCTTCGTCGAGGCCGTGGAAAAAGTCGCACCGTTTGTCACCGAGCTGAAGAGCCGCCATGGCATCAGCTATTGGTCCATCGGCGGCGGCCTCGGGGTCATCTACCGCGACGCCCTCGCCAGCGGCGAGGCCGCGTGGTGGGAAACCCAACCCGCCGCCTCGCGCCCGCTCACACCCGAGGCCTACGGCGCCGCGCTCAAGCCGCTGCTCGCTTCCGTCGGCCTCAAGATCCTCCTCGAGCCCGGCCGCTTCCTCACCGGCAACGCCGGCGTGCTCCTCTCCCGCGTCGAATACGTCAAGCGCGGCGCCGCCAAGAATTTCGTCATCCTCGACGCCGCGATGAACGACCTCGTGCGCCCCGCCATGTATGAGGCCTACCACGAGGTCGTGCCGCTGCGCCTCGACCCGGCCCGCCCCGCCATGACCGCCGACCTCGTCGGCCCCGTCTGCGAGACCGGCGACTGTTTTGCCACCGGCCGCGAGCTGCCCGAGGTGCGCGCCGGCGAGCTGGTGACGTTCATGAGCGCCGGTGCCTACGGTTTCACGATGGCCGGCCGTTACAACACCCGCCCGCTGCCCGCCGAGGTGCTTGTGTCCGGCGCGCAGGCCGCGCTCGTCAACCGCCGCGAGACCTTCGACTCGATGGTTGCCGGGGAGGCGATTCCCGATTTCCTCAAAAAGCACTGATGCCCGAGAATCACCCCGCATTCACCGTCATCGGCGCCGGCGCCTGGGGCACGGCCGTGGCGGTGCATCTCGCGCGACAGGGCCTGCGCACCTCGCTCGTCACCCGCCGCCCCGAGCACGCCGTCGCCATCCAGCTGGCCCGTGAGAACCGCGACTACCTCCCCGGCCTCAGGCTGCCCGACAACCTCACCGTCACCTCCGACCTCGCCGCCGCCTTGCGCGAAGCCGATGTCGCCCTCATCGCCAGCCCTTCGCACGCCCTCCGCGCCTGGACCGAGCAGATGCGCGCCGTGCTCAAGGATACCGGTCGCCTTCAGCTTTTTCTCAGCCTCGTCAAGGGCCTCGAGATCGGCACGCAGCTCCGTCCCAGCGAGGTCATGGCGCAGGTCCTGCCCGGTGTGAACGTCGCCACGCTCACCGGCCCGACCAACGCCGCCGAGGTCGCCCGCGGCCTGCCCGCCGCCATGGTCCTCGCCGCCGCCACGCCCGGCCCCTTCGTCGACCGCGTGCAGGCCGCCATGAGCGGCCCCACGCTCCGCCTCTACACGAGCGACGACCTCCCCGGCGCCGAATACGGCGCCTGCCTCAAGAACATCTACGCCATCGCCGCCGGCCTCTGCGACGGCCTCAAGCTCGGCGACAACGCCAAGGCCGCCCTCATCACCCGCGCCCTCGCCGAACTCGTCCGCGTCGGTGAGGGCCTCGGCGCCAAGCGCGAGACCTTCTACGGCCTCTCCGGCTTCGGCGACCTTGTCGCCACCTGCCACGGCGCGTGGAGCCGCAACCGCGAATTCGGCGAGCAGATCGGCGCCGGCAAGACCGTGGACGAACTCCTCACCGGCCGCCGCACCGTCGTGGAGGGCTACCGCTCCACCGCCGCCTTCCACGGTCTCGTGCAGGCCAAGGGCATCTCCGCCCCGATCATGGCCGAAGTGAATGCCATCCTCTACGGCGGCCGCAAACCCGCCGACGCCCTCCGCGCCCTCATGACCCGCGAACTCAAGCGCGAAACCGCCTCGCCTTTCGGCAAGGCGTGAAAGCGAACTTCAGCGCCAGAGAAATGCCTCTCGAAATCGCAGATTATCTCGGCGCTCATCAGCGCAATGATGATGTGAGAAAGTTTGTGGAGAGTTGGCTTACTTCAGCGAAGCAAGATCAGGTCGCGATAGAGTGTGACCTGCTATTCAATCGATGGATCGACACCAATACAGACCTTGCGGTTATGTGTGTGGTGTCTTTGGCCGAGATTTCCGGTCCAGATATCGATGACATCAGGCTGTCGAGCCCACTTGAGATACTTTTGGCCAAGCGTGGAGTTGAATACATCGACACCTTGTGTGAATTAAGCAGGCATGTCCCGCGAATCGCCAAATTGCTGACCTGCATCTGGGGGCAGCACATTCCGAAATCGGTAATGCGGAAGATCGAATTGTTTCGAGCCGTATAATTCTGTGGCCATCTGTGGTATCTCATCCTTTTCCTGACAATGCGCGCACTGATCGCTTTCGATAAATTCAAGGATGCCCTCGGTGCGCCTGCGGCCTGCGCTGCGGCGGCGCGCGGACTCGGCATCGCCGTGCAGACCGACCTCTGCCCGCTGGCCGACGGCGGCGAGGGATTCTGCGAGATCTTCACCAAGGCGGCCGGCGGAGAAATCCGCGAGGCCACCGTTACCGGACCGCTCGGTGCGCTGGTGGAAGCCAAGTGGGGATTGGTTCGCTACGACAAACTCCCTGCGGCAGCTCGAGCGCTGCTTCCAATCGAAAATCGAGAATCAAAAATCGAGAATCCCACCACGGTTGCCGTGGTAGAATTGGCGCAGGCCAGCGGCCTCGCGTTGCTGCCGCCGGAGCAGCGCGACCCATGGTTCACGACGACGCGTGGCACGGGCGAGCTGATCAAGCTCGCGGCAGAGCAGGGCGCGGCGGCGATCTTGCTCGGCGTCGGCGGCAGCGCCACGCACGATGTCGGCGCGGGCGCGCTCACGGCGCTCGGATTGGAATTTCAGCGCGAGGACGGTTCAGCCATCGCCAACCCGGTGCCCGATACCTGGCCGATGCTGGTCAAGGTTGGCGGCACGGTGCGCGCGGGACTGCCGCCGGTCTTCGTCGCCTGCGATGTCACCAATCCGCTCATGGGCACCTTCGGCGCGGCCTCGGTCTTTGCGCCGCAGAAGGGTCTGCGGGAGGAGGATTTCACCCGTCTCGAATACATGACCGGCCGCGTCGCCGCCATGCTCTGTGCGCAGGCGAAGAAGCATCCGCTGCTTTGCGAGACGCCCGGCGCCGGCGCGGCCGGCGGCATCGCCTTCGGTCTGCATTGCGCTATCGATGCGAAGCTCGTGCCCGGCTTCGACCTCTTTGCCGCGTGGTTCGACCTCGACGCTCGCCTCCGTGCCGCCGACGTGGTGCTGACGGGTGAAGGACGTTTCGACGACAGCTCGCTGAGCGGCAAGGGCCCCGGTGCCATCGCGCGCCGCGCGCTTGAACTAGGCAAGAAGGTCCACGTCTTCGCCGGCCAGGTCGCCGTCACGGAAAAACCCGCCGGCCTGCAACTCCACGCCATCACCCCTTCCAGCGCTGAACTTGCTTCCGCCCTGGCTGGGACCGAGATAAATCTCACCGCGGCCGTTCGACGGACATTTGATGAAAGTTAAGATGGGTTGCAGGGATTCGTAACTTTAGCAGCTGCGAGCCAACGACGATACCCTCTGACCATGCTTTCGCCGATGCGGTCTAGCCCTGGTTCAGGCTGATGTGCAGAGACATTTGCGCCACACTCAGGCGGGTGCCGTAGGCGGCTCCACGACCACCTTGTCCGCCACCAGGCGTGCGTAGGCTGCATCGTCGAAACCAAGCCCGGCGAGAATGGCGCGGTTGTGCTCGCCGAGGCGAGGAGCGGGCGTGCGGATGCTGCCGGGCGTGCCCGTGAGCCGCGGCACAACGTGGTGCATGGGCAGCGCCGCCATGTCCGTGTCAGGGTAATCGGCCAGGATCGCCCGCTGGATGAAGTGGGGATCCTCGAGGATCTGCGACACGTCGTAGATCGGGCCGACCGTGACCTCGGCCTTTTCGAAAAAGGCGACGTTTTCCGCCTGGGTGTGCCGCGCGATGAATTCGCCGATGATGGCGTCGAGCGCCTCGGCATTCTGCACGCGGGCGGCGTTGGTGCGGAACCGCGGATCATCCACCAAGTCGGGCCGGCCGATCGCGCGGAAGATGCGCTCGGCCATGCCCTGGGTCGACCCGGAGAGAGCGACGTATCGGCCGTCCTTGCAGCGATAGACGTTGCGCGGCGCGGAGTTGGTCGAGCGGCTGCCCGTGCGCGGCTTGACCTTGCCCGTGAGCCGGTAGTTGGCGGCCTGCGGGCTCAAGATGGCGAACAGCGGGTCGAGCAGCGGGAGGTCGATGACCTGGCCGCGGCCGCCGTTGTGCTCGACGTCGCGCAGGGCGATCATCACGGCCGCGGCGCCGTAGAGGCCCGCGACCCCGTCGGCCAGATACATCGGGGGCAAAACGGGTTCGCGGTCGGCGAAGCCGTTGAATGAGGCGAAGCCCGACATGCCCTCGATGATGGTGCCGAAGCCCGGGCGCTGGGCATAGGGGCCGTCCTGTCCCCAGCCGGAAATGCGCACGACCACCAGGTTCGGGTTGAGCTGGAGCAGGTCCGCCGGCGAGAGGCCCATTTTCTCCAGAGTGCCGGGCCGGAAGCTCTCGATGAAAATCGCGGCCGTGGGCACCAATCGGCGGACGATCTCAACGCCTTCCGCTTTGCGCAGATCGAGGGCCAGGCTCTTCTTGTTGCGTGAATAGATTTTCCAGTGCGTGGAGACCCCCTCGGTCTGCCAGGCGCGCAAGGTGTCGCCTTCGGGGGGCTCGACCTTGATGACCTCGGCGCCGTAGTCGGCGAGGATCTGGGTCAGGACGTTGCCGGCGAATAGCCGCGAGAGGTCGAGGACGCGGAGCCCGTCCAAGGGGCCGCGGGCGGCGGGCGTGTAATCGCGGCGCAGCAGCGGCATGGCGGATCAAGCGCCCGGAGGCGGGAGCTGGCGGGCGATGGCCAGCAGGGCCTGCGCGCGGCGGATGAAGGGTGCATCCACCATGCGGCCGTCGACGGTGAAGGCGCCGGCGGAGGTCCTGGCGGCGGCCTCGACGACGCGCTGCGCAAAAGCCAGTTCGGCGTCGGTGGGTCGGAAAACCTCGTTGGCGATCGCGACCTGGCTGGGATGAAGGCAGGTCTTGCCGATGTAGCCCAATCGTTTGGCGGCCAGAGCCTCGGTGCGGTAGCCTTCCACGTCCTTGATGTTGGCGTAGCCGGCGTCGCAGACCCAGATGCCGGCTTCGCCCGCGGCGAGACGCACGGCGAGTTTGATCTGGTGCACCGCCGCCGCATCGGAACGGTCGATGCCCAGGGGTTCGAGAAGGTCGGCGAAGCCGATCTGCAGGCCCGCGACGCGCGGGTCGGCGCTTGCGATGTTGGCCGCAAAGCGGAGACCGCGCGGCGATTCGATGTTGGCCAGAATCGAGACGGGGCGCGGCACGCCGCGTTCCTTCTCGAGACGGGCCAGGGCCTGCGCGGCGGCGCGCACGTCGTCGGCCGATTCCACCTTGGGCAGGTTGAGCAAATCGAGCCGGGGAAGGACGACCGCGTCGAGGTCGGCGGCGAAATGCGGTGTGCCCAAGGCATTCACGCGGACGATGAGGATTTTTTTGGTTGAGGCGCAGGCGGGGGAGAGCAGCGCCTCGCGGACGAGGCGGCGCGCCTCGGCCTTGTTGTCCTCGATGACGGCGTCCTCGAGGTCGAAGGAGATGCTGTCGGCCGCGCCGGCGAGGGCCTTGGGGAAAAGCTCGGGCCGGGATCCGGGAACGAAGAGCTTGCTGCGCATCATGGGAGATCAGGCGGCGTCGACGACGCAGCGGAATCCGACCATGCCGCTGCGATCCTTGCAAGGGGCCATGAGCAGGTATTTGCCGTGCTGGTTCAACTGGTAGGCCTGCGGAAAATACCAGTGCGAGGTCTGCGGCTGGTAGGAACTGCCGCCGCGCAGCACGGCGGCGCGGGTGTGCAGATCGCGGAACTCGTCGGTCCACTGCCAGACGTTGCCGACCAGGTCCATGACCCCGAAAGGGCTGGCACCACCCGGGTGGGCATCGACATCCGCCGGAGGCAAGAGCGTGCGGCCGCGGTTGGGGACGGGCACGTTGGCCGGATTCCAGTCGTTGCCCCAGGGGAAAAGCCGGCCGTCCTTGCCTTGGGCGGCGTATTGCCATTCCCACGAATGGGGCAGGCGTTTGCCGGCCCAAGCGGCGTAGGCGCGGGCGTCCTCGAGCGAGACCCAGGTGACGGGTTTGTTTTCCCAGCCGCGGGGAGGCGCACCTCGTTTCCAGTGGCGCAGGAAATTGTGGTTGTCGGCCGGGCGATAGCGCGTGGCCTTGAGGAAACGGTGGAACGCGGCGTTCGTGACCGGGTAGCGGTCGATGTGAAAGGGTGCGAGGCGCAGGCGGCGCTGGTGCGAGCGGCGCGGACAGTTTTCCCAAGGGAATTGCACATCCTGGCCGGGCCAGGTGAAACCCTCGATTTCGACGCCAGTGACGCGGAAATTGAATTCGCCGCCGGGGATAGTCACCATGCCTTCGGGAGCCTTGGCAACGCGGCGGGTAGGTTTGACCGGCACCATTTCCTGCGGCTGGCAACGCCACTCCGCTGAGATGCTTTGGAGCGGCCGGCGGGTGAGGGCACGCCGCTCGCGGAGGAAGCGGGACAGAAGGGGGCGTCGGGCACCCCGCTCGACACCGAGCACGGCGCCGAAGCCACGGCATTCGACAGGGAAGGAGAGGATGGCGTGACCATCCTCAATGCGCGGGGTGAGCCGAACGCCATGCCAGGCGTCGTAGTAGGTGCGCCCTTCCTTATGGTTGACGCGCAATTGGTCGCCGTCGGTGTCGTATTCATTCCGGTTGACGACGGTCCACAGCGTGACGTCGCGGGCCGGGAACATGGAGGCGAAGACGTTGTGCTGGCAGGTGCAGGCGTAGGGCTCCCAATCGAGGCTGACGGGCAGGTCGGGGAAGGCGCGATAGAGGTGGGCGATGCGGTGGAGTGCCGCGGCATCCCGCGGGGTGAACTGGTTCCAGAGGCCCCAGATGTTCTCCCAGGCATTGTAGCCGGTGCCGTTGAAAAAGATGTAGTGGAAATCGTTGGTGCGGTCGCGCCCCCAGCGGTTTTCCGTGTTGGTCATGTGGCGCGGTTCGAGCCACTTCAGCTTGGCGACGGGCAGCACGATCTGGTCGGGGAGCAGCTTGCCCCAGCTTTGGAGGTTCCACGCGAGCGCCTCGTCGGAGAGCGGCACGGCCTCGGGCTCGAGCACCAGCGGGTGGCGCCGCCTCTCCGCTGCTTCGAAGAAAGCCCGCGGAACGCCGCTGTAGGTGTCGCCATTGATGCCGTCGGCTCCGATTTCCTTGGCGAGGCGGACGGCGGCCTCCCAGTCGGGCGAGCCGGAGGGCCTGGTGCCGTTGTCCCAGGCCATCGTGGGGATGAAGACCTTCACCCCGCGACGGTGGAAGTCGGCGACCACGCGCTTCAGGCCCTGCAGGCCGCCGGGCAGGTCGGCGGCGAGGTCGAATTGGTTGCGGTCATCGATGCCGATATTCGGATAGACATACCACAACAGCACGCTGTCGATCCCACCGAAGCGTGTCACCAGGTCGTCGAGATAGCGGTCCACGGTGTAACGGCGCTTCACGGGGTCATAGAAGAAACGATCCTCCACCATCATCTGGGCATGGACGAAATTGCGCTGGGACCATTTCAGCTCGGGGCGCTCGTAGTTGGCCCCGCTGTAGCCCATGCGGATGAGGTGTTCGTGGCGCCATTCCCGGAAGTCGCGCCGCCAGGCCTCCGCGGCGGCGTTCACATCCTGCTTCCACTGGCCGATGGTCTGGAACGGCCAGCCCGGCATGCTGACGGGCAGCGGCAGATGGGGGCCGTTGCGCGCATGCGATAACTGGAACTCGGCGATGCGGACGGAGGGCGCGCGAGAGGATTTGCTCATGGAATCGGGAGAATGAAGCGGATGATGCCGGCTGTGGCGAGACCGCGGTGCGGCCGGGGGGAGGCGGGATCGGATTTCGGGCAAACGTTTGCTTCAGCGCCAAGCCTTGTCTAGCCGAAAGCCAGTCGAGCCCGTGCATGCTCGGGGCTTGCTTGCTGCCGGCCCTTGCCTCCACGCTGCCCGGCACTCGTCTCCGTTGCATGAAACCCACCGCCAGTTTGATCGACGTGGCCCGCCGCGCGAAGGTCAACATCTCCACGGTCTCGCGCACGATCAACCAGACCGGCAAGATCGGGGCGGAGACCCAGGCGCGGGTGCTCAAGGCCATGCGGGAGGTCGGCTACCGGCCCAACCGCGTGGCCCGGCGCCTGCGGGCCCGGGACGTGATCACGCATCTCTTCGGCCTCATCATCCCCAACATCCAGAACCCCTTTTTCGCCGACCTGGCGCGCGGGGTGGAGGACGTGGCCTACCGGCACAACTTCGCCGTGCTGCTCTGCAACTACGACGAGGACGAGGCCAAGGAGCGGTTCTACCTGGACGTCATGCAGTCCGAATCGGTGGACGGCATCATCCTCCCTCCGATCCACGAGAAGGATCCCGCGGTGCTCCAGGTCGTGCGCCACGGGATCCCGGTGGTGTGCGTGGACCGCAGCCTCTCCTCGGGCAACCTCGACAAGGTGGAGGTGGACAACCACCGCGGGGCGCTGGACGCCGTGAACCACATCATCGCGCAGGGGCATCGGCGGATCGGGTTGATCGGCGGGCCGGCCGATTCCTCGACCGGCCGCGAGCGCCTGCGGGGCTACAAGGACGCCCATGCGCAGGCGGGCCTTGCGCTCAAGGCGGAGCTGATGCGCTTCGGCGACTTCAAGCAGGAAAGCGGCCAGACGATCGCGCACGAGCTGCTCTCCCTTTCGGATCCGCCGACCGCGCTCTTCGCCTGCAACGGGTTGATGACGATCGGCGCGCTCGAGGCCATCGCCGCACGCGGCCTGAAGATACCCCGGCAGGTCGCCATCGTCGGGTTCGACGATCTGCCGCTGGCCGATGTCTTCAATCCGCCGCTGACAGTCGTGCGGCAACCGGCCTACGAGGTGGGCAAATACGCCGCCGAGCTGCTCCTGAAGCGGATCGAGGATGCCAAGCGCCCGGCGACGAGCCTGAAGCTGATGCCGGAACTGATCGTGAGAAAGTCGTGCTGACGGCGCCGGGGTGAGACGCAGGTTGCGCTTGACCCGCAGGCACGGCAAACGTTTGCCTTGCCTTTGCCCAATCCCGGCTTGCCGCTAGGAGGGCCATCGACCCGCCGGAATCAACCCCATGTCTGCCCGCCCCCAAGTTGTCGTCGTCGGTAGCGTGATGCAGGATCT
The DNA here is from genome assembly GCA_964601365.1 of uncultured Opitutaceae bacterium. Lineage (GTDB taxonomy): Bacteria > Verrucomicrobiota > Verrucomicrobiia > Opitutales > Opitutaceae > Didemnitutus. The sequence continues at coordinate 129,177 of CAZRNE010000001.1, read as the reverse complement.
GATCTTTTCCGGCGAGGTGTTGCCTGCGGCCGGGCAGACCGTCATCGCCCGCATGACGAGGGGCCAGGGTGGCAAGGGCTCAAACCAAGCCATCGCCTGCGGCCGCTCCGGCGTGCCGACACTTTTCCTGGGCGCCACGGGCCGGGACGCCTTCGCCGATGCGGTGGAGGAGTTCTACCGGCGGGACCGCATCGGATGCCGGCTCGTCCGCAAGCCCGGGGTTACTTCCGGCACCGCTGTCGTGATGCTCGATCGGCGGGGGCAGAACCAGATTGTGATCGAGCCCGGTGCCAACGCCCGGTTCCGTCCGGCCGACATCGATGGGAAACTTCTGTCCGGGGCCCAGGTGGTCGTAACCCAGATGGAGTGCGATCCGGCGACCACCGCACACGCGTTGAAGATCGCGCGAGGGGGAGGGGCCACGACCGTGCTGAATCCCGCGCCGATGCGGGCCGATTTCGACCCGGCGCTGCTACGCCATGTCGACGTGCTGATCCCCAATGAGAGTGAGTTCGTTGCCTTGGTGCAGGCCGTCCTCCGGGTGCGCCGCTTTGACGAGCCAACCTTGCACAAGCTCACACCGCCGGCGCTGCATGCCTTGTGCCGGCGGTTGGGTGTGCCCACCGTGATCGTCACCATGGGCGCGAAAGGCAGTTTTATTTCCGGACCCGACCATTACGCAGCGTTGCCGGCCTATCGCGGACTGAAGGTGGTCGACACCACGGGGGCGGGCGATGCGTTTTGCGGCGGTTTCGCGGCCGGACTGGTTCGATATCGGGGAAACATCCTGCAGGCCGCGCAGCTGGGCACGGCCGTGGCCGCACTTTCCATCACCAAGCCCGGGGCCGCCGCGGCCATGCCGACGCAAGCGGAGCTGCGCAGGTTTCTCACACGGAACCGGGCCCCCCGGCGCGGGGGTGTTACTCAGGCGCGAGCTGCAGCCAGGTGAGCCGCCAGGCCCCGTCGCGCCGGCCTCCGGCCTCGTAGTAGGGGCGGAAAACGAGTGGATCCCGGTAACCGAGGTGAAGCGTGACCTCGGGCGCCTGGCCCGGGGCGGATTTGTCCTGCAGTTTCAACGCCGACTCCGCGGCAGCGGGCAGGCGGATTGTTTCCTCGATTTTGAATCCGTCGATCAGTTCCGTGGCGTAGACCAGAGGACCGCGGGTGATTGCCATGTAGTCGAAGCGCAACACCTCCTGACTGACCGGCGAGCCATCGGGCGCCCGCGATTCCTGGATGTTGCGATGGGTCTGGCGGTGCAGGCACGGCGGCATGTCGAAGCGGACCGTGATGCAGTCGCCCTCTTGCCAGGCGCGCTCGATCGCGGCGTAAGTGCCGGGCACGAACGCCATCTTCTCTGGAACTCCGTTGATCTGGATGTCCGTCCGTCCCGCCCATCCGGGGATGCGCAGCTGCAGGCGGAAAGTCGCCGGCCGCGATAGACCGAGTGAAAGCCGGATTTCACCGTCGTGGGGATAGGCGGTTTCCTGGACGAGCCGGATGGAACCGGCTTCCCGGTGTTCCAAGCGGGCGGTGCCCGGACCGTATAGGTTGACCGTCACCGCCCCCGTGGACGAGAGGCCGTAGGCGAGCGCAGGCAATTCCTCGAGCGCCCAAGGTCCGCTCGACTTGCAGCAACGCCAGTAGGTGGTGTAGACGCGTCGTCCATTCGGGTAGGAGTAGTAACACCAATTGCTGCCGTCGGGGGCCTGGGCACCGAGCAGGTCGTTGTAGGCCGCCTTTTCGATTTCGTCGGCATAGCGAGCCTCCCCCGTGATGGCCAGCAGCTCACGATTCAACTGGATCCACGCGAAGGTCGAACAGGTTTCGACGAAACCGTAGGGGCTGAAGAAACCGGGGGCGTTGAAAACCTCGCGCGAGCGGTGGCCGACTCCACCCCAAGGTCCGCCCCCCAGGGTTAGGTGATGCTGGCGGATGCTCTCCCATTGGTTCAACACGGCGCGCAGGCAATCAGCTCGCCCGGTCGCCCGGTGGAGCTTGGCGAGCCCCGTCAGGTTCCAGCAGAGCTGGTAGGCTTTTCCGGTGGCGATGAATGCGGCGTCGGTCCCCCGGAGCGTCTCTGGCAGGAGGGCGAGAGCGGGGGCGGCGTTGGCCTGCCGCAGGACCAACTCGGCGAGTTCCAGGTAATGCTTTTCTCGCGTGGCAAAATACAGCTCAACGGCCGGATCCAGCAGCACCGTGGCCGACAGGCCGTGGTGGTTGCCCAGCGTGGTGATGTCGATGCCACCTTCGGTCAGGGCGCGCAGGCAGAGGTCGCCTATCTTGCGGGCGCCTGCGATGTATCCGGGTTCCTGCAGAACCCGGCCGGCCGCCAATAGCCCGAGGATCAGGTAGCTGTGCACCCAGATGTCCCAGGTGCGCTGGGCCGGCGCGCCGTCCCAGGTGCGCGGCGCAGGTTCACGGCGGTGGATGAAGCGCCGTTCCGGCGCGTAGGTTCCGAGGTAGCCGTCCGGTTCTTGGGTGCGGATCAGGTGGTCGGCCACCCGGCGGAGCGAAGCGGTGAGCTCGGGGTCACCGGTGCGCTCTACCGCGCGGGCGGCGGCACAAAGCCATTTGCCGGCGTGCTCGCCATACCAGTCGCCCTCGTGGTTATGCGCGCGGTGCGCGGCACAGAAGAGCGCGATGGCGGGGCTCGCCTCATCGCGGATGAACTGGCGCAGGTGCGCGGACAGATTGCGCGCCAAGGCCTCCCCCAAAAGGCCTTCGAGTCGGACAACAGCGGGGGCGGGGCAGGACATGGCGGTGGAGTTGAAAGGCGGCCGGCTGCCGCGGGCGACCATTATTTTTCCAGCCGGGCCAAGAAAAAAGTTGCATTAGTGCAAACGTTTGCCTTGCCTCTTTGCAACCCCACGCCCGCAAATGCTTTCCCGTCCGCCCGCGCGATGCCCTCGCCGGTTGCTGCCGGGCCCCCACCACCCGCTTCTCATCCCCGCATCTGCCAGCCTTACCTGCCCATGAAAACAAACCCCGTCCCAGAAAACACCGCCAGGGCGATCCTCATGTCGCTGCTGTTTATCGGCTTCATCTCGGTTGGTTTCGCCCAAGCCGCGGCGACGTCGCCTGCCACCTCGTCCCAGGAAGAGGAGGAGGAATCTGATACGGTGAAGATGGAGAAATTCACCGTGACCGCCGGCTATCGCTCGCCCAAGGCGATCGACCAAATCCCCGGCGCCGTGAAGCTGGTCACCACCGAGGAGATCAACCAGACGAAGCTGCTGACGGATGATGCGACCGCCGTGCTGGCGCGGACGGTCCCGGGCTACGCCCCCTCCACCCAGGCCATGAACAACACCGGGGAAACACTCCGCGGGCGCGTTGCCCTGCGCCTGTTCGACGGCATCTCCCAGACGACACCGCTCCGCGAGGGCAGCCGCAACGGCACATTCACCGATATGGACATTGTCGATCGCATCGAAGTGATCAACGGACCGTCGGCCTCGGAAGGCGTGGGAGCAGTGGGCGGCATCATCAATTACATCTCGAAGTCGCCCACCAAGGAGGGCAGCGAGGCGGTGTTGCGCACGAAAATCTCCGACCAGGGTTATGATGACAGCTTTAACTGGCGGGTGGGGCTCAATTATTTCCACAAGGCGGGCAACAAGGATCTGGTGGTCGGCACCGCGTTCGCCGACCGCGGCATGTCCTACGACGCGCGCGGCCGGCGTCAGGGCATGAGCCAGAGCGGATCGGTTAACGATTCGGAGTCCGCCAATCTGTTCATCAAGGCCGGTTATGGTTTTGGCGACGGTGACCGCCAGCGCCTCACCCTCACGCTCAGCCGCTTCAAAATCGAGGGCAAGGGCAACTACGTGCTTGAGTTGGGCAACCGCAGCTTGGGGATCACGGACACGGCGCGCCGGGGCCAGCCGCTCAACTCCAAGACCGAGTTCAACGACTTCAAGCAGTATGCCTTGGCCTACAACCATCCCGACCTCTTCGGCGGTTCCCTGAACCTGCAGATCTACAAGGCCAGCCAGGCGATGCGCTTTCTCGCGGAGGGCGGCGACGACCGGCAGGACCCCCTCATCGCCCCGCTGGGCACGCTGGTGGATCAATCGGAGATCAACTCCCAGAAGAAAGGCCTGCGCAGTTCCTGGTCCAACAAGCAATTGTTCGGCGTCGAGGGCTTGGAGGCAAATGTGGGCTTCGATATTCTTGATGAAACCGCGCAACAGAAGCTTGCGCTGACCAACCGGGTTTGGGTGCCCCCGATGAACTACACCAGCAAAGCCCCCTTCATCCAAGCCTCCTACGCCCGGGGCCCCGTCACACTGAGCGCCGGCGTGCGCCGCGAGGACGGTGAACTCCAGGTCGACGACTACGTCACGACCTATTTCCGCAACCGGGTGCTGGTCACCGGCGGCACCCTCACCTACGAGGAGACCATCCCGAACGTCGGCATGATCGTGCGGCTGCCGCGCGACTGGTCGGTCTTCGGCTCCTACAGCAAGGGCTACACCCTGCCCAACGTCGGCATTCCGCTCCGCAACGTGAACATCACTGGCCAGTCCGTCCAAGGCATCCTCGACCTCCAGGCCGTGGTGGCGGACAACAAGGAGTTCGGCGTGACCTGGCAGGGCAAGAAATTCAGCTTCAACCTCTCGCGCTACGAATCCTACTCGGATTTCGGCGTGACGCTGACGGTCGATCCGGTCACCCGGGATTTCGTCATGCAGCGCCGGCCCGTGGACCTCGAGGGCTGGGAGTTTGCCGGTGAATTCCGTCCCACCAAGGCGTGGAAATTCGGCGCGACCTATTCGCGGGCCGAGGGCCTCACCCGCACCACCGAGACCGGCCCCCTGACCCGGGAAATCGGCATGGCCTCGCTCAGCCCCGACAAGCTCAACCTGTCCGCCACTTGGAAGGCCAACGATCGGCTCAGCATGTCAGTCTACATGGACAACCTTTTCAAGCGGGACATCAACGTCGGCCGCGCGGGCGAAGAGCACACCTCGGGGCTGACGCTCTTCCATCTCACCGTCAACTACAGCACGAAGTGGGGCGATTTCTCCCTCGGCGTGGAGAACGCGCTCGACAAATACTACATCCTGCCGTGGTCGCAGATCGACCAATTCCTGAATTATTTCGCCGGCCGCGGCCGGGTCATCTCGCTCTCACACACCGTCAAATTCTAGTTTGCCCGCCGCGCCGGCTTTGCTGCACAAGCCTGCATGATCCGACCGCTGCTGAGCTGGCTTATCTGGCTGCTGCTCGGCAGCGGCCTGCTCGGCGCGGAAAACCTCGTCTCGGTCGCGACCCGGACGCTGCCTGCGCCGGCTGAGGCGGCGACGGTCGCCGGGTTGGGTGGATTGGAGCAGGCTTATGCCGTGAGCGCCAGCGGCGTCTGGCAGCTGGATGAGGCCGCCGGCACCTGGCGCAAGCTCCGCGATCTCCCGGACGGCACAGTCGGCCGAGGCATGATTTCCTCGGCCCGCCGTCTCTGGGCGCTCCTCGGACCGACCGGGGCGGACACAATCGACAGATTGGTGGAGATCGGGGGGTCCCCCGCCGCTGCGCTTCCGGCGTTGCCACATCCGTTGCACACGGCGCACGGCGCGGTGCAGGGCAGCAGCCTGTTCGTGGCGGGCACGGACAAATCCGGAACGACACAAGGATGGTCGATCGACCTTTCGTTGCCACACCCACGATGGAATCCACTCCCGGTCGGGATGCCATCCGCGCGCGGCATCAGCAGCCTGGCGGCGCAGGATGCTGCCCTGTTCGTGACCGCTCCGGCCGATACGGGAAACGGCGACGAACTCTGGCGTTGGACCGCAACGGACAGCTGGCAGATGAAGCTGCGGTTGCCGGGGCCGGTGGTCGGCGGCGCCGTCCACCCGCTGGGGCAGGCCCATGTGCTGTATTTGGTGCGGCTGCCCTCCGGGGAGCAGGCCTCTGCGCGGCTGCAGCTTTTCACCTACCATACCATCACCTCGGCGCTGGCGCCCCATGGCCAGGCGTGGGAGGGTGAAGTCCGCAGGGCGGCCGGCTGGCGCAACGGGCTGCTTTGGGCGCGGGAGGACGGCACCTTGGCCCATGTCCAGATCCAAGGACGCAAACATCTGCTCAAGCCGCTCGATTGGGGCGTCATCATCGGCTACCTCGCGGGCATGGTCGGCATTGGGTTGTATTTCTACCTGCGCGAACAGAAGCAATCGACGGCGGCTTTTTTCGTCGGCAGCCGGGCCATCCCGTTCTGGGCCGCGGGGATCAGTCTCTACGCAACCAATACCAGCTCGATCAGCTACATCGCCATTCCGGCCAAGGCCTTCGCGACCAACTGGCAGTATCTCATGAACAATCTCGTGGCGATCATCGGCCTGATGTTTGTCGCGACCTGGATCGTGCCGCTCCTCCGGCGCCTCGATTTGATGTCGGTTTTCCATTATCTTGAGATCCGCTTCCACCCGGGCATCCGCACGCTGACCAGCGCCCTTTGCATCGCCATGCAATTGGGCGGGCGCATGAGCGTCGTGCTCTTCCTCCCCTCCTTGGCCATCTCCACCATCACTGGCCTCGACGTCGTCTGGAGCATCCTGATCATGGGTGCCGTCACCATCGGCTACACCGCCATGGGAGGCATGAAAGCGGTCATCTGGACCGATTTCGTGCAGCTGTTCGTGATGTTCGGCGGCGCGCTCTTCGCCATCGGCTTCATCATCCTCAAGCTCGACGGGGGTTTCGGCGAATTCCTCTCCGTGGCGGTGGGAGAAAATAAGATGCGGCTCGCCGACTGGAGCTTCGACCTCACCAAGGCGACGGTCTGGGGATTCGTCTTTCTGGTGCTTTTCGACGTGGTGCTGACCTTTCCCAAGGACCAGGTGCTGATGCAACGCGTGCTCTCCACCAAGTCCGACCGTGACGCCGGCCGCTCGATCTGGACCTTTGCCGCCATCATGCTGCCGGGCGGTTTCATGTTCTACCTGATCGGCACCTCGCTCTATGTATTCTATCAGGCGCATCCCGAGCGGATGAATCCCCTCCTGTCCACCGACGCGACCTTCCCCCTTTTCATTGCGGCGGAACTTCCGGTGGGCATCACCGGGCTCATCATCGCGGGCATCTTCGCCGCCTCGATGTCGACGCTGTCGAGCATCATCAACAGCGTCGCCACCCTGGTCTCGGTCGATTTTTATGAAAAATGGGCGCGGAAACCTGACCCGGCCGTCAGCGTGAAGGTGGCCGAGTGGATGACGGTCGTCGCGGGCCTGGTCGGCATGGGGCTCGCGCTGCTGCTCTCGCGCTACGACATCAACTCGCTTTTCGACGTTTCGATCGAACTGTCGGGTCTGCTCAGCGGCGGGTTTGCCGGCGCCTACACGCTGGGTATGTTCACCCGGCGCGCCAACTGGCAAGGTGTGGCCATTGGCATCGCCGTCAGCATCGTCCTCACCGTCCTCGCCTGGTCGCAAAATCTCGTGCACCCATACTTCTACATGCCGATCTCGATCCTGATCTGCATCGTGGTGGGTTATCTGAGCAGCCTGTTCTTCCCGCCGCCCGCGGTCCCCTTGCAGGGGCTCACCATCCTCCGGTCGGGGCGGCCGCCTGCGCCTGTCACCTGAGCCCGGGCCTCCGGTGCAACCGATTGTCGCGGGAAGGTCTGCTACGAGTCCAGGTTCGGCCGTGCGAGGAGCCACACAAGCCCCTCGAGCAAAAGCGGCTGCCACACCTTCCAGTTGTGGCCGCCGTCGATCACGCGTAGCTCCGCGCGGACACCCGGCACCCGTCGCATGCGGTTGTAGAGGCGGTGCGCCTCGTAATCCAAATCATGCACCGCCTCGCTGGGATCGGGATGCGCCGCCTCGTCGTCGCCCACGCCGATGAACATTGCCAGCGGGAGGCCTTTGGCCTCAACGCCGGCGAGCAATGCCGGATAGTTGAGCGCCGTGTAGACCCCGTCGTCGAACACCTGCGCGTCCCGGCCGAAGGCCCCGAACTCGCGCGTGCTTGAGTCGCGCGGCGGCAGCGGAACGTAGACTGCCGGGCTGAGCACGATGGCCGCGGCGAAAAGCTCCGGATGCGCGAGGGCGAACCGCAGTGCGCCGTAGCCCCCCATCGAATAGCCCGCCACGATGCGTCCGGTGCGGTCCGTCCGGGTCCGGTAGGTGGCGTCCACATGGGCGACGAGGTCGCCGGTGAACGCCGATTCCGTCTTCTCGCCCGCCGGCAACGCTGGCGAGTGCGAGCCGGTGAATACTGAATCGATGTAATAGCCCGCGCGACGGCTGGAGCTGGCATCGGGCATGATCGCGATGACCGGCGGGATGCGTCCCTCCACCGCGAGCCGGCGCAACTCCGGCGCGATTTTGACCCATGCCTGCATGTTGTCGCCGCGTCCGTGCAGCAGGTAGAGCACGGGATAACGTCGGTCCTTCTCCGTCTCGTAATCCGCGGGCAGCGCCACGAGGTAATCGAGGTTGCGTCCCAAAGCCGGCGAGTGAAACGAAACGGCGCGAACCTCCTCGGCGACGGCCTGCGACTGGCTGTGGACGGCCGTGGTCAACATCACAACGGCCAACAACAAACAGGTGAGTTGCACTGCTTTCCCGGCGTTCATGGGAGCAGTCGCGCGGCGGCCGCGTTGGCGCGGACTTGCGCGGCATCCTTGCAGCCGGGGATGACCGCCGTCACCGCCGGGTGGCGCAGGCACCAGGCCAGCGCCCATTGCGCCATCGGCACGCCGGCGGGCACCTCGGTGGCGGCAATCTGCTCGACCTCCGCCAGCTTGGCGTCGCGGTCGGCCTTCTTCCAGACCTCGCGCACGTCGGCGGCGGGGAAGGCGTGCCCCGGCTTGTATTTGCCGGAGAGAAAACCGCTGGCCAGCGGCACCCGCGCCAGCACGCCGAGGTTTTGCCGCTGGCAGGAGGGCAGAACCTCCGCCTCGGGCTCCCGCTGCAGACGGTTGTAGACGACCTGGATCACATCGACGCCGACCTTGGTGGAGCCGTCCACCTGCGTGACATTGGTGTTGGGCGAGATCGAGTTGCCGAGAAAACGCGCCTTGCCCTGCTGCTTGGCCTGCTGCGCGGCGGCCCACATCGCCTCGTCGGCGAACGCCGCATCGCTGCCGGAGTGGAATTGCAGCAGGTCGACGTGATCGGTGCGCAGGGCCTTCAACGAACCCTCCAGCTGCTCCAGCAGGCCCGCAGCGTGGAAACAGGGATCGCGCTGGAAGCAGGCGTGGAATTTATGGCCCCACTTGGTCGCGATCACCCAATCCTCGCGCCGGCCGGGCAAGGTCTCGCCGATAAGCTGTTCCGACAGGTGGTCACCATAACACTCCGCCGTATCGATGAGGTTGATGCCCTCGGCTTTAGCCGCAGCCAAGACCTCCCGGGCATCGGCCGCCGTGTAGCTGCGTCCCCATTCGCCGCCGAACTGCCAGGTGCCCACGCCCACGACGGAAACTTTCAATCCGGTGCGGCCGAGGGTGCGGAATTGCATGGCGCGAGCCGACCACATCTGGCGCCAGACGGCAACCGATTTGCCGGGCTAAGAGTGTGCTTTCTGCTCCACAGCTAACAGGGTATCGCTCGACACACACCCATTGTGGCGAACCGAGGCTCAAGCGTCCAGACTGGCAAAGCGCGGTTGGGCGGCGGCGTGGCGGCGGTGGAGGTCAACATAGATTTCATCAACCAGGCGGTCCACGTCGCGACCGGAAAGGAAGCCTGCACTGAAGCCGGGGTGGTCGCGGTCGATGGCATTCCGCACGGCGGCCAGAAAGTCGCGGATGAGTTCACGCGGGGCCTCGTCGCCCACGGCAATGCGGATTGTGCTGGCGGTGATGCCCGCCTCGCGCAGAGCCTCGGGGCCAAGTTCGGAGTGCGAGGTGAGCGCCGGGCACAGCACAAGGGTGTTGCTTTGGCCGAGGGAGACCATGTGGCCGAACATCGGCGCAAGCGAATCGAAGAAGCGTTCCAACGTGCGGCGCGACAGACCCGCCCGCTCGAAATTGATGGTGAATAGCGGCGCAGGCAGCCCGAGGTAGGACACCCTGGTCGCCACCGCGGCGTTGGCGTCACCAGGATTGGCGGGACCGGTGACTTCAATCTGCGGATGCGAGGCTAACCAACGGGCGAAGACGAGCGTGTTGCAGCACTTCCGGAGCATGCGCTCCTCGAGGGTCTTCATGCCGGTGAGGACTTCGAAGGCCTTGTCCGAGTCGAGGAAGGCCCCTTTCACATAGTAAACGTTCCAGAAAAGGGTGTCGCTCCAGCTCTTACCGGAGGGCGAGGACTCGTGCTTGGGGATGAACATATCCTCATTGCGGCCAATCACGACGCCGGCGGTGGTCGTTCCGTGGCCAGTGAGGTCCTTGGTATAACTGTGGATGACAAAGTCCGGCCGGCATTCCATGTCGGGGTGGTGCAATGGGCGCACGAGGAAAGGTGTTCCGACGGTGCTGTCGCAGATCACTGTCAGTCCGGCTGCATGCGCGGCGCGGCTGATGGCGGGCACGTCAAGGAAGACGCCATGCGGGTTGCACGGGCTTTCGAGATACACGTAGATTCGGCGACCGGCCGCGAGACGCAGTGCAAATTTTTTCCGGGTAGCCGCCAGCGCGCGTTCGAAATCCTGTGCGGTGGCACCGTCAAAAAACTCGACACCAGCATCGAGGTTGGATCGTTTGCCGAACCAGTCGTGAATGAGCTGATAGGCTCCTCCGTAGATATTGCGGGAGGAAAGGATCACGTCCTGGTAGCCGACAAGGTGTGACAGCACGCCGTCGATGGCGGCCATGCCGGAGTTGAAGTTCCAAGCGAGGTATTCGCCGGCGTGTGGACCGCACTCGATGTCGACAATGTGGTTGGCGAGCGAGATCGAGGTCGGGTTCATCAACCGAGAATAGATCTCGTGCAACAGTTCCTTGCCCTGGAAGGCGTCGTCGATCCACTCGGAGCAGGCGTAGAGATAGGTGGCCGTGCGGGTGATGACGGGATTGGCCGAGAACAATGCGGTGACGTTGTCGAAGACCGGGTAGGGTCCCTTGGCCAACAGGGTCGCGTTCGAGTAGCAAAGCGACTGGTGGGTCTTGCGCGAGGGATTCTGGAGCGTGTCGAGCAGCTTCGCGAGCTGGAAGGACAGGAATTTCTTGGCGTTGAACAACGCGAGACGATCTTCGCGGGGCAAACGGGCGAGCTCGCGGGTGGTGGCCTCCCAGAGGTCCATCACGTCGCCGTGCGAAGCGTAGAGCTTCTCGGCGAGCGCCAGCAGGGGTTGACCGATCGGACTTTGCGGATCGATGTTGAAGTGCGCGAGCTGCTCGAGGGCGAGCCCGTGCAGCGTATCGGCCTGTGTGGTCTTGCGGCGGGGGGACAGGATGCGGGCTGCCGGGGCTCGGTCGTTGTCGGTGGCCGGGCGTTTGCGGATGTGTGCTGGCATGCCCGGAATATACTCCGGCCTCTTGTGGAGAACAAGGCTAGGCCTGCGTTCCGGCTGGCCATCGCTGACGCACCGAGAAGAATTCAGATGACTTGATGCAAACGACTAAACCACGTCGCCTGATCGCCTTGCTCGCGCAATTGCAGAACGAGATTAAGCAGCGCGTGATCATATCGCGGCGGCGCGGTGCAAAAATGAGTCTGGTGGCCAGCGTGACCTCGGCGGACACGATCTACGTCGTGGACAAGGTCGGCGAGCGCGCGGTGCTGGCGTGGTTCGCCAAGCACTGGCCGGAATCCGAGCCGGTGGAACTGGTGGTGGAAGGTCTCGAAGATCTCGGTGCGGTCACTTTTCCGCGCGGCACGCCGGTCACCCGCACGAAATGGAAGTGCATCCTCGATCCCATCGATGGCACGCGCGGGCTGATGTATGACAAGCGCAGCGCGTGGAGCCTCGCCGCACTTGCCCCGCAGCACGGGTCACGAACCAACCTCTCCGACATCGTCATCGCGGTGATGACCGAGCTGCCAACGAGCAAGGCCGGCTTTGCCGACCAACTGAGCGCCGTCAGGGGAGGCGGCGTGCACGCCAAGCGGGTGGACTTGCGCACCGGCCGCGAGAAGCAATTCACGCCCCGACCCTCGCGGGCGACGACGCTGGCGCACGGCTTTGCTTCGTTCGCCAAGTTTTTCCCCGCGGCCAAAGCCTGGATTGCTGCGCGCGAGGAGAGATTCCTGCGCGCCGTCGGCGCCGGACCGGACGTTTTCGACGACCAATATTTGAGCTCGGCCGGGCAGCTCTACGAGTTGCTGATGGGCCGAGACCGCTTCGTCGCTGATATCCGGCCGTTGGCGTTCAAAGCCACGAAGGCGCGGGGCGCTCTGCCGTGCCATCCCTACGACCTGTGCACGGCGCTCATCGCGCAGGAGGCCGGCTGCGTGGTCGAATCGCCCGATGGCAGGCCGTTGCACGCGCCGCTTGATACTACTACACCGGTCGCCTGGGTCGGCTATGCGAACCGTGCACTCGCACGACGTCTCCGACCGAAGTTACGTCGGGTGCTTGGCTAAGGTCAGGACCCGCCGCGGGTCTGTTCGATAGCCATCACGCGGCCTTGGCGGAAGACGATGCGCATGCGCTCGGTGCGGTCCTGCTCCTCCGGCGGGGTGACGGAAGGTAAGTCAAAGACACGGTAGGCTCGGATCGGGGGCTCGTAGCTGACCCGGCGCTCGAAGGGAACGGTGTTTTCGGCCTGTTTGCCGGTGCGGCGGTAGTAGGTGTAGTAGACCCAGTTCTCGAGTTGGCCGTTGGGTGCAACCGTGAGGCTCTTGAGGTCGGGCGGTCCGATGGTGAGCATGACCATCTCCTGGGTGTAACCGAGTTCGAGGATGCCGCGGCGCATCTTGTCGCGCAGAGCCGGGTTGTATTTCTCGATGGTGGGCAGGGGTTCGTTCTTGCCGGGGATCGGGCGGCTCTGACAGCCGGCGAGGACCAGCAGGAGACACAGTCCGGATAGAGCGAGGACAGAGCGGCGGGGCATGCAGGGGTATCGGTAATGGTGGCCGGGCTAAAATCCAGCCAACAAGCGGAGCCCGCAACGACAGGCTCCACCGCCGGTGGTTCCCAGCTAAAGACGCGCTCGCCGCAGGCGGAGGGCGTTCAGCACGACGCTGATCGAGCTGAGGCTCATGGCGGCACCGGCGAACATCGGGTTGAGCAACCAACCCGTGAACGGGAACAGCAACCCAGCGGCGAGCGGGAGGCCGGCGACGTTGTAGCCGAAGGCCCAGAACAGGTTCTGCCGGATGTTGCGGAGCACGGCGCGGCTCAGGTGCACGGCGCGCACCAGCGCGGCGAGGTCGCCCTTCACGAGCACGAGGCCCGCGCTGTGCATGGCGACATCGGTCCCCGTGCCCATGGCGATGCCGACATCGGCGGCGGCGAGGGCGGGGGCGTCGTTCAGGCCGTCGCCGGCAAAGATGACGCGCTCGCCGCGGGCCTGATGCTCGCGCACCAGTTCCTGCTTCCGCGCGGGCGTGACGTCGGCGTGGAAGCCGTCGAGGCCGAGCGCCGAGGCCACGGCGGCGGCGCTGGCGGCGCGGTCGCCGGAGACCATGAACACGCGCAGACCCTGCCGGCGCAGCTCGGCGATGGCGGCGGGCGTGGTCGGCTTGATGGTGTCGGCGAGGGCGATGATCCCGGCGGGTTTGCCTTCAATCGACACCGCAACCAGCGTGGCGGTCGGGTGCGCGGCGAGCTGAACGCCCGAGGGAGCGCGGCCGATTTCCACGAGGCGTCCCGCGACGCGGGCCCGGACGCCGGCGCCGGGTTCGGCCTTGAAGTCGGCGGCGGGGGAGAGCGCCAGGCCGGCTTCCCGCGCGGCGGTGACGATGGCCCGCGCGAGCGGATGTTCGCTGCCGGCCTCGGCGGATGCGGCCAGATGGAGGAGCTGGCCGGCGGCGATCCCTTGGGCGGGTTCGACGGCGACGACCTCGGGGCGGCCCTCGGTGAGCGTGCCGGTCTTGTCGATCAGTAGCGTGGTGGCGCCGGCGAGGGCTTCGAGCGCGGCCGCATCCTTCACGAGCACGCCGGCCTGGGCGCCGCGGCCGATGCCGGTGACGAGCGACACGGGCGTGGCGAGGCCGAGCGCGCAGGGGCAGGCGATGATGAGCACGGCCACGGCATTGAGCAGGCCGTAAAGCCAGCCCTGCGCCGGGGCGAACAGGCCCCAGGCGAGAAAGGTGACGGCGGCAAGGCCGAGCACGACGGGTGTGAACCACGCGGACACCCGGTCGGCGAGGCGGGCGATCGGCGCCTCGCTCTCCGTGGCCTGCTGCACCAGCTGCACGATCTGGGCCAGCAATGTGTCGGCGCCGACGCGTTGCGCGCGCAGAATGAAGACGCCGGTGGTGTTGAGGGTGCCGGCGTTGAGCTTGTCGCCCTGCGCCTTGCTGACGGGCAGGGGTTCACCGGTGAGCATGGATTCGTCGATCTCGGCGGAGCCGGCGTGCAGCACGCCGTCCACGGGCAGGTTCTCGCCCGGGCGGACGCGGAGCAGGTCGCCGGGTTGCACCGACTCGAGCGGCACATCCTCCTCGGTGCCGTCGGGGCGGATGCGATGGGCGATCTTCGGGGCGAGGTCCATGAGCGCGCGGATGGCGGTGTCGGTGCGCGCGTGCGCGCGCTGCTCAAGGATCTGGCCGAGCAGGACGATGCTGGTGATGAAGGCCGCGGCCTCGAAGTAGAGCGGCACGCCGTGATTGGTCCGATACTCCGGCGGAAAACTCTCCCAGAAGAGCATGGCGGCGAGGCTGTAGAAATAGGCCGCACCGGTGCCGGTGACGGTCAGTGTGAACATGTTGGGGTCGCGTTCGCGGATGGAGATCCACCAGCGGCGGAGCAACGGGGCACCGGCCCAGAAGAAAACCGGGGTGGTGAGCAGGAACTGCAACCAGCCGCTCAGGCGCGGCGGAATCCGGTGCAGGAGGTCGGGCGCGACCATCTCGCCCATGGCGAGGATGAGGACGGGGACGGTCAGCGCGGCGGCGACGTAGAGGCGCGGACGCAGGAAGCGCTCATGCGGCAGACCCATATAGACCGGCTCGTCGGGCGCGGGCGGGGTGTCGCCTGTGGCAACGTGCCCATGGTGATGGTGGCCGTGATGCCCGTGGTCGTGGGCGGGTTCCGCCGGCTTGGAATGGCAGGAAGGTGAATGGGAATGCGATTTCATGCTATCCGGGAGACGGAGCCGGCAGGATTATCTTACATCCGGCGCCGCTAAGCCAGCCGCTATCGGGCCCGTTTCGGGGTTCAAAGGCGCAGGCTTGGAGGTGCGGAGGACAAGCCGGCGCAGCGCGACGTAGAAGAGGGGCGTGAGAAACAACCCGAAAAGGGTGACGCCGAGCATGCCGGCGAAGACGGCGACGCCCATGGCGTGCCGCATCTCGGCACCGGCGCCCGAGGCGAACACCAGCGGCACGACGCCGACGATGAACGCCAGCGAGGTCATGATGATCGGGCGCAGGCGCAGCCGCGCGGCCTCGAGCACGGCGGCAAGGGGATCGGAACCCTCCTGTTCCCGCTCCCAGGCGAACTCGACGATGAGGATCGCGTTCTTGCTGGCCAGGCCGACCAGGACGACGAGGGCGATCTGCGTGAAGAGGTTGTTGTCGCCGCCGGTGAGCCACACGCCGGCGAGGGCGCTGAGCAGGGTGAGCGGCACGATCAGCACGACGGCGAGCGGCAGTATCCAGCTGTTATACTGGGCCGCGAGGATCAGGTAGGCGAACAGCACGCAGAGCACGAACACCCAGACGGTGCTCGAGCCGGCCAGCTTCTGCTGGTAGGTGAGGTCGGTCCATTCGAAGCTGAAGCCGGGCGGGAGGTGTTCGCGGGCCAGCTGCTCCATGAGCGCGACCGCATCGCCGGAGCTGACGCCGGGGGCGGCGTTGCCGTTGATGTCGGCCGCGGCGAA
This sequence comes from uncultured Opitutaceae bacterium, assembly GCA_964601365.1. Taxonomy (GTDB): domain Bacteria; phylum Verrucomicrobiota; class Verrucomicrobiia; order Opitutales; family Opitutaceae; genus Didemnitutus. The sequence goes on along the minus strand of CAZRNE010000001.1, from coordinate 113,294 downwards.
GGCGTTGTAGCGGGTGACGCGGTCGGGGCCCGTGACATAGGTGGAGTTCGTCACCGTGGCGAGGGGCACGAGATCGCCGGCCTCGTTGCGGGCCTGCAGCAGGCGCAGGGCGGACTCGTCGGTGCGGTAGGGGGCGTCGGCCTGGACAAAGACACGATAGCTGCGGCCGAAAAGGTTCAGGTCGTTCACGTAATAGGAGCCGAGGCTGGCCTGCAGCGCCTGGTAGAGCGGACCGAGGGCGAGCTGGTGGGACTTGGCCTTGTCGCGGTCCACCTCGACGCGCAGCTGGGGGGCGCCGATCTGGAAGCTGCTGAAAAGCCCCGTCAATTCCGGGCGTTGGCTGGCGGCGGCCAGCAGCTTGGTCGTCGCCGCGTGCAAGGCGGCGGGGCCCTGGTTCGCGCGGTCCTGCACCTGGAGCTTGAAGCCGCCGATGGCGCCCAGGCCGGGCACGGGGGGCGGCGGAAAGATGGCCGCGAAGCCGTCGCCCAGCGCGCGGAACTTGCCGTTGAGGCGGCCGGCGATGGCCGCGGCCGACAGCTCGGGCGAGCGGCGTTGCTCGAAGGGATCGAGCATGGCGAACATCACCCCGGCATTGGGCAGGTTGGCGAAACCCGAGATGGAGAGACCGGGGAAGGCGACGACGGTGTCGACCCCGGGTTCCGCCAGCAGGATTTCCGTCGCCTGCCGGACCGAGGCTTCGGTGCGGTCGAGCGCGGCCCCGTCGGGCAGCTGCACGATGCCGACCAGGTAATACTTGTCCTGCGCGGGCACGAAGCCCAGCGGGGTCTTCGTCAGGCCGAGCCAAGTGAGGGCGCCCAGGCCGAGGTAGAGCGCCCCGCCGATGGCCCCGACCCGCAGGAATCGCTGCACGGCCCCGACATAACCGGTGGTCGTGCGCGCGAAGAACCGGTTGAAGGGCCGGAAAAACCAGCCGAACAGGCGGTCGAGCAGGCGGGGCCGGCCCGGGGAGGCGCCGTGTTCGTCGAGGATCATCGCGGCCAGCGCCGGGCTGAGCGTGAGCGAGTTGAAGGCGGAGATGACCGTGGAGATGGCGATGGTGAGCGCAAACTGGCGGTAGAACTGCCCGGTGAGCCCGCTGAGAAACGCGGTGGGCACGAACACCGCGACCAGCACGAGCATGGTGGCGATGATGGGGCCGGTGACTTCCCGCATGGCGAGTCGGGCGGCTTCCACCCGCCCGAGTCCGCGGGCGAGGTGGCGCTCGACGTTTTCGACGACCACGATGGCATCGTCCACCACGATGCCGATGGCGAGCACCAGGCCGAAGAGGGATAGGGTGTTGAGCGAGAAACCCAGCGGGTGCATGGCCGCGAACGTGCCCACGATGGACACGGGCACGGCTGCGAGCGGGATCAGCGAGGCGCGCCAGGATTGCAGGAACAGCACCACGACCACCACCACCAGGGCGACCGCCTCCATCAGGGTGACGAAGACCGACCGCAGCGAGGCGCGCACGAAAAGGGTCGGGTCGTAGGCGATGCGGTAATCCACGCCGGCGGGGAAAGTCTTCTGCAATTCCGCCATGCGCGCCCGGACCGCGGCGGCGACGCTGAGCGCGCTGGCGCCCGGGGCCTGGTTGATCTGGATGCCGGCGGACTCGCGGTTGTCGAGCAGGCTGCGGAGCGAATAGCCGCTCGCCCCCAACTCGACGCGGGCCACGTCGCGCAGACGGGTCAGCCGGGCGTCGGCGCCGGCGCGCACCACGATGTCGCCGAATTCCTCCGCGCTCCCGAGGCGGGAGGGAGCCTGCAGCGTCACCTGGAAGGGTGCGCCGGCCCGGGGGCTCTCGCCCAGCGCACCGGCCGCGACCTGGATGTTCTGCTCGCGGATGGCGGCGATGACATCGCCCGCCGTGAGGCCCCGGGCGGCGAGCTTGAGCGGATCGAGCCAGATGCGCATGGCGTATTCGCCCGCGCCCCAGACGAGCACGTCGCCCACACCCGGCACGCGCAACAGCTGGTCGCGCAGCTGCAGCTGGGCGTAGTTGGTCAGGTGGAGGGCGTCGCGGCTGCCGTCCGGGGAGAACAGGTTCACGACCATGAGCATGTCGGGCGAGGTCTTCTCGGTGGTGACACCGAGGACCTGCACCTCGGCGGGCAGGCGCGGGAGGGCGCGGGCCACCCGGTTCTGCACGTGCACCTGTGCGAGGTCGGGGTCGACGTCCTCGGCGAAGGTGACCGTGAGGGCCATCTTGCCGGAAACATCGGCCTGGGAGCTCATGTAGAGCATGCCGGGCACGCCGTTGATCTCCTGCTCGAGCGGCGCCGCCACGGTGGCGGCGATGGTCTCGGGATTCGCGCCGGGATACAGCGCGCGCACGGCCACGGTGGTGGGCGTGACGCGCGGGTATTCGCTGAGCGGAAGCCGGAAGACCGCGAGCGCGCCCGCGATCACGATCAGCAACGACAATACGATGGCGAAGATCGGACGGCGGATGAAGAAATCGGCGAAGTGCATGGCGGGGACGGTTCAGGGCTGCGCCGCGATGACGGCGGGTTGATCCGGCGCGGCGACGGGCTGGATGACCATGCCGGGGCGGAGGAACTGGAGGCCGGCGGTCACGACGGCCTCGCCGGCGGCGATGCCGGAGACGACGGCGCGTTGCGCGCCGAAGCGGCCGCCGAGCCCCACGCGGCGCTGCTGCAAAGTGCCGTCGGATCCCGCGACGAGCACGTAGCGGAAACCCTGTTCGGCGCCGAGGGCGGTCTCGGGCACGAGCACGCTGTCGCGGAGCGGCGGCAGCAGCAGTTCCACGCGGGCGAACATGCCGTCGAGCAACAGGCCCTCGGCGGGGGTGAGGGTGGCGCGGAGTTCCGCGGTGCCGGTGGCGGGGTCGACCGCTTGGGCGACATAATCGACGCTGCCGTAATGCGGCCGGTCGGAGCCGGTGACGGACAGGCGCACGCCGGGATTCGCCGTGCCGGCGGACGCATGCAGGCGCTGCAGCGCGGCCTCATCGATGGCGAAGCGCACCCGCATCGGATCGACGGACACGAGCCGGGCGAGCACGGACTGGTCCGCCTGGACGAGGTTGCCCGGGGTCAGCTCGGCGCGGCTGATGCGCCCGTCGAACGGGGCGCGGACCTGGGTGAAATCGAGGTCGAGTTCGGCCCCGACCAGGGCCGCGCGGGCGTTGGCGAGGTTGGCGAGGGCCGCGGCCATGGCCGACTGCCGGTGGTCGAGTTCATCGGCCGAGATGGCCCCGCTTTCCCGCAGACGGCGGGCGCGGGAGAATTCCTGTTCGGCCCGGCGGGTATCGGCCTCGGCGCGGGCCACGCCGGCGGCGGCCTGGTCCCGCCGGGTGCGATAAGGCCGGGCATCCAGGGTGAACAACAGGTCGCCGGCACGCACGGCCCCGCCCTCCTGGAAGTGGATGCTCTCGATGACACCGCCCACCCGGGGCCGGATCTCGACCCGGTGGGTTGCCTCCACGCGGCCCGCGAAGACCAGTTCATCGGGTTGGATCTGGGCGACGGCCCGGACGACAGGGATCTGCGGGGGCGGAGGGTTCGTCGCGGCGGTTTCAGCCCCGCCGCGCGAGCAACCGGCTTGGATCAAGGCGGCCAGCAGCGTGAGAACCAGCGTAGTGGAGCGGAGGGGAATTCCGGTGTTCATGGTGACAGGGTTTGAAGAGGGTGGGGTTGCGGATCAGCGCCGGGCGAAGGAGCGGCGGAGCATCCGGGAATAATCCCAGAGGATGAGGGCGAGCAGGGCGTTGTAGTCGTGGCAGCGGCAACGGGGGCCACGGCGGCAATGGCAGCGTTCACAACCGCAGGAGGGGATGTCGGACTTGGCAGTGGCTTTGGACATGGAGTGAATGGGTTCGAGGTGGAGACGGACGCCGATACCGGACCTTACAGTGCCGACGGGGGGACGGGGCGGCGGGCGGGCGCCTTGGGTCGATAGCCGGCCTGGTCGCGCGCGGTGCGGCGCGCGTCCATCAGCGACTGGATGGAGGACAACAACAGCGGCAACGGGGGCCGCGAGGGAGCCGGCTTGGAGAGGCCGGCATAGGTGGGGGAGAAGGCATTCATGGTGAATGCCCCGGAGACGGTCGCCACCGGAGAATCTTACGACGGGCCGCGGGGTCCCCTGGCCAATGGGTGAGGTCACCGCCGGTAGGCGGTGCGGCCGTCCCCGTAATCTTCCCGGTTTGGGGCGGAACCGTCTACTCCGTGTCCAGGGTCACGAAGATCACCAAGGCGGCGAGCACGAGGGCGATGCTCATGACACGAGGAGAGGTTCGAGTTGCCGATCGAAACGAAGCGCCATTTCGGCCACGCGTCGACCCAAGGCCGCGGCGGTCGCGAGATCGCCGGCGTCGAGCGCCGGTTCCGCATCGGGGGCGCCGTTGCCGTAACCCATGACTCCAAGATAGGAGCCCACACGGTTCACGCCGGGTCCGCCCGAGCCGGTCAGGTCGCTGTTGCCGATCCAGATCATGCCGTGCTGCGCGGCGAAGACCGCGAGGGAGAACAAAGTGTTGAGCTTGTCGCCGCTGGGGGAGCCGCTGTGGGTGAAGCCGGCGGCGAGCTTGTCCTTCCATTGGCGTCGATACCAGTGGCCGCTGCTGGCGTCCATGAACGCCTTGAATTGCGCGGCGACGCCGCCCATGTAGGTTGGCGTGCCGAAGATGACCGCGTCGGCGCGGGTGATTTCGTCGAGCAGAGCCGGGTCCTGCAGCCGGCCTTCCTTGATGCGGGCCGGATCAATGGGCAGGAGCCGGGCGGCGACGTCTGCCACCTCAAGCACCCCTTGCCGGACGGCCTCGGCGAGGCGGGCGGTGTGGCCGGTGCCGGAAAAATAGACGATGACGGCAGTTTTCATGACCGGCGCTTTCTCCTGGCGGGCAGGGACAGTTCGGAGGTCAACCGGCCGGAGTAACCCCAGTTGTCGGGGACGATCTCCTGGATGACGATGTGGATGTGCTCGGGGCGCTTGCCGAGACGGGTGACGAGGGTGCGGGTGAAGTCATTCACGACGGCGCGCTTCTGGCGGGTCGTGGCACCGGGAAGAATCTGGAGGTTGAGGTAGGGCATGGGAGAGGCGGGAGGTTGGTTCGGTGGAGGCCGGGCGTTCAGCCGGAGGAGAGGCGGGTGGGCGGCCGGTTTGTCATGGCCTCCAGTTTATCCGCCGGACGGACCGGGCGGAAATATCTTGTTCCTTGTCTGAGCATACCCGGCGGGTATGGTCGGGCGATGGAACTGCGGCACCTCCGGTATTTCGTCGCCGTCGCCGAGGAGGAAAACGTCACGCGCGCCGCGGCCCGCCTGCATGTGTCGCAACCGCCGTTGAGCCGGCAGATCCGGGACCTGGAGGAGGAGCTCGGCGTGCCATTGCTGGAGCGCCGGGCCCGGTCGGTGCGGTTGACCGCAGCCGGACGCGCCTTCCTGCCGGAAGCGCGCGCGGTGCTCGCGCGCGCCGGGGCGGCGGTGCAGGCGGCCCAGGCCGCAGCCGAGTTGGGCGAACTGCACATCGGTTATGCCCCGTCGCCCACGGCCGAGCTGTTGCCGGCCATCTTACGCGCCTTGCACAAGCGGGCCCCGCGGTTGCGGGTGCGCTTGCACGATCATACGACGCCCGAGATGCTCGCCGGGCTGCGCGAGCGGCGCCTGCACGCCGCCCTCATGATGCAACCGGCGCCGCGCCTCGCCCGCGGGGTGGAGTTCGAGCCCTTGCGACTCCTGCCGATCCGGCTGGCGGTCGCCGCCTCGCATCCGTTCGCCCGCCGCCGCCGGGTCGCCATGGACGAGGTGTTGGCGCAGCCCGTCGTGGCCTATTCCCGCAAGGACTATCCCGATTACTACGATTTTCTGGCCAAGGCGCTCGGACCGCGCGCCCGCCGGCTCCAGATCGTGGAGGAGTGCGACGGAGGGATGAGCCTGGCGGCTGCCGTGGCCGCTGGTCGCGGCGTGCATTTCTCCGCCTCGCTGGACCAGGTGTCAAAGGACCGGCTGCGCTTTGTGGAGCTGCTGCCGGCCCCGGCCCCGGCGGCGATGGGCGTGGCCTATCTGCGCGGCCCGCTGGCCGGAGTCGGGCTGGCCTTTGTCGAGACGGCGCGGGCCATCGCCAAGCTCTAGCGCTGGTCGCGCTCGGCGCAGTCACAGTCGAGGCAGGCGCCGTCGGCGCAATCCCCGCAGAAGGTCTGAAGGCGTGCGCGCAGTTCCTTGCGGGCGCGGTGCAGGATGACGCTGGCGTTGTTGGCGGTGAGCTTCAGCGCCTTGGCGGCGTCCTGCACGGATTCACCGTCCAGATCGACGCGCCGGAGCAGCTCGGCGTGCTGCGGTTTGAGGGTGTCCACCACGCCGCCGAGACAGGTGCAGATCTGGGCGTGCCAACCGCGGGGCGCGGGGGCGACGTCGTCGCCAAGCCGTTCGACGAGCTCGCCGAGGGCGTCATGGCGCCGCTTGGCCGAGCCGCGCGCGCGGTAGTGGTCCACCACGGCGTTGCGCAGAAGCTGGTAGAACCAGGCCGTGAGCTTGGAGTCATCCTGCAGGTCGTCGGCGCGCTGGAGCGCCTTGAGGAGGCCGTTCTGGAGGATGTCCTCGGCCTCGGCCTCGCTGCCGACCCGCGCCGTCAGGAACGCCTTGAAGGCGTTCCGGTGCGCGTTGAGCGCGGCGGCGAGGTCGGTGGCGCGGCGGGCCATAGTGATATGGTGGACTAGGAGGACGATATCACCAGTTCATCTTCACGCAACTAGGCGAAGATGAGAGGGGGTGGTGAGAACGATGTGGACGAGGCCTGCGATCATGCGATTTTTCAAGGTCTGGCAGCCCGATACAGCGCCAAGGTGCCATAGATGGTATTGAATCGTGCGGTTTCCTCCACTCGGTGGAAACCGGCAGAGAGAAAAAACTCCGGCAGTTTTCCGTTCGCGTGGTCGCGAGTATTGGCAAACCCATCCAGCATCCGGATGGAGATGAAGAGTGCGCGCATGAGCGGATTGGCGGGCTGGCCCCAGTCGGCGATGTGGAGTTCGCCACCGGGTTTGAGGACACGGAAAGACTCGAGGGCAGTGCGATGCTTTTCGGCCGGCTTCAGGTGATGGAAGAACAGGCTGGAAAGGATGCGGTCGAATTGCCCGTTCGCGTAGGGCAACGCGGTGGACAATGCGTGATCGAAACGCACCTGCACTCCCGCGGCGGTCCGCTTTTTTTCCGCGAGGCCCAAGACGGCGGGATCACTGTCAACTCCGGTGATCTCGGCCGAGGGCGTGGCTTGTTTGGCCCAAATCGTGAGGGTGCCGGTCCCGCAAGCGAGATCGAGCACGCGATGATGTGATTCAAGGCGCGCTTGGGCGATCAGGGCGCGCTTGAATGTGCGTTCACGGGTAGTTGCGCCGACGACAAGGTCGTATAAGGGAGTGAGCCAGTGATAGCCGAGCGCGGGAATGTAAGTTGAACTGGAGGTTGGGGTTGGCATGGAGGCGTTTATCGCGTTCGGCGCGCGAGCGGCATAAAACCGTCAATATTCCAAGCAACACCCTTGATCATGCACGGTTGGCGACCCAGCAAGCAGGCGTGGAAATGGGCAATCATAGGTCTCGTTCCCTCCAGCGGATCTGATCGAGCAGGTCTTCGACGACGCTTTGCGGGCGCTCGCCGCGGATGAAGCGGTCGCGGGCCCGCTGGAACATTTGCAGGCAAAGGGGGCAGCAAAGCGTAAAACTCCGGCCCTGATGATAGATCCGCGCCAGGCCGCCGTTCCGGTCGATCACCTTGCCACATACGACGCACAGCCCGTCGGCGGGTGGGACGGCAGGGCTTTCCTGTGGCATGTCTGAGTTCATGGCCCGGCACGGAGGATATACACCCGAGGGAGCGGAATCCCCCGGCGGGCTGGCATTGAGGCCGGCCCGCGGCCGCTAGAGCCAGCCGGCCAGGGCGCTGCGCAGATGGACACGGGCCCGGGCGATGCGGTTCTCGACCGCCTTCGTGGTGGCGCCGACCGCCGTCGCGATATCGGCCTGGGACATCTGTTCGTAGGCGAACATGACGAGGGCTTCGCGTTGTTCGGCGGGCAAGCGGGCGATGGCGGCCTGGACGGCTTGGGCACGCTCGTTGCGCTCCGCGGCAACCGAGCCGTCTTCGCCGCGCGCCGAACTGCCGTCCCATTCCGCGAGGGAAACCTCGGGACGGCTGCGCCACCAACGGAGGCGGTTGCGGGCGAGGTTGACCGCGATGGAGAAAAGCCAGGGCCGGAATTCGGCCTCGGGCCGGAATTTCGCGCGATGCTGCCAGACGCGCACGAAGGTCTCCTGCGCCAGCTCGTCCGCGTCGCGGGTGTTGAAGACGAGTCGGGCGAGCAACGCCTTCACCGGGCGCTCCCAGCGATGCATGAGCGCGCCGAAGGCCGCCTCATCACCGGCCTGCGCCCGCCGCATCAAGTCGCGGTCCTCCCCAGTTTCACCGGTCGTGGTCGGGGCCGGGAAAGACATGGTTCAGGGAGCGGTGGGGTTCAGGCGCAGCGTCGGAGGCGCCAGGTGGTCGAAGTCCTTGATCTTGGGCAGCACGAGCGCGAGGTAGCGGGCACCGGCCTCGGGCGACATCAGGGCGGCGCATTGGCGGACATGGGTGGCGATGGCGGATTCGCAGACGAGGCGCAGCTCCTCGACGCGCCGGTCGGCCGCGGCAATTTGCGCCGGCGTCGCGCGGTCGGCGCGCGCCAGCTGTTCCCGGTCGTTCACGGCCTCCTGGATGGCCCGGCAGTGTTCCGCGCACACGGCGGAGTAGGAGTCGTGCAGTTGCTTGATGGCCGCAAACTGTGGCTCGGTGAGTTGGAAATCCGCCCGCAACCACTCCAAGGCGTCCTGCTGGGCGAGCGCGCGGGACAGAACGGGATCGGAGCTGCTCCGGTAGGTGGCGAGTCCGGCCGCCAGGGCGAGTCCGGCCACGAGGGCGATGGAGGCGAGCAGGTTTTTCACGGCGGGGGGGTGGTCCGGGCCAGGACGCGCGGATCCAGGTTGCCCAGGTAGGCGACGACCATCTGCTCGCGTTGCTCGGCGAGCCTGACCTGGGCCACGCGGTGGCCCGTCCAGCCGGCCGCCACCACGGCCACGACGCAGGCGGCCGACCACGCCAACGCGTGGCTGCGCAGATAGGCGGGCCAGGTCTGGCGCGTGCGCTGGGCGAGGCGTTGCCAGACGGCCGCCCGGAAATGCGGGTCCGGGAGAGGGTGGACGCGCCACTCGGAGAGCAGCGCGGCGAGGGGATCGGGAGAGGGGGACGGTTTCATGGTCGGTTCCGTGTGCCTATAACCGCGTCAGGAGGAAACTCCCCGGAAAATTTTCCGGGGGATTTCCACCCGGTCCGGGTATAGCTGGGACAACCCTTATGAAAATCAACACCTCCCTACCTTCATCCCTCATCGGGCTGGCCGCAATCCTGGTCTTTGGCCCGACACTGGCTGCGCAGCCCCGCGAGAGCCGCACCGAATCTTGCACCCAATGCACCAAGGTTTCCTCCCAGCCTGCGCCCGGCCAGCTGGTCAAGGTGACCGAGAAGGACGCGGCCTGGGCCGCCGAAGCCCGCAAGAATTATCCCCTGGATGTGTGCGTCACCTCCGATGAGAAGCTTGGCAGCATGGGCGATGCGGCGGAGTTCATCTACCGCGTATCCGGCCAGCCGGACCGCCTGGTGCTCTTTTGCTGCGAGGCGTGCGTGGAGGATTTCATGAGCGAGCCGCCGAAGTATCTCGCCAAGATCGATGCCGCCGCCAAGCAGCCGAACAAGGCCAAAGAGGACAAGCATGCCGGGCATCACGACTGATCCCATGCGAACCCGCCCGCCCTTGCGCTTTCCCCTCTGCGCCGCCCTGCTCGCGCTGACGGCCGGAGCTTCCGGCACTGAGCCGGCGCGCGCCTTGATCGAAGCGGTGGCCGAGGCCCCGGCCTTGGCTGCGGCCGCGAAGCGGCTCGATGCGGCCAAGCAGCGCGTCGCCGCCGCCGGAGTGCTGCCGGATCCCGAGGTCGAGGGCATGGCCTCCCGCATGGTCGGCCCGATGGACGAGCGAAGCAAAATGTATGAACTCAACCTGCGGCAGCCCCTGCCCAAGCGCGGCGAACTCGCGGCCCGGCGGGGGTTGGCGCAAGCGGGCGCGGCCATGGCCGCCGCCGATTATGCCGTGATGGCGGGCGAAATGGCCGCCGATACCGCCATGGCCCTCGCCGAAGCCGAAAACGGGCAGGCGCGGATCCGGCTGCGGGAAACGCAGATCGGACGACTTGACGCGGTGTTGCGCAGCATCGAGGCGCGATTGGCCACTGCATCCGAGAGCCGCCTTGCCGACCGCCTCACGGTGGAAACCCGGCGCGCCGCCATGCAGCTCATGGTCGAGGAGGATCGCCGCATGGTCGCGGACGCTCTGTCCGAAGCCCGCGGCCGCCTCGGGCTCCAGCCGCACATGCCCTTGCCGGACTACGCGGCGCCCGTCGCGGGCGACATCGATCCCGCCGCCGCCGCGGTTGTCCGCCTGGCTGCCGCCCGGGGAGAAGAGGCTGATGCGATGCTCAAGATGGCCCGGGCGACCGCCAACCCCATGACGGCTGTCGGGGTGCGTTATGAACGCGAGCGCACCGCCATGGGCAACGAGGACACCCTGGGCCTCGCTTTCATGTCCGAGCTGCCGTGGCGGAGCCGGCGCGTCTCCCGCGCCGAGGCCAAGGCCGCCGAGGCCGACCGCGCCGCCGCGCAGGCCGACGCTTCCGCCGCAAGCTACCGCATCGCCTCCGCGCTGACCCGGGTGGAGCGTGCCGAAAAACTGGCCGAGATCTCGCGCCGTCTCAGCGCCGAGACGCTGACCCGTCTCAATGCCGAATATGATGCCCTGATCCGGGCCGCCAGCGCCGGACGCCCCGGGGAATCCACCGTGCTTCAGACCGTCGAATTGCTGGAGAAGGCCACCGAGACGGAATTGCAGGTTTTGCAGGCTGAGCTGGCGGTGCGGCTCGCCCGCGCGGAATTGTGGCGCTACCTGCCCGCCGACCGGTTTTCGCCCCCGTCCAGTTGATATTTTCCCAACGTAACCCAACCCATCCCATGCTCCGCCAGACCTTCATTTTCCTCGGCACCTTTGCCGCCGGCGCCCTGATCGCGCTCGTCGCCCGCGCCGCCTTGTTCCAGCCGCACGCCGAACACCAGGGCCATCCCGCCCCGGGCGGCGACTACGCGCCGATGGTCACCAACCCCCTGACGCCCGCCGCCCCGGCCAGCGCGAAGCCGGATCCCGCTCCGGCCGGCGTGACGGACCACAGCCAGCACGGCACCTCGGGTGAATCCGCGGATGCCGCGGCCGCCGGCAAACCGGTCAACACGGTCTGCGCCATCTGTGGCATGGACGTGAACCCGGCGATTCCCACCGCGCAGTATCAGGGCAAGACGATCGGATTCGGCTGCAAGATGTGCCCGCCCAAATTCAAGGCCGATCCGGACCGCTACGGCCCCGCCTATCTGCGCAACGAGATCATCAAGCGATAATCCCCATGCGCGCTCCACCCACCTTATTCGTGGTCGCCGCCGGCCTCGTGCTCGGCGCGGGCCTCGTCGCGCTCCTGCCCGAAAAAGCCCTGTTTGCGGTGGCGGCACCGCACGACCATGAAGCCTCGGCTCCCGGGGAACGCTGGGCTTGCCCGATGATGGATTTCATCGGCACGAAGCCGGGCGACTGCCCCGTTTGCGGCATGAAGATGACCAAGGTCACCGCGGGGGAACTCACCCGCGAGCAGCAACGCCGCATGGGCGTCGAACTGACCACGGTGGCGGAGGGTCCCGCCGTCGTGACGGCCCGCGCCTATGGCGCGGCGGACTACGACCATCGCTACACGACGGTGGTGTTGCCGCGCGTGGCGGGCCGCATCGTCAAGCGCTACATGGCGACCTACGGGTGCTGCGAAAACATCGACGTGGGCACGCCCATCGTGGATCTCTACAGCCCGGAAGTCTTCGCCGCGCAGGGCGATCTCGCCGCCGCGCTGAAGCTCGGCGACGTCTCCACGGTGCGCGCCCTCCGGGAGCGGTTCGAGCGTTGGAACCTGGCCGACGTGGCCGAGGCGATCGCCAACGGCGCCGAGCCGCGCGACACGGTCACCATCCGCTCGCCGTTTGCCGGACAGGTCCTGCTGCGCGAGTTCGAGAAGGTCAACGAGGCCGTCGAGATCGGGCGCGAGGTCATGCCGGACACCCCGCTGCTGCGGTTGGTGGACACGGACCGGCTCACGCTGGTGGTGCACGTGCCCGAGGGGCGCGCGCGGTTCCTGCGCGAGGGCCAGAAGGTGGAGCTGGAGAGCGACGATCACGGCGCGCTCCCGCAGCTGGATGCCGTGGTGGGCCGGCTGGCGCAGGAGATCGATCCGGTCATCCGCTCGCGCGAGGTCCGCATTTACATCAGCGGGGCGCGATCCGTCCTGCAGCCGGGTTCGCTGGTGGCGGCGCGCATCAAGGGCGCCCTCGCGGCCGATCTGCGCCCGGCCGATCCGCAGGATCCCGCCACCTGGGGCCGGTTCGCGCTCATTCCCAAGACCGCCGTGCTCAGCACGGGCGTGCGGCACGTCGCGTGGCGGGTGGCCGGCCGCGCAAACGACGGACGGCTGCGTTTTGAGCTGGCGCCGCTGGCGCTCGGCCCGCGCCTGGAGGATGAATCCGGCAACGACCTCTACGTCGTGCGGGCCGGGCTGAAGCCCGGCGACGAGGTGGCGACCCAGGGCGTGTTCCTGATCGACAGCCAGGCGCAGCTGGCGGGCACGGCGAGCCTGCTCTTCCCCCACGGGGCCGTCGCGCCAGCGTCCGGCCATTCGCACTGAGCAACCATGAATTCCTGAGTCCGCCCGGCGCTTCCCCCGCCGCGCCAGTCTGTTTCCCCCGATGCTCTCCTTTGTCATCCGCAACACTTTCCTGACGCTCACCGCCGCCCTCGCCCTCGCCGCGGCCGGCTTGTGGGGCTGGCGCCACGTGCCGGTGGACGCCATCCCGGACCTCAGCGACAACCAGGTGATCGTCTGGGCCGAGTGGCCGGGCAAGAGCCCGCAGGACATGGATCATCAGGTCACCTCCCGCCTGGCGCGGGAGCTGCAAGGACTGCCCGGGGTGCAGACCGTGCGCGGCATGTCGCTCTACGGCGCCAGCTACCTCTACGTGATCTTCGAGGAGCGCCGCGATCTCTACGAATGCCGCACGCGCGTGCTGGAGCGCCTCTCGCAGTTGCAGGGGTTGCTGCCCGAGGGGGTCAATCCCCGCTTGGGGCCCGACGCCACCGCGATGGGCCAGATCTACGCGTTTACGCTCCAAGGGCCGGCCAGTGTCGAGCGGAAGCGCTACCTGCTCGACCAGATCATCGTGCCGGCCTTGCGCGCCGTGCCGGGCGTGGCCGAGGTGGCCCCGGCGGGCGGCATGGTGCGCGAATACCAGATCGACGTCGATCCGACGCGGTTGGAGGAGCAGGGCATCACCTTGGATATGCTCATGATGGCGGTGCAGCTGGCCGGGCGCGACGTGGGTGCGATGAGCGTGGAGCAATCCGGTGTCGAGACCATGATCCGCGGGGTCGGTTTCATCCGGTCGGTCGCGGACGTGGAAAACATCATCATCCGCGGCGATCCCGCCCGGGGGGCCGGCCTGCGGCTCGGCGACATCGCCGAGGTGCATCTGGGCGGGCAGTTCCGGCAGGGGCTGCTGGCCGACGGCTATCAGGAGCACGTCGGCGCCATCATCGGCATGCGGGTGCGGGAAGACCCGAAGACGGTCATCAACGCGGTCAAGCGCCGGCTGGTCGATCTGCAACCGACCCTGGCCCGCGAACAGCTGGGCGCGGTGGCTTTCTACGACCGCTCGCAACTCATCCGCGAAACCACCAACACCGTGACGGCCACCCTGCAGGAAGCGGTGATCACCACCGTGGTCGTCGTGGTGGCGTTTCTCCTGCACGTGCGGGCGAGCCTGGCGGTCGCGGCCAGCCTGCCGCTGGGCATGCTGTTCACGTTCCTCGTCATGCATCTCTTCGGCGTGGGCGCGAACATCATGAGCCTGGCCGGCATCGCCATCGCCATCGGCGTGATGGTGGATTTCGGCATCATCATGACGGAGAACATCACGCAGCACCTGGTCGACCTGCAGGCGAAGTGCCAGCGGGAAGGCCGGCCGATGCCAGTGTCCCCCTTCAACCCGGAAATCACCGACACGGTCGTGCGCGCGGCCGAGGAGGTCGCGCGTCCGTTGCTGACCTCGGCCGCCACCACGGTCATCGGATTTCTGCCGATCTTCGCGCTGACGGACCAGGCCGGCCGGCTGTTCGAGCCGCTCGCGCTCACCAAGTCGCTGGCGATCAGCGGCGCCGTGCTGTTCGGCACGCTGCTCGTGCCGGTGTTGTGCCGGCTGCTGTTGCCGCCGTGGCACGTGCGCAAGCCGCTGTTGATCGTGCTGACCGCGCTCGCCTCGGGCCTGGCTTTCGGGTGGTTTGTCCGCGACGGCTGGACGCTGCCGATGGAATACGGCCGCTGGGCCCTGACCGTGCCCGGCTGGCTGTTTGCGCCGCTCTTTGCCGCGCTGGCGGGCTCGGCGGTCTGGCGCATCGGCCAGGAAAAGCTGGTCAACTACGAGGAGAATCCGATGAGCCACGGCATCCATGTGGCTTACGAATGGGCCTATGCGCGCATCCAGCGCCACAAGGTGGTCTTCACCTGCACCATCGCCACCATGGCGCTGGGCGGCTACCTGCTGGGTTTGGGCTGGCCCGCGCTCAGCTGGCCGCTGCGGCGGGTGTTCACCGCCGTGGGCGCGGATTTTTCCCACACGACGCTCGACCAGACTCTTACCCGGCTGTTTCCCGGGTCGGGATCGAGTTTTCTGCCGCCCTTGGACGAGGGCAGCCTGCTCTTCATGCCCTCCATTCCCGCCACGGGAGGACTGGGCGAGACGCAGCGGATCATGCTGACGCAGAACCGACTGATCGAAACCGTGCCCGAAGTGGCCGGCGTCATGGGCAAGATGGGCCGCGCCGAGACCGCGCTCGATCCCGCGCCCATCGGCATGATCGAGACGGTGGTGCTGCTCAAACCCTACGCCGATTGGCCCACCCATGAAATCACCCGGCCCGACGGCACGATCGAACACCGCCCGCGCACGCTTGCGGAGGTCCGCGCCGCGCTGGCGGCGATCACCGACATCCCCGGGGTCGCCCCGAGCTGGCTGCAACCGATCGAGACCCGCGTGGTGATGCTCTCCACGGGCATCCGCAGCCTGATCGCGCTGCAAGTCCTCGGCGACGACAGCGTGGCGCTCGAGCGCTTTGCCGAGGCGGCGGAGAAGGTCATCCAGCCCACGCCCGGCGCCGTCGATGTGCAGATGCAGCGCGAGGGCGGCAAACCCTACGCCGAGATCCGGCTCGATCCCGCCAAGCTCGCCCGCTTCGGCCTGAGCAACGAGCAGGTGATGCGCGCGGTCGAGTCCGCCTTCGGCGGCATGGCCGTCACCTGGTCGGTCGAGGGCGCCCTGCGTTATCCGGTGCGCATCCGCTACGCCCGCGAGCGACGCGACGATCCCGACGAACTGCTCCAGCTGCAGGTGCCGATTTCGGCCGAACACGGGGCGATCCCCCTCACCAGCCTTCTCGCAATCCCCACCGTGCATGAACTCGAGTTCGCTCCCGACGCGCCGGCCGCCGAGGAATTCCGCGCGCGCCTGCCGCTCACGGCGCAGCGCAATTTCACGGTCTTGGCGCCGCGCCGCGCCGAGCTGACGGTGCCGGCCGGTGAACCGTTGCCGGCCGAAGTGACGCAGGCCATGGCCGCCGGTGTCGTGCGGGTGCAGGGCCGCCGCCCCAGCGAAGCCGGGCTGACCTACACCATCGGGCCGATGGCCATCCGCTCCGAGGGCGGCAAGCGCACGCAGTATGTGATGCTCAATGTCCGCGGCCGCGGCGAGGTCGAGGTCGTGCAGGACGCGGACGCGCGGCTGCGGGCGGCGCTGGCCGACGGCCGGCTTGAGCTGCCGGCGGGCGCGACCTACCGCTGGGTGGGCCGCTACGAGCAGAAAATCAAAGCCGACCAGACCCTCCGCTGGATCATCGCGGTGTCGATGCTCGTGATGGTGGTGCTCATCTACCTCGGCACGCGCTCCTGGCTGATCACCAGCATCATCATTTTGGCCAACGCCGTCGTCACCACGGCGGGCGGTTTCTTCTTTGTCTGGCTGTGGGGCGCGGAGATGACCACCGCGGTGGTGGTCGGCTTCCTTGTGTTGCTGGGTGTCATGTTCAACGACGGCATCCTGCTCGGCACCTACATCCAGGAGCAGTTCAAGACGCACCCCGGCACGCTCGCCGAGGTGAACCGGCGGGTCTTCCTCGCCGGGCTGCGCCGGCGCCGGCCCGCCATCATGACCAACGCCACCGCCATGCTTTCGCTGGTGCCGGTGCTGTGGTCCACCGGGCGCGGCTCGGAGCTGATGGTGCCGATGGTGCTGCCCGTCGTGGGCGGCATGATCTTCGACATCGTGTCGCTGTTCTCCGTGCCCGTGTTCTACACGTGGTATTGGGAGCGCCGCCTGGCGCGCGAAGAGGCCGCCCGGGTCGAGGCGCAACCGGTTCCATCCACCGCCTGAGGCGCCGGCGCAACCCGCGCCAACCGTCATGACTTACGAGACGGAGAAAAAGGCGATGGGCGGGAGCGTGGGCTTCGGCCTGGTGCCGGCGGGTGCGGGGGCGCCGGGCTTGCTGACCTCGATGACGACCTGGGCGGAGCGGGACACGGGCAAGCGCACAGGAGGCGTCGGGGCGCTGTCTTGGCTGCGCGGACGCTCGCCGTAGGCGTTCTCTTCCGCTTTGGCCGGGGCCAAGGGCGCGACCGGCTGCACCTGCACGAGGGTCAGGCAGCAGACGGCGAGAAAGAGGCCGGTGAGGCGTTTCATGCGAACGGGGACGTTACGGGTCGGAGCCGGCGGGGCAATAATTATTCCGGTGTGTTTTTGGCATTGGAAGGGAACGCCAGGTCTTGTTTTACTGACGTCCAAGAAGAATGTCCGGCGCGCAGCCACCCCACTGCGTGGTGATGCCGTAGTCGCCCATACCCCATGAGCACAACCGCTGATACCCAACCGGTCCGGTCCGTTTGGTGGACAAGGATTCCTCGCTCTTTGGTCAGCGCCGGGCTGCTTCTGGCCCTGTTGCTGATCACATTTCTCGCGATCTGCGGCACGATGCCGACCGTGGTCTCCGCCTTGGAGCAGTTGCTGAGTTCATCCAAGCAGCTGCCCAATTACGTGAAGATCACGCTGGCCGTGGCCGGACTGGTGACATTCCTGCTGCCCGTCATTTTCATGGTGGTGGCGGCGCGGCGGAAATGGGTGACGTGGCGCTTTCTCGCCATCAGTTGGGCGGCGGTGACGCCGGTGCTGGTGTGGTTGTCGTGGGACGAACCGGCGATCCTGCATCCGCTGCCGGTGGAGGAATTTTCACCCGTTTTCCCGGGCGCCGAGGAGAGCTACCGCGTGCTGATGGAATATTCGAAGCAGCACCCGAGCGATGAGGCGAAGGCCTTCGCCAAGCTGGAATTGAAGGTGAAATATTTCGCCAGCTCACCGGGCAAGGGCGAGCAATGGGTGGAATATATTCGCAAGAACCGCGAGGCGTTGGAGGCGGACTGGGCGGCGCTCGCCCCGCAACGCGCATGGCTGGAGCGGTTGGCCGCCTTCGAGCGCATCGGCGACCTGACGCCCTCGGACTTCGCGGCGGATATCCCGACCTTCCAAATCTGGCGCTCGCTCTCGCAACGCTATTGCGCGCAGGCGACCCTGCTGGCGCTCGATGGCCGGCGTGACGAGGCCTGCGCCCTGCTGGCGCCCATGCTCGCGGCCGGTCGCAAGCTCCAGCCCTCGGCACGCACGCTGATCCGGGCGATGATCGGCTCAGTGGTGGAAAGGCAATGCGTGGAGACCGCGCTGTTCATCTTCGGCCAAGGCGAGGTTTCGCCCGCGGCGCGGGCGAAACTGGCAGCCGCGCTCGGTGAAGTGAACACTCCCGCTATGGCGCGCCGCCTCGTGCTGATCGAATACGCCGTGTTCGCGCCGACGATCTCCCGCATGCGGCTCGGCGATCTGCTGTCGGCCAACCAATTGAAGCCGGTCGCCCCGTTGGTGCGCGGACCGCTCAATTTTCTCAGCGCGTTGCTCATCAACCCGAACGCCACGGTCAACCTGCACGGACGCTACATCTACGCCCTCGCCGACTGCGCCGAAAGGCGCGAGATCGGCCGCTTCCGGGCCCTGCGCGAAGCGCATGTCGGCGCCTTCGGCCGTGAGCTGGGGATGAAGAACCTGGGCGGGCGGTTGTCGGTCTGGATCGGCACGCCCGCCTACGACAAGATTGTGGAGAACTACTGGAAGCTCGCCGATTTGCGCGAGACCCTCGGGCAACGGCTCGACTGAACCGTCATGAGCGACGAACCGACCCCGAAGAAATACGGCCTCAAGGCCAAGGAGTTCGAGGCGGTAAACGAACCCTCGGGACAGTCGCAGCCTTCCGCGGCGCACGACGTGTTCGCCATCCGGCGCGAGGTGGAGGCGGCGGAGCGGGCGGCGGGCTTGCACGAACTCGAGATAAAGCCGCCCAAGCGTTCGCGGCGGAAACGGGACTTTCGATTGATCGTCGTCGGGTTGTTCGTGGTGATCTACGCCTTCCTCGGGGCGGCGGCGTGGGGCGCGGTCGCCACGCAGACGCTGGCGGCCGAGATGCCGGACCAGTTCTGGCCGACGTTGCGCGCGGTGCTCTTCGGGAGCCCGATCCTCGCGTGGGGCTTCGCGGGCTGGTGCGTGCTGTCACTCGCCACCTGGTGGCTGATGTTCCACGTGATGGATGATTACTGAACCGCCGCGAGGCGCCGCCTCGGGCAACACTTGACGATGCAGACGAAACATGCAGCTTGGTCTGCATGAGAACGACGCTGAACCTGGACGAAGCCCTGATGGAGGAGGCCGGTGAATACGCCGGCCTGAAGGAGAAAACCGCCCTGTTGCACGAGGGCCTGCGGGCGCTCATCCAACGGGAGGCGGCCGCACGACTGGCGGCGCTCGGGGGCAAGGACACCAAGGCGGTGGCGGCTCCGCGGCGGAAGGCAAGCGCCCGGCGATGAGGGTATTGGTGGATACTTCCGTCTGGATCGATCATTTCCACCGGGCGGATCCGGAGTTGCAGGCCTGCCTTCAGGCAGGACGGGTCTGGACGCACACCGTGGTGATCGGGGAACTGGCTGCGGGGAGATTGAAACACCGGGCCGAGGTGCTGCGGCATCTGCAAAAGTTGCCCCGGGCCGATGAGATAGACTTGGCGGAAGGGCTGCATCTGCTGGAGCAGCATGAACTGGCCGGGCGGGGTCTTTCGTGGTCCGATGTCCAGTTGCTGGCCGCGGCGCGAATCGACAGCCTCACGCTATGGACGCGCGATCGCTCATTGATGGCGGTGGCAAAAGAATTGGGGCTCCTCCATCCGGCGGCGGTGTGAGGCGGTTCGATTCCGTCCGCGCGCCAGGATCCAAGGCCGGAAGGCCCATCACGCCGCCTTGGGTTGGGGGGAGGTGGCGGGAGCAGCGGCGACGGTTTTCGGCTTGGTCTTGGCGATGGTGATGAGGGCCACGGCGCCGATGATGACGGCGGAGGCCACGGCCATGCGCGAGCCGACGGGCTCGTCGAGCAGCCACCAGCCGAGGAAGACGGCGACGATGGGGTTGACGTAAGTGTAGGTGTAGACCTTGGCCGGGGTGCTGTGCTGCATGAGCCAGGCGAAGGCCGTGAAACCGACCAGCGAGCCGATGAGGGTGAGATAGACCCAGGCCCAGAACGACGGCGCCGAGACCGCGGCGACGGCGAAACGGCCGGGTTCGCCGAGCAGGAGGCTGGTCGCAAACAGCCAGCCGGCGCCGGTGAGCATCTGCAGGGCGGAGGCGGTGAAGGCCTCGGCGGGTTCGCTGGCGTAGCGGCCGTAGAGCGAGCCGCCACTCCAGAGGAAGCAGGCGGCGATGAGCGCGCCGGCGTGGATCCAGTCGAGCCCGCTGGCGCCGCCGCCGGCGGCGATGTCGGGTCCGACGAGCAGGGCCAGGCCGCCGAAGCCGACGGCGATGCCGAGGAGCGTGAGGAGGTTGGGACTGGAGCCGCGCTTGGGATTCTTGCCGATCACGAGGATGGCCCAGTCGATGAGCACGACGGCGAGCGGACCGATGGAGACAAGCAGCGTGGCGATGTTGGAGGGGATGCGCTGCTCGGCCCACGAGACGAGACCGTTGCCGCCGAGCATGAGGAAGCCGCCGACGATGGCGTTGTCGCGCCATTGCTTGGCCGTGGGTTTGATGCGCTTGGTAAACCAGAGGAAGCCGTAAAGCAGCGCGCCGGAAATGGCGAAGCGCGCGCCGGCCATCAGGAACGGCGGGATGGTCTCGACTGCGACGCGGATGGCGAGATAGGTGGAGCCCCAGACAATATAGACCGCGGCAAAGGCCGTGATGAAAGCCAAGCGCGAAGGATGATGGGCAGATTGCATCAGAGCGGGACCCGCCTACGCTCTAAGAGCTTCGGCGCGGCAAGCACATGTGGAGTCGGGGGCATGAAGGAGAATAGCTGGAATCAGGGTCAGCGACAGTGGCCGATGGACGGAGATTCAGCGCGCGGCGCCCCCGTCGTTGCGCCAGTGGTATTCCATGTAGCGGGCGGTATTTTCCGCGACGCCGGCGCCGTGCAGGCGGGCGACGAGGTGCAGCGACATGTCGATGCCCGCGGATATGCCGGCGGAGGTGACGACGTGGCCGTTGTCGAGGAAACGGCGGTCCTCGACGACGCGGGCGCCCGGGGCGAGTTCGCGGAGGAGGTCGTGGCGCAGGTAGTGCGTGGTGGCCGACTGGCCGTCGAGCACACCGGCCTTGGCATAGAGCAGCGAACCGGTGCAGACGGAGGCGGCGATCTCCGCGGTGTCGGCCCGGGCGCGGATCCAGTTGATGACGTCGGGGCGGTTGAGGAGCGGCCGCGTGCCGAAACCGCCGGGCACGACGAGAACGTCGGGCTTGGGGCAGTCGGCGAAAGTGTGGTCGGGCACGACCTTCAGGCCGTTGCGGGCGAGGAGCGGGCCGGGTTGCTCGGCGACGGTGTAGGTGTGGAAGAGCTTCCGGTCATTCAGCTCGTTGGTGACGGAGAAGATCTCGAACGGCCCGCAGAAGTCGAGCACCTCGACATCGGGGAAGATGAAAATGGCGACGTTGCGTTTCATGGAGGCATGGCCTGACGGACGGAATACGTATCGGTGAATTGTTGGAACCGGACGATACGGCCGTCTCGCACCCGGTAGACATGGGCGAAATCGGCGCGCATCGCGCGTCCGGTCGTGGCATGAACACCCTGGTAGAATCCGATCGCCACGATGGTTTCGCCGCATTCCAGCCATTCTTCCACCTCGGCACCCCACGCCGACCAATCCTGACGGAAGCGGGCAAAAACCCCGTCCAAGACCGCCAGGGCACCGACATGGGTGCCGCCGTGCGGAAAGCCAGCGTTCTGTATCCAGACAATCTCAGGGTGAAAGAGGCGGAGAATGGCCGCGCGATCGCGGGCCTGGAACGCCTGGTAAAGCGCCTGCACGGTTACGAGGGGACTCATGGTCTTTCGCCCCCGCTCGGTCCGTAGAAGACGACCCAGGTGGAGAAGTCGTCGGAGAAATTCTCAAACCGGTGCTCGGCGCCCGCGGGCGCGAAGAGGACGTCATGCGGGCCGAAACGGACGCGCTGGCCGGCGCAGACGAATTCGCCCCGGCCGGTGGCGACGATGTAGAGTTCGTCCTGCGCATGGGGCGCCTGCAGGTCGCGGCCGCGCGGGGCGTAAAGCTCGACGCTCATGCTGCCGTGCCGCAGGCCGACGACGCAGGGCGCGCCGGCGGGATATTTTTCCGTGGGCGGGCCGGGCAGCCGGGCGGTCTCGGTGACCAGAGTGAGATGCATGGTGACGGAAGGCGGAGGACGGTGGAAGGGATGGAAGCAGGTCGGTCGATGAGGAATGGATTCTTCGCTTCGCTCAGAATGACACGCAAATTTGCGTCCAGCCCGGATCGACGTCGCCTGCGAAAACCGGGCGGGTGATTCGCGCGCGGGGGTTCAACCGAGTTGCCGCTTGGCGAGTTGGCCGATGGTCAGCAGGGCGCCGGCGACCTCGTCGGACCACGGGATGCCGCAGTTGATGCGGAGGCAGTTGCGGTAACGGTCCTTGACCGAGAAGAGCTGGCCGGGGGCGGTGTTGATGCGGTGCTTCAGCGCCTCGTTGTGCAGGCGCGTGGTGTCGACGCCGGCGGGGAATTCGACCCAGAGGATGTGGCCGCCCTCGGGGCGGCTGAGGCGGGTGCCTTCGGGGAAGGAGCGCTGGATGGCGTGCGCATACTGGTGCATGAGCTGCTGGTAGGCGCGGCGCACGGAGCGGAGCTGGTGGTCGTAGCCGCCGTCGCGCAGGAAATCGGCGACGGTCTTCTGCAGGATGATGGGCGTGCCCATCGTGCTGGTGAACTTGAGGCGCTTGACGCGCTCAAGGTAGCGGCCGGGGGCGGCCCAGCCGATGCGGAAGGCGGGGGCGAGGGTCTTACCGAAGGAGGAGACGAGCATGACGCGTCCGTCGGTGTCCCACGCCTTGAGGGGTTTGGGGCGTTTTTCACCGAAGTGCACGTCGCCGAAGACATCGTCCTCGATGGCGGCGACGTCGAATTCGCAGAGCAGGTCGTAGAGGCGGCGCTTCTTCTCGTCGGGCATGAGGCTGCCGAGCGGGTTGTGGAAGACGGGCATGACGAGGACGGCCTTGACCTCGTTCTTCGAAAGGGCGTCGCGCAGCTCGTCGAGGCAGATGCCCTCGCGCGGGCCGGTGGGGATCTCAAGGGCGCGCAGGCCGAGGCTCTGGATGATCTCGAGGAAGCCGTAGTAGGCGGGGGTCTCGAGCGCGATGGTGTCGCCGGGCTTGGCCACGGCGCGCAGGCAGAGGTTGAGGGCCTCGGTGGCGCCGACGGTGATGACCATCTCGTCGTGCGCGAGCGGGCAGCCGGCCTGGAGGTAGCGGCGGGCGATCTCGCGGGCGAGGGGCTCATAGGCGAAGTTCATCGCCTGGCGCGCGATGAGCGAGGGGTCGCGGCGGGCGACGGAGCCGAGGAGGCGGGCGAGTTTTTTGGCGGGGAACAGCGTCGAATGCGGGCAGGCGGCGCCGAAGTTGATGTAGTCGCCGCTGACGGAGTGGTCGATGACCTCGGCGGCGAGGTCGTTGACGCCGACGTAGGAGGGCTTGGCCATGGGTTTGGCCATGCGCGGCTCCGGGCAGAAGCAGGGCGGGCGGGCGCGGACGTAATAGCCGGATTGCGGGCGGGCCTCGAGGTAGCCGCGGTTTTCGAGGACGGTGTAGGCCTGCAGCACGGTGGCGATGCTGACGCCGCGCTGCAGGGACATGCGGCGGACGGAAGGCACCCGGTGACCGGGGCGAAGCGTGCCTTGCTCGATGAGGCCCTGGATGGAGTCGGCGAGTTCGGCGTAGAGGGTGGGGGCGGACTTGGCGGGGGCGAGGGTCTGGATCATGGCGTGGGGCGGGAAAGCACGGGAGGATAGCCGAAACCGCCCTGGTCGGGCAGCGGCAGGCTGCGGAAATTGAAGCCAGCACAGTTTCAAAAATCCAGCTCTGTGACCATGACAATTTTCCCGATACTGGGACGCCCGGCACAGCCGCCGCCGTGGTTCCCGTCCTAGACAAAAGAAAAACCCGCGCCGGGTGGCGCGGGGCGGATTCGGGAATCGCGAGGGAGGGGACTCAGAACGAACCGCGGATGCTGAATCCAAGGTAGGTTCCGGCATCTCCATCGAGGCGGTAATTGCGATCGAACCAGTCGAATTTGCGATCGGTGACCGCGCCGGCCTCGAGGGAGATTTTCAAAGTTTCGGTGAGTGCGTAGTCGGCGGACAAACCGACACGCACCTCGCGGTAATCGAGGTAGGTATCGGACAGGCTGGGCGCGGGGGGAAGGATGAGGGATGAGGCGCGCGGGTCGCGGCCGACGCGGAAGGAACCGCCTTGGAAGGCGACGCCGGCCTGGAGGCTCAGTTGCTCCGAGTATTTCCAGGTGAAGCCGCTGCGGGGAAAGCCGACATTGAAGGTCCAGTCGGGCGCGAACTGCCAGCGCACGCCGAGGATAGGCAGCACGGGATTGTCGGAGAAGGCGTTGACGTTGAGTCCGAAGAGCCAGGTGAGTTCGCGCGCGGGAGAGTAGGCGAGGGTGGCGAGGACGGGGGTGTTGAAGGAATCGCCGTCGAGGTCGTCGAAGTCGCCATAAAACCCCGGGCGCAGGTAGGTGGCGCCGCTCCAAGCCGGGGAGAATTGGCGCGTGAGCCCGAGGTTGAAGGAAAATTCCGACAGCTCATCGGGCAGGATGCCGGCGGAGGCATCGAGGCGGTTTGTGGTGTAAGCCAGGCCGTAGAGCAGACCAGTTTCGGCGTTCAGGGACGAGCGGCCGGAGACACTGAGGCTGTAGCGTTGGACCGCGACCTCACCGACGCGGGCCGGTCCGCGGGAGAGGTCTTCCTTGGAAGACCAGGACCAGCCGGCTTCCAGCGAGGAGAGCAGGCCGGGCCGCATGGTGGCGGAAGGCTGGGCGAGCAAGCCGGACGCGAGAGCGAGGGCGAGTAGAACAAGGCGGGGTTTCATGCTGGGCCGAGGGGATGGAGGTCCGGCCCCGGCGCAAGCGACAATCCGCCCGCTGGAAAAAAATCCTCCGTCTTCCAGCTCTAGAGGGAGATCTCGCCCTTGAGGTAGAGCACGGCCCGGCCGGCCATCTTCACCCGGTCGCCGGCAAGCTCGCAGAGCAGTTCGCCACCGCGGTCGGAGAGCTGGCGCGCCACGAGGCGGCTGCGGCCGAGCCGGTCCGCCCAATACGGGACCAAGGCGCAATGGGCCGAGCCTGTGACGGGATCCTCGGGCACACCGGCTTGCGGGGCGAAGAAACGTGAAACGAAGTCCGCGCCCGGCGGTCCTCCCGCGGCGGTGACGATGAGGCCGCGGCCGCCCAAGGCGGCAATGGCAGGCAGGTCGGGCCGCAGGGTGGCCAGCGTCGCAGCGCTGGAAATGACGGCAAAGACGTCGAAGGGCGAACGGCCGAGCCAGCTGATCTCGGCGCCCAGGGCAGCCGCGACTTGGCTGCGGAGCGCGGCGGAGTGTTCGATCTGCGGCGGGGTGGCGGGAAAATCGAGTTCGAGCTGAGCGTCCGCGCAACGCGCGACGCGGAGCGGGCCGCTCAAGGTGTCGAAAACAACGCGGTCTCCCGCCAGGCCGAGCTGGTGGAACAGCGTCCACGCGGAAGCGAGCGTGGCATGGCCGCAGAGCTTCACCTCGACGGCGGGCGTGAACCAGCGCAGGTGATAGCGGCCGGGCCCCGCGGGCACGAAGAAGGCGGTCTCGGCCAGGCCGTTCTCGAAGGCGATGCGCTGCATGGTCTCCGCCGGCAACCAGGTGTCCAGCGGCACGACGGCAGCGGGATTGCCCGCGAACACGCGGTCGGTGAAGGCATCGATCCAGTAGAGCGGCAGCTTCATTTTCGATTTTGGATTCGCGATTTTCGATTGCAACTACGAGACAGAAACCGGTGTGCCGGTGCGAGACGAACATGACTGCCCCGGTCTGCGCCAGATTATCACCGGCCAGCGCCGAATCGAAAATTGAGAATCGAAAATCGAAAATCCCCTCACGCGTATTGCGCGAGGACCGGGCCGGAGAGCCGGAAGACGGTCCACTCGCTCATGGGCACCGCGCCGAGCTTCCTGTAGAAACCGATGGCGGGTTCGTTCCAGTCCAGGCCCGACCACTCCATGCGCCCGCAGCCGCGTGCGTTCGCCAGTCGGGCGAGATGCAGCAGGAGGGCCTTGCCGAGGCCCGCACCACGATGGGCAGGTTTCACGAACAAATCCTCGAGATAGAGGCCGGGCTTGGCGAGGAACGTGGAGTAGTTGAAGAAGTAGATCGCGAAGCCGGCCGGCTGGCCGTCCATGAACGCGATGACGCAATGCGCGGCCGGCGGGTCGGCAAAGAGCGTCGCACGCAGGCGCTCCTCGGTGGCCTCGACCTCGTGCGCGAGCTTTTCGTATTCGGCGAGCTCCCGGATGAGTCCGAGGATGAGGCGGCAATCGGCAGGCTGGGCGGGGCGGATTTCGAGGGGCATCGGCTCCACGGTGGGCATTTGTCCGGCAGATGGCAAACGCGGAGCCGGCGCAACCGGGCTTTGCGACTGGACATGAAAGGGGGTCGCGGAAAAATGCTCACCGGCCCCATGCGATGACCCCCACGGCGACCACACAACTGCTCGGCATTTTTCTCGCGGCGGCCTTTTCGGCCGCGGCGGTCCAGGCGGCGGAAAAGGTGACGGTGCAGCTGCCCTTCACGCACCAGTTCCAGTTCGCGGGGTTCTATGCCGCCGAGGCGAAGGGGTTTTTCCGCGAGGAGGGGCTGCAGGTGGCGTTGCGCGAGGGCCGACAGGACATCAAGCCCATCGAGGAGGTCATGGCGGGTCGCGCCGATTACGGCGTGTATCCGTCGGCGATCCTGCTGGCGCGGCTGAACGGCGCGCCGTTGGTCGCGGTGGCGGCGATCTTCCAGTATTCGCCGTTCCTGCTGGCGGTGCAACCCGACTCCGGCATCACGACGCCCGCCGACCTGCTGAACAAGCGCCTTGCGCTCGGCCGGGACACGAGCCGGATCGACATCCAGGCCATGTTGCTGGCGGAAGGCCTGAACCCGACCCAATACACGCTCGTGCCCAGCAAGTGGGACGAGGATGAGGTGATGGCCGGCAAGGCCGATGCGATGTCGGTCTTCGCCACCGACGCGCCCTATGATTTCGCGCAAAAGGGCATCGGGCTGCGCTACCTGCGGCCGACGGACTACGGCATCGATTTCTACGGCGACTGCCTGTTCACCTCCGACACGGAGGCGCGGCAGCACACCGGCCGGGTGGTGGCCATGCGGCGCGCCCTGCTGCGCGGCTGGGAATACGCCGTGGAGCACCCGGAGGAGATCATCAACTGGATGCAGGCCAACCTGACGCTGCCCGCCCACGTGACGGCCGACCGCCTGCGCTTCGAGGCGACGGCAACGGCGAAGCACATCAACGCGGGGTTGGTGAAATTGGGCCACATGAACCCCGGCCGCTGGGAGGTGATCGGCAACATGTATGTGCGGCTCGGGCATGCGCCGGACACGAAAAGACTGGAGGGCTTCTGCTTCGACGAGACGGGCCCGCATCATCCTTGGTTGCGGTGGCTCTGGTGGGCGGCGGGGGCCGCGGCGGTGGTGGTCGGGAGCCTGCTGCTGCTGAACTGGCGATTGCGCAGCTTGGTCGCCCGACGCACGGCCGACCTCGAGATCGCCCGCCAGCGCGAGCATGAGCTGTTCGACAAGGCGCCGATTCCCATGGTCACGATCGATTATGGCGCCGTGGCCGAGGAACTGGAAAAACGGCGCGCCCAGGGCATGACCGACTTGGCCGAGCAACTCCGTCGCGAGCCCGAACTGCCCCGCTGCCTCGGCGCGCTCGTGCGGGTCACCCAGTGCAACCAGGCGGCGTTCGCCGTCATGGGGTGTGACACGCTGGAGGATGCCAACCGCATGCGTTTGGAACGCGGCCCCGAGGCCTGGGCCAGTTTTGGCGAGGAGCTTCACGTCATCTGGCAGCGGCAGACGCAATTCCACACCGAACGCACCTACGTGAGCCCGGCCGGCCGGCGCATCGAGACGCTGCTGCATTGGTCGGCGCCGATGACCGCCTCCGGTCCCGACTATCGCCGGGTCAACGCGGCCTTCACGCTCCTGACCGAGGTCCGCGAGGCGGAGGCGGCGCGCCGCGAGCTGGAGGAGAAATACCGTCAGCTGTTCCAGCAGGCGACCACCCCCATCGTGACGGAGGATTACCGCCCGCTCGTCGCGCGCCTGGAGCAATTGCGCACGGCCGGAGTGAAGGACATCCGCGCCCACCTGGAGCGGAATCCGAACGAGCTGCCCGCCTTGCTCGAGTTGACCCGCGTGACCGAGGTCAATCCCGCGGCGCTGGCCCACAGCGGCGCCGCCAGCGCGGAAGAGCACGAGCAGATGGTGGCGGCCAACGCCATGCACACGGAACAGTCGCTCGCCATGTTCCGTGAGCAGGTGGTGGCGGTGTGGGAGGGGCGGAGGGCGCTGACGCTGGAGAAGACCTTCCGCACGGCGCAGGGCCGGTCCCTGCACACCATCATGAACTGGTCGGTGGCCGAGCGCGATGGGCAGCCCGACTACAGCCGCGTGACGATGATCTTCAGCGACATCACCGAAGTGAAGCGCGCGGAGGCGGCCCTGCGCGAGAGCGAGGAGCAGCACCGCCGGCTGTTCGACGAGAACCCGAACCCGATGTATATCTACGACCGCGAGACCCTGCGCTTCCTCGAGGTCAACCAGGCCGCGGTCGAACGCTACGGCTACACGCGGGAGGAGTTTCTCGCCCGCACGATCTTCGACATCCGCCCACCCGACGAGCAGGCGCGGTTGCGGGAGATGGTCTTGGCGCCGCCCACCGCACCGGTGCCGCCCTACGCGGGCCAATGGCGGCATGTGCGCAAGGACGGCACGGTGCGCCACGTCGAGGTGTTCACCCGGAACATTACGCAGCAGGGCCGGCCGGCCGTGCTCGTCCTGCCCATCGATTTGACGGACAAGATCAACACGGAGCGGGAGCTGCGCCAGAGCGAGGAACGCTACCGGCTGCTTTTCGAGCAGTCCCCGTTGGCCATCGTGGAGTTCGATTACTCGGGCCTGCGCCCGTGGTTCGCGGAACTGCGCTCCCGGGGTGTGACCGACCTGGCGGCCCATCTCGCGGCCGACCCCGCGGCGCAGGAAGAGGTGCTCCGCCGGGCCCCGTTGGTCGACCTCAACGAGCCGACCATCCGGCTGCTGGGCGGGAGCAGCAAGCAGGAGCTCGTGGCGCGGTTGAAGGACATCTACACCCCGAACACCGTCCGGGTGCGCTGCGAGAACGCGATCCGCATCTGGAACGGCGTCACGATGAGCGAGGGCGAGATCGAGGTGCGGCGGCTCGACGGGGAGCTGCGCACGCTGGCCTTCTACTGGCGCATGCAGACCTCCGAGGACGGCCAGCCGTCGTTCCGCCGGACGCAGACCGTGCTGGTCGACATCACCGAGCGGAAGCGGACCGAGGCGGCCTTGCGCGAGAGCGAGGCGCGCTACCGCGAGGTCTTTGAAAACGCCATCGACGGCATCTACCGGGCCTCGCCCGACGGGAAATTCCTCGCCGTCAACCCCGCCCTGGCCCGGATGCTCGGTTTCGCTTCGCCGGAGGAGCTGATCGTGCACGACGCGAACACCGGCGGCGCGCCGCTCTACGTGAAGCCGGGCCGGCGCGAGGAGTTCCGTGCCCTGCTCAAGGGCGGGCGGTTCGTGACCGGTTTCGAGTCGGAGGTGCGCCGCAAGGACGGCGAACGCATCTGGATCTCCGAAAACGTCCGCGCCGTCACCGATGCGGACGGCCGGGTTCGCTATTACGAGGGCTTCGTGTCCGACATCACGCCGCGCCGGCGGCTGGAGGCCGAACTCACGCGCGCCTCCAAGCTGGAGGCCGTGGGCATCCTCGCGGGCGGCATCGCCCACGATTTCAACAACATCCTCACCGTCGTGCTGGGCAACATCACCCTGGCCGAGCAGGACACGGAGGCGCAGGCCTCGGTGTCCGCGTTGCTGCGCGACGCCAAGCGCGCGACGCTGCGCGCCCGCGACCTCACGCAGCAGCTGCTGACCTTCGCCAAGGGCGGCGACCCGGTGCGGGCGGCGATCGAGCTGCCGGAGCTGCTGCGCGAGTCGGTGGAGTTTGCGCTGCACGGCGCCAAGGCCCGGGCCGAATACGCGATCGCGTCCGACCTGTGGCCGGTCAACGCCGACAAGGGCCAGCTCGGGCAGGTGGTGCAGAACCTTGTCATCAACGCCGTGCAGGCCATGCCGCAGGGGCTCGTGGTCACCGTCCGGGCGGAGAACCGCACGCTGAAGGACCGCAGCCCGGTGCCGCTGGCCCCGGGTCGTTACGTGCGGCTGTCGGTGGAGGATACCGGTGTGGGCATACCCGCCGAGCACCTCGCGAAGATCTTCGACCCGTATTTCACCACGAAGCAGACGGGCAGCGGTCTGGGCCTGGCGACGGTTTATTCCATCGTCAAAAAGCACCAGGGCCACATCGAGGTGGAGTCGCAGTTGGGCGTGGGCACCAAGTTCCATATCTGGTTGCCGGCGGCGGAAGCGCGGCCGGCTCCGGCTCCGGCCCGGCGGTCCGACGGGGAGATCGCCGGCGCCCGCATCCTGTTCATGGATGACGAGGAAGGCATCCGCACGATGGCCACGCTGTTCATCAACCGCCTCGGGGCCGAGGTGGAGCTGGCGCAGGACGGTGCGCAGGCCGTCGAGAAGTTCCTGCAGGCGCGTGCGGCCGGCCGGCCCTTCGATGCCGTGATCATGGACCTGACCGTGCCGGGCGGCATGGGCGGCCGCGAGGCCATGGAACGGCTCCTCGACCTCGATCCCGGCGTCAAAGTGATCGTCTCCAGCGGTTATTCGCGCGATCCGGTGATGGCCAACCACCGGGCCCACGGGTTCAAGGGCATCCTGCCCAAGCCCTACGGACTCGACCAGATGCGGGCCGCCCTCCACACCCTGCTGCAAGGACGCAATTCCGCCGCGCCATTTTCATGAGCGGTTGATGGAGCAAGGCTTGCCGTCGCCGGTCCCATGGTGCAGTCATTCATCACCATGAATCCGAAACGATCCAACTTCCTCCGCCCCCTCCTGCTGGCCGCATGCGCCGCCGCCCTCATCGGCACGACCGGCTGTGTCGTGGTGGCCGCCGGCGCCGGCGCCGGCGCCGTGGCCTACGTGCGCGGCGACCTCGACACCACCCTCAACGCCGATTATGAGAAGGTGGTCGCCGCCACCCGCGAGGCGATCGAACAGCTCGAATTCGCCAAGATGAGCGACAACAAGGACGCCCTCAAGGCCGTCCTCGTCTCGCGCACCGCGCAGGACAAGAAGGTCGAGATCACCCTCCAGAACACCGGCAAGAAGATCACCAACGTGAAGATCCGGGTCGGGGTCTTCGGCGACGAGCAGCTCTCGCTCTCCATCCTGGACAAAATCAAGTCCAACCTCTGATCAGACGGCTTTCTGCGGGGTTGCATAATCGGCGCGGCCCGCTGGAATGCCGCGCTGCTCCACCGACATGCTCCGCAAGATCCTCTCCAAGCTCCGCCAGTCGTTTTCGAAATCCGCCGACAAACCGGCCGCCAAGGCGGGCCACCCGCACGGCCGCCGGCCTGAACCGAAGCATCCCGCCAAGGGCGGCGAACACCGGCGCGGCGGCGAGCGCCACCGCGAAACCCGTGGTTCCGGACCGGGCGCCAAGACGGGCCACGCCCCGCGGAAACACGAGGGCGCGGCCCACGGTCACGAGCGGCGCCCGGCCCCTTCCGCCGCGCCCAGCCCGCGCGCGCATGAGCCGGCCAAGCCCCTGCCCGAGGTGCCCAAGATGGACACGGCCTTCACCGCACTCGGCCTCAACGACCGTCTCGCCTACGCCGTCCAGCAGAAGGGTTATGAGCAGCCCACGCCCATCCAGGCGCAGGCCATCCCCGAGGTGCTGAAGGGCCGGGATGTCATCGGCTCGGCCCAGACGGGCACCGGCAAGACCGCCGCCTTTTCCCTGCCCATCCTGCAGAAGCTCGGCTCGCACGGCGCCATCCGCTGCCTCGTGCTCGAGCCCACGCGCGAACTGGCCCTGCAGGTCGAGGAGTCCTTCAAGGCGTATTCCAAATACACCGACCTGCGCACGACCGTCATCTACGGCGGCGTGGGCTACGGCAAGCAGCGCGAGGACCTCGCGCGCGGGATGGACATCCTCGTCGCCACCCCGGGCCGGCTGCTCGACTTCATGGAGCAGGGCGAGATCCGCCTCGACCACGTGCAGGTGCTCGTGCTCGACGAGGTGGACCGGATGCTCGACATGGGGTTCCTGCCCGACGTGAAGCGCATCGTGGCCAAGGTGCCGAAGAACCGGCAGACGCTCTTTTTCACCGCCACGCTGCCGCCGGAGATCGAGCAGCTGGCCGCCTGGGCCCTGCGCGATCCGTTCAAGATCGCCGTCAGCCGCGAGCGCTCCACCGCCGAGACCATCACCCACGCCTTCTACCCGGTGGTGCAGGCGCAGAAATTCGACCTGCTCGTCCACCTGCTCGAGCAGACCCAATACCACAGCGTCATCATCTTCTCCCGCACGAAGAGCGGGGCGGACTATGTGGCCGGCCGGCTCAAGCACGCCGGCCACACCTGCGCCGTCATGCACGCCGACCGCAGCCAGCAGGAGCGCGTCGACGCCCTGAAGGGGTTCAAGTCGGGCAAATACGAGGTGCTGGTCGCCACCGACCTGGCCGCGCGCGGCCTCGACATCGCCGACGTCTCGCACGTCATCAATTACGACGTCCCGGAGAATCCCGAGGACTACGTCCACCGCATCGGCCGCACCGGGCGCGCGCAGAAGACCGGCGACGCCTTCACGCTCGTGACCGAGGAGACCTGGCGCGACGCGCGCAGCATCGAGCGGTTCATCGGCATGGCCATCGAGTGGAAGAAGGTGGAGGGTTTCAACTACACCTACTCCGGCATCTTTGACGGTGGCGGCATGCCGCAGGTAGCGCCCGAGAAGCCGAAGAGCCGCCTCATGCGCGGTTCGCGCCGGTAGCGGGCTGCCGCACAATCGCCCGTCGGGTTCGCCGTTACAGCCAGAGCGGGTTTGCGCGCTTTGTGGCCGCCTGCAAGAAGGGTGTCGTGCAAACCCCGGCCGGAGAAGCCATCATCGAACCCGCGCGTCCCGACGACGCCCAGGACATCGCGGCCCTGTTGCGCGCGGCCGGCCTGCCGCACGAGGATTTCGCGGCGCATCTCACGGACTTTCTCGTCGCGCGGGAGGCCGGCGCGGTCGTCGGGGCCATCAGTTGCGAGCGTCACGGCGCCGACGCGTTGCTGCGCTCGCTCGTGGTCGCACCGGGCCAGCGCAGCCGGGGTCTCGGAGACCGGCTTGTCCGCGAACTGGCTGCGCGTGCCCGGGCAGCAGGCGTGCGGCGTTTCTTCCTGCTCACGACCACGGCGGAGAAGTTTTTCGCCGCGCGCGGCTTCACGCGCATCGAACGCGCGGCCGTGCCGCCCGCCGTCGCCGCGACGGAGGAGTTCCGCTCGCTCTGCCCGGCCAGCGCCGCGTGCATGACGCGGCCGGTCGGCGCCTGACACGGGCTTTGGGGTTGCGGCGCGGGTCGTGGACGGTTGGCTCGCGCATTTTATGCGACTCGACATCCCGGCCGGCGATTTCGCCGGCTACATCTTCGACTGCGACGGCACGTTGGTGGACTCGATGCCGTCGCATTTCCGCGCCTGGGACCGGGCGATGCGGGCCGCGGGCCTGCCCCACGCGCTCGACGAGGATTTGTTCTACTCCTTCGGCGGCGTGCCGACCAGGCGGGTGGCGGAGCTGCTGTGCGAGCATTACGGACTCCGGGCGGATGCCGATTGGATTTTCCATGAGAAGGAACGGCTTTTCGTGGAAAACAGCGGCGCGCTGCAGTTGATCGCCCCGGTGGCGGATTACGCCCGGCAGGTGGCGCGGACACATCCGGTGTCGATCGGCACGGGCAGCCCGCACCACGTGGTCGGCAACACCCTGCAGGCGGTGGGACTGCGGGAGCTGTTCACCATCGTGGTCACTCCGGAGGATGTCCGCCACGGCAAGCCCGCGCCCGACATCTTCCTGCGGGCGGCGGACCTGATGGGCGTGCCGGCGGAGCGCTGCCTGGTCTTCGAGGATGCGGAACCGGGGTTCCGGGCGGCCGAGGCCGCGGGGATGGCCTGCGTGCGCGTGCCGAGCCGCCTGCCGGCGGCACGGTGATTTGGTTTGAACCGGGCCGGGAAGGCGGTGGAAGTTCACGGCATGAATTTCGCTGATCTGGCCAACCCCGGCATCCTCACGCAGCCGGTCTACGAACCGGGCAAGCCGATCGAGACGGTGGCCCGCGAACTGGGCCTCGACCCGGCGACGATCATCAAGCTGGCCTCGAACGAGAACCCGTGGGGGCCGTCACCCAAGGCCGTCGCGGCGGCCGAGCGGGCGCTGCGCGAGGCCCACCTGTATCCCGACGGCGGCTACTACGCGATGCGGCAAAAGCTGGCGCAGAAGACCGGGCTGGGCATGGACCAGTTCATCATCGGCGAAGGCTCCAACGAAATCATCGAGCTGCTCGGGCACGCCTTTCTTTCGCCCGGGGTGGAGACGGTGATGCACCAGTCGGCTTTCATCGTCTACAAGCTGGTGACGCTGATGTTCGGCGCCAAGCCCATCGAGGTGCCGCTGGCGTCGGGTTTGCGGCAGGACCTGCGCGCGCTGGCCGCGGCGGTGACCCCGAAAACGCGGCTGGTTTTCCTGGCGAGCCCGGCCAACCCGGTCGGCGCGACCAACACCGAGGCGGAAATCATTGAGCTGGCGAAGGCGCTGCCCCCGCATGTGATCTTGGTTTTCGACGAGGCCTATGCGGAATTCCTCGATCAGGCCCCGGACCTGCGGCCGCTCATTGCCGAAGGGCGGAAAGTCATCTGCCTGCGGACGTTTTCCAAGATCTACGGTTTGGCGTCGCTGCGTGTCGGCTACGGCTACGCGCATCGCGACCTGATCGCGATTGTGCAACGCGCCCGGCAGCCGTTCAACGTGAACGGCGTGGGCGTGGTCGCGGCGCTGACTGCGCTCGACGACGCGGATTTCGTCGCGAAGTGCCGCGCAGCGAACCGGGCCGGCCTGGCGCAGCTCGGCGAGGGCTTCCGCAAACAGGGCCGCGAATTCGTGCCGGGGCAGGGGAATTTCCTGCTGGTCAAGGTCGGCGACGGCGCGGCGGTCTTCGACGCGCTGCAGAAACGCGGCGTGATCACCCGGCCGGTGAAGGGCTACGGCCTGCCCGAGTGGCTGCGCGTGACCGTGGGCACGCCGGAACAGAACGAGCGGCTGCTGCGCGAACTCGCCGCGGCGGTGCGATGACGATCAGCGGATCTGCCGGGCGGCCGCGCGGCGCAGCCGGTCGTTGATCGCCTCCGCCAGCGAACCCTCGGTTGCGGGCGCCAGCTCGGCCTCGATGCGTCGCAACCTGCGCGCGTCGGCCTCGCGCAAGACCGCGTAGAGCCGGCGCGCCGCCTCCGCCAGCGAGCCGCGTGTGCTCAAGGACCACTCGTTCTCCCGCAGTTTCGCCCCCGCGGGTTTCCGGAAGAAGATGCGGCCGGTCTCCGCCGGCAGGTCGGCCTGCGCATCGAGTCTCCTCACCAGGCGGAGTCTCGTGCGCGGGCTGTAATGCCGTGACAGCAGCCCCGGCGCGCGCAGTCCCGCCCGCCCGCCGGAGCGCTTCCGCGCGGACACCACCTTGACCTTGCGCCCGCGCAACGCCGCGCGCAGCTGCGCCGCGGTCACCGCCCCGGCGCGCAGGATGACGCAGCGGCTCGGGTCGCGCGCGTCCACCACGGTGGACTCGATGCCGTGCTCGCACGGTCCGCCGTCGAGGATGTGCGCGATTTTCCGGCCGAGGTTTTCCTGCACATGCCGCGCCTCGGTCGGGCTGATGTAGCCGAACGGATTGGCGCTGGGTGCCGCGAGTGGCACCCGGGCCTGGTGCAGCAGCCACAGTGCTTCCTGGTGCGCGGGAATCCGCAGCGCCACGGTGTCCAGCCCCGCCGTCACCACCGCGGGCACGACGGGCTTCTTCGGCAGGATCAGGGTCAAGGGTCCCGGCCAGAAGGTCCGCGCGAGGTGCCACGCGGTCTCGTTGAACCCGGCCAGCGCGTCCACTTGGTTGATGTGGCCGACGTGCACGATGAGCGGATCGCGGGCTGGCCGTCCCTTCACGCGGAAGATCCTGCGGCAGGCCCGGGCGTCGAGCGCGTTGGCCGCCAGCCCGTAGACTGTTTCCGTCGGAATGGCGACCAACCCGCCGCGGCGCAGCACCCGGGCCAGGTGCGCGAGGTTGCGGGCGGTGGGCTGGTAAATGCGGGCCATGGTGGCGGGCACAAAAAAGCCGGAGCGCGGGCTCCGGCTCAATCAAATCGTCGTCGGGATCGCCTTATTGCATCACCAGCATGTTGCGGGCGCGCTTGATCTTGGCGGTGACGGCGCGCTGCTGCTTGGCCGACAGGTGGGTGTATTTGCGCGGCAGGATCTTGCCCGTGTCCGTGATGTAACGGCTCATCAGCTGGGGCTGGGTCATCGGGAACTCCTCGGGCTTGAGGCTCTGCGGCTTGGTCTCGGTGGTGCTCATGAAAGGGAAAAGGGGGCGAGATGTTGCTCCCGGCCCACGGCCTGTCAACGGACATTTTTTGCTTTGCGCCGTCTTCCCGGCGGGCTTGTTGTGCGTCCGGTTAGTCCCCGTAGCTCAACTGGATAGAGCAGCGGTTTCCTAAACCGCGCATCCCGGTTCAAGTCCGGGCGGGGGCGCCAGCCTTCGCTCTTTGGAGCTATGGCTCGGCAAGCCAACCGAGAGGCTCACATCCCGCTGCGGAAGGTCTTGTGGTCCACGACCCCGCTGGTGCGCACCTGGGCGAGGGCCTTGCCGTATTCCGCGAGCACCTTGAGGGCGTAGCGCAGCCGGGCGCGCGTGGCCGCGTCTTCCTTCGTCAGGTCGGCGGCGCCGTCGGGGGTGTTCAGATTGGCCTCCGCGTGGTGCACGATGACGTGCTCCGGGATCCAGCACAGGCGGTTGTTCTTGGTGCCGCTCATCCGCAGCTCGGCCACGGGGTAGCTGCCGCCGCGCGATGCCGACACCGTCACGATGAGCCCGGGCTTGTGGCCGACCTCGCCCGCCGTGCAGTTCAGCAGGAAATTCTTCACCCCCGGTGTCGCCATGCCGCTCCATTCCGGGCTGACGACGATCAGCGCGTCCGCCGCCTGCAACTGCGCCGAGACCGGGTCCCACAAGGCATCGGGGGCGCCGCCGTGCTCCTCGTCCCAGAGGGGCAGGGGGTTTCCGCTCAGACTGTAGAGGAACACCTCCGCGCCTTGGTGCTCGGCCTCAAGCACGCGTTTCAGATAACCGGCCACCTTCAGGGACTGGGCCTCCTTGCGATGGCTGCCGCTCAAGATGAAGAACTTCATGCCGCGGCTATGCCCGGCAACGGGCTTGCTTGCAAGCGCCGCCGCCGTTTCGCTCCCGCCCGTGTCCAACGTCTTCGGCCAGCTCTTCCGCATCGCGACCTTCGGCGAGAGCCACGGCCCGGCCGTCGGCGTCGTGATCGACGGCTGCCCGCCGCGCCTGCCCCTCACGGCGGCCGAGATCCAGGCCGACCTGGACCGCCGCCGCCCCGGTCAGAGCGACATCACCACGCCGCGCCGGGAGGCCGACGTGGTCGAGATCCTCTCCGGCCTGTTCGAGGGCCGCACCACGGGCCACCCGTTGGCCATGCTCGTGCGCAACACCGACGCCCGTCCCGAGGCCTATGCCGAGATGCGCACGGCCTACCGGCCCTCGCACGCGGACTACACCCATCAGGCCAAATACGGCATCCGCGACCACCGTGGCGGCGGCCGCTCGTCGGCCCGTGAGACCGTCGGCCGCGTCGCGGCCGGCGCCATCGCCCGCAAGATCCTCGCGCTCGCCCACGGCACGGAAATCCGCGCCTACGTGGCGCGCGTGCACGACCTCGCCATGCCGCCGCTGCGCGCGTTCCCCTCGCTCCGGCAGGTCGAGGCCAGCGCCGTGCGCTGCCCGCATCCCGCCACCGCCGCGAGGATGATCGCCCGCATCAAGCAGGCCCGCTCCGCCGGCGACTCGCTCGGCGGTGTCATCGAATGCCGGGTGCGCGGCGTGCCCGCCGGCCTCGGCGAGCCCGTCTTCGACCGGCTCGACGCCGACCTTGCCAAGGCCATGCTCTCGCTGCCCGCGACCAAGGGCTTCGAGATCGGCAGCGGTTTCGCCGGCACGCTGCTCCGGGGCTCGCAGCACAACGACGCCTTCGTCCGGCGCGCCGGACGCATCGCCACCGCCACGAACAATTCCGGCGGCGTCCAGGGCGGCATCAGCAACGGCGAGGAACTCTTCTTCCGCGTGGCCTTCAAGCCCACCGCCACGATCCTGCGCCCGCAAAAAACCGTCACCACCCGCGGCGTCGCCACCGAGTTGCAGGCCCGCGGCCGGCACGACCCCTGCGTCCTGCCCCGCGCGGTCGTCATGGTCGAGGCCATGGCCGCCCTCGTGCTCGTGGACCACCTCATGCGCCACCACGCGCAGAACCGCGCCTTCAAGTTCTGACTTGTCCGGCTGCGCGCGCCGGAGATTCTCCGGATGCCGCATGACCGCGACCCCGCTAGTCTATTTCGTGCTCGGCACGCCCGGCTCGGGCCGGCGCGGCGTGATCCTCGACCTGCTGCAGAACGGCCGCGATCCCGGCGAGCGCAGCGCCGTGCTCGTGGCGGAAAGCGAGCCGCCGTCGCCCCAGGATGCCGCGCTGGCCGCGGTGCCCCGCGTCGTGGTGCAGCGCTGGGCGTGGGGTGGTCCGGATTTTCCAGATTTCCGCCTGCCCGCCTGCGACACCGTCTACCTTGTGGCCGACAGTCATGGCGACATGGTGGACCAGATCGAGGCGCTGAAGCGCTGGCTCGCCGCCCGGGGCCTGCAGCTCGCGCGCGTTCTGCTCGTCGTGGACTGCCATCTGGCCAGCACGCAGCCTGACCTTCGCCCGTGGTTCGATGCCTGTGCGCATTTCTCCGACGTCGTCCTCCTCACTAAGCGCGAGGGTGTGCCCAACAAATGGCTCAGCGACTTCCGCCGGCACTTTCAGGAGGAGTGTTATCCCTGCCACCTCATTTTGCTGAAAAAGGGCGGCATTGAAAACCCCGCCCTTGTCCTCGAACCCTCTCCGCGCCGCGTGTCGCAGTATTTCGAGCCCGAGGAGACGATCGAGATCGAGGGCCTTGAGACCGACGGCGACGAGCCCGATGAGGATGAAAAACTCCCCGAGGATCCCTACATCGCGCGCCGGCGGGGCGGCCGGCGGGTCAAGGAACTGCCGTCGCCGCGGGATTTCCTGCCCGCCCGCAGCGCCTGACGGAAAGGGTTGCCCGAATTTCGTCCGCTGATTTCCGACTTCCGGCCGCCAATCTGGCCGCATGATCCAGCTCGACCACCCGATTCCCGTGACCGCCGCCGTCCGCCGCCTGCCCACCTTCCGCACGATGTATCGTGCCATCTGCCGGCGCGACCCGGCCTACGAGGGCGTCTTCTACACCGGCGTGAAGACCACCGGCGTGTTCTGCCGCCCGACTTGCCGGGCCAAGTTCGCCAAGCCCGAGAACATCGAGTTCTTCCCGTCCGTCGCCGAGGCCCTGCACGGGGGTTACCGGCCCTGCCGCCTCTGCCACCCGATGGACGCCACCAGGCCCGTGCCGCCGCTCGTCGAGCGCCTGCGTCGTGCCGTCGAGGACTCGGCCGAGGGCCGCGTGACGGACAAGGATCTCGACGCCATGGGCATCGAGCCGTCGACCGCCCGCCGGCAGTTCAAGGCCTACTACGGGATGACCTTCCATGCCTACCAGCGCGCCCGGCGCATGGGCCTCGCCCTGCACGGGCTCAAGCGCGGCAAGGCCGTCGTCGACGTGCAGCTCGAGGGCGGCTATGGCTCGCCCAGCGGATTCCGCGGCGCCTTCGCGCGTATCTTCGGCCAGGCCCCGCGCGGCGCCGCGCAGGGCGCGGTCCTGCTCGGCCGCCGCATCGAGACGCCCCTCGGCTCGCTGCTGGCCCTGGCGGACGACCAGGGGTTGCGGCTGCTTGAATTCGTGGACCGCCGCGGACTCGAGCGGGAGCTGGGGATGTTGCGCCGGCGGCTCAAGTCCGCCGTCGTCCCCGGCAACAACGCCGTGCTCGACGCCACGGCGCGGCAGATCGGCGAGTATTTCGCGGGCACGCGGATGCAGTTCGACCTCCCGCTCGCGCCCGTCGGCTCGGACTTCCAGCTCAAGGTCTGGCGCGAACTCGGCCGCATCGCGCCCGGTCAGACCCGCAGCTATGCCGAGATGGCCCGCCGCATCGGCCGGCCCGGGGCCGCGCGCGCCATCGGCCGCGCCAACGGGTCCAATATGATCGCGATCGTCATCCCCTGCCATCGCGTCATCAATGCCGACGGCAGCCTTTGCGGCTATGCCGGCGGCCTCTGGCGCAAGCAGCGCCTGCTCGAGCACGAGCGGAAGCACGCGGGCTGAGCTGGATCGCCACTACCGGGCGAAGCGACAGTCTGACAAAAGGCGCATCAGGACAAAGACCTGAGCCCCATCACTGAATCAATCAGATACAGTTCTACACAAAGTCAGCAAAGACCGCGAAGAGGTTGAAATCTCAAGTCTTTGCGATCTTTGCGTCCTTGGTGTGAAATCAAAAGGGTTCTGCAAAATGGTATCCGCGATACCTTCCCTTTTGCGCTTCTTGGTGCCTCTTCGTGGCTAACGGTTGGAGTTCCGGTCCCCTGCACAAAATCCTTGCTCCACCCTGAGGCGGGCGTTTGCTTCGCCCTTCCGTTTTTTGCTCAGGTGGTGGAATTGGTAGACACGCAGGTCTCAGAAGCCTGTGCCTAACCGCATGGGGGTTCGAGTCCCCCCCTGAGCACCATGCTTCGCCCAGAGTAACGAGGACGAAGCATGCCCTACGAAGCCTTGGCGAAGTAGGGCATTATGCATGCAATTCAACCGTTGTGGCTACGCATGGCAGACCATGCCGGCTACTGCGGCAATACTGGCGTCTTGTGTTATTGCACCAAGTCCTGGATCAACGGCTCCTGTCGGGGGGCCGTCGGGGTGAATTTGACCGCCTCGCGGATCAGTGCCTCCGCCCGGGCGGCCCTGGAGTCGTCGTTGGCGTGCAGGGTGCAGAGGCGCGCGCCCGGGGCCACCGGTTCGCCGATCTTGATCAGGTCGGCGAGGCCGACGGCGTGGTCGATCCGGTCGGTCACGGCGGCGCGACCGCCGCCGAGGGCCATGATGGCGTGGCCGCACCTGAGGGCGTCGACCTCGGAGACGAAACCCCTGGCGTCCGCGCCGGCGCGGATCTCGAGCTTCTTCCTTGCCGTCGGCAGGAGCGAATAGTCGTCCACCACGCGCGCATCGCCGCCCTGGGCCGTGCACATTTCGCGGAAGACTTTCAGCGCGGAACCATTTGCGATGGCGTCCTCCATCTGCCGGCGGGCGTCGGCTGCGTCCTTGGCCTTGCCGCCGAGGATGAGCATCTGGCCGGTGAGCGCGTAGGTGACCTCCATGAGGTCCGCCGGTCCGCCTCCCTTGAGGCATTCGATGGACTCGATGACCTCGGTCGTGTGCCCCGCGGCGCGGCCGAGCGGCTGGTGCATGGCGGTGAGCAGGGCGCGCACGGGTTTGCCGGCGGCGCGGCCGACCTCGACCATGGCGCGGGCAAGCGTGAGCGCGTCCTCCTTTTTCTTCATGAATGCGCCCCGGCCGAACTTCACGTCGAGCACGAGCGAGTCGATGCCCTCGGCGAGTTTCTTGCTCATGATGCTCGCGCAGATGAGCGGGATGCACTCGACCGTGCCGGTGACGTCGCGCAGTGCATAGAGCTTCCGGTCGGCGGGCACGACCTGCGGGGTCTGGCCGATCATGGCGCAGCCGACCCGTTGCAGGATGGCGCGGAACTCCGGCACGCTCAGCTGCACGCGGAAACCGGGGATGGCCTCGAGCTTGTCGAGGGTCCCGCCGGTGTGGCCGAGGCCGCGGCCGGACATCATCGGCACCTTGAGGCCACAGGCGACGGCGAGCGGGGCGAGGATGAGCGAGACCTTGTCGCCCACCCCGCCGGTCGAGTGCTTGTCGACCTTCGCGCCGGGGAGGTCGCGCAGATCGATGACATCGCCGGAACGCATCATCGCGTCGGTCAGCCACGCGGTTTCCTGCGGCGTCATGCCGCGCCAGAAAATGGCCATGAGCAGGGCCGTGGCCTGGTAATCGGCGAAAGACCCGTCCACCACGCCGCGGGCGAAGAACTCGATCTCATCGCGGCTCAGCGCGCCGCCGTCGCGCTTCCTGATGATGATGTCCTGCGGGAAAAACGCCGGGGCGGTCATGACGGCAGGCTTGGCCTAGGCGCCCGGTGAGGCAATTTCGTTCCGCACGGCGCGCAGCTTGAAGGCGTAGTAGAGGGCGAGGCCGCCCTGGTAGACCAGCGACGTGAGCAGGAGCGAGAGGCAGATGGCGGCGTTGAGGTAGGCGAGGAAGGCCGGGCGCTCGCCCTCGCCGATGCCGGCGGCGGCGAGCTGGCGGTTGACTTCGTTCTGCGCGAGGGCCGGGAGCGAGTCCCAGAAGGCGGTCGCCTCGAATTCGGTCCAGCGCAACCAGACATAGCAGGTGATCGCGGCCAGCAGCCAGAACTGCGCGGCGATCATCCAGCCGACGCCCGCCGGTTTGCCGAGGGCGAGCCGGCCGCGGCCGTGCAGTTCCATGAACCCGGAGGCGGCGGCGAGCATGCACCAGCCCACGATGAGGAGGTCGGTGCGGATCAGGGATGCGAGGGCGCTGAGCAGCGCGAAGCCGGCCACACCCCAGCCGTTGATCCGGGACAGGGCGAGCACGCGGCGGGTCACCGGGCCGGGCAGGGGTGGCGGATTGACGGGCGGGGTGGCAGGCACGGCAAGGCAGGGTGACAGGCGGGGCGGGCACGTCAAACCGGGCGTGCCGCGGCCTCAATCCCGCATTGCCCACGGACCGGTTGTCCGCAAGTTCGCCCCCATGCGTTATCCCGTCCTTTTGTTGGCCGCGCTGGGCCTCGGCCGACTGGCCGCACAGGAATACGATCTGGTGATCCGCCACGGGCGCCTCGTCGACGGCACGGGGCGGCCCGCGTTCAGCGGCGACGTGGCGGTGAAGGACGGCCGCATCGCCGCGGTCGGCGTGGTGGCCGGCACGGGCCGCAACGAGATCGACGCCGGCGGGTTGGTGGTGGCGCCGGGCTTCATCGACGTGCACACGCACTCGGAGGACATCGCCGAGCTGCCGGTGGCCGAGAACTTCATCCGCATGGGCGTGACCACGATCGTGACCGGCAATTGCGGCACATCCGCGCGCGATATCGGGGCATTTTTCACGGAGATCGAGAAGACCGGCGTGGCGCTGAACGTAGCCACCCTGATCGGACATGGCACGGTGCGGCTGGAGGTCATGGGCGGAAGCTTCCTGCGCCCGCCGACGCCCGAGGAGATGGACCGCATGCGCGCGTTGGTGGAGCGCGGCATGCAGGCCGGGGCCGTCGGCATGAGCACCGGGCTCATCTACCTGCCCGGCGTTTTTGCCAAGACGGACGAGCTGGTCGAGCTGGCCAAGACCGTGTCGGCCCACGGCGGCATTTACGCCAGCCACATGCGCTACGAAAACCGCCGCATCCGCGAGGCGCTCGACGAGCTGACCACCATCGCCCGCGAGGCCCG
Organism: uncultured Opitutaceae bacterium; assembly: GCA_964601365.1. Lineage (GTDB taxonomy): Bacteria > Verrucomicrobiota > Verrucomicrobiia > Opitutales > Opitutaceae > Didemnitutus. The sequence goes on along the minus strand of CAZRNE010000001.1, from coordinate 69,738 downwards.
CATCCCGGCGCAGGTGTCGCACATCAAGCTGGCCACGCCGGCGGCCTGGGGCCGCGCCGACGAGATCATCGATTATCTCAACCAGGCGCGCGCCGCGGGGCTCGCCATCACGCACGACCAGTATGTCTACACGGCCTCCAGCACGAGCCTGCGCTCGCGCATCCCGGAGCGGGCCTTCGAGGGCGGCGAGACGAAGTTCCGCGAACGCATGGCCGACGCGGCCTACCGCAGGAGCATCGTCGAGGAGATGAAGGAGACGCTGCGGCAGAACCGGCAGCAGGACCTCAGTTTCGCCGTCATCGCCAACTGCCGGGCCGAGCCGGGCCTCAATGGCAAGACCGTGGTGGAGGCGGCCCGCATCCTGCGCGGCCGCGACACGCTCGACGACCAGAACGAGGTGATCCTCGATCTGCAGCTCCGCGGCGGCGCCAGCGCGGTCTTTCACGGCATGAACGAGGAGGACCTGAAGAAATTCCTCGTCCAGCCGCTCACGATGATCGCGTCCGATGCCGGTCCGCGGAAGTTCGGCGAGGCCGTGCCGCACCCGCGCGGCTACGGCAACAACGCCCGCGTGCTGGCCCGTTACGTGCGCGAGCAGGGCGTGCTCTCCCTTGAGGAGGCCGTGCGCAAGATGACCGCGCTGCCCGCCGACACCTTCAAGCTGGCCGGGCGCGGACGGCTGGCCCCGGGCGCCGTGGCGGACCTCGTGGTCTTCGACCCGGCGACGGTGGCCGACCCGTCCACCTACACCGCGCCGCACCAGTATGCGACCGGGTTCCGCGACGTGATCGTCAACGGCGTGCCCGTGATCCGCGGCGGCGGACTGACGGGCGAACGTCCGGGACGGCCGGTGCGCCTGCAACCGGCGCAATAGGCTCGCGCCGGGCGGCCGGGGCGGATTGAGAGTCGCGCGAGCATGGCCGCCCGCCGTCCCAGTCCCGCCTTCCGCATCGAGTTCCCGCCGGAGCTGCCGATCAGCGCGCGCGCGGACGAGATCATCGGGCTGCTGCAAAAGCACCCGGTGCTCGTGCTCGCGGGCGAGACCGGCTCGGGCAAGACGACGCAGATCCCCAAGATGTGCCTGGCCGCCGGCTCCGGCACGCGCGGCCGCATCGCTTGCACCCAGCCGCGCCGCGTGGCGGCGGCCTCGGTGTCGCGGCGCGTGGCGGAGGAGATGAACGTGACGTTCGGCCGCGAGGTCGGCTGCAAGATCCGTTTCGCCGACCAGACCAGCGAGGCGACCGTCATCAAGTTCATGACCGACGGCATGCTGCTGGCGGAGCTGCAGGGCGACCCGGACCTGCGCGAATACGACACCATCATCGTCGACGAGGCGCACGAGCGCTCGCTCAACATCGACTTCATCCTCGGCCACCTGCGGCGGCTGCGCGGGCGCCGGCCCGACCTGCGCATCGTCATCACCTCGGCCACGATCGACACCGAGGCGTTCTCGAAGGCGTTCGACGGCGCGCCCATCGTGGAGGTGTCCGGACGGGTCTATCCGGTCGAGGTCATCTGGTCGCCGCTGGAGGAGATGAAGGCGGAAGGCGACCGGGAGGAACTCACCTACATCGACGGCGCGGTGGAGGCCGTGGAGCGCATCCTGCAGGAGAGCACCGGCGGCGACATCCTGGTGTTCCTGCCGACCGAGCGGGACATCCGCGAGGTGCGCGACCAGCTCGAGGGCCGGAAACGCCGCGACATCGAAGTCGTGCCCCTGTTCGGCCGCCTGACCAACGCCGAGCAGCAGCGGGTCTTTGCGCCGACGCCGAGGCGGAAAATCGTCGTGGCGACGAACATCGCCGAGACCTCGCTGACGATCCCCGGCATCCGCTTCGTGGTGGACACCGGGCTGGCGCGCATCAGCCGCTATGTGCCGCAGAGCCGCACGCGCCGCCTGCCGGTCGAGCCGGTCGCGCAGAGCAGCGCCGACCAGCGCAAGGGCCGCTGCGGCCGCGTGAGCGACGGCGTGTGCATCCGCCTCTATTCGGAGCAGGACTACGACGACCGCCCGCGCTTCGCGCAGCCCGAGATCCAGCGCAGCAACCTCGCCGATGTCATCCTGCGCATGAAGGCCTTCGGCTTGGGCGACATCGAGGACTTCCCGTTCCTCAACGCCCCGCCGGCCAAGGGCATCCGGGCGGGTTATGCGCTGTTGCACGAACTCGGTGCGCTCGACGGGGCCGGTGCGCTCACCGACCTCGGGCGCGAACTGGCGCACCTGCCCGTCGACCCGACGGTCGGGCGGATGGTCCTGCAGGCGCGCCAGGAAAAGTGCCTGCGCGAGGTGCTGGTGATCGCCTCGGCGCTGAGCATCCAGGATCCGCGGGAGCGCCCGCTCGAGCGGCAGGCCCAGGCCGACGCCGCGCACCGGCGCTTCGCGCATCCCGACTCGGATTTCCTCACCCTGCTCGCCATCTGGGAGGCCTACCATGACGAGTTCGAGGTCATGACGCTCGGCAAGCTGCGGAAGTTCTGCACGGCGCACTTCCTTTCGTTCATGCGCATGCGCGAGTGGCGCGACGTGCACGCACAGCTGGCCGACACCCTCGAGGGCGGGGAGGGGTTTGACGACACGTCGGTGTTCGACGGGCCCGGGGCCGATCCGCGCGATTCGGGCCGGGCCGCGCGCCGCAAGGCCGCCGCCACCCCGGAGTCGGTGCGCGACCTCACGATGGGCACGCCGGGCTACCGCGCGATCCACCGTTCCATTCTCGCCGGCCTGCTCGGCAACATCGCGCGGCGGCATGACGACGGCACCTGGCACGCGACCCACGACCGGAAGGTCGCGGTCTTCCCGGGGTCGGGGCTGGCGGAGAAAAATGAGCGGAAGGTGAGCGCGTCCGGAGGTCGCGCTCCACCAGTGGTGACAAAAACGGCAAAGTGGCTGATGGCCGCCGAAATCATGGAGACCGGCCGGGTCTACGCGCGCACCTGTGCGCGGATCGATCCGCAATGGGCCCTCGAACTCGGGGCCCACCTGCTCAAGGCGTCGCACAGCGAGCCGTTCTGGAGCGCGGAGGCCGGCCGCGTGCTGGTGAAGGAGCGCCGCCGGCTCTACAACCTCGAGCTGGAGACCCGCGCCGTGGGCTACGGGAAGATCAATCCGGCGCATGCGACGGAAATCTTCATCCGGGAGGGCCTGGTCGACGACACGATCACCTGGCCCTTCGATTTCATCCGGCACAACCGGCGGATCCGCGAGAAGACCGAGACCGTGCTCACCCGCACGCGCAGCGCCGGCTACCTCGACCTCGACGAGGCGGTTTACCGGTTCTATGCCCAGCGCATCACCCCGGGCGACGGGGTCGGCAGCGTGGCCGAATTGGTGGACTTCGTGCGGCACCGGCAGACGACCGAGCCCAAGTTCCTGTTCATGACGGAGGAGGACCTGAAGCCGCCCGTGGAGCTCGCGCAGGACGCGCTGGCTTTTCCCGAGACACTGCCGCTCGAGAACCGCGCCCTGCCGCTGCACTACGCCTACCGGCCGGGGCAGGCCGACGACGGGGTGACGCTGCGCGTGAGCGCGGCCGAGGTGCAGGAACTCACCCCGGCCGCCCTCGACTGGGCCGTGCCGGGGCACCTGGCGGAGAAGATCGAGCTGTTCCTCAAGGCCCTGCCGAAGGAGCAGCGCCGCACGCTGATCCCGCTCACGGAAACCGCGGCGAAGCTCGCGGCATCGATCCGGCTGCTCGCCGCCCGCGACCCGCAGCCGACGCTCGCGGAGGCGTTGGCCGAGAGCCTGACCGACCGGCTCGGCGTGCGCATCGATCCGAAGTTCTTCGCCGACCGGCCGCTGCCCGACCACCTGCGCGTGCGCATCGAGGTGGTGGACGATCGGGGACACGTCCTCGGCGCGAGCCGCGAATTGCCGGAACTCCAGGCACAGCTCGCCGCGAAGCACCGCGAGCTGAGCCGGAAGGCCGCGACGGGCGACAACGCGGCGTGGAAAGCGGCGAGGGAGAGATGGGAAACGCCGCCGGCGACGGAATGGAAATTCGGCGACCTGCCCGACACGGTGGACGTGGCCGGGGCCGCCGGGGTGCCCGTGAAGGCGCACGTCGGCCTGCAGGCGGGCGAAGCCGGCGTGGCCGTGCGGCTGTTCGCCACACCCGAGGAGGCGCAAGCCGCGACGCGGGACGGCCTGCGGAAGCTGTTCGCGACCCAGTTGCGGCATGACCTCGGCTGGCTCGAGCGGGACCTGCGCGACCTGCGATCGCTGGGCGTGCTGATCGCGGCGCTCACGACTTTGGAAAAACTCCGGGGTGATGCCTTCGTGGCGGTCGAGCGCTGGGCGACGGATCGCGAGGTCCGGCCGTTGCACGCAAAGGTCTGGCAGGCCCGGCTCGCCGCCGCCCAGGCCGACCTCCGCGGGCTCGTGCCCAAGCTCACCGACTGGCTGCGGGAAATCCTGACGCTCCGGGTCGCCCTGCAGGCGCACAAGACTCCCTATCCCGGGTTGGACGACGACCTCGCCGCGTTGCTGCCGCCCGATTTCGTGCGAAGCACGCCGTTCGCGCGCCTGCCGCATCTGGCACGCTATCTCCGCGGCATGCAGATCCGGGCCGACCGCTGGAAGCGCGATCCGGCCAAGGACGCTTCGCGGGCGCGGGAGCTGGAGCCGTTCATCGGGGCCGTCAAGCGCCTGGGCGGGCGGGCGGGGGATTTCCGCTGGCTGGTGGAGGAGTTCCGGGTGAGCCTGTTCGCGCAGGAGCTGGGCACGGCGGAGCCCGTCTCGGCCGTGCGGCTGGAACGCGCCCTGGTGGAGCTGGCCGGCGGGAACGGCGGCGCGAGGGAGCCCGGGCAGCCGGCCAAGCCGTTGCCGCTGCCGGTCCAGGGTCGGACCCGGCTCAAGAGTTTCGAGGCCCTGGGGCGGCTGAAATCCTGAGCGGCGCTGAGGTTTGGCTTTGTCCGGAGGGGGTTTCGTGCTATCTGTCCGGCAACCCTGATGGCCATGAACATTCCGATTTCCACCCTGATGAACCCCCAGAGCGCGAAGCTCTGCACCGTCACACCCAAGGCGACCGTGATGCACGCCGTCATCAAGATGAACGAGCAGCGCGTGGGCTCCGTGCTCGTGATGGACGGCGATCAACTGGTGGGCATCTTCACCGAGCGGGACGTCTTGCGCCGCGTGGTGGGCGTGGGCCTTGATCCGAAGACCACCCCCGTCACCAACGTGATGACGGGCCTCGTCTTGACGATCAGCCCGGACGCCACCCTCCAGCAGCTGATGGAGCTTTTCTCCGAGAAGCGCATGCGCCACATGCCGGTGGTGCGGGACGGAAAGGTGATCGGCATGGTTTCGATCAGCGATGTGTCGCGCTGGGTGGCGAGCGCCTCGCAGGCCGAGGCGGAGTCGTTGCGGCAATACATCGCGGGCAGCCTTACTTCGTGAAGAAAGTCATCCTGCCCTTCCTCAGCGTTCCCCTCCTTTTCCTCGCCGGCTGCAGCGTCGTCGGGGCCGCCGCATCGGGCGTCAGCTCGATCGCCGCCGCCGGCATCAAGACCGCCGCGACGGTGACGACCGCGACGGTGAAGACGACGGGCCGGGTCGTGGGCGCGGCGGTGTCGTCCGGCGGCGAGGTGACGGCGGGCGGGCTCGAGTCCGCCGCCAAGCTGGCCAAGACCGGCATGGTGGTGGCGGTGGATGCCGGGTCGGGCGCGATCACGGAGATGCCCTGGCAGGAGGGTTTGGAGCTGGCGATCGCCGCGCAGAACGGGAAGTTCGACGCGGCCTTCAACACCGCCAAGATCTACCGGCAGGGACGGGTGATCACGGCGGACATGGCGGCGGTGCGCTCCGGCGCGCAGAAGCTCGCCCTGCAGTCGGGTGACGTGGTGGAGTTCGTCAAAAAGAAGAGCTGAGCGCTGGGGTTGTCAGGGCGCGACGGGTATGCTAGCCGTGGCGGCATGAAATTCCCGATTCTTTCCGTGGTCGCCGGCCTGTGCGTGTTGGCGGCGAATGTCGAAGCCAAGATCGTCACCAAGGCCGTGGCCTATGAGCACAACGGCGTGAAGCTGGAGGGCTGGCTCGCCTACGACGACGCCGTCCAGGGCAAGCGTCCGGGCGTGCTGGTGATCCACGAGTGGTGGGGCCTGAACGACTATGTGCGGGGCCGGGCCGAGGCGCTGGCGCGGCTGGGCTACGTGGCCTTCGCGCTCGACATGTATGGCGCGGGGGTGGTCACGACCGACGCCAAGAAGGCGAGCGAGCTTTCCGGCCAGTTCTACGGCAAGCCGCTGATGGCCGAGCGGGCGCGCGCCGGGCTCGACCAGCTGTTGGCGACCGGGATGGTGGCCGAGGGCAAGGTGGCGGCGATCGGGTTCTGTTTCGGCGGTTCGACGAGCCAGGTGCTGGCCTACAGCGGCGCGCCGCTGGCGGGCATCGTGAGTTTCCACGGCTCGCCGGTGCCGGCCCCGGCCGGCGCGGCCAACAAGGCGAAGATCCTCATGCTGCACGGCGCGGCGGATTTCTTCATCAAGCCGGAGGAGATCACGGCCTTCGAGAAATCGATGAACGAGGGGGGCTTCGACTGGCAGTGGATCTCGTATTCGGGCGCGGTGCATGCGTTCAGCAACCCCGACGCCGACAAGTTCGGCATCAAGGGCGTGGCCTACCAGAAGGCCGCGGCCCAGCGCTCGTGGATGCACATGCAGGTGTTCTTCGCCGAGTTGTTCGGACGCTGAAGCGGGGCCCCCGCATCCGGCGATTTCATCAAACCTTTACGCTTCCTGCCGCGGAACCGGCGCGAGGCCCCGAAGGTCTTGTGCGGGGACAACCAGACGGGAACACCCGTCTGGGTTCCACGCAACTCAACCCGCACATACCATGCATCACAACATCCAGAAAGTCCGTGCCACCTGTGCTGTTCTGATCGCGTTGTTGGTTCTGGCTCCGGTCCATGCCCAGGGCCGGGGTGGTGGGAGTGGCGGCAGGCCTGCGGGCTCCGGTTTCGGAGGTCCGTCGGGCGGTTTCGCTTCGTCCCGTCCGCCCGCCGTCATGCCGGCGCCCCGGCCTGACGCCATGCCCCCGGCGCAGTCGCATCGCGGCCTCGCCGCGGCGGCGGCGCACGGCGCCGTTGCCCCTGCGGCCCAGCAGCTCGCCAGCGCCATGAAGGACATCAACCAATCCACCTTCGAGGCGCGCCGGCAGCTTCTGAAGGACGCGGACATGAGCCTGAAAGAAAATCGCGAAGCCCTGCGGGATATCCAGCGCGAGGCGCGCGAACTGCGCGGCGAGGCCCATGAGCGGTTCATGGCCGCGGTCGACGAGGTGAAGGCCAGCGACGCGGCGCTGAAGAAGAGCCTCAAGGAAGCCCGCAACACCGATGCCGCGGGGTGGCAGCACTCACGCGATAAGGTGGCCGCCGCCTACCAGAAATACCTCGAGGCCATGGCCCGCCTTGAGGCGGCGCGGGCCAAGCCAACTCCCCAGCCAAGGGGCTGACTTGGACGACATATGAGAGCCACAGCGCACGGAGCATCCGTGCGCTTTTTTTGCGCCATCCCACCGGGCAACCGTCGCCCGTGCCGGCGGAGCGGCGGGTGCGGATTGCATTGGCGGCGGCAAGCACTAGGATCCGTCCATGTCCTCCGCCCGCATCGAGGTGCGCCTGCGCGAACTGGCGCAATTGTTCAATTCGCTGGACCCATCGCCGTTCATCGACCGCGACCTCGACGCGGACGCCGAGGAGTTCATCGTCAGCTGGGCCCGCGAGCTGCCGCATCACGGGGAGCTGGAGCTGGTGATCCACCTGGCCACGGCGCCCGAGCCGGCGCGGGCCGCGGGCGCCGAGGAGGCGGTGCACCACTACTTCGCCAGCCGGGCGGAGATCAAGCGGAGGGAGCTGCGGCAGTTGTTCCGGCGCGGCCGGGCCAGCCTGTTCATCGGCGTGCTCTTCCTGGCCGGATGCTTCGGGCTGGGCGTGCTCCTGCGCCCCGTCTTGCCCGCGGGCTGGAACGACTTCGTCGAGCTGGGCCTGCACATCGTCGGCTGGGTGGCGATGTGGCGGCCCCTGGAGATCTACCTCTACGACTGGTGGCCGGTGCGGAACGATCTGCGGCTTTTTGAACGCCTCGCCCGCATGCCGGTGCGCCTGCAGGTGGCGCCCACGGCCTGAGCCGGAACGATGCAGTTGAACGGCATCTCGCTCTGACTTGGCCGGCGGGCAAGGTGGAGCCCGCGCTCCGCGCGGGCTTTTGGGCGCTCACTCGGAAAACCTGCGCGGAGCGCAGGTTCCACCTCATTCCGAGTGCATACTTCCGGCTGAGCGGGCACCGGATCAGGCCGAAAAAGTTGTAACTTCGGGGCGGCAGCGGTGTTTTCGCCTACGTCCATGAAGACCTCCCTTGCCCTTGCCTGCGCCGGCCTGTTGCTGGCGGTTCCTGCCATTTCCGCGGATGCCAAGATCATCCGTCAGGTCGAGAAGACCTTTCCCGTCCAGCCGGGCGGCCTGCTCAAGGCGAAGACCCAGGGCGGGGACATCGAGGTGCGCACGGCCGACATCAGCGAGGTGCGGGTGACCGCGCGCCAGACCATCCACGCCGCCACCGAGGCGAAGGCGGATGAGCTGTTGGAAAAGCTGGAGCTCACGATGGAGCAGCGCGGCAACGACGTGATCTGCGAGGCCAAATACGGCGAAAAGCAGCGTTTCCGCTGGAGCATGAACTGGCCCCCGGTGCAGGTGGATTTCATCGTCACGGTGCCGAAGAGCTTCAACGCCGACCTGAACTCGGCCGCGACCGGTCCGCAGGGCAAGGCCGACGCGGGCCTCTTCAAGGCCACGATCAACCTCGACCTGAGCACGAGCGGCGGCGACATCACGGTGGGCGACCTTCAGGGCAGCGTGAAGGCCCAGACCAGCGGTGGCGACCTGCGCTTCGCCCGCATCGGCGGCGACCTCACGGGCACCACGAGCGGGGGCGACATCGACCTGCAGGAAAGCTCGGCCCGGGCGCGGCTCTCGACCAGCGGGGGCGACATCAAGATCGACCGCGCGAACGGCCCGACCGAGGTCTCCACTTCCGGCGGCAACATCCGCATCAGCTCCGTGCGTGAGCTGATCAGCGCCAGCACGAGCGGCGGCGACATCCACGCCGAGATCGACGGCACGCTGACGCGGGACACGGCGCTCACCACCTCCGGCGGCAACGTGAAGGTGAGCCTGCGTCCGGACGCGGCTTTCCGCTTGGACGCCAGCACGAGCGGCGGCGACGTGGACGCCACAGGCCTGACCATCAGGCTGGAGCGAGGCGGCAACCGCAAATCCCGCCTCGTGGGCGACGTGAACGGCGGCGGCCCCACGCTCAAGCTGCGCACGAGCGGCGGCGACATCGACGTGCGCGCCGGCAACTGATTTTCCCACCAAGCAACCGTGGGTGTGTGCATGGAGGCCAGCGCCCAAAGCGCTGGCCTCTCTGCTGCACGGGGCGAAACGCGACATTGCCCGCTTGCGTGTCATTCTGAGCGCAGCGAAGAATCCAGGGTCTGCCTGAACGTGGATCCTTCGCTGCGCTCAGGTTGGCACCTCTCGCACCATGCTGATCGACACGCACACCCACCTGGATTCATTCGCCCGCCGGGGCGAATTGCCCGCGGTGCTGGACCGGGCCCGGGCGGCCGGGGTGCAGCAGATGGTGACCATCGGCACCGATACGGATGATTGGACGCTCTATCGGGACCTGGCATCGCAACATGCGGGGCGGATTCACTGCACGATCGGTTTGCATCCATGCAGCGTGGGCGAGGACTGGGCGGCGCGGGTGCGACAGATCGAGGGGTTTTGGAAGGAGACAGGGCAGAGATCTGTCCTGCCGGTCGCACTCGGCGAGACCGGGTTGGACCGGTATCACCTGCCGAAAGACGACACCGTGGCGGCGGAGCGGATCTTCGGTTGGCAGCGCGAGGCGTTTTCCGAGCAATTACGGATCGCGGCGAGGCTGGGATGTCCGGTGGTCGTGCATTCGCGCGGAGCCTTCCGCGAATGCGTCGAAATGATCGACGCCGCGGGGTTCGATTGGCGCCGGGTGGTGTTCCACTGTTTCAGCGAGGGACCGGCGGAGATGGCGGAGCTGACAAGGCGCGGCGGACGCGGGTCGTTCACCGGCATCATCACCTACAAGACGGCGGAGGCGGTGCGCGAGGCGGCCTTGGCGCAGGGTTTGGACCGGTTGATGCTGGAGACCGATGCTCCGTATCTGGCTCCGCTGCCGCACCGGGGGAAGCCGAACGAGCCGGCCTACCTGCGGCATACGGCGGATTTCTGCGCCGGGGTTTTCGGGGTGAGCGCCGCGGAACTGGCTGAGGTGACGACGGTCAATGCCCGTGAATTCTTCGGCTTGTCATCCTGAGCGTAGCGAAGGATCCACGGCGTCGAATGCCCTGAATTGGGCGAAAAGGATGGATTCTTCGCTTCGCTCAGAAGGACAGGCAGAGAGGGATGGCCGGATTTTCCAAGCCCCCGGGCGAATCGGGCTTCAGGCCTCGTCGAAGCGCTTGGCGAACAGGGCCTCCAGCTCGGCGAGCATCTGGGGGGCGTCTTCGCCGGTGGCGATGATCTTGACCTTCGAACCCTTGGCGGCGGCGAGCATCATCAAACCCATGATGCTCTTGCCGTTGACCTGCTCCTCGTCCTTCTCGACCAGCACCTCGGATTTATACTTGTTGGTGATGCGGACGATCATGGCGGCCGGGCGGGCGTGGATGCCCATCTTGTTCTGGACGAGCAGTTCCTTGGTGTGGGTGTTCCCGGTCGCGGTGGTGGTTTTTTCCATTGAGGTCGGCGCTTTCGCCTGAGTTAAGGGGCACGCAAATTGGGCAGGGCGACTGGCCTTGCAATCCAAATAACCACCCCGAAATGCCCGCGTCCGCCATCATCGTCCCGTGCCGGTTGGAGTCCACCCGTTTCCCGAGAAAGCTGCTGCATCTCATTAAGGGGAAGCCGCTTGTGCTATGGGTGGCGGAGCGAATCGCGGCCGTGGCGCCCGATTACCCGCTGTGGTTCGCGGTGGACCACGACTTGTTGGCCAAATGCGTGGAGGGGGCAGGGTTCAGGGCGATTTTGACCTCGCCGCGCCACCCCAGCGGCACCGACCGAATCGCGGAGGCCAACCGGAAGGTCGGTGCGTCCTATGTGCTGAACGTGCAGGCCGATGAACCGCTGGTGACGGGCGGGCAGATCCGGGCGCTGACCCGGTTGATCCAGGGCGATTGCCCGATGGCGACCCTGTGCACGCCGTTCAAGAGGGCGGAAGATTTTGCGAATCCGAACCAGGTGAAGGTCGTGAAGTCCGGCACGGGGCGGGCGCTGTATTTCTCGCGTTCGCCGATGCCCTATGCGCGCGATGCCGCGGGCAAGGTGACGGATGCCTGGCTCGCGGCCAACCCCTGCTACAAGCATCTCGGGCTCTACGCCTACCGCGCCGATTTCCTGGAAAAGTTCGTCGCCCTGCCGCCCGGCCGGCTGGAGCAGATCGAGAAACTCGAGCAGCTGCGGGCCTTGGAAGCCGGCCACCCGATCGCCATCGACGTCACCGACGACCCGACCATCGGCGTCGACACGCCCGAGGACGCGGCCAAGTTCGAGCAGACGCTCGGTTGAGCACACCAACTCAATCCAGCTCCAGGGTTGGCATCGGCCTCACGAAGGCATCCGGCCAGCCAATTGGTCGCGGATCCACGAGGGGCTGCGCCGCGCATGGAAGATACCAGCCACAAGCCAGAATGATGGCAGTTCCTTGTAATAGAGCAGGTAGGTGCCGCTATCGAAGGGATAAACTCTCCAGTCGTTCTCGCGGGAGTGAAACATCAGCGGATTGAGCTCCAGCAGCGCGATGATCCGGTCGTATTCCTCCAAGATGCGCTCTGCCTTCTCGACTGAAAACAGGCGGTGGTAATCGTAGATGGTCTGCAGGTCCTCCGGCACGACCCACGGCGCGATCTTAAACGGCTTGTTCACTTGCGCAGCAACGCGCGGGCTTGGGCAGGGGTCAGGGCGATGGAGGGATCGGCGACGACAGCCGCGACCCGACGATCGAGTTCGCGCAAGTGGTCAGGCCGGATCTTGATCTCCGCCGAGTGGCGGACGGATTCCCACAACTCATCGATCAAGGCCAGCTTCTCGTCCACCGAGGCCTCGGCGAGGCCGGAGATGCGTAGGGACGGACGGCTCATGCCCACAAATTGAATCAGGCCCGCCATGGAGTCAACGGGGCGTTGAAAGCCTTCAGTCCCGGTAGTTGAGCGCGGGGGTGCGGTCGCCGAGCAACGGTTCGTATTTGAAACCCGGTCCGCGGCGTTTCTCGAACTCGGCCCAGGCCGCCTTGATGGTGTCGGGCTGCGAGAGCAGGTCCACGATGGTCAGTGCGAGGACCTTGGATGCGACGTTCATGCCCTTGAGGCCGATGGTGGTGCCGCCGGTGGCGACGGCCTGCCAGGAGTGGGCGGGCGTGCCCGGCACCCAGGTGGCGGTGCCGATGCCCATCGTCGGCACGTTCCAGCTCACGTCGCCGACGTCGGTCGAGCCGCTCTGCGGCGGCTCGTTGGCGTTGAAGGGCTGGATGAGGTTGGCGATGTCGTGCGCGAGAGGCTTGCCGAAGAGCGTGCGGCCGATCTTGTCGGCGAATTCCTTCTCGGCCGCGCTGTAGGTGACGCCCCCGACCTGCGAGAGGTTGGCGTGCATGAGGCGGCCGAGCACCTCGTTGGGCAGGAGGTCGTAGACACCACCAAGCACCTCCCAGTCGACGGTGGTGCCGGTGCCGAGCGCGGCCCCCTCGGCGGTCTTCACGAGGCGCTCCCAGATGGATTTGACCAGCGCGGGGTCGCGGTGGCGGACGTAATGGTAGGTCTCGGCGAAGGCGGGCACGACGTTGGGGGCCTCGCCGCCGCGGGTGATGATGTAATGCAGGCGCGTCTCCTGCGGCACGTGCTCGCGCATCATGTCGACCATGTGGTTCATGGCCAGCACGGCATCGAGGGCGGAGCGGCCGAGCTCGGGCGAGCCGGCGGCGTGCGAGGCGACGCCGCGGAAGCGGAACTTGCCGTTCTTGTTCGCCTGCGACGGCGCCATGGTGACGGAGTTGCGGTCGTCGGGGTGCCAGTGGAGGACCACGTCCACGTCCTTGAACAGACCGGCGCGCACCATGTAGACCTTGCCCGAGCCGCCCTCCTCGGCGGGGGTGCCGTAGAAACGGATGGTGCCGGAGCCACCGCGGGCTTCGAGCCAGGCCTTGGCGGCGATGGCGGCCTGCGCGGAGGCCGCGCCGAAAAGGTGGTGGCCGCAGGCATGGCCGGCGGGGCGGCCCTCAACCGCCTTTTTCTCGGGCACGGCGTCCTGCGAGACACCGGGGAGCGCGTCGTATTCGCCCAAGATGCCGATGACAGGCTTGCCCGACCCGAAGGTGGCGGTAAAGGCGGTGGGGATGCCGGCCACGCCCGTCTCGATGGTGAAGCCGGCGGCGCGCAGTTGCTCGGCGAGGAGGGCGGAGCTCTGCTTCTCCTTGTAGCCGACCTCGGCGAAGGCCCAGATCTTCAGGGCGACGTCGTTGAATTGCGCGGCGGTCGAGTCGACGTGCGTGAGGACGGATTCACGCGGGACGGGAGCGGCGCAGGCGCTGGCCGCGGCGAATATGAAGGGCAGGAGTTTTTTCATGGGCGTGGAAATATCATGAACCGGGCCGCCGGGGGCTCGCAACGTATTGCGTCGCGAAGTCCGTCCCGCGGATTGCCCGCGCAACGAGGTCAGTTGACCCGGAAGCGGATGGTGGACTCGGCGCCGTCCATCGTGAAAGTGGCGGTGCCATTGCCGAGGGATTTGAAGAACAGATAGTAGGTCGTGGAGCCGGACTTGACGGTGATGGTTTCGCCCTCGCGGCGCGGCGTGCTGTTGATGACCAGGGCGCGGCGTCCGCCGATCGTGACCATGCCGGTCACGCGCAGTTCGCCGGTGAGCTTGTTGAGCAAGGCGGAGCCGACCAGCGGAGCAGGATCGTTGCCGTCTTCCGTGGTCTCCGGCATGATGAATCCCGGTTCGCGGAACGGATCCGGCAGCGGTGAAGGCAGCGGGGGTGCATCAATGCGGGCTGACCGCAACTGCTGTGCCATGACCACGACCTTGGCAAAATAGACGTTTTGCTCGCCGGGTTTGGGCTGTTGCTGCGCCAGCAGAGCAGGGACCATGACCAGGATTGTTGCGATGATGCGCCGGTTGCTCATGGGTGGGCCAGGAGGAGGACGGTGAAATTCGCCTCGAGCAGGGCAGGATTGTCTTCCCGCCGCACAAAGCTGAAGCGGCTGAACTTCGAGGCATGCGGGCCGGTTTCGATCATATGGACGAGCCCGACCAGTTCAGCATATCCGCTGGTGGCGCGGAAGGTGAACGGCACCGCGCGATAAGGCGCGCCTTCGGGTGGAGTCGGCGAGGAGAGCTGCTGCAAAACTTCGATTTTAACCCGGGCCTTCTCCTCCAGCCCGTAGAAATAGCCGACATTGTCCGGAAGGTTGGTCTCGGTGATCAGACTGGCGTTGAGGTAGGAAAGCGCGTGGCGGATCACGGTCGCCTGCTGCCGCACCAGAGGTGAGTTGGCCACGTTTTCCAGGACCTCCTGCCCGGCCTTGGATTCCTTGTCCAATTGGTCCTCCACCTCCAGGCGGTCGAGATAGATGAACCAGTTGGAAGCGGCCAAAAAGACCGTGAGGAACCCACCGGCCACCGCAAAGGGGTGACGTTTGAAAAGCTCCCACCAGTATAAGGGATGAAGCGGACTCATGGCTTGGCGCGCAGGGCGAGGTCGAACGTGATCAGTCCTTCGGCGTTCTCATCGCGACCGATGCCGGCGAGTGTGATGCTGGAAAAACCTTCGCCGATGACGGGATGTTTGCGCAGCTGCTCGACATAGCGACCAAGAATCTGGCTGGCACGGGTTGTGGAGGATTCTAGCATGGAGCCGCGGATCAGCACGGCTGCATCATCTCCTTCGATTTTCTCGAGGCGCACGATGTCCGGGCGGGTCCGCCCCAATTCCACGAGCAACCGGCTGAGGGCGATGGGCGAGTGAAGCTGTCCATGAGCATACTCAACCTTGGCGGCGTCACCGAAGAGCAGGGTCCGGAGGTTTTTCACCTCGTTGCTTGCGGCCCGGTTGCGGTTAAGGGTTTCCCGCCAGGTTTCGAGCTCACTCGCGACGCTCATCCGCAGGTAGAAATGCCAGCCAGTGACCAGGGCGACGAGCAGGAGGATGGTGCCGGTGATCGAGTTGATCAGGAACTTGCGGCCGACGACATCGTCCTCAGGCAGTTCGGATATCAGACGCAGGTCGACGCGCCAGGGCCCCTTGTAGGGGTTCTTGTCACGCGGACTTGGCATCGGTCTTGGGCGGGGTGAGGTCGGCGACGAGACTCAGCAGGCCGAGCCAATTAAGGGGGAAGGGTGGAAGTTCTCCGGTCTTGATCTGGACCTGGATGAGCCACTGGGGAACGTTGAGGTCGAAGACCGCACGGCCGGCGCCCTGCGCGAGGGTGGCGGCCATCCAGCGGTAGGTGTCGGGCAGGTGCGAGCAATGGATCTCGCCGATGGGCTGACCGGTCGTCATCTCGTAGGAGTCCAGCAACGGCTTGAGGTCGCGCGCAAGGGGGCGGAGCAGCTTGGGCGCGCGGAGGAGCAGCTCGTCGTCCTCGGTGGCGAGACGCTCGCGGGGCGAGTCGGTCTCGGCGAGGCCGAACTCCTTGCGGGCCGTGGCCTCGAGGGCGGCCAGGCCGTGCGGGATGGGGGAGGTGGTGTGCACGCCTTCCTTGCCGAGGATGTAGACATGCGTGCGCTCCTGCTCGATCTCGACCAGCACGAGGGCGCGCTTGTCGTTCTTGCGGGTCTGGTTTTCCATCAGCGCGGCGATGACGGGGAGGGTGCCGATTTCGAGCCGGTGCGGCACGATGCCGAGTTCAAGCAACTGTTGCTGCTGCTTCCGGAGCAGAGAGTGCGGGGCGCCGCAGAGCAGGGCGGGGCGTTGGGCGCCCTCCGTGGTGTAGGTGGTGCCCTCGTGCGGGCTGATGGCGTGGAGGCTCCATTCCGCCGGCCGGGAGATCTTGCACTGTTCCTCGGCGAATTTTTGGAGGTAGCCTGATTCGCCCAGCTTACGCGGCTGGATGGTGTCGCGCTGCATCAGGCGCTCCCCCGGATAGAAGGTCACATAGGCTGGCAGCCAGGGTTTGACGTCGAGGTTCGACTTGAGCCAGCGGGAGAGGCCATCGAAGTCGCCGGCGGCGAATTCCTGCGCACAATCGAGTTCGTAGGGCTGCTCATCCCAGACGGCCACGCCCGCCGCCAGCATCTGGAAGGGATTCAGGTCGAGGAGCAGGCCACGGCGGGCGCGTTTGAAAAACATGGGGTGGGCGGGGCGATAATTGGAGGGGAAGGGGGCGTGTCAACCAGCCAACCGGTGGCGGCTAGAAGGAGGCCTTTTCGTTGGCGGCGGTGAGTTCACGCCAGTCTGTGATCGTGTAGGGAGTGTCGATGCCCCCAAACGTGTGATGACGGAGAGAGGTATCATAGCGAAGGTTGGCCTCGCTGGTGAATGTTATCTCCCGCGCGGCTAGGGCTCCGTAGACAGTGACGCCCGAGTCGATTTCCAATCCAAGTGAAGCCGTGGTATAGGGGGCATAATATACGCCGTAGAAATCCTTGTTCAAAGAAGTGGGACCACCGTTGTCCAAATAGATGGCATTGGTGGGCGTGCTGTCCGCGATTACAATGAGCTTCTTCGGGTCGAGCGTGCGGTTCCAAATTCCGTGGCTGCCGCTGTAGGCGCGCAAGCGCTGGCAATGCACCTCCAGGGATCCGGTTTCGTGTATCACGACCCGTCCACCGGAGCGGATGTAGAGACGGCCATTGAGGTAGAGTATCACCGGGCCGACAATGTTGATGGCTTCGACCGTATATCCGTCGCTCACTAAACCTACGTTGAGTGGATCCGCGTCATCGAAATAGTAGATGGACGGGGTTGTGGCGCCGGGTGTGCCCAACGTGATGGTCGCCAAGCCTGTCCCGGGATCGACGGTGGCATCGGCTTCGTTGAATTCCACACCTTTCGAGAAATTATTGGCTGAGAAGGACGATTGGATCGAGGTGCTGGGCAGGGGGTCGAAGGTCCGGATGGTCGGACTCCGGCTGATGCGGGTGAGATCGACGTTGGTGGCGGTGGAGTGGGGTGAGGTCACGGTGTCGTCGGCATTGCGCAGGCTGGCGGTGGAGCCCACTGAGAATTGTGGCGCATAAGGCGAGGTCGAAGCCGAGGGGGCGGCAAGGTAGCCCTTGATCGTGGTGGTGCCGATGCTGATGGCCGTCGTAGAGGTCTCTCCCGCCGCCAAAACGGCCGAGAATCCGACATTGGGGGAGGCAACGGAAAATGGGCTCGTCGTCTGATTGTAGGTGTAGGTGCTGGTGGTGCCCGCGGTGGTGATGGCGCTTACGGATCCATCATAGCTGTCCACCGTGCCGGCGCCCGTGATGGTCAGCGTAGTAGTGGCACTGGCGGCGTTGGGGAACTGGGCACTGCGCTGCACCACGCCCCGGTATTGGGTCTGGATGCTGGGACCGTCCACCAACGTGGCCGTGCCCCGTGCCAGGATGACTGTGGCGCCCACGGCGCTCCAATAGACGCTGTTGTTGGGGGATTGGTTGGTGTGGGCCGCGACACAGCGATACCAAACGCCCCCGTAGCTCCGATGGTTGCCAACCGAATAGGCCGTGGTCGAATTCCACTGGTAGGAGGTGTTGGATGTGCTGACCCAGTTGGTGCTTGTCGCAGGATCCTGTCCATTGTTTGCGGCGATACAAAGATACCAGATGCCGTTCCGGAAAACGGTGTCGTTGGCGACATAGCGCCGTCCGGGATCCCAAGCCACGGGCAGATGAGGGCCGTTCAACCAGTAGGTGGTGTTGGGCGGCGCCTGGTTGCTGTGGGCCCGGATGCAACGGTAGCGCTGGCCCCCGCTGTAGACCACGTCGCCGACGTTATAGGTCACGCTCGAGCTCCACGGCCACATCGTGTTGATGTCGACCCAGCTGGTGGAGCTGCCGGGGACTCCCGTCGTGGTCGGCGTCACGCATCGATACCAGACGTTGTTGTAGACGACAACGTCGTTGTAGACGTAACCGCTGCCGGTGGGTCCGCCGCTGCGCCATCGCCAGAAGATCGCCGGTCCCGCCGGGGCGGATTCCCAGCTGCTCGATGGGGTATCCCAGCGATACCAGGTGCCATACCAATACACGATCGCGTTGTGAATGTTGTAGAAGGTGGGCTCTTTCGTAAGGTAAGGAATCGAAGTCCAATAGGTGGTATTGGTCGGCAGGATCGATGAGCTGGCGGTGTGCGCCAGGATGCACCGATACCAAGTCCCGTTATAGTTCACCATATCCTCAGCGCGGTAGTAACAGGTGCTGCTCCACTGCCACCCGAGACCCTCCGGCACCCAATACGCCAGATTACTGATTCCATTCGGCGCATTGCCGGCGGTGGCGGTGTGGCCCACGACGCAGCGATACCAGAGGCCGCTATAGCCGACCAGGTCGTTGATCCGGTAGGCGGTGCCTGAAGTCCAGGTATTGGAACGATAGCCGGCGTCGTAATTGTCGATTCGCAGGCTGATCGAGCCGGTCACACCGCTGGTGCCGAATTTGTTGCTCGCAAAGGTGATGGTGCGGGTCGCGCGGCGGTTGGTGGTGTCGAGGGTCCAGCTGGACCAGTCGTTGGTGTTCAGCGCCGCGAGCGCTTGCTCCAATCCCATTTCGGTGAGCTGGTGGCTCAGTTCGGTCTGCAGGGTGCGGTTGCTGAGATTCATCGCCCGGCTGGCCACGGCCACATAGGTGGCCAGCGCGATGGCCAGCGCCGCCGTAAAACAGGCGGCGACGAGGGTGACGCTCCCGCGATTAGAGGATCGAGAGGACGGCTTCATTGCAACCAGGCCTTGTTGCGCAGCAGCAGCCGCGGCGAGGACACCGTGTTGACCGGCGTCAGCGTGCCCGTGCTGCTGAGTCCGGTCTGCGAAGTGAAACTGAGCATCACCTGCTTCAAGCCGGTGATGTAATTCGTGTAGCTGGTGTAGGGATTGCCGGAGCTGTCGTAATAGGTGAACGTGCAACTGAGCAGGTTTTGGCGGTGAAGGACCAACATGGCGTTGGTGCTGCTGTCTATTCGCACCAGTGAACTGGCCGGGACAGTAAAGCCTGTGAACGTCGTAGTGTCATTGCTGGCACTGCTATTGTAGAAATAGGTTATGTATCGAGTGGATGTCGCTGTGGGCAGCACAAGCGTAACTTTTGAGGCGGTTGGCGTAACCAGTGTGCCGGTTGCCGTTGATAGGTAGATGCCGCTCGCCATGCGGACATCCTGTCCGAACATCAGCAAGGTGCGGCGCGCGGCGGTTTCCAAAGTTTCTTGGTTCGTGATGCGGGCGAGATTGCGGCCCAGAAAGGTGTAGGCTGCGAGCACCGCGGTCATGACCGTCAGCGACAGGGTCATGCCGATCAACAGCTCGACGAGGGTGAAGGCTGCGCTGGAATTCTTCCGCCTCATGAGCGTTGATAGGCGGTATTAAGGCCGTTTTTCCCGAAATAGGCGGACATGACGCGCGTATAGGTCCGGCTGATGCTGGTGGGCCGGCTGAAAGCAATCTGATCAAACCAAGATCCGCTTGGTGTGCTGGCTGCCGTCGTCGTGCCACTCTTCTGCCAGGTGACGGTGAACGTAACCTCGCGCAGACTTCCACTGATTACTTCGGAGACAGTGCGCGAAAGCGTGATGGTCGTCCCTTTGACAAGTCCTACGCCAGTAATCGCCGAATCAAATTGGCTGGCGATGGTGATAGTAGTCGAGCTGGCTGTAAGGCCGCTGATCTCAAGTTCGTTGGGGCTGGCTGTTGTAACGCCGTCCCAAGGCAAAAACCGCAGCTTCTCGATCTCGTGGTTGATGATCTGGGCGGCCAGGGTCTGCCGCCGCGCTGTGGCGATCATTTCCGAACAGATCGTGATGGCTTGGATCATCCCCATCATCCCGACCACCAAGATCAGCGAGCCCATCATCACATCGATGAGGGAAAAGGCTGCATTCGGTGGACGCCGTTGGCCGCGACGGAGCTGCATCTAGGGCAATACCCCTAGGCTCCTGCCGCGCAGCGTCAATCCCTCTGCGGCCAGGCAATGGCAACAACCAGTGCCTTGGGCGGCGGGCTCAGAGCAGGTGCCGCTCCTTCGCCCAGCGGACGAATTCACTCTCGAGCTGGTCGAAGGACTCGATGACGAAGAGCGGATCCTGGAAGTGCCAGATGTCGTAGGGTTGGGCCGCGAGGGTCTCGGGCTTGTAGGGCACCTTGCGGACCTTGTCGGTCAGGCAGTGTTGGGTCTCGCCGTAGGAGGAGATGATGCCGTTGCCGTAGATGCGCAGGCCGGCGGGGTTCTTGATCAGGCCGAATTCGACCGTGAACCAGTAGATGCGCGTCAGGCCTTCCTCGGTCGCCGCGTCGCGGCAATTCAGCGCGGCCTGTCCGATCTTCTGGTAGAAGTCGGCGAAACGGCTGTGCATGATCATCGGGGTGTGGCCGAAGATGTCGTGGAAACAGTCCGGCGCGGGCGTGTAGTCCAGCTCGGAGCGCGCGCGGATGTAGTCGGTCGAGGGGAAGATGCGCTTGGCCAGATAAGAGAAGAAATCGCGCGCATCGAGCAGGCCGGGCGTGCGGGCCACCCGCCATCCGGTGGCGGCGTAGAGCTTGCGCGAGACATCGGCGAGGTGCGGGATGCGGTCCTTCTCGAGCTTGAGCGCGGCCAGGCCGGTGAGGAACTCGTCGGCGGCGCGGCCCGGCAGGAGCGTCTCCATGCGCGCGTAGAGCAGGCGCCATACCTCCTGCTCCTCGGCGCTGTAGCGCGGATACTTGCACTCGTCGCCGACCGGCAGCGGGGCGGTCATCTTGTGCGGGATGCAGCGCGGGTCGCTGCCGTCCTGGGTGGGGGTCTCGGGGTGGGCTGCGGGCGGGTTTTGCATGGGGCGCAACTTGGGAAAAACCGCCGCGAATGCCAACGCAAACGCGACCAAATGCTCCAAACGGGGCAGGGGGCCGTCGGGGGAATCGCCGAAAATTTATCCTGTCCGGATTGCGGGTTGCGGCCTCCGGCGTGTCGCCCTAGGTGCCATGCCAGCTCTCCCGACCGTTCCCGTTCCCGCCGCTCATGCCGCCTGACCCCGGAAAAACCGACGCCGCCGGGTTTTACCGCGCCACGGTCGAGCCGTTGCGCCGCTATCTCGCGCGCCTGCTCCGCAACGAGGCCGATGCCCAGGACGTGGCCCAGGACGCCTACCGGCGCGTGCTGCCGGAGCTGGAGAAAAACCGCGTCGAAAAACCCGAAGCCTACCTCTTCACCACCGCGCGCCGCCTCGCCATCAACCAGCTGCGCCGCCGTGCCAACACCCCGGCCGACACCGTGGACAGCACCGTGCTCGACCGGGCGGCCTCGCCCTCGCCCGGCGTCGCCCAGACCGTCATCGCCCGCCACGACCTCGCCACCGTCGAGCGTGCCATGGAGCAGCTGCCACCGGGTTGCCGCGCCGTCCTCCTGCTGCGCCGGGTCGAGCTGCTCTCCCATGAGGAAATCGCGCGCCGCCTCGGCGTCACGGTCAGCAACGTGGAAAAACAGCAGGCCCGCGCCCTGCGTCTTCTGCGCGCCGCTTTGGAATCCGCCGAAACCGCCGCCACACCCGGCACCGCCGCCCGATGAACACTACTGCACATACCCTTCCTCCCGCCGCCGATGAGCAGGCCTCGCTCTGGGCCGCCCGCCTCGATCGCGGCGGCCTCACACCTGCCGAGCAGGAATCACTCGACCGCTGGCTCGCCGCCGATCCCGCGCACCGCGCCCGCCTCAGCGAATATTGCCAGATGGGCGCCGACCTCGAGCTGACCCTGCCCGTCCTCTATCCGGCCGGTGGCTCCGGTGCCGCCATTGACCGCGCCCTCGGCCAGCAACGCGCGCAGCGCCGCAATATCTGGCTGGCTGCCGGATCCCTGGCCGCCGCGGTCGCACTCGGCTTCTGGTTCGTTCTCGGCCGGCCGGAAACGCAGGTCATTGCCACGGCCCCGGCCCAGCGCCATGCCGTCACGCTGGCCGACGGCACCCGGGCCAGCCTGAACGCCCAGACCCGCGTCGAGATTTCCTACGCGCGGGCCGAGCGCCGCGTGCACCTGTCCGAGGGCGAGGCCCTGTTCGAGGTCGCCAAGGACCCCGGCCGGCCCTTCGTCGTCGTGACCCCGGCGGGCGAGATCACCGTCACCGGCACGCGTTTCAACGTCCGGCTGGCCGCGGCGGCGCGACTCGAGGTCACGGTGCTCGAGGGCAGCGTCAACGTGCGGCCGGCCGACACGGCCTCGCGGCACGAACTCCGGCCCGGCGACCAGTTGCGCGTCGAGGAGCAGCAGGCCAGTGTCCGCCACCTTTCGCCCGAAGCCGCCGGCGATGTCGCGGCCTGGCGCGAGGGCACGGCGGTCTTCGAGGACACGCCGTTGGCGGACGCCTGTGCGCGCTTCGCCCGCTACCATGGGGTCGAAGTGCAGGTTGCCCCCGCGGTGGCACAGCTGCGCCTCGGCGGCCGGTTCAGCCTCGACGACCTCGACGGCTTCATGCGGGGGCTGGGCGACGTGCTGCCGGTGCGCGCCACGGCCGGGAGCGACGGTCGTTGGTCGGTGCAGGTCCGCTGAGGACGCCATGAAAAAATTTTTCACCCGGGGTGCGGGTCGGTGCGCGCGCCGCGTCATTGCGGGCAGCCGGATCCATTGAACCCGCCGGCCTCCCATGACCAAGACCCAACCCTTCCCCTTCCTCCGCAGCCTCGCCTGGGCGGCGCTGCTCCTGTTCATCCCCGCCGGTCTGCACGCCGCGCCGGTCAAGTTCGACATCCCCGCGCAACCCGCGGCCAGCGCCCTCCTCGTTTTTTCCAAGCAGGCCGGCGTCGAGGTGCTCTTCTCCTACGACGAGCTGCGGAAGGTGCGGTCCAACGCTGTCGTCGGCGAATTCGAGCCCGAGGTTGCGCTCGCCGAGCTGCTGCGGGGCACCGGCTTCACCGCCACGCGCAACGCCGACGGCAAGTTCCTCATCGCCGCCCCGGCGCCCGGCCGCGTCAGCGGCGTGGTCGAGGAGACTCCGGGCGGCACACCTTTGCGCGGGGCCGTGGTGCGCTTGCCCGAGGCCGGTCTGGCCACGCGCACGGGGCGCGACGGACGCTACCGGCTCGCCCGCGTGCCGGCGGGCAGCCACTCGATGCTGGTCGGCGCCGAGGGCAAGCACACCGTCCGCGTCGTCGACCTGCCGGTCGAGCCCGGACAGGACATCGAGCTGCGCCCCGTCGTCCTCGAGGACGCGGATGACACGCAGAACCTCGACGAGGTGCTGGTGAACGCCAGCCAGCTCGTGGTCGGCGGCGGGCTCAACGCGATCCCCGTCACGCTCGACCGCGTCGTCGTCACGCCCAGCCGCTTCGGGGTGGGCGACCTGCCGGAATTGTCCGCCGCCACGCTCACGCACGGCGACCTGCAGGCGCTGCCGCAGGTCGGCGAGGACCTGTTCCGCGCCATCTCCAAGCTGCCCGGCCTCGCGGCCTCCGACATCTCGGCCAAGTTCTGGGTGCGCGGCGCGCCCAATGACCAGGTGCTCACGCGCCTCGACGGCGCCGACCTGCTCGAGCCCTTTCACATGAAGGATGTCGACGGCGCGCTTTCGATCATCGATCTCGAGACGGTCGCGCGCCTCGACCTGCTCACGGGTGGCTTCACCGCCGAATACGGCGACCGCGCCGCCGGCGTGCTCACGATGGAGACCGAGTCCTTCCGCCGCGCCGGCCGCCACACGACGCTGGGCCTGAGCCTCACCGGCGCCCGTCTGACCAGCCGCGGCACCGTCAACGGCGGCCGCGCCAACTGGCTGCTCAGCGCCCGCAGCGGCTATCCCGACATCGCCCTCGACATGCAGGGCAACGACGGCGAGATCAAGCCGCGCTACTACGATTTCTTCGCCAAGACCGAATGGCAGGTCGCGCCGGGACATACGCTTGCCCTCCACGCGCTCCTCGCGAAGGACGACCTGAAGGTGCGCGAGCAGTTCGACCCCGACTACGACAGCAGCTACGACAGCGCGCAGTTCTGGGCGCGCTGGCGCGGCTCGTGGAACGAGCGTCTGCGCGGCGAGGCCGTGCTCTCCCGCGCCGCGACCAGCTGGACGCGCGCGGCCCGCTCCCGGCCCAACGCCTTCCTGGCCCTGAGCATGGATGACGACCGCGAGCTGACCGTCACGACCCTGCGGTCGGACTGGTCGCTGCTCGCGTCCGACCGGCTCCTCTGGCGCGGCGGCTTCGAGGTCGGCCGCACCGAGGCGGAGTATTCCTACCACCGGTTCCGCGACGTGGCGATTAACACCAACGGCAACCTCACCGTCCAGCGCCGCCGGCTCGACCTCGACCTCGATCCCGACGCCACCACCACCGGCTTCCACGGCTCCGTTCGCGTGCAGCCCCGGAACAATCTCACGCTCGAAGCCGGCGCGCGCTTCGACCGGCAGGACGCCACCGGCCGCGACAGCAAGATGTTCAGCCCGCGCTTCAACGCCGCCTGGGAACTGGGCCGCCACACGACGCTCCGCGCCGCCTGGGGCATCTACCACCAGGCGCAGGGCCTGCACCAGCTCGACGTGGGCAACGGCGCGACCACGATCTCGGGTCCAGAGAACGCCGAGCACCGCATCCTCGGCCTCGAGCGCCGCCTGCGCAACGGCGTCAACCTGCGCGCCGAGATCTACCA
This sequence comes from uncultured Opitutaceae bacterium, assembly GCA_964601365.1. Classification (GTDB taxonomy): domain Bacteria; phylum Verrucomicrobiota; class Verrucomicrobiia; order Opitutales; family Opitutaceae; genus Didemnitutus. The sequence goes on along the minus strand of CAZRNE010000001.1, from coordinate 44,909 downwards.
GCGCATCATCTCCGACCCCCGCCCGCGCTGGGAGAACGTCAGCGAGCCCTACGACACCCTCGGGGAGGTGAGCTACGACCGCGTTTTCCTCGCGCCCTCACGCGGCGAGGCCCGCGGCGTCGAGCTCATCGCCGAGCGCCGCGGCAACCACCGGCTCCAGTGGGCCGCCAATTACGCCTGGGCCGAGGCCACCGAGACCGTCAACGGTCGCGAACTGCCCCGGGCCCGCGACCAGCGCCACACCTTCTCTTTCGACCTCAACTACCGCCCTAACCCCCGCTGGTTGCTCAGCACGGCCTTCACCTACCACAGCGGCTGGCCGACCACGCCCGACGTGGTCACCGCGGTCACTTTTCCCGGCGGCGGCCTCGGCACGCTGCGGACCATCGGCGCCACCTACAGCGAGCGCCTGCCCGCCTACCATCGCCTCGACCTGCGCGCGACCCGCTTCTTCCATCTCCGCGACAGCACGCTGCGCGTCTTCGTCGACATCTTCAACGTCTACGACCGCGCGAATCCGTATCGCTACGAATACATCCCGCGCCTCGTCAACGGACAGCCCGTCGTCACGCGCGTGCAGGACGATCTCTTCCCGCTGCTGCCCAGCATCGGCCTCATCTGGGATTTCTGAGGCGCCCCATGCTCGCCGCGCTCGCCATCCTCGCCGCCCTCACGCTGCTCGTCGCATCGGATGGCATCAGCAGTGAGTAGCGAAAGGGGCAGGGCTGGCCGGTTCTGTCCCTGGGGAAAGCGCCGCTTGCTTGTGGCGCGCCTGGAGGAGGGGCTTTATGCCCCGACATGGCTGAGCCGGAATCTTCGGTCGCGGTATAAAGCCGCTCCTGCATTTCGCGATGCATGCCTCAACCTGCCTCAGCGGTTCAGCAGCGCCGCCACCTGCGTGCGGCCCCGTGCCCCGAGCTTCGCGTAGATCGAGGCGAGCTGGGTCTTGATCGTGAGCGGGCTGCGGCGCAGCGCGGCGGCGATCTCGGCGTTGCGCAGCCCCTCGCGCACCCGCATCGCGACCTCGCGCTCGCGCTCGGAAAGCCGCGCCAGCAGCGCCACGGCGCCGGGCGAGAGCGGGCGGTGCCGGTCGCCGCGCGGGCGGCGGTAGTCGAGCTGGATCAGGAACGCCGCCGGATGGCCCGCCGGGGCATGGCGGCGGATGCGCGCGTGCAGGCCGCGGTCGTGCTCGCTGGTCACATGCTCCGCGGCCGAAGGGTCGGCTTGCAGCATCCGGCAGGCCTCGGCCAGCGCCGGCGGCACGGCGAAGGCCTTGCGCGCGCGCAGGGCGGCCGCGCCGCGCTCGCCGTGGTTCCAGACCGCGCAGGCGCGGGCCGCCTCCTCGTTGCACCAGAGGGGCTGGCCGGCGGCGTCGAGCACGAGCAGGCCGACGGGCACGTCGTCCAGCAGGGCGCTCAGGTGGGGCAGGAGGGCGGCCGGGGCGGGGGAGGACATGGCTATTACTCCGGTTGGCGTATAGACCTTTTCCGGGCCATGGCTAGACTCTTTCCTCCACCCCGTTCCCTCATGAGCAGAACCTTTTTCGACAAGCCCGTAGAGCGCAAGACCGCCGCGAATCCCCTCGGCCTGAAGCAATTCGACCACATCGAGTTCTGGGTCGACAACGCCGACCAGTGGCGCGACTTCTTCGTGCAGAAATACGGCATGGTGCCGCGCGCCTACGGCGACGCCAAGACCGGCCTCAAGGGCCGCCGCGCCCACGTCGTCGGCCAGGGCCGCGTCAACTTCATGGTCACCGAGCCGCAGGGCTCCGGCCCCGAGGCCGACGCCGTCCGCGCCCACCTTGAGAGGCACGGTTGCGGCGTGCGCGACGTGGCCTTCCGCGTGAAGGACGCCAAGCACGCCTTCGCCGAGGCCCAGCGCCGCGGCGCCCACGCCGCCAAGCCGCTCTTCGAGGACAGCCACGTCGTCGGCGCGGCCATCGCCGCCTACGGCGACACCATCCACAGCTTCATCGAGCGCAAGCAGTCGGGTTCGTTCCTGCCCGGTTTCCAGAACGTCGCCGGCGGCATCGACGACCGCGACATCAACTTCGCGATGATCGACCACGTCGTCGCCAACGTCGAGCGCATGGACGAGTGGGTGCGCTACTACGAGGAGGTCTTCGGCCTCGACCTGTTCATGCACTTCGACATCAACACCGGCCGCTCCGCCCTGATGTCGAAGGTCGTCAGCTCCACCGACGGCTGGATCAAGATGCCGATCAACGAGCCCTCGTCGGCCAACTCCCAGATCCAGGAGTTCCTCGACCAATACAGCGGCCCCGGCGTGCAGCACATCGCCCTGCTCACCCCCAACATCATCGCCACCATCGACGAGATGCGCCGCATGGGCCAGGACTTCCTCGACGTGCCCGACAGCTACTACGACGAGAACTTCGAGGAACGCGTCGGCAAGATCGACGAGGACAAGGACGAGCTGCGGAAGCTCCGCATCCTCGTCGACCGCGACAACGAGACCGGCTACCTCCTCCAGCTCTTCACCAAGTGCGTGTTCGCCCGCCCGACGCTCTTCTTCGAGGTCATCCAGCGCAAGGGCACCTCCATGGGCTTCGGCGAGGGCAACTTCCGCGCCCTCTTCGAGGCCATCGAGCGCGAGCAGCAGAAGCGCGGAACCCTGTAATTTTCGATTTTCGATTCCCGATTTTCGATTGGTCGGGAACCGCAAGCCGGCTTAACTTCTGGACTGTCCGCACCGTTTCCTGATCCACGCCTCAATCGAGAATCAAAAATTCCAAATCGAAAATTCCGATGCCCTTCTACCAACGCCTCGGCTCCCTCCCGCGCAAACGCCACATGAAGTTCCCCCGCGACCAGGCGGCGAGCTTCAAGGGCGAGGGCCTGCACTACGAGCACATCATCACGACCGAGGGCTTCGACCGCGCCTATTCGATCATCTACCACCTCAAGCCGCCGACCCTCGTGAAGAAGGTCGAGCTCTACCGCGAGCAGCCCGCCAAGGTCGCCGCGCACCTCCCGCTCCGCCACCACCACCTCAAGTCCGCCGCGCTGCCCCGCGCCGGCGACCCCTACACCGGCCGCGTGCCGCTGATGTTCAACGCCGACATCACCTGTTCGCGCTGCCGTCCCGCCAAGGTGATGGAGAGCGGCTACGACTTCTACCGCAACGGCCAGAACGACGACGTCATCTTCGTCTGGTCCGGCGGCGGCTGGCTCGAGTCCAACTTCGGCCGCCTCCGCTACAAGCAGGACGACTACATCGTCATCCCGCGCGGCACCATCTACCGCCTCGTGCCCGACGACATCGCGAAGGAGGACTATCTCATCCTCGAGTCGGCTCACCCCGTCCGCCTGCCCGCGCGCTACCTGCACCCCGAGGGCCAGATCCGCCTCGGCGCCCCCTACGGCGAGCGCGACTTCCACGGCCCGACCGAGATCATCGCCGAGGACAAGGACGGCGACTTCGCCATCCTCGTGAAGGACCGCGGCTCCCGCTTCACCCGCAACATCATGGGCGCGCACCCCTTCGACGTCGTGGGCTGGGACGGCTACCTGTATCCGTTCACCTTCAACGCGAACGATTTCGAGCCCATCACCGGCACCTTCCACCTGCCGCCGCCGATCCACCAGACCTTCGAGATCAAGGGTTACGTCATCTGCACCTTCGCGCCGCGCTACCTCGACCTGCACCCCGAGGCCATCAAGGTCCCGTGGGCGCACGACAACACCGAGGCCGACGAGGTGTTGTTCTACGTCCGCGGCAACTTCGGCTCCCGCAAGGGCGTCGAGCCCGGTTCGTTCACGCTGCACCCGCAGGGCATCCCGCACGGCCCGCACCCCGGCACCACGCTCAAGAGCTTCGAGCACAAGCGCACCGAGGAACTCGCCGTCATGTTCGACACGCAGTTCCCGCTCGAGCTGACCGAGCAGGCCCTCGCGATGGACGACCCGAACTACCCGCTCTCGTGGCTGGGGTGAGGCGGCACGAATCCAGAATCCAAGGAATCCAGCATCCAGAATAAGACGGCCCCGGCTTGCTCCTTCTGGATTCAGCATTCTGTATTCCTCGGATTCCCATGCTTCTCGATTTCCAGACTCTCCCCGCCCGCGACGCCTACGCGCTGATGATCAGCGCCATCACCCCGCGGCCCATCGCATGGGTCTCCACCATCAACGCCGCCGGCCAGACCAACCTCGCCCCCTTTTCCTTCTTCCAGGGCGTCTGCGCCTCGCCGCCCACGCTCCTCTTCAGCGGCGCCAACGACCGCACCGGCAAGAAGAAGGACACCATCCTCAACGTCGAGCAGGTGCCCGAGTTCGTGGTGAACATCGTGCCGCACGCGCTTGCCGGGCCGATGAACCTCACCGCCACGCCCCTGCCGCACGGCGACAGCGAATTCGACAAGTTCGACATCGCCACCGCGCCTTCGCAAAAGGTCCGCCCGCCGCGCGTGGCCGCGGCCCCGGTCGCCTTCGAGTGCACCCTCGACCGCATCGTGCGCGTGGGCGACGGCCCGCTCGGCGCCAACGTCGTCTTCGGCCGCATTCTCTGCGCGCACGTCGACGAGTCCGTCCTCGGGCCCGACCGCCAGATCGACCCCGCCAAGCTCGACACCATCGGCCGCATGGGCGGCGATTACTACGTCCGCACCCGCGAACTCTTCACCATCGCCCGCCCCGCCGGCGGGTCCGTCGCCCGGGCTTCATCTGGGTGACAGAAGGACGCAAAGATCGCCAAGAGACTGTCTTCTTTGCTGCCTTTGCGATCTTGGTGTGACAAAATTTTCCCCATGAAAGACATCGTCATCCTCTCCGCCACGCGCACGCCGATCGCCGCCTTCCAGGGCGGCCTCGCCTCCGTCCCCGCCTCGCGCCTCGGCGCTGCCGCCATCAAGGGCGCGCTCGCCCGCGCCGGTGTCGCCCCCGCCGACGTTTCCGACGTGCTCATGGGCAACGTCCTCCAGGCCGGCCAGGGCCAGGCGCCCGCCCGCCAGGCCGCCATCCACGCCGGTCTCCCGCCGTCCGCGCGCGCCGTCACCATCCACAAGGTCTGCGGCTCCGGCCTGCAGGCCGTCATGCAGGCCGCGCACTCGCTCGGCGCCGGCATGGGCTCGCTCTTCGTCGCCGGCGGCATGGAGAGCATGACGCAGGCCCCCTACGTCCTGCCGAAGGCGCGCGACGGCTACCGCATGGGCCACGGCCAGATCATCGACACGATGATCCACGACGGCCTCTGGGATCCCTACAACAACATGCACATGGGCAACTGCGGCGAGAAGTGCGCGGCCCAATACGGCTTCACGCGCGAACAGCAGGACGCCTTCGCCATCGAGTCGTTCAAGCGCGCCAACGCCGCCCAGAAGGACGGCAAGTTCGCCGCCGAGATCACGCCGGTCGAGCTCACCGACGCCAAGGGCAACGTCACCAAGGTCGATCACGACGAGGGCCCGGCCAAGGTGAAGTATGAGAAGATCCCCACGCTGAAGCCCTCGTTCCAGAAGGACGGCACCATCACGCCCGCCAACGCCTCCTCGATCAACGACGGCGCCGCCGCACTCGTCGTCACCACCGGCGCGCACGCCGCGGCCAAGGGCCTCAAGCCCATCGCGAGGATCGTCGCCTTCGGCGGGCACGCGCAGGACCCCGTCTGGTTCACCACCGCGCCCGTGCCGGCCGCGCAGAGCGCCCTCGCCGCCGCCGGCTGGAAGGTTTCGGACGTCGACCTCTGGGAGGTCAACGAGGCCTTCGCCGTCGTGCCCATGGCCTTCGCCAAGGAACTCGGCGTGCCGCCCGACCGGCTCAACGTCCGCGGCGGCGCCATTGCGCTCGGCCATCCCATCGGCGCCAGCGGCGCGCGCATCCTCGTCACGCTGATCCACGCGCTGCAGGAACGCGGCCTCAAGCGCGGCGTCGCCGCCATCTGCATCGGCGGCGGCGAAGGCCTCGCCGCGTGCATCGAGCTGGTGTGAGGCTGCGAACATCCTCTCCACCACGGATCGCACGGATGAAGAACGGATATTCCATCGTGTCATTCTGAGCGAAGCGAAGAATCCACAGGCACGCGTGAAGGCATCATCCTGGATTCTTCGCTTCGCTCAGAATGACATTATCCGCTGCATCCGTGCCCATCCGTGAAATCCGTGGCCAAAGAAATTCTCCACTGCGCGGCATGAGCCAGATTCGCAAAACCGCAATTTGCCCTCTGCGCTCGAAGTCCGACCGCGCCTGGGCGGCGCAGCTGATGGCGTCGTCGGAGCCGTGGATCACGCTGCGTCGCACCCTTGCGACGGCCGCCAAGTCGCTGACCAACCCGCAGAAGGAATATCATCTCATCACCCACCGTGGCGAACGGGCGGGCTTCCTCATCCTCGACCTCAACGGACCGCTCGGCGGTTACATCCAGACCATCGCCCTCGCGCCGGAGTTTCGCGGACGCGGCCTGGGCACGGCGGCCTTGCGCTGGGCCGAGCAGCGCATTTTCCGAAAACACCGCAACGTCCTGCTCTGCGTCTCGTCGTTCAACCGCCGCGCGCAGCGCCTCTACCGGCGCCTCGGCTACGAGACCGTCGGCCGTCTGCGCGACTACGTCGTGGCCGGCCACGACGAGATCCTCCTCCGCAAGACCCTCGGTCCGATGTCCCGATCCACGTCACGGAGGACACGGAGAACCACAGAGAAAGCCCGGAGGCCGAAAAATCCTCTGTGATCTCCGTGCCGCCTCTTGCCTTCCCTCTGTGTCCCAATTTTTCTCCACTCCATGAGCAAAGTCTTCCCCTCCGCTGAGGCCGCGCTGGCCGGCCTTCTCCATGACAACATGACGGTCGCCGCCGGCGGCTTCGGCCTCTGCGGCATCCCGGAGAACCTCATCCTTGCGCTGCGCGACAGCGGGGTGAAGGGCATCACCATCGTCGGCAACAACGCCGGCGTGGACGACTTCGGCATGGGCCTCCTGCTCAAGACGCGCCAGATCAAGAAGGTCATGGCCTCCTACGTCGGCGAGAACAAGGAGTTCGAGCGCCAGGTGCTCGCCGGCGAGCTCGAACTCGAGCTCATCCCGCAGGGCACGCTGGCCGAGCGCCTCCGCGCCGGCGGCGCGGGCATCCCCGGCTTCTACACGCGCACCGCCTTCGGCACCAAGCTGGCCGAGGGCAAGGAAACGAAGGTGTTCGACGGCAAGGAATACGTGCTCGAGCGCGGCATCCGCGCCGAGGTTGCGCTGGTCAAGGCCTGGAAGGGCGACAAGTCCGGCAACCTCGTCTTCCGCAAGACCGCGCGGAACTTCAACCCCATGATCGCCACCTGCGCCGCCGTCTGCGTGGCTGAGGTCGAGGAACTCGTCGAGGTCGGTGCGCTCGACCCCGACCAGATCCACACGCCGGGCATCTACGTGGACCGCATCATCCAGGGCCCGAAATACGAGAAGCGCATCGAGTTCCGCACCGTGCAGGGCGCCGCCGCCTCGAAGAAGGAGACGCCCATCCGCGAGCTGATGGCCCGACGCGCCGCGCAGGAACTGCGCGACGGCTACTACGTCAACCTCGGCATCGGCATCCCGACGCTCGTGGCCAACTTCATCCCGCAGGGCATGAACGTCACCCTCCAGTCCGAGAACGGCCTGCTCGGCATCGGCCCGTTCCCACCCGAGGACAAGGTGGACGCCGATCTGATCAACGCCGGCAAGCAGACGATCTCCACCATCCCCGGCTCGGCCTTCTTCTCCAGCGCCGACTCGTTCGCGATGATCCGCGGCGGGCACATCGACCTCTCGATCCTCGGCGCGCTCGAGGTGGCCGACAATGGCGACATCGCGAACTGGATGGTCCCCGGCAAGATGGTGAAGGGCCCCGGCGGCGCGATGGATCTCGTGGCCGGCGTGAAGCGCGTCGTCGCCGTGATGGAGCACTGCGCCAAGGACGGCAGCCCGAAGATCCTCCGGCAGTGCACGCTGCCCATTACCGGCAAGGCCGTGGTGAACCTCATCATCACCGACCTCTGCGTCTTCGAGGTGAAGCCCGGCGGCGGCCTGCGCCTCATCGAGCTGCACCCCGGAACCACCCTCGACGACGTGAAAGCCAAGACCGGTGCCCCGTTCGACGTGGGCCTGAAGTAGAGTGAGGCACCCCCGGGCTTAGGCGACGGATTATTGTTACAGCGCCACTTTTCCGCCGGCTCGTTTCATCGCGGCGGCGAGCGCGGTGTCGAGCGTGGCAAGCGGTAGGCCGCGGCGGAGTGCCAGTTCAAGATAAGCGGCATCGTAAACCGACAAATCGTAGCTTTCCGCCAAGGCGAGAGACTTCGCCCATGCGTTGGTCATGGTGTCGGAGTCGACCGTGATGTCGTAGAGGGCGAGGGTGCCGAGTAATTTCTCGATGCCGGCCTGATCGATGCGGCCCCGGCGTTTGGCGCCGAGCAGGACGTTGGCCAGCTCCAGATGCCAGAGGGCGGGCACCCAAGCCTTCGCGCCTCGGGCGAGATGGTCGAGCAGCGCGTCGGTCGCTTTCGTCGCCTCGGACTCAAACACCCAGGGCAGGGTGGCGGAGCAATCGAGCACAAACTCCTTCATCGCCGGCCTGCGTCGATCAATTCGCGAACCGCCAGTCCCTTGAGGTCGTAGCTTCGGCGCAGGAGCTTCAACTCGGCCGTCGCCTTTTTCCGCTCCGCGGCGACATCGCCGCCGGCCGGCACGAGCTTCGCCACGGGGCGGTCATGCTTGGTGATCGTGATTTCCGCACCCCGGCCCACCCGGTCCAACAATTCGGAAAACCGGTTCTTGGCCTCGAAGGCTCCGACGGCATCGTCGTGGGATTTCATACAAACAGGCTAGAAATATAGGCCTGTCTGTCAAGCGGCCGATTTGCAGGTTGGGGCTTCGTCCTCTCGCTCGTTGTCGGGCGGGATTTCCTGCTTTTGTCGGCCCCGTGCTTTTTGTGGCAATTCCCGCGGCCAGTTCGCAATCTGCCCGCGATGTCCTCGCCCTACACTCCCGCCGCGAATCGCTACGAGACCGGGCGCTATGCCCGGTGCGGACGTTCCGGCCTGATGCTGCCGCGGCTCGCGCTCGGCCTCTGGCACAATTTCGGCCAGGTGGACCCGCTCGACAACCAGCGCGCGATGCTGCGGCGCGCCTTCGACCTGGGCATCACGCACTTCGACCTCGCCAACAACTACGGTCCGCCGCCGGGCAGCGCCGAGGAGAACTTCGGCCGCCTGTTGCGCGAGGATTTCGCCGCGCACCGCGACGAGCTGATCATCGCGACCAAGGCGGGCTACCGCATGTGGCCCGGGCCGTATGGCGAGTGGGGTTCGCGCAAATACCTGCTGGCCTCGCTCGACCAGAGCCTGAAGCGCCTGGGGCTGGACTACGTCGATATCTTCTACTCGCACCGGCCCGACCCCGACACGCCGCTGGAGGAGACGATGGGCGCGCTCGCCGACGCCGTCCGCAGCGGTCGCGCGCTCTACGCCGGCATCTCGAGCTACGACGCCGCGCGCACGCGCGAGGCCGCCGCGCTGTTGCGGCAGATGGGCGTGCCGCTGCTCATCCACCAGCCGGTCTACAACATGTTCAACCGCTGGGTGGAGCCCGACCTGCTGCCTGCGCTCAGCGAACTCGGCGTCGGCTGCATTCCGTTCTCCCCGCTCGCCCAGGGCCTGCTGACCAACCGCTACCTCGCCGGCATCCCCGCCGATTCGCGCGCCGGCAAGCCCACGGGTTTCCTGCGCCCCGAGCAGATCAAACCCGAGACCCTGGCCAAGGTGCGGGCGCTCGACGCTCTCGCCCGCGCCCGGGGCTGCACCCTGGCCCAGCTCGCCGTGCTCTGGCTCTGGCGGCGGCCGGAGGTCACCAGCGTGCTCATCGGCGCGAGCCGCGTCGCGCAGATCGACGACCTCCACGGGGCCCTGTCCCAGCCCCCGCTGGCCGCCGGCGAATCGGCCGAGATCGACCGGATTCTCGGTTAAACCGCCTTTCACCGACGGGGAAATGCCTTTCGCCACGCCGCGCTTGCGGCCGGGGCCGGAATTCCGCTTGGCTGCCTGCTTATGAAATTACTCCGACTCCCCCTGCTGGCCGGCGTTCTGGCCGCGGCTGCCACCGCCCAGAACATCGACATCCCCCCGGTCGACCTGAAGTTCAGCGTCGAGCACATGGACCGCTCCGTGTCGCCGGGCGCCGATTTCACCAAATACGCCTGGGGGGCTTGGGCCGCCCGCACCGAGATCCCCGCCAGCAAGCCGCGCTGGGGCTCCGGCGACGCGCTCGGCGAGAACAACTGGCAGCGCATCCGCGGCATCCTGGAGGACGCGGCGAAGAACCCCGGCGCCCCCGGCTCGAACCTCCAGAAGGTGGGCGATTTCTACCTCACCGCGACCGACGAGGCCGCCATCGAGGCCGCCGGGCTCAAGCCCATCGAGCCGTATTTCGCCGACATCGCCGCCGTCAACAGCATGGATGCGCTCGCCGCCTTCCTTGCCAAGGCCCACGCGCGCGGCGCCAACATGTTCTTCGGGGTCTTCCCCTACGCCGACCAGCGCAAGAACGACACGATGCAGATGATCACCGGCCAGGGCGGCCTCAGCCTCCCGACGCGCGACTACTACTTCGACGAGAAATACGCTAAGTTCCTCCCGCAGTTCACCGAGCACATCGCCCGGATGTTCGAGCTGGCCGGCTCCGCCCCCGAGCAGGCCAAGGCCGACGCCGCCACCGTCCTCAAGCTCGAGACCGAGCTGGCCCGCAACTCGAAGACGCTCACCGAGCTCCGCGACCCGGTGGCGAACTACAACAAGCTCTCCCTCGACGAGGCCGCGGCGCTCATCCCGGTCTTCCCGCTCAAGGCCTACTTCGCTGCCCTGGGCCTGCCCGCCACCGAGACGCACCTCAACGTCGCCCAGCCGAAGTTCTTCGAGGGCCTGAACAAGCTCTTCACCGAGGTTCCCCTCGACGAGTGGAAGGTCTACCTGCGCTGGCGCGTCCTCACCGGCGCCGCCCCCTTCCTGCCGAAGGCCTTTGACCAGGAAAACTTCCGCTTCTTCGGCACCACGCTCAACGGCACGCCCGCGCAGGAGCCGCGCTGGCAGCGCGCCGCCCGCGTGCTCGACAACTCCATCGGCTTCGCCGTCGGCGAGATCTATGTCGCCAAATACTTCCCGCCCGAGGTGAAGGGCAAGCTCGAGGCCATGATCCAGAACATGCGCGACGTCCTGCGCGACCGCATCACCGGCCTCGACTGGATGACCGAGCCCACCAAGCAGAAGGCCCTCGAGAAGCTCGCGAATTTCCGCGTCGTCGTCGGCTACCCCGAGAAATGGCGCGACTACTCCGGCCTCACCATCACGCGCGACGGCTACTTCCGCAACGTGGTCGCCGCCGCCGAGTTCGAGTGGAAGCGCCAGCTCGCCAAGTTCGGCAAGCCCTTCGACAAGGCCGAGTGGCTGCGCACGCCCCAGCAGGTCAACGCCTACTACCAGCCCTCCGCCGGGCAGCTCGTCTTCCTCGCCGGCATCCTCCAGCCCCCGTATTTCGACCCCGCGATGGACGACGCCGTCAACTACGGCGCCATCGTCGCCGTCATCGGCCACGAGATCTCGCACGGCTTCGACGACAAGGGCCGCCTCTACGACGCCAAGGGCAACCTCGCCGACTGGTGGACGAAGGAGGACGCCGAGGCCTTCAAGGCCCGCTCGCTCAAGCTCGTCGCGCAGTTCAACGGCTACCACGCCCTGCCCGACATGGCCATCAACGGCCAGCTCACGCTCGGCGAGAACATCGGCGACCTCGGCGGCGTCTCCATCGCCTACGAGGCGTTCCAACGCTCCCTCCGGGGCAAGGAGCGCAAGCTCATCGACGGCCTCACGCCCGAGCAGCGGTTCTTCATCTCGTGGGCCCAGATGTGGAAGACCAAGACGCGCCCCGACCGCATGAAGTTCCTCCTCCAGGCCGACGTCCACTCGCCCGGCGAGTTCCGCGCCTTCGGTCCGCTGGTCAACCTGCCGGAATTCTTCGAGGCCTTCGGCATCAAGGAAGGCGACCCGATGTGGCGCAAACCCGAGGACCGCGCCAAGATCTGGTGAACCGCTTTTCTGTGGGAGCGTCCTGGCACGCGACCGTCGCGACCAAGTTAGCTCCCACAGCCACGCCCGTCCTTTGTTTGGGCGCGCTTGTCCTCCATAGCCTTGGCGAAGGAGGAGGCTTTTTCCGTGTGCATCCGAAAACGCCCGGGTGTCCATTCTGAGTGAAGGGAGGAATCCAATGGGCTCGGGATGGTGGATCCTTCGCTTCGCTCAGGATGACAATAAGCCCCCAATCCCCGGCTTGACGCCCCTGCGCTCTTCCCCAGCGATGGGCCGCGATTTCCCATGAAAATCCCCGCCGGCCTCACCCGTCTTCTCCTGCCCGGCTTGCTGGCCGCCCTGCCGCTGCACGCCAACATCCCGAAGGAGGCCGCGGCCGCCGTGGATGCCGTCCTGAAGAAATCGGCCGAGACTGCAACCATCGCCGACACCGCCGCCGCACCCGATTACGTCCGCCTGGCGAATTTCGCGCGCCTCAAGCGCGACCAGCTGGCCGCGATGCGCACCCGCATCGCCGCCGCCCACGCGGCCGCCCAACAGCTGCGCGCGGCGTTGCGCGGCTCCGGCGACGCCTACAAGACCGAGCTCATTGCGCGCGGCGTGCCCGAGGCGCAGGCCGCCAAGGATGCCAAGTTCTACTTGGCCGACCGTGAAACCCTGATCGAACTCGTCAACCGGCTGGGCGAGCAGGAGGACGCCTTCCATGCCGCCGTGCTCGGGTTGCTCGACCTCGCGCAGGCCGAGTTCGGCCAGTGGTTCGCCACGGCCGCCCCGCGCCTCAAGCCCGACGCACCCGCGCCCGCGCTGCCCTACGGTTTCAAGTTCAAGAATCCCGGGGCCCAGCAGCGCTACCAGGACCTGATGAACCAGGGCATGGCAGCCACGGCGGAGCGCGACCTGCTCGAGGCCGACCTGCGCCAACAGGCCGCCGATGGCGCCCTCAAGCTCGGCTCGCTCACCGTCGAAGACCTCGTTTGCGCCGGCTACCTCAGCCTCGACGGTGAGAACCGGCTGAAGAAGTGATCCGCATGGCCGGCCTGACCATCTGGACCAACCACGATTTCCGGCCGGAGGCGCTCGCGCGCCTGCAGGCCGGCCTCGCTGCCGCCGGCCATCGCCTCCTGTATTCCCCCAAGGCCACGCCCCATGTGCTCGCCGCCGGCCGGGCCGATCCCTTGCTCGCCGAGGCCGACATCGCCTACGGCCAGCCCGTGGTGGAGGATGCCATGCGCCTGCCCCGCCTGCGCTGGGTCGCGCTCAGCTCCGCCGGCTACACCCGCTACGACCGCGACGATTTCCGCGCCGCGCTGCGCGCCCGCGGCGCGGTGGCGACGAACGCCTCGCAGGTCTTCGCCGACCCCTGCGCCCACCACCTGCTGGCGCAGATGCTTGCCCTCGCGCGCAACCTCCCGGCGCAGGTGCTCAACCAGCACGGCCCGCGCGAATGGCGCTACCTCGAGGACCGCTTCACCAACGGCGTGCTCACCGGCCAGTGCTTCCTCCTGCTTGGCTACGGCGCCATCGGCCGGCGGCTGGCCGAGCTGCTGCAACCCTTCGGCGGGCGCATCATCGCCTACCGGCGCAGGCCGACCGGTGACGAGGGCGTGGAGGTCGTCACCGACGCCGGCCTGCCCGCCGCCCTCGCCGTCGCCGACCACGTCTGCAACGTGCTGCCGGATTCCGACGCGACCAAGCGGTTCGTGAACGCCGCGCGCCTCGCGCAGATGAAACCCGGCGCCCGCCTCTACAATGTTGGCCGCGGCGAAACGGTGGACCAGCCCGCACTCATCACCGCGCTGGAGTCGGGCCACGTCGGCGCGGCCTACCTCGACGCGCTCGACCCCGAGCCGCTGCCACCGGACCATCCGCTGTGGGCGGCGAGGAACTGCCACATCACCTGCCACATCGGTGGCGGCACGCGCGACCAGGACGACAAGCTCGCCCGCCACTTCCTCGACAACCTCCGCCGTTTCGAACGCGGCGAGACGCTGGTGGATCGGATTGTATGAGGTAGGGCGCGACCGCTGGGCCCGCGCTACCACTGATCACTGCTTGTAAACCGTGCCGGCCTTCATGACGAAGGTGACGTCCTTCATGGCCTTGATGTCCGCGAGCGGGTCGCCGGCGACGGCGACGAGGTCGGCGAGCTTGCCGGCTTCGACCGTGCCGAGGTCCTTCTCGATGCCGAGGAGTTGCGAGGCGTTGAGCGTCGCGGCCTTGATGGCCTCCATCGGCTTCATGCCGCCCTCGACCATGTAGGCGAATTCCTGCCAGTTGTCGCCGTGCGGGCCGACGCCCATGTCGGTGCCGAAGGCGATCTTCACGCCGCGGGCGTGGGCGCGCTGGAAGGTGGCGAGGATGAGCGGGCCGACCGCGGCGGCCTTGGGCCGCACGATCTCCGGGAAATAGCCGGGCTGCTTCGCCTTGTCGCCGACGAAGCGGCCGGCGTGGATCGTGGGCACATACCAGGTGCCGTGCTTCTTCATCAGGTCCATGGTCTCGTCGCTGAGCCAGGTGCCGTGCTCGATGGAGTCGACGCCGGCGAGCACGGCGCGGCGCGCGCCCTCGTCGCCGTGTGCGTGCACGGCCACCTTCATGCCGTATTCGCGCGCGGTCTCGACGACGGCCTTGAACTCGGCGTCGGTCAGCTGCGGGTTCTGCGGGCTCTTGGCGAGCGAGAGCACGCCGCCCGTGCCGGTGACCTTGATGAGGTCGGCGCCTTCCTTGTAGCGCTGGCGGACGGCCTTGCGGGCGTCCTCGGGACTGTTGATCACGCCCTCCTTCGGACCCGGGTCGCCGCGCAGCTCGTCGTTGAGGCCGTTGGTGGGGTCGCCGTGGCCGCCGGTGGTGGCGAGGCTCTTGCCGGCGCTGAAAACCCTGGGTCCCACGATCCAGCCCTTGGCGATGGCGTCGCGGAGGGAGTTGTTGACGTTGTCGGCGGCGCCGAGGTCGCGGACGGTGGTGAAGCCGGCCAGGAGGGTGCGCTTGGCGTAGACGGTGGCACGCAGGGCGACGTCGGCCGGGTTCATGAAGAACCGTTCCGTGTAGCTCGTGGGCGACTGCTCGCCGTTGAGGTGGACGTGCATGTCCATCAGGCCGGGCATCACCGTGGCGTTTTTCAGATCGATGACCGTGTCGCCCGCGGCCGGCGCCGTGAAGCCGTCGGCGATCCCCGTGATGCGGTCGCCTTCGACGACAACCGTCACGTTCTGGCGTTCTGTGTCAGCGCGGCCGTCGATGAGGCGGCCGGCGTGGATCAGGGTCTTGGCTTGGGCGGCGGTGAACAACACCGCAAGTGCCGCAGCCGCAAGGAATCGTGGGGTGGGGGACATCCTTGGTTTATGCGGAATATGCCGGGCTTCGCGCAACCGCGTTTTCGCCGCGGCGGGGGCCGGCCCGAAAGAAAAGGGTGGTTTGAGCGGCTCCTTCCGGCCAGTTTCGTGTCTGGAGAAAATCCGGAATAACCCCGCCCGGTTGATGCTCCCACGCAGCACCCCTCCATGGAATTTCCCGCTTTTCTGCGCGCGCCCACCCCGGGCGGCAACGCGCAGGAGAACCCAAAACCAGAACAACAACTCCAATGAACAAATCGACCAGAATGATCATCACCGCGGCCGCCATCGCCGGCCTCTACGCGGGCGCCCTCGCCGTCAAGGCCTCGGCCGCCACCAACGCCGGCACCACCGCCGCTGCGACCGACAAAGCCAAGGACGGCTGTAAAGGCAAAGACGGCTGCAAAGGCAAAGACGGTTGCAAAGGCAAAGACGGTTGCAAGGGCAAGGATGGCTGCAAAGGCAAGGACGGCTGCAAGGGCCACGACTGCAAGGGCAAGAACGAGTGCAAGGGCAAGGGCGGCTGCAAGAGCGGCGACAACGGCTGCGCCGGCAAGAACTCCTGCAAGGGCAAGGGCGGCTGCAACTCGAAGCACGCCCCGAAGAAGGACGCCGAGAAGCCCAAGAGCGCCTGATCCCGGTTCCCGTGCAGCCGGGTCGCCCGCGATCCGGTTGTGACTTTCCAGACTTGAGACCGGGCCGCGCGCCCGGTCTCTTTTTTCCGCCCCTCCATGCCCGCCAACAAATTCAACGGCTACACCGACTACGGCATCGGCATCGGCCTGCGCATCCCGCATTACGACCACATCCTCTCCAAGAAGCCGACCGTCGACTGGTTCGAGATCATCTCTGAGAACTTCATGGTGGACGGCGGCCGCCCGCTGGAGGTGCTCGACCGTATCATGGCGCAATACCGCGTCGTGCAGCACGGCGTCGGCCTCTACTTCGGCTCGGCGGACGGCCCCAACCGCGACCACCTCCGGCGCCTGAAGGCGCTGGTGAAACGCACCAAGACCCCCTGGCTTTCCGACCACCTCTGCTGGGGCAGCGTCGACGGCACCTACTCGCACGACCTGCTGCCGATGCCCTACACCTTTGCCGCCGCGAAGCGCACCGCCGAGAACATCCGCATTGTGCGCGACTACCTCGAGGTGCCCGTCGCCGTCGAGAACGTCAGCTCCTACACCGAGTTCCACGTCTCCGAGATGACCGAGTGGGAATTCCTCAGCGAGGTCGTCGAGCTGGCCGACTGCGGCGTGCTGCTCGACGTGAACAACATCTACGTCTCTTCGAAAAACCACTCGTTCAACCCCTACGACTACCTCGACAACGTCCCGCACCACCGCGTCGCGCAGATGCACATCGCCGGGCACACGAAGTTCGAGAAATACATCCTCGACACGCACGACCATGCGCCGCCCGACCCCGTGTGGAAGCTCTACGCCCACGCCACGCGCCTCTGCGGCGTCACCGCCACGCTCCTCGAGTGGGACGACAAGATCCCCTCCTTCGACGAGGTGCACCAGGAAGCCCTCAAGGCCCATGAATTCATCGCCCAAGCCCGTGAAGCGAAAATCCCCGCGCCCCGCCCGCCCCTTCGCGCCCGTTGAGGACACGGGCTCCCAGGGCATTCACCCCACCTGTCATTCTGAGCGCAGCGAAGAATCCACAATGATGTCCGCCAACGGTCGTGCCGCCGGATCCTTCACTCCGTTCAGGATGACACGCTAGCTGATATGGCTGTTAAGTCCAAGGCATCGAAATCCAAACCCTTCGCGCCCGCGCGCGTTGAGTCCGCCGCCGATCTCGCGCACCTCCAGCGCGCGATGTGGAAAATCGTGTCCCTGCGCCTCACGCCCGGCAACCGCACCCCGCGCCGCACCCCCGACGGCCGCCGCACCGCCGCCCTCGCCGCCCAGGTCGCCAAGCCCAACGACCGCCTCACCTCGCTCGAGCGCCTCGAGATCTACAACCGCATGTATTGGTTCCGGGTGCTCGACAGCCTCTACGACGACTGCCCCGGCCTCCGTGCCGTCCTCGGCGACAAGAAGTTCATGCGCCTCGCCGAGGCCTACCTGGAGAAATACCCCTCGCGCACCTTCACCCTGCGCAACCTCCCCGACCGCATGGCGCGTTTCATCCTCGAGGAGCCGCGCTGGACCGCGCCGCACACCGCCCTCTGCCACGACATCTCCCGCTTCGAATGGGCCCGCATCGAGGTCTGGGACAGCGCCTCGCGCCCGCTCTTCACGACCGACGACCTCCTCGACGCCGATCCGGCCAAGCTGCGGCTCAACCTCCAGCCCTACCTCCAGCTCCTCGACCTCGCGTATCCGGTCGACGACTTCATGATCCAGGTAAAGCAGCGCGAGGCCATGCAACGCGGCGAGGCCAGCAACACCTCGATCCACGCGCCCTCCGTCCGCGCCGCGAAAAAAGTCCGCCTGCCGCGCCCGCAGCGCACCTTCGTGGCCGTGCACCGCCTCGACAACGTCACCTATTACAAGCGGCTTGAGCCCGAGGGCTACCGCATCCTCACCGCCATCCGCCGGGGCCGGACCCTCGAGCAGGCCCTCGCCGCCGGCCTGCCGCGCCGCGCCGCGCCGGACCTCGCCGGCCGCGTGCAGGAATGGTTCAGGACCTGGATGTCGCTCGGCTGGTTCTGCCAGCGGGAATAATCATGCGCGCGGGTGCTCTCACCCGGCATGAACCCCCGCGATCTTCTCGCCAAATTCGACGCCCTCGCCGCCCATCTGCAGTCGCCCCTCCTGCTCATCATCCGCCTCTGGTGGGGTTGGTCCTTTGCGCAGAGCGGCTGGGGCAAGTTCGGCCGCATCGATGAAGTGGCCGCTTGGTTTGGCGATACGCTGCACATCCCGTTTCCCAAATTGAACGCGATCATGGCCGCTTCGACTGAGCTCGTGGGCGGCGTGCTGCTGGCGCTCGGGCTGTTCGCGCGGCCGGCCTCGATCCCGCTCGCCGGCACGATGGCCGTGGCCTACCTGACCGCGCACCGGGAGGAACTGCTGGCCATCTTCAGCGAGACGGACAAGTTCCTCGAGGCCGCGCCCTTTACTTTCCTGCTCGCGTCGGTCATCGTGCTCGCCTTCGGCCCGGGCAAGCTCTCGCTCGACCACCTGCTCCTCGGCCGGAAGCCCGGCACCCCGGCCTGAAGCCGCTCAGGCCTTGCCGCCCGTCAGGTCCTCGTAGGCGTAGAGCACCGATCCGATCAGCAACGGGATGGTGAAGACCACGCCGATGATCAGTCCGATGAGGCCGAGGCAGCCGATGATGGTGCCGAACAGGAAGACGAAGAAGACACGGAACCACTGGCGGGTGACGAGCCTCCGCCCCACCTCCATCGCCGTCCACGGCCCGAGCCCCTTGTCGATCACCAGCACGAAGGTGAAGGCCCAGCTGACGCCGAGATAAAGAACCGGGATGATCCCCAGGAAGATCATGCCGACGGAGGCGCCGCTCAGGTCGGGGGGCTCCTGGCTGCCGGCCATGACGGCCTTGAGGATCTCGAAGAAGAAGGGGCCGAAGAACGGCGCCATCACCGCGAAGATGAGGAGCGCCATGAGCAGGCTGGCCAGCATCAGGGGCACGAAGGCCTTGGAGAAGCCCGCGAAGATGTCGCCCAGCGTGCGCGGCTCCCCGCGCATCTTGCCGAGGTAGTAGTAATAGAGTCCGCCGTAGAACACGCCGTTCAGCAGCAAACCGGCCAGCATGCCCAGCAGGGGGATCAAGCCCGCCGCCATCTGCACGAGCATCATCACGACCGTGGCACCGACCAGCGGCAGCAGGTTGGCCTTCCACAATTCGAAGCTGCGGCCGAGGCAGCCGAAGACGTCGATCGGGCGCCCTTTCGCGGCCAACGCCTCCGTGATCTCGCCGATGCTGCCCGTGAGCGGGGCGGCCTCCCCGGCCGGCGGGCTCGCGCCGGCGGACGGCTCGGCGGCGGCCGCGGTGCTCGCAGGGGCGCCGAACTCGGGCAACATGCCGACGGTCGTCCATGAGTCCGTGCCGGCGCGCTTGATGCGCGTCTGCGCGTTGGCGCGGTTGGTCGCCATCCATTCGCGCACCTTGTCGGCCGTCACCGGCCCGTATTCCTTCCCGTCGCCTCCGATGATCGTATACATGGTGCCGGCATCATCCGCGCGGCGGGCGGAAGGTCAATCCTGCGGACGCCGCTAAACATCCTAAGACCGGCCGATCAGTATTCGTGGGCCAGCGACCTTGGGCGCGCCTCAGAGAGCAACGCGCGCGCCAGCGCGCTGCCCCACCACAAACCCACTTTCGCCACAGCCTCTACAAATCCCCCGACTTTTCCCGGAGGCGGGCCTGCAGGTGGCGCATGGCGCGCTTGTGACCGGCCTTCGTCGCCTGTTCGGCGCGCCGGTCGGTGCGGCGGGTCTCGTGGGCCAGCTGGCGCGTCTGCCGCACATAGGTCTGCCAGCGTGGCAGCTCGAGCGAGCCGTCGGCCAGCGCCGCCGCCACGGCGCAGCCGGGCTCGACCGTGTGGGAGCAGTCGCGGAAACGGCACCGCGCCGCCAGCGCGGCGATGTCGGCGAAGGCTTCGCCCGCCGGCCGGGCCGTTTCCCACGGCTCGAATTCGCGCATGCCCGGCGTGTCGATGACGAGCGCCCCGGACGGCGTGACGATCAGTTCGCGCACCGTCGTGGTGTGGCGGCCCTTGGCGTCGGCCTCGCGCACCTCCTGCGTGGCCTGCACAGCCTCGCCGCACAGCCGGTTGATCAGGGTGGACTTGCCCACGCCCGAGGAGCCGAGGAAGGCCACCGTGCGGCCGGGCTGCAGCCAGGGCGCCAGCGCCTTGAGGCCGCGGCGGGTCTTCGCGCTCACCACGTGGACCGGCGTGCCGTGCGCGATGGCCGCGATCTCCGCGCGCGCCTTCTCCTCGTCCTCCGCCACGTCGGCCTTGTTCAACAGCACGACCGGCTCCGCGCCGCTGGCCGCCGCGGCCGCCAGATAGCGCTCCACGCGCCGCGGGCTGAAATCCGCGTCGAGCGCCGTCACGATGAACACCGTGTCGATGTTGGCGGCGATCACCTGCTCGACCTCCTCCTCGCCGGCGGCCTTGCGTGAGAACTTGGTCCGCCGCGGCAGGACGGCGTGGATGAGGGCACGGGTGTCGTCGCCCGGTTGCGGGGTGACGGCGACCCAGTCGCCGATGGCGGGCAGATCGGCGGGGGAGCGGGCCTCGTGCCGGAAGCGGCCGGTGCATTCGCCCAGCTTGGCGCCGGATTCGCCGTCCACCTCATAAAAACCCTTCAACTGCAGCGTGACCCGCGCCGGCGCGCGGCCCTCGGCCGCATGCGGGGCGAAGGCGGCGGCCAGGCTGTCCGTCCAGCCGAGTTGGGCGAGCGTCATGGCCGTCACCGCTACGGGCAGGCGGGCCGCGGCGCAATCCCGACTTGCGGCGGCTGCGTCCAAACCGCGCGGCGGTTTGGCCAAAAAACGCACAGCCGCCGCTCCGGCCCGGGCGTATCCTAGGGTTGGTGACCACGATCACTTATCCAACCGCTCCCCTGTCCCTGCCGCCCCCGGATCCCCGCGCTGCAGTCAGCCTGACCCGTGTGACGCCGCAGCCGGGCGATTGGAAATACCGCACGGTGAGCGGCCGCGGCCTGACGCTGGCGATGGGCCTGTTCGTGGCCGCGCTCCTGCACGTGATCTTCCTCTACGGCTTCAACCGGAAGCCCGTCCGCGTCGCCGCCGTGGTGGACGACACCCCGGTCATCCAGATGGCGATGCCCGATATCATCGAGGAGGAGGAGCCGCCGCCTTCCGACCTCAACGACTTGATGGAGCCGCCCGCCGGTGTCGCGGTGCCCACGCTCGCCGAATACCTCATCGCCGTGCCGGTCGATGCCTTCGTGCAGCCGATGTCGTTCACGCCGCCGGCCAGCGGCGACCTGCTCGGCGCCAAGCTCTCCACCATCCCGATCCACATGGCCCGCGGCACGGGCAAGGTCAGTTCACTCGGCGAGATCTTCAAGCTCAGCGACCTCGACCGGCAGCCGACCACGGTCTACCAGCCCGCGCCGCCCTATCCCTTCGAGCTGAAGCGCACCGGCGTCGAGGGCAGCGTCAACGTCGAGTTCATCGTCGATGCGCGCGGCGAGGTCGTGCATGCGCGCGTGCTCAATTCGACGCATCCGGGCTTCGAGGAGGCGGCGGTGATCGGCGTCATGAAGTGGAAATTCCGTCCCGGCATGAAGGCCGGCCGCAAGGTCAACTCGCGCATGATGGTGCCGATCAAATTCACCATCACGGAGGACTGACGGCGCTAGGCCCAGTTGTAGTTGAAACTGACGCTGATCCGCTCCGCGGCGGTGCGATTGGGCGCGACCTCGTGGCGCAGCCAGCTCTCGAAGAGGATGACGTGGCCGGCCCGAGCCGGGTAGGTGATGTGCGGACGGTTGGCCGGGCGGGCGCGGGCGGTCTTCGGCGGCGCGGCCATGAACTTGTCGAGCCGCGGGTCCTCGAACTTCAACCCCGGGCAGCCGCGCGGCGTCGCCACGTAGTAGGTGCCGCTGATGAACGACAACGGGTGCAGGTGCAGGCTGTGCGCGGCGTGCTCCGGCATGATGTTGACCCAGAAGTCCGTCATGCGCACCGCGCGTCCGCGCAGGTCCATGTCGAGCTGCGCCGCGAAACGCCGCACGTGCGCCGTGATCCGGCGCTCCAGCTCCGCGAAGGTGGACGAGAACTTGTGCAGTTCGTTCATCGAGGCGTAGGAGGTGTAGCCGCCGGGGTAGTTTTTCGCCGACCACCGGCGTCCGGCCGCGTCGAACTCGCGCAGCTGCCGGCACTCGGCCGCCAGTTCCGCATTGAAGCGCGCCGCGGCCGCGCCGCGCCGCAGCGGCTCGTGATAGATGAGGGTGGGGAACCAGGCGCGGGTGGGCATTCCGCCAGTCAGGCGCAAATACGCGCCCGGGCAACGTCGAACACATTCCGCCATTCTGAGCGGCTTGTCCTCCGATGCCATTGGTCGCGCCGGAGCGGGACGGCGGCGGATGGCGAAGCAGGAAGCGAAGAATCCCCATGTGCGTCCTTGATACGATGTTCATCGGCATGGATCCTTCACTGCGTTCAGGATGACACGGTTTTGGGTGATCCCGCAAAACCGACGCTTCGTCATCTTTCTGTTTGATCAGCCGCGGCCTGCCTGCTTTCCAACCCGGCTTTATTCATGAAACACACCCGACTCTTCGCCGCCGCGCTGCTCGTTTTCGCGGCTTCCCTCCGCGCCGACCGCTTCGAGCTGACCGACGGCTCCGTCATCCACGGCCGGCTCGTCTCCGCCGAGGGCGGCAAGTTCAAGGTCGAGACCGCCTTCGCGGGGACCATCGACATCGCGCAGGACAAGATCCGCACCTTCGCCACCGACGAGGCGGTCAACGTCGGCCTCAGCGCCGGCAGCGCCGTGCTCGGCCGCGTCGAGTCGTCCGCCTCCGGCATCCGCGTCGTCGCCGCCGACGGCCAGATGACCGCCGCCACCGGCCACGTCGCCGCCGTCTGGCGCCCGGGTGCCGACAGCCCCGAGGCGCGCCGCCTCAAGGCCGAGGCCGCCGCCCAGGAACGCAAGTGGCAATACGAGGCCTCCGCCTCCATCACCGGCCGCACCGGCGGCTCCGAGAAGTTCGCCGGGGCCGTCGGCCTCAAGGCCACCCTCATCAGCCCGAAGGACAAGCTCGTCTTCGCCGGCGCCATCAACCGCGCGCAGGAGAACGGCAACGACACCGCCGACGACTGGAAGGCCGGCGTCGACTACTCCAACAATTTTTCCGGCAAGACCGTCTGGTTCGCCCGCACCGACCTCGCCCAGGACAAGATCAAGCTCATCGACCTCCGCTCCACCTCCGCCGTCGGCCTCGGCTACAAGGTCGCCAAGTCCGACCGCCGCGACACCGAGCTGCGCCTCGGTCTCAGCTACATCTACGAGACCTACTCGACCGCCGCGCCCGACTTCGACTCCGCCGGCCTCGACGTCTCCCTGCTCAACTCGCAGACCCTCGGCTGGGCGAAGATGAACAACAGCATCGTCTGGACGCCGTCCTTCGACGACTTCGCCAACTACCGCCTGCGCCACGAGTCCTCCTTCGACCTCCCGATCAAGACCGGCGAGTTCTGGAAGCTGCGCATGGGCGTCGTCAACGACTACCAGAGCCAGCCCGCCGCCGGCGTCGAGAAGCTCGACACGACCTACTTCACCGCGCTCATCCTCAACTGGAACTGAGCCGCCCGCGAAAGATCACGGAGTTTTTTCACCGCGGATAACACGGATGATCACGGATTATTCGGTGTCTTTGCAGGTCAGCGCGCTGGTCCACCCCGGTTTTGTCCGGGCCCACTTGTAATCCGTAGCCTTGGCGAAGGATGATCCGTGCAATCCGTGGCCAAAATTTGGTGGGTCAGCGCGCTTGCGCGCGCCTCTGCTGCGTGAGCTTCGTGGCTACTCTCTTTTCAGCGCATAGGTCCGCAGGCGCGTGTGCACGGCGCCGTCCGCCCGCAGCTCGCTGGCGTAGAGGTGGAAGTCCGCCACCTTGAACGGCGGACCCTCGTAGGCCGCGCGCGCCTTCCGCCACCGCTCGAAGGCCGCCAGCCACTTCTTGTCGCGCTGCTCCGGCGGCCGTCCCACGCGCCCCAGCGTGATGTGCGGGTGGAAGTTCGGCATCGGGATGCCGAGGTCCACCGACAGCAGCGCGTCGTCCACCTGCTGGCGCAACTGGAAGAGCCGCGTGTGCGCCCGGCCCAGGCCCGCCCACAGCACCTTCGCCGGTCCGCGCGCCGGGAACACCCCGATGCCGCCCACCGGCAAGATGAACGGCTCCACCCGCACGCGCTCCAGCGCCGCCTCGAGGCCCTCGCGCTGCTCCGTCTCGCCGATGAACCGCAGCGTCAGGTGCAGCTGCTCCGGCCGCGTCCACGCCACGCCGTCGAGCGGCTCCGCCTGCCCGGCCAGCTCCGCCCGCACCGTCTCCGGCACATCGATCGCGACGAACAATCTCATCCCGCGACGCAAACCATCGCCTCACCGATGGCAACCGCAAGCGGCTCGATGATGGTCAGAGATGTGGTCATTGGCTCTAGCGCCTTCTCATTCCTACTTGTTAGCGCTATTCTTCATCTCGGCATATGGCCACGCAGGCTAGCGCGAAATTCGACGTCACTCATCACCTCAACCGGGATATATATCTCAGGCTGGTTGTGCTCCCTAATTAGTTCAATCCGTCTCATCTCCTCCGAGGGTGGATTCATGCAGACAACGATGATTTTCACTCCACGATCAGCATGCTCAGGGTGAGATTCGATGAATTGGCCCGTGCTTACGAACTGAAGATAGGTGATAAGCTTCTTCTGAAGTGCGCGCTCGCGGCTGTCGCCTGTGGGAAGCGCTCCATCATCAAATACTATCAGCGCGACATTCTGCTTGTTGGGCAGGAGTGCCACAACATCGATCACATCACTCTTTGCGAGGCTCATGGCTACATGGCTAACAGGTATTCACCAACCGAGTCATGTCGCTTAACTAATTTGACGACATTTCTCGTTCAAGCCGCAATCAGTTCGCAGAAGCTTGGATGACTATGTGCCAGGTCAGTTGGGCGCATTGCAAAAACAACGCAAGACCCCTCACTCCTTCTTCGTCAGCAGGGGCAGGACCTGGGCGTAGATGAGGGTGGCGGTGGCGTCGGACTTTTCCGCGGTGGGGAAGTCCGCGGTCCAGAGTTTGGCGCCGTCGGCCACGCGGTCGAGCCGGGCCCGCAGCACCTCGGTGCCGGCGTCGTTCCTGGCCAGCCCGGCGCTGAGCACGAGCCGCGCGCCGTCGGCCTTGCCGCGCTCAAGGGGGGTGCTGTCGCCGGGCGTGCCGCGCAGCGGCTGGTGGCTGTAGCGGGTGGAGACACCGCGCGTCACGACGAGCCGGCCGAAGAGATCCTGGTAGACCCTGTCGGCATACGCTCCGCCCGCGAAGGCCAGCAGGCTCACATCGGCGTTCTTCCGGCGCGAGGCCTGGGCGGCGCCGACGCGGCGCAGAGCCTCGTCCACCTGCTTTCCGACCTCGAACAGGTCCTGCACGTTGTCCGGATTGGCCCCGGCCGTTCTGCCGGTGCCGGTCACCGCCGGTTTCTCGCGGGCCGTCCGGGCCGCGGGCTTGTCGTTGCCATCGCACTTGCTGAGCAGGACGGGCAGGCCGATGACGATGGTCAGGACCTTGGCCCAGCGCGGCATCCAGCGCCACAGCTCGATCACCGGCACGAGCCACTTGGGCGGGGGATGGCGCTCCTTCTCCGGGCCGCCGGACAGGGGCGGCGGTGCGGGGGAAACGGGCGGCGTGGTGGTGGCGCGCACCGGCTTGGGCCGGGGCTTGGTCTCGGCGGGCTTGTGCAGGCGGTGCGCGCCGCCGGCGAGGAGCCTTTGGGCGAGTTCACCCAGGGCGGGCGTGGGTTCGCCGCCGGGCACGCGCAGCCACTGCACGTTGAGGAAGGGATCGGGCACGCGCGCGTATGACTCGTCGGTGTCGTCGATGACGACGGGCAGCAGGAAGATGAGGTCGTCGGCCATGTCGAGGGTGCGCTCGACCGCGATGCGCCACTCGCGCCGGAAGTAGCCCTCGGGCCGCGCGTTCGACTGCGCGGAGATGATCGGCATGAAGTAGGTGCACTCGCGGATCTGGCGCCGGATCTTCCGGTCCCAGGCCTCGCCGCCGCTCAGCTCGCTCTCGTCATACCACACCTCGAGCCCCTCGGCCTCCAGCGCGTCGCGGAGCCGCCGCACGGCCGCGCGGTCCTCCGAGGCATAGCTCAGGAACACCGACGGGGGCGGGCTGGGGTGGGGGTCCGACATGCGGGCCCCAATCTGGACCCCGCCTCCGCCCTGTCAACCGGCCTGCGGTGGGGTGCGCCTACCGCACCCGCACGACGAGGGTGGCGAGGCGGCTGGGCTCGAGGTCGCGGGTGAAGGCGAGCTTGTCACGATTTGCGCGGGGCGAGATAGGAGGACAATCGTGCGAGCAACCTCGAGTGTCTTTCCGGCGAGATGGCGCCGATTGAGCCGGCGATCTGGTTGGCCGGGAGCACAGCGAGAAATCCCAACCGGATGAGCGAGGGAGCCTTCAGCCCACTGTCGCGATAGTCGGCATCGGCTGGCCCGACCATTTCGTCGAAGCCCTCGACTTGTTGCTGCACTTGGGTGCTGACCCCGCAAACCAGCCAGTCGCCAAATGGCGGCATCCGGCGCAGCAAAATGATGGGGCGGTTCTTGCTCTTCCCATCAGCCTGCGGCAATGGGGTGAGTGCGACCGCGCCTTCGTTCATGGCCGCTTCAAATCACGCTCGGAGTATTCCGGCTCATCGTCCCCGTAGGCCCGGTCCAGTCCTTTGGAGCTTTTCGCCATCCAGGCTGAGCGCTCGGCGTCGGGAGCCATGACGGTGACAAAGAGCGTTGCGTTCGCGGGCAGGTCAAAGGGTTCGTCGAGCACAATGCGTTCGCCGTTGAAGTGGGCCTTGAGGACGGCGGTGGGCATGCCAGACCATTACGCCAAGCGTGTTCGTTGCGCAAGCGTGTAGAAAGCCTGGCCGCCTACCGCACCCGCACGACGAGGGTGGCGAGGCGGCTGGGTTCGAGGTCGCGGGTGAAGGCGAGCACGAGGTGCTTGTCGTCGCGCATCACCATGCGCGGGAACCCGCTGGCGCGCGTCGTCTTCGTGGGCGCGAGCATCTCGGGTTCGGTCACGCGGTTGTCCGCGGTCAGCCCGCGCAGGTAGATGCCGCCCTCCTTGCCCTCGCCGGCCCGCTCGAGCCACGACACGAGCAGGGTGCCGTCCTTGAGCAGCACCGCGTCCACGCGGCCCTCGGGTTTGCCGAGGTCGAGCTGCGCGGCCTCGAAGGTCTCGCCGCCGTCCACCGAGAGCGCGGCGTGCACCTTCGGCTTGTCATCGGCGGCGGTGAACCACGCGACGCCGTGCCAGCTGCCGTCGGTGACGAGCCGCGGGCCGTTCACCGGGCAGCCGGCGATCTTCCAGCCGTCGCGGTGCAGGCCCTCGGGGCGCGACCAGGCGCGGCCGTTGAAGCGGGAGAGCTTGATGTCGCGGACCTCGTCCGGGTTGCGCCCGCGGTAGGCGGCGAGCACGCCGCCGTCGCGCGTGGGCACGAGGGCGATCTGGCAGCAGTCGCAGACCATGGAATCCACGATCATGTCGGGGCCGTCCTCGCCGAGGAAGCGCGCGCAGAGCATCTGCTTCTCCTCGCCCTTGGCGCGCGCGCGCGCGTCGAGCCAGACCGCCAGCACGCGTCCGCCGGCCAGCGGCTGCAGGGCGGTGAACTCCGTCGCGCCGCTCTCGGCCGAGACGGGCAGGGCGGACGACCAGGTGGCGCCCTGGTCGCGCGACTGGCTCCAGTAGGCGCGGTAACCCTGCCCGGCGTTCTCGACGAACCACACGGCGGTCATCTTGCCGTCGGCCACGGCCAGCTGGGGGAAGTCGGCCCAGTTCACGAACCAGCCGGCGCCGGTGGCGATGGTGGCCGGCTCGGTCCAGCGCGTGGCGCCGGCGAGGAGGCGGGAGAACTTGAGCGCATGGCCGGCCCCGTCGGGCTCGAGCCAGGTCAGGTAGATCACGCCGCGTTCGTCACGCGTGAGCGCGGCGCCCATCGCGCCCGGACCGGCGGGCGAGGCCAGTTCGCGGATTTCGAGGGCGAGGCCCGCCAGCGGGGCGGCCAGCAGCAGCAACAAGGAAAGGTATCGCTTCATCATCGCCCATGGATGGCACGGGTGTCCGCGGTTGGCAAAGGCAGAAAGGGCCGCGAAAAACAGAAAACCTGGAAACCACGAATGGACACGAAGGAACACGAATGGGGAAATGCCGTGAGCTTGCGCCACTTGGAGATCGACCCGCATGCCCAAGCTCGGCCTGAACATTCGTGTCAATTGGTGTCCATTCGTGGTTAGTGGCATTCCCCTCCGGGTATTCCGCTTGGTTCGGGGTGGAATCACTTTTTCGTCCGCTTTTCCATCGCGCTGGCGAAGGCGAGCGAGGGCCCCCACCAGCCGCGGGCGCGCAACCACTCCGCCCAGCGCGCGGGCCGGAGCAGCGACAGCAGGGCCAGCAGCACCGCGCCGACCGCCACAAAACGCAGCGCGAGCCAGCCGACCGCCTCCCAGGAGCCGCCGGTCGCGCGCAGGATGGCTACCACGACAATGAGCGGCAGCCAGAACTGCCAGCGCGCGAACTCGCCGAGCCGGCGCCAGCCGCGGCGTCCCGGCGCCGCGGCCGCCGGCATCGGCTGCAGCTCGCGGTCGAGCACCTCCTGCAGCAGCCTGGGCGGACGGCGCAGCCGGTGCACGGTGAAGGCGAAGCTGCCCGCCGCGGTGGCGTGGAGCAGCGCCCACAGGCCGACGGCCACGGGCAGGCTCGGGGCGGTGAGCGGCGTGTGTTCGGCCAGCCAGCGCACGACGGTGTCGTAGGAGCGCACGAGGTCGTCGCCGAGCATGAGGTATTGCAGGAAGACACCCTGGGCCGCGGCCCAGGCGCCGACCAGCGCACCGCCGAGCGTCACGGAGAAAACGTTCCACCCGAGCGCCTGCACGGAACCGCCGAAGAGCAGGCCCTGCATGACGATGGCGAGCATCGGCCGCACGCGGCTGCCGGCGGGCGAGAGGGACTTCAGGCCGGCCGAGATGAACGGCACCCAGACGACGCGCCCGGGGCGGCTCATGCCCGTGCCGGCGAGGGTCATCATCGCCGCCTGCACGCTCGACATGGCCATGCCCCGCAGCGGCACCTGCGCGGCGTGCAGGGCGGCCCCGGCCGACATCTCGATGCCGCCCGCCGCGCCGCCGTAGAGCCCGAGCCGGGTCCATTCGCCGTAGTCGGCGCAGATGCCGCGCAGGCGGTCGAGCGTGTCGGGCGCGTTGGCGTCGAGGATCACGTCGAAGGTGCGGCCGAGCTTCCACTCGATCACCTCGGCGAGCCCGCGGCGCACCGCGACGACGATGATCTGCGGCCGCGCGGCCGTGAACGCCGGCCACAACGGCATCAGGCCTTCGCCGCGGGCCTCGAACTTGCCGAACTCGTCAAGCACGAGCAACTGGGCGGGCGCGGCGCGAAGCAGGCCCCCGGCCCACTCGTGCAGGCGGCGCTTCGTCTCCTCATCGAACACGTAGGGCGGCTCGATGCGGTCGTCCCGCTTCGCCCAGGGCAGGTCGCCGTCGCGGCCGAGGATGCGCAGGCGGTATTCGGCGGCGCCCTTGTCCGGCGCGGCGCGCGGCCCCGCCACGGCCAGGAGGCCCTCGACGCGCGCGCCGAGGGCGAGGCGGTCGGCCGCCAGCTCCGCGAGCAGGCGGGTCTTGCCGGCGCCGGGATCGCCGGTCACGGCGACGAGGAGGGAGGCGGGGACGGGGGGATTCACAGGAAGTGGCGCAGCAGGCCGAGGAGCCCGCAGGCGAGGACCAGGTAGACGACATTCCAGCGGAACCATTGCAAACCGACGAAGGCGAGCATCGTCACGCCGGCCGCGAACCAGTCGGTTCCGTCGCGGGGGAAGACCACGCCGAGGCCGAACCACACGGCGAGGTTGAGGATGACGCCGACCACGGCGGCGGTGATGGCGGTCAGCACGTGGTTCAGGAGCGTCTGGCCGCGCAGGGCCTCCACGTAGGGCGCGCCGGCGAAGATGAAGAGGAAGCCCGGCACGAAGGTGCACCAGGTGGTCAGCGCCGCGCCCAGGGTGGCGGCCACAAGCGGCGGCCAGGGCGCGGGGGCGGCCCAGGCGCCGAGGAAGCCGACGTATTGCAGCACGAGGATGAGCGGACCGGGGGTTGTCTCGGCCAGGGCGAGGCCGTCGAGCATCTGCGCGGCCGACAGCCAGCCATGCGTCTCGACCGCCTGTTGCGCGACGTAGGGCAGCACGGCATAGGCACCGCCGAAGGTGACGAGGGCGGCCTTGGAGAAGAAGAGCCCCTGGGCGAAGAGCACATGATCGCGCCCCAGCAGCAGGCCGGCGAGCGCCACCGGGGCGAGCCAGACGGCCAGCCAAAGCCCCGCCGTGCGGAGCGTGCGCGACAGCGGCGGCGAAGGGGCGGCCCCCGCGGGCCCGTCGTGGATGACGGTGGTCGTCCCGTGTTCCCCGCCCCCGCGGGCGGAGAAATGCCGCGGAAAAAACCGCCCGCCGAGGAAACCGGCCAGCGCGGCACCCGCGATGAGGAGCGGGAAGGGCAGCTTCAGGAAAAAGATGCCGGCGAAGGCCGCGGCGGCCACCGCCCACAGGGCGGGCCCGCGCAGCGCCTTGCGGCCGAGGCGGAGCACGGCGAAGGCGACGATGCCGAGCACGGCCGGCTTCAGGCCGGCAAAGATCGCCGCGATCCACGGCACCTGGCCGTGCACCACGTAGACCCACGACACGGCCCAGAGCAGCAACGCCCCCGGCAGCACGAACAGCGTGCCCGCCGCTAGGCCGCCGCGCACACCGTGCAGCAGCCAGCCGGTGTAGATGGAAAGCTGCTGCGCCTCCGGTCCCGGCAGCAGCATGCAGTAGTTCAGGGCGTGCAGGAACCGCGCCTCGCTCACCCACCGCCGTTTCTCGACCAGCTCCTGGTGCATGAGTGCGATCTGGCCCGTCGGCCCGCCGAAGCTCAGCAGTCCGATCCTGGTCCACACCGCGAGGGCCTCGCGGAAGGTCGGGGCGGAAGGTGGCACTTCGGGCATCGCGCCGCCAACAAACACGCCGATCCGGCCGGCGTCCATGGCGAACCGCGTCCGGCGGTCACGGGCCGCCCGTGACAGTCGCGGCGCGCAGGAACCTGAGCCGGGGCCCGAAGACGCAGAGCACGAGCCCGCCGATCACGAAGGCGGCGGCCTGCAGCTTCCACGCCGGGAGGGCCTCGCCGAGGTAGAGGGCCGAGCTGAGCATGCCAAAGACCGGCACGAGCAAGGTGAAGGGCGTGACCGTTGACGCCGGATAGCGGGCCAGCAGCCAGCTCCAGATGGAATAGGCGACGAGGGTCGAGAGGTAGACCGTGTAGGCGAGGCCGAGCCAAGCGCCCAGTCCCGCGTGCGTCAGCCCCTGCCAGATGGCGGCCGGGCCCTCGAAGGCAAGCGAAGCCAGGCCCATCGGCACCGGCACGACCAGGCCGCCCCAGACGACGAGCGCCAGCGGGTTGACCTTGCCGAGGCGGCGCGACCACACATTGGCGAAGGCCCACGACACGGCCGCGAGCAACACGCAGACGAGCCCGGCCACGGTCACGTCGCCACCCGTGTGCAGGCCGACGACGGCGAAACCCGCGGCCGCCACGATCGCGCCCGCCACCCGGACCGGGCGGACCGCTTCGCCGAGCATCCCCACCGACAGGGCGAGCGAGACAAAGACCTGGAACTGCAGCAGCAGCGAGGCGAGGCCGGCGGGCATGCCGAGCTTCATGCCGACGAACATGAACGCGAACTGCGCCGCGAACATCGTGAAGCCGTAGGTCAGCAGCTGCCGCCACGGCAGGTCGGGCTTGGGCACGAAGAAAACCAGCGGCAGCGACACGAAGACGAAGCGCACGGCGCACAGCAGCAGCGGCGGCAGGTCCACCAGCGAGAGCTTGATCGCGACGAAGTTCGACCCCCAGATCGCGACGACGACGAGGGCGAGGAGAAGCGGGCGCAAGGGCAGGGCGGCGGGCACGCGGGGACGGTTGCCGCCGCCGGCGCGTGCGCAACCGGTTATCGCGGCAGATCAGTCCTGCTTTCGGCTAATGTGACCGGCACAGCCGCCGCGACCGGCACAGTGCCCCCGCCACGACGGGGTATCAGGTGGTCTTGAACACGAAAATGTGCCCCTGCTCGGTGCCGACCGCGAGCAGGGCGTCGTCGTGCCGCCAGGCGAACTTGGTCGCCGTGGCGGGCATGCGCACCTCGACCAGCAGCGGGCTCGAGCGCGTCGGGCCCCACAACGCGAACTCGCCGTCGGCCGCGCCGCTCGCGAGCAGGCTGTGCTTGTTCTGAAAAGCCACCGCGCGCACCGGGGCCTGGTGCGGCAGCAGCAGCGGCTCGCGGCCCTCGGGGCCGGGTCCGGAGCAGTCCCACACGCAGGCGTCGCGCCCGCCGCCGGTGGCGAGCCACTTCGAGTCGTGGCTGAAGGACAGCTCGCGGAGCTTGGTCTCGTAACCGCTCATGTGCAGCTCGAGGTCCTCGGCCGGCGCCCAGAGGTGCACGGCGTTGTCGTGGCAGCCGGCCACGAGCCAGCGTCCGTCGGGGGACCAGGTCAGCGCGAGCAGCGCGTTGCCGTAGGAATATTCCTTGGCCGGGGCGAAGGTGACGGCGTCGAAGACACGGACCTGGCCGAAACAGGCCGCGGCGACATAGGTCGAGTCGCGCGAGTCAAAGGTCGAGGACCCGATCGCCACCGCGGAAATGGTCTTCGACGCGTCGGGAAAAGTGTGGGCGATTGCGCCGTCGGGCCGGAGCGCGACGAGTTTTTTCCCGGCGGCGGCGAAAAGGCAGGGCGAGTCCTCCGGACGAGCCGTGCTCGACGGCTCACCGGGGACGGTTCGCCCTACCCAGCCGAGGTGCTCGATCCACACCTGGCCGAGTTTCGCTTCGGCGGTCTGTCGGCCGGTCGAGGCGTCCCAGAACCTCACGGCGCCGTCCTGCCCGGCGGTGGCGAGAACTGTAGGAGCGGGTTTATCCCGCGATTCTTCGGGGCGTAAAGCCCCTCCTACAGCCGGCGGCGCCCACGCCAGCGCGTTCGCGCCGTCCGCATGGCCGGGGAGCGTGTGCTTCACCGCGCCCGTGGTCGCGTCGAAGAGCGTGATGGCGCCGCTCTGCGCCGCGACGGCGAGCAGCGCGCCGTCGGACGACCACGCGAGATCGATGGCATAGTCCTCGACTTGTCCGGCCCAGTGCTTGGCGAATTTCACACCCCGAGGCTTTGGGAAACCGCGGCCAAGGCAAAGCGGGAAATCCGCCTGGCCATGGGGTCTCAGCGTGCTGCAACCAGGACGGATTGCAGGGGCAGGTGCACCTCCACCCGCACGCGCCCGGCCGCGTCCGAAACATCAACCCTCGCATCATCGCCGTAGAGCAGTTCGAGACGGCGGCGGAGGTTGGCGAGGCCGATGCCCACGGCGACATCCTGTTCGCTTTCCCACGACGGCGCCGGCACCCACGTGCCCGTGTTTTCGACCGACAGCCGCACGGTGTCGCCTTCGGTCCCGGCAGTGATGTCCACCCGCAGGGGGACCGGGGAGGTGATGGCGCCGTATTTGATGGCATTCTCGACCAGGGGCTGGACGAGCGCGGCGGGCACCAGCGCGGCGCGCGCGGCATCCGAGGCATCGATGCGCCACGCGAGTCCCAAGGCGGCGTGGTTGATCTGCGCGGCGCGGAGATAGTTCGTCATCGCCCCCAATTCATCGCCCAGGGGGGTGAAATCGGTGCCGTGCCTGAGCGTGTAGCGCAGGTAGTCCGCGAGCGCCCCGGCGAGCATGCGGACGCCGGGCGGGTCGCTTTCGGCGCGCCGGGCGATGGTGAGCAGCGAGCCGTGCAGGAAATGCGGGTTGAGTTGCGCGCGGATCCGGTGGGACTCCACTTCGCGTTGGTCGGCCTCGTTGCGCGCGGCCCGCAGGACGGAGTCGCGCGACTCCAGCTCCTGCCGGATGGAGAAATAGAGCGCGCTCCACGCCACATAAAGCGCGAGCCGCAGCACGATGGCACCGCGGGCGATGGCGGCCGGCGGCTCGGCGATGTCGAGCAGCCGGCGCAGGATTTCTGCCAGGACGCCGTCGGCCGCGGCGGCCAGGAGACAGCAGCCGGCGATCTTCATGGCGTAATCCGACCAACGGAAGATCGCTGCGGACCAGCGCCGGTAGACGAGCCAGAGACCCAAGGTCAGGCCGAATCCGATGGACTGTCGCAGAAAGCTGATCAGCAGCGCCGTCTTGAGATCGGCATACACCGTCGCGACCATGGCCGCGAGGACCGGCACCAGCACAACCCAGCCGGTGATCTGCAGCTGCCAGAAAAGGCGTCTGCGATCCTGACCTGGAGATGAAATAGCCAAGGGGTAGGCGGGCCGGCGTGAAACAGCCCGGTTCGTGGTTACTAAGTGCGTGGAAGCGCGATGCTGCTGGGCTTCAGACTCCGGGCGAGAATTTTTTCGGGAAGTCGTATATTCCCGTCCGTTTTGGATTTAGCCAGCCAGACAGGCCTTGAAGCCCTCGGTCAGGGCGGCGCGGTCGAGGTTCCTGCCGATGAAGACGAGGGTGTTGGTGCGGTTCTCGTCGGGCTTCCACTCGCGGTCGAACTTCGCGTCGAAGAGCATGTGCACGCCCTGGAAGACGAGTCGCTTGTTCGTGCCCTTCACGCAGAGCACGCCCTTCATGCGGTAGATGTCGCCGCCGCGCTTGGCGAGCAGCTCGCTGATCCAGTCGTTGAGCTTCTTGCCGTCGAGGTCGCCGGGCGTGGCGATGCCGACCGAGGACACCGCGGAGTCATGCGCGTGCTCGTGGCGGAACGTGCGGTCCCAGGAATACTTCAGGAGCCGGCCGTCCGGGCCGTGGAGATGCGTGGGCACATCGTGGCCGGTGAAGAGCAGGTAGCGGCCGGCGGCGGGGATGGGGACGCGGAACCTGCCGTGCTCGTCGTGGAGCTTGAGGCGGTTGAGCTTCGGCCCGATCTCGAGCGCGGCCCCGGGCTGCTTCTCGTTTTCCCAGTCGGAAAAGGTCTGCACGGTGGCGTGGATGGCGCGGGCGAGTTCGGACTCGGGTAGAAATTGTGGGTCAGCGGGCTTGCCCGCGCCCGGCTCGGCGCGCGCAAGCGCGCTGCCTACGGGAAGAATCACAACGTCGAGCTGGCTGTGGTCGCAGCCCGGGGCACATTCGTGGTGGTGTTCGTGTCCGTCGTGATCATGGCCGCCGTGGTCGTGATCACCAGGGGCGTGGCCGATCTCGAGTTCGTGGTCGCCGGCGGCGAGTTCATAGCCGCCGGCCCATTCGAAGGGGTATTCCATCTCGAGGAACTGCGGGTCCACCTCGATGGCGCGCCCGAGGTTGAAGCCGCCGATGTTGAGCACGCGGTCGAGCGGCAGTTCGCTGTTGCGCGTGCGGTGCACGCGGGCGACGGCGTTGATGGACTTGAGGCGCCGCTCCAGCGCGTCGAGGTCGGCCGGGGAAACGAGATCGGTCTTGTTGAGGAGGATGACGTCGGCGAAGGCCACCTGCTTCTGCGCCTCGGGGGAGTCGTCGAGGTGCAGGTGGATGTGCTTGGCGTCCACGACGGTGACGATGCCGTCGAGGGCGTATTGCTCCTTGATCTCGGGGTCGGAGAAAAACGTCTGGGCGACGGGCGCGGGGTTGGCGAGGCCGGTGGTCTCGATCAGCACGGCGTCGAGGCGGTCCTTGCGCTTCATCAGGCGGCCGAGGATGCGGAGGAGATCGCCGCGCACGGTGCAGCAGATGCAGCCGTTGTTCATCTCGAAGATCTCCTCGTCGCTCTGGATGACGAGCTGGTTGTCCACGCCGACCTCGCCGAACTCGTTCTCGATGACGGCGATCTTCCTTCCGTGCTGCTCGGTCAGGATGCGGTTGAGGAGCGTGGTCTTGCCGGCGCCGAGGAAGCCGGTGAGGACGGTGACGGGGATGGGCGAAGGCATGAAAGTCAGCGGTGAGCGGTAAGCAGTGAGCGGATAAGACAATTCGTCAAACCGAGCTTTGCAACCCGGTGCGTTCGCGCTGTGCTGGCTGCCATGAGCAACCTGCCGCCCCTCCCGGCTGCGCCCCGGCCCGGCCGCTACCGCCACTACAAGGGCAACGACTACGAGGTCGTCGGCCTTGCCCGGCACTCGGAAACCCTCGAGCCGCTCGTGGTCTACCGCGCCCTCTACGGCGGGCATGGCCTGTGGGTGCGCCCGGCGGCGATGTTCAACGGGACGGTCGAGGCCGGCGGCCGGACTGTCGCGCGCTTCGCGCGGGTGGACGATTGAGGCCAGGCGGCGCTTGACGCCTTTGCCAACCTGGGTCTTTTCCCAACCCGTGAGTCCGTCCGCCCTCCGTTGCCCCCGCTTCTGGCTGCGCTGCACCGCGCTGGCCGGCGTGGTGCTCGTGCTGGCGCTGGGCGTGTTCGGGGCCAACCCCGACTGGCACGCGGAGCTGCATGCGCATGACGATGCCCATCACGAACCGCACGCGGAGGACACCGGGTGCGTGGTGGAGCTTTTTGCATCCGGCGTGGATACGCCGGTTGAATCGCCGTCCGCGCCGCTCGTGGCGTGGAGGCTCGCGGGAATTTTGCCCGCGCCGGCGACGGTTGATGTCGCGGCGCCCGATTATCGCCTGCGGCCCAGCCAGGCTCCGCCGGTCGGTTGAGTTGAAGTGAAATCGTGCCCGGCCGCGCGTTGCGGCGGGCTTTCCTGCGCGGCGCCCCATCGCGCCTGCGCGCACGTCCAACCCCAACCGAACCTTCCGTGAATTCCCATCTTTCCATTTTTCTCCTCTCCCTCGGCGCGACGGCCTCGGCCTTCGCCCAAGCACACACGGCTCCGCCGGCCCAGGAGCCGGTGCGCCTTGATCAATTCATCGTCACGGCCTCGCCCTTCCAGCGCGACGCGGCCGATCTAGCCCAAGCGACCTCCTTGCTCACCGGCCAGGCGCTCTCGCTCCGCCGGCAGCCCACGCTCGGCGAGACCCTCGCCGGCCTGCCCGGCGTCAACTCGACGTGGTTCGGCCCCGGTTCCAGCCGCCCGGTCATCCGCGGGCTTGGCGGCGACCGCATCCGCATCCTCGAGAACGGCGCCGGCACGATCGACGCCTCGGCGGTCAGCCCGGATCACGCCGTGAGCGTCGAGCCGTTCCTGATCGAGCGCATCGAGGTCGTGCGCGGGCCTGCCTCGCTGCTCTACGGCTCCTCCGCCGTCGGCGGCGTGGTCAACGTCCTCACGCATCGCATCGAGAGCGAGCGGCCCGAGCGCACCGTCGACGGCGTGTTCGAGGTCCGCGGCGGCACCCACGAAGGCGAGCGCGCCTACGGCGGCACGGTGGATTTTGCGGCCGAAGCCGGCGCCAACCGCTTCGTCGTGCTGCACCTCGACGGTTTCGAGCGGAAGCTCGACGGCCTCGACATCCCCGGTTTCGCCGAGAGTGCGGAGGAACGGGAGCACGAGACGGAGGAGGCCCTCGCGCACGGCGAGCCCGTGCCGGTGTTCGCCCGCGACGGGCTGCCGAACTCGGCCATCGA
The DNA here is from genome assembly GCA_964601365.1 of uncultured Opitutaceae bacterium. GTDB lineage: Bacteria > Verrucomicrobiota > Verrucomicrobiia > Opitutales > Opitutaceae > Didemnitutus. The sequence continues at coordinate 7,287 of CAZRNE010000001.1, read as the reverse complement.
CTCGCGCGGCGGCTCGGCCGGGCTCTCGCTCGTCGCGGCCGGCGGACACCTCGGGTTCAACTACAGCGGCTTCGACACGCTCTACGGCGTGCCGGGCCACGCCCATGCCGGCGAGGGCGTGCAGATCGACCTGCAGCAACGCCGCTTCGAATTGCAGGGCGAGATCACGCGCGACCTCGGGCCCTTCAACCGCGCGCGCCTCAAGTTCGGCCGCGCCAGCTACCAGCACACCGAGCTGGAGGACGGCGCCGTCGGCACGGTCTTCCGCAACCGCGGCTTCGACGGGCGGATCGAGCTGTTCCATGAACACACGCGCGGTCTCGGCGGCGCGCTGGGCGTGCAGATGTCGCGGCAGGAGCTGGAGGCGCAGGGCGACGAGGCGTTCCTGCCCCCGTCGGAGCAGCGGACTTGGGCCGCGTTCTTCCTGGAGGAGCTGCGGCACGGGGTCTTCACGCACCAGTTCGGCGCGCGTTACGAGCGGCAGGAAGTCGACGTGACCGACGGCAGCGGCCGCGCGCGCCGGGACGGCGCCTTCACCGCCTCGGCCGGCAGCGTGTGGAACCCCGCCCCGGGCTGGACGCTCGCCGCGTCGCTCACGCGCACCGAGCGCGCCCCGAACCCGCAGGAGCTGTTCTCCGACGGCCCGCACGCCGGCACCGGCGCCTACGAGGTCGGCGACGCCGGGCTCGGCCGCGAGAAGTCGCTCGGCTTCGAGCTCAACCTCCGCAAGCGCGCCGGGCGCGTGACGGGCGAGGTCAGCCTGTTTGCCAACCGCTTCGACGGCTACCTCTACGAGCGGCCCACCGGGCTGGTGGCGGTCGAGCGGCCCGCCGGCGTCGCGTTCGTCGATCCCGCCACGCTCACCCCGGCCGAGGAGGAGGAAGCGCTGCCGGTCTTCGCCTTCACGGCGACCGACGCCGACTTCCTCGGGTTCGAGGCCGAGGCCATCGTGCACCTGCACGAGACCGCGCAGCACAAGCTCGACCTGCGCCTCGCGGCCGACTTCACGCGCGCCGAGGACGGCGCGGGCCGCCCGCTGCCGCGCATCCCCGCCGCGCGCTACACCATTGGTCTGGCGTGGAAAAGCGGCGCTTGGAGCGCCGGCGCCGAGTGGCAGCACACGGCGGAGCAGGACCGCGTGGCCGCCAACGAGGGTGCCAGCGATGGCTACGGCCTGCTGGGCGCGCACGCCGCGTGGGAGTTCACCGCGGACCGCTGGCAATGGGAGGTGTTCGTCCGCGGCACCAACCTCACCGACGAGGAAGCGCGCCCGCACACATCGTTCCTCAAGGACCTCGCCCCGCTGCCCGGCCGGAACTTCACCGCCGGCGTGCGGCTGAAGTTCTGACCAACGAGGGATGAGCGCAATCCGCCCCGCCCGAGTGTCATCTATTAGATGACACTCGGACTGCGGGTTTTTGTAACCTATTAGGTTACAAATTGCCGGAGGCGACGGCTCAGGCGGGCCGCTTGATAACGCCGAGGCCGGGGCGGTCGGGCAGGGTGACCTTGCCGTCCACGATGCGCGCGCCGTCGAAGGGGTCGTTTTTGATCAGCAGCGCGCCGTCGAGGTCGGCCCAGTCGGCGAGGGGCGAGAGCTGGGCGGCGGCGGAGATGGCGCAGGAGGTCTCGGTCATGCAGCCGAGCATGACCTTGAGGCCGAGGGCGCGGGCGAGCGTGACCATGCGGTGGGCCTCGCGCAGGCCGGTGCACTTCATGAGCTTGATGTTGATGCCGTCGAACACGCCGCGCAGCCGCGCGACGCTGTCGAGCCGCTGCACGCTCTCATCCGCGATGAGCGGGAGCGGGCTGCGGCCGCGCAGCCAGGCGGTGTCGTCGAGCCGGTCCTTCGGCAGGGGCTGCTCGATGAAGACGACGCCGTGCACGGCGAGCCATTCGATCATGCGCAGGGCGGCCTCGCGGTCGGTCCAGCCCTGGTTGGCGTCGACGCTGATGGGCTTGTCGGTCTCGGCGCGGATGGCCTCGATGATGGCGCGGTCGTCGTCGGGCGCGCGGCCGAGCTTCACCTTGAGGATGCTGTAGGGCGCGGCCTCGCGGGTCTTGGCGCGCACGACCTCGGGCGTGTCGATGCCGATGGTGAACGACGTGACCGGCGTCTTGGCCGGGTCGAGGCCCCAGAGGCGGAACCACGGCACGCCGAGTTTTTTGCCGATCCAGTCGTGCAGGGCGAGGTCGACGGCGGCCTTGGCGGCGGCGTTGCCCGGGGCGAGGGCGTCGACGGCCGGCAGGATCGTCTCCAGCTGGAACGGATCGGCGAAGCGCGTGAGGTCGACGCGGCGCAGGAAATCGGCCGCGGTCTGCTGGGTCTCGCCAAGGTAGGGCGGCATGGCGGCCTCGCCGTAGCCGATGAGGCCGTCGCGCTCGACCTCGACGAGCATCGCGGGCGTGGTGGTGCGGGTGTTGCTCGCGATGCCGAAGGCGTGCCGCAGCTCGAGCGTGTAGGGTTGGAAGCGCAGTTGCATCTGACAGGCGGAGCGAAACGCATGCATGCGTCCGCGCCAAGGCCATACGTTGACGTCCGGTCAGGCAGAGGAGCGCAACGCGGTCCAGGTCCACAGCGCGGCGATGAGGTCGACCGCGCCCAGCAGCGCGAGGGGCGCGGGCGCGAGGCGCAACAGCACCAAGGTGCCGAAGACGACGAACACGCCGGCGCGCACGAAGACCGTGGCGCGGATCAACGGGCTAAGGTTGGCACGCGCCGCGACGAGGTAATAGGTCGCGAGACAGAGCACGAGGACGCCTAGCACCCGCAGCCACGACGGATCCGCCGCCGGCGGAAACCCGAGTGGGGCGAGAAAGGGGTTCGGCAGGATCAACAGGCCCGTCCCGACGACGAACAGGTAGAGTCCGAAGACGAAGACCGACTTGCCGGCGGAGTTCATGGGGGAAGAATGACGGGATTGCCGCAGCGGGCAATTCCGGTATTGGTGGGCCATGCTCAAAACGAAGTCAGTCGAGTCGCCGATCGCGAAAGACGACGGGCTGCGCCTCCTCGTGACACGCTTCCGCGGGCGCGGGCTGCCGGCCGACCGCTACGACGTGTGGATGGCCAGCCTCGGGCCGAGCGAGAAGCTCCTGAAGGGCGTGCTCGGAGGCAAAATCACTTGGAAGGAATTCGGGAAGCGCTACCGCGACGAGTTGTTCGCCCCGGCGGCGACCGACAAGGACAACGCCACGATCAAGAACCACGGGCAGAAGTTCACGCTGCGGCTCGTGGCCAGGCTGGCGGAGAAGCAGAACGTCACCTTGCTCTGCCACTGCGCCGAGGACGCGACGCAATGCCACCGATTTCTGCTGCGGGAGCTGATCGAGCGCGAAGCTAGTTGATCACTTGGTTTCGACGCGTCGCCACTTGGCCGCGCGGCCGACACCGGTCGAAACGAGCAGGCCTTCGTCACGCAACTGGCGCAGCACAACTCTCACCATGTCGCGACCGACACCGGGCGCGGCACGCTCGATGTCCGAGATGGCGAAAGGAGCGACCTGCCGAAGCGCAGCCTCGCGCACCTGACGGGTCTTGGCGCCCTTTCCCGGAGTGATGGTGCCGACGCGCTCTTCGAATTCCTTGTAGGCGCGGAGCATCATGCCCCAGAAATATCGCAGCCAAGGGAACGCATCGTGAGTCCCTTCATGCCAGTTGATTGAACTGGCTTCGAGGGCTTCGTAATAGGTTTCCTTGGATTCCTCGATCACACGCTCGAGGCTGATGTAGCGTCCGACCTCGTAGCCGCTCTGGTAAAGAGCGAGCAAGGTGAGAAGCCGCGCAGTGCGGCCATTGCCGTCGCGAAACGGATGGATGCACAGGAAATCGAGCACGAGCAACGGCACGATCACGAGCGGATCGGCGGCTTGGGTGGCATGGGCATGGCCCCAGCCGGCGAACAGATCGTCCATTGCCTGCGGCGTGGCGACCGCGGGGGTCGGGCGAAAGCGGATGCGGCGCGAACCATCGGCGAGTTTCTCGGCGATCTCGTTGTCGACGGACTTCCAAGCGCCGCCTTCACCCGGCAGGTAGCGGTAGATGTTCTGATGGAGTTGCAGCACCAAGCGCGGCGACAGCGGCATGTGCGGCGCTGATTCGTGAATGAGTGCGAGCGCATCGCGGTAGCCGGCGATCTCCTGTTCGGAGCGGTTGCGCGGGGTTGCGTTGTGCAGCACGATCTTTTCCAGCTGGGCGCGTGGCGCCTCGATGCCCTCGATGCGGTTGGATGATTCAGTCGACTCGATCCACGCCGCCGCGCGTAGCGCCTCCAAGGTTTCCGGGGTCTGCTGTCGGAAAAGATCCTGCCTTCCCCGGTAAGCCCCAAGGGCTTGGACCGTGGCAAGGTCACTTCTTTCGAAGCGGAGCCGTTCTAGAAATGCTGGTGCGAATGAATGCACTAATGGGATAATTAGTCTATTATAGGGGTAAAGCGACAACTAAATTACCCTATTTAAGCTATGTAATACCCCATTTAAGGCGATAAGTGTATCAACCGGCATCGAAGGGCGCCGGCATCGCCACGATCAAGAATCACGGGCAGAAGTTCACGCTGCGGCTGGTCGCGAAGCTGGCGGAGAAGCAGAACGTCACCTTGCTCTGCCACTGCGCCGAGGACGCGACGCAGTGCCACCGGTTCTTGTTGAAGGAGCTGATCGAGAAGGAAACCTAGCGGAGTTTTTCCGCCACGGATTTCACGGATGAGCACGGATGCGTGCCTTGGGTTCAAGGTCACAAGATGTGACCTTGAAGCGGATTTTGAGGTGCCGGATGGGCACCTCAAACATGTCACCTATTAAGTGACATTGCTCTGGGGGCACCTTGAGCAGCCGTGCGTCGAGCCGCGCGAGTAAGACAAGCGTGAGTCCAGTGATCAGTCCACCGGCGGGGGCTTGGGGCCAAGCGGGCGGAGAAGCAGGACGTCACCTTGCTCTGCCACTGCGCCGAGAACGCGATGCAGTGCCACCGGTTTTGGCTGAAAGAACTGATCCATACAGAACAGAGCTTTTAGCCACGGATTACACCGTTAGCACAGATGATCCATTACTCCACAATGGCGTCCCAAAAGTCACGTTCGTGAACGATCATCAATTGATGACCTTTCTTACGAAGTTGAACGGCCTTCTCAACCTTGCGGCCGTAGCACGAATAAGCCCAGGCAGGGTTTCCGTCTGCGCCAACAATTAGATAGTCGAGAGACAATGTGACATTCTCTTCGTAATCACCGCCGTGCTTCTTAACGACCTCTGCAAAATCGCTTCTCTTTCCGCGAGATGAGAAGCCGGTGAAGCAGAATTTGCGCCCTGGGAGGACAATATTAGGGTCGACGGCACATATACCGCCAACACACAGTTCTTTGGCGCTGATGCGTAATTCGTCCAAGTAATCATGTTGACTTGGTGACATCACGACGAAGTTCGAGAAGAACACTTGGAGTGCTTTCTGTTCGTTTACGTCCACGCTTTTATCCCGAAGAACGCCCACAATCATGCTTTGAATTTCAGTGAACGGATAGATTTGTTGTAAGTGTCCATAATCATCCATCCACAGGAGCAGTGCTTTCAGTTCCTCTGGTTTCACCTTTCGATCCGATAAAACCCCATGGAGATATCCGAAGAGTTCTTGGAGCGCCTTGGTGACAGCATCGTAGTAGGGGCTGTTCGAGCTAGCGCGGGCGCATAAAGAAGTAATTTCATCGACCTCAGAAGATTCAAGGCGCCCATCAATTATCGCTCGGGATACTGCTTCGTTGATATCTGCGAAGTCGCGAGGCCCCATCAGATGAGAGTGCGATCGTTGCCAGTCTTTTAGCTCTGCAACTTCTTTGGGGTGGAATTCGCGATCGGCTACCATGCCTTGAAGAATTCCAGCGAGTTCAGACAAGGCCCTGTCCCTTTGCTGACGGTCGGTGAATTGGAAGTAACTTAGGTCGTCTAGGTTTTTCATATTGGCACTTCTCTTCACTGCCCGATTGGTCAGATGAAACCTAGGTAACTAACTATGAATTGGGTCTTCAACTTTCAATTTTGCGAAGACAGAAAAGGCGCGGCTGGGTAGCCGCGCCTTAGAAGGTGATAGAGTTGGGGGGTGAGGCCTACTTCACGAACGCACTGACGAAGTCGTGCACGGGCATCGACTCGAGTTTCGCGCGGTCGGCGAAGAGGGACATGAGCTGCTTGGCCTTGTCCTTGCCGTAGTGCGCTGAAAAAGCGTCGAGGGTTTTTTGCTGGAGGACGGGGATGCCTTCGGAGCGGCGGCGGCGGTGGCCGATGGGGTAGTGCACCTCGATGCGGTCCGTCTTGGTGCCGTCCTTGAAGAAGACCTGCATGGCGTTGGCGATGGAGCGCTTCTCGGGGTCGAGGTAGTCCTTGGAGTAGGATTTGTCCTCGGCGACCTTCATCTTGGCGCGGAGTGCGTCGATGCGGGGGTCGGCGGCGGTCTTGTCCTCGTAGTGGTTGGCGGTGAGCGAGCCGAAGATGAGTCCGATGGCGGCCATGTATTGGAGGCAGTGGTCGCGGTCGGCGGGGTTGTGGAGCGGGCCGGTCTTGTCGATGATGCGGATGGCCGACTCGTGGGTGGTCAGCTCGACGCGCTCGATCTGGTCGAGGCGGTCCTTGACGAGCGGATGGAGCTTCATGGCGCACTCGACGGCGGTCTGGGCGTGGAACTCGGCGGGGAAGGAGATCTTGAAGAGCACCTGCTCCATGACGTAGCTGCCGAGCGGACGGGCGAGTTTCACCGTGTTGCCCCTGAAGGAGACGTCCTGGAAGCCCCAGGTCTTGGCGGTGAGGACGGAGGGGTAGCCCATCTCGCCGGTCAGGGCGATGAGGGCGAGGCGGACGGCGCGGCTGGTGGCGTCGCCGGCGGCCCAGGACTTGCGCGAGCCGGTGTTGGGCGCGTGGCGGTAGGTGCGGAGCGCGGAGCCGTCGACCCAGGCGTGCGAGATGGCGTTGATGACCTGGTCGCGCGTGCCGCCGAGCAGGGCGGCGGTGACGGCGGTGGAGGCGATGCGGACGAGGATGACGTGGTCGAGGCCGACGCGGTTGAAGGAGTTTTCGAGGGCGAGCACGCCCTGGATCTCGTGGGCCTTGATCATGGCCGTGAGGACGTCGCGGACGGTGATTTTCGATTTTTGATTCTCGATTTTCGATTGGAAGGCGGCGACGGGCGTGCCGGCGGCCTGGTTGCGCGAGAGCCAGTCGGAGACGGCCAGGATGGCGCCGAGGTTGTCCGACGGGTGGCCCCATTCGGCGGCGAGCCAGGTGTCGTTGAAGTCGAGCCAGCGG